>PLBO01000054.1 GCA_003134555.1 Actinomycetota bacterium
CCCCCCCCCCCCCGGCGAAGGGAAGGAGGCCAACCCATTTCGCGTTCTGCGTCATCTGGTCGTCGACCAGCAGACCGCGGACGTTCGGCTCCTACAGAACGCCGCGATCATCGTGCGAAGGCGACCGCTCGCTGACGGCACTTCATCACTTGCGACTATCCGGGGCTGGGCCCGCCGCGTGCTCGGCGAGTATCCGGGGTGTCGCATGGCTGCCGTACTCGACGCGCACAAGGGAACGGCGACTGCCGTCATTCGCGACCGCGTGCGAGGCTTCGTTGACGCAGAGGCATACGGCGCCACCGACGGACGCGACCCGGCTCCGCTCGTTTCCGTTCTATACGCGTGCTACCTGCGGAGTCGCCCGACCAGGCCCGCAGCGTTCGATCTACTCCTCGACGTGGGTCGCGTGTCGACGCCGGTGACGGTGACCATACGCTAGCGAGGACGTGCGCGGAGGCTCAGCTCGACTCGGCCTCGCCGAGATCTCTGAACAACGACCTCTCACGCGGGTGACCCATGTCGTGGTAGAGGCGAAACGCATCCTCACGGTGAATGCGACCGGCCTCGATGTCGCCTTCGGCGTCGGAGACCGCGCCAAGGGCCTCCAAGGTCTGGGCTTTATCGAATCGAACGTCGAGTCGTTCGGCAATCTCGAGTGCCACCTCCAGAGCGCTTCGAGACTCGGCGTACCTAGCAAGGCCACTCAGGGCCTCGCCACGCCGACGCGACACACGACCGAGAAGGACATCGTCTTCGAGCTCGACGAACATCGCGACGGCGCGATCGAGCGGCACGAGCGCGCGCTCGTTCGCGCCCATCGCAATCAGGCACTTGCCAATCTGGTAGTCCTGAATCGCAATACCGCGCAAACTGGCGCAGCGTTCGAAAAGGGCGCGCGCTCGCGTGAACCGCTCCAGCGCGTCGGCCACGTCGCCACGTTCGAACCGTACGACGGCTCCGAATTCGGCCACCGACGCCCTGAGCATCTCGTTGTCGCAGCGGGTCACCGCCGTGTCGGCGGCATGCATCTGTGTCGCCGCTTGTCCGAAGTCGCCCTGATCCGAGTACGCCCGAGCCAAACACGAACGCATCCGTGCCTCGGCCGCGTCGTCGCGAAGGCGGACTGCCGCCTCTGCGCCTGCCTCGTACGCGCTGAACCACAGCGAGTACAGCTTCCGGTTATAGCAAAGGAGCCAGAGCGCTTCTGCGAACTGCCATACTCGTTCGTCGCGGCCGACGTACACGGCCAACTGCACGACAGCCGCGATGGCTTCTCGCTCGTGATCGAACCACTCGAATGCGTCGCGCGCTGACTCGAAGGTTGGAAGTTGATGCGCGGCTCGGGTGTCAAGACGGTCAAGACGCAGCCGGTCCTCTGACACTGCCCGATCCGCCGCCTGCAACGCCGCGTAGTACCAATCCAGAAGTCTATGGATCGCGCGGTCGCGATCATCTGGTGAGTCATCACGTTCGGCGCACGCTTTAGTGTGAAGTCCAACGAGTTCGTGGAGCCGATACCCACTGTCGGATGCGACCTCAAGGAGATGTGCGTCGTGTAACACGTCGAGCGTCGACGCGGCCTCAGAGATAGGCCTTTCAATCAGCGCGGACACGGCCGCAGGCGTGATATCGCCGCCGGGATGCAGCCCCAGACGACGATACGCCAGGCGCACATCCGTCGCGAGATCACCATACGCAAAGTCGAAGATGGCATCCATTGCATAACTGCCGGGTCCCGACAGTGCGTTCAACCGGTTCGCTGCGCTGGAGATCCCTTCGACCAGAGCAGCGATCCCACGCTCACGGCCACGTCCGACCAATCGCCCGCCGGAGATCCGCAGCGCCAGGGGCAATCCACCGCAGAGGCCGATGAGCTGATCAACCGCATCGAGATTCTCCGCAACTCTCTCGTCACCGAGCATGTCAACCAACAACCGTCTCGACGTGTTGTTATCAAGGGGTTCGAGTGGCACAAGTGCTGCACCCTCGAATAGCAATTCTTCTAGGTGGTAGTTACTCGTGACGATAACGACGCTGCCCGCGGACGCTGGCATCACGGCAGTGACTTGGGCCGCATGCTCGATACCGTCGAGCAGCATCACTACCTTACGCGTCACCGTATGCTCGAGAAACAAGCGGCGACGATCGACCAAGGTCGGCGGAATTGCCTCCTCGGCTGCTCCGAGATCGCGGAGGAAATCGCCAAGGATTTCGCCAACATCGGCAGGTCGGCGCTCGCGGCGCCTCGAAAAATCTCCGACCAGCTGACCGCCCTCGAAGTGTTCCCAGTTCCGCATGATCCAGTGCGCGCCAACGGCACTCTTACCTACGCCATGCATCCCCGTGAGCACCACAACACTCGGGACAGGGGTTTGGTCCGCCTGCTCCATCACCCCGGTAATAGCGGCAAGTTCCCGTTCACGATTGACCAACCGCGCCGGAAGCATGGGCAGATCGATAGGACGCGGCCCACGCGCCGGGACCACCTCAAGCGAACGTTTCACCCATTCCTCGTGCTCCGCCTTGATCTTACGCAATCTGATCGGCGGATAGATCAGCGGCTGATCGTCCACGATTTTGTGGTGCACTGAACACAACAAGAGCAGATTGTCGTACGAATCCCGATCTCCGACGTACGACTGACCGCCCCGCGGACCGGACCGTGACCGGCCAATGATGTGGGCTTCTTCGCCGGTCACTGACTCGCGACCGCGTCGCGCTCCGACGTCAACCAACATTCGACGGCAGATTGCGCAGCGGTTCCCTGAGCGCCCCCAGAGAATCTTGCGATCTCGATCCCGAATCGTCATGTCACCAGTCCGCAGCCCGCGGCAACCGAACCCACCGATCCTAACGAGTCGTCCCCGACGTGAACGGGTGCCAATGCTCATCTGACCCACGACTTGTCCAGCCGTCGCGCACTCCGACAAACACCGGCCGCGACGTCGAGCTTCGACGACAGAGGTCGAACCTCCCGCCCGACCTACGCTGCGCCCTGGCAAAGTTCGCGGCGAGCTTGCGACGATGCACCCACATGAAACCCGAGAAGTCGAGCTGACTACGGCCAACACCACGCCACTCATCGCGTGCCTCAACGACCACGTCCAGTGCGACAGAGGCCCCGTCACCGAAGTTGAATTCGCGGCTCAGCCCCTCGCCGACCGGGACCTCCGCGACGCAGTGATGAACGTCCGCGCTGAGCTGATCACGGAGGCACTCATCACGGCCGCCTTTCCGGGCGACGAGTTGCTGGACCCGTTATTCATCCCTTCGTCACCGACGCTGCGCAACCGACCTTCGCGAGCCTCGGAGGAGACGACATCTCCCCAGGTGCCGCACTCACAACTGTCGGCTTCCTCGCGGCCGTTCTCTTCCTCCTGTGGGGTTGGAACAGATAGATCGCGCGCCGGTAACCGAGTAGCCCGGCTTCAGTTCAGCGCCGAAAGGAGCTAGCCGCGCCTTTCTTCTTCGTCGCCGGCTTCGCAACTTTCGCCTTCGCTGCCCGTGCAGCACGCGCCTTCACCAGATTCTTCGCGAGCTTCGCGCGTGTCTCAGCCGACATCGGTCGCCGCTTCTTCGCAACCTTCTTGCCCGGCTTCTTCGCAGCTTCCGTTGCCTTGCGCGGACCGCCCGACGTCGCCGGCCGACCGACTGCTGGCACGACATTCGCAACCTCGACGCCATCACCACCAAGATCACTCGCCACGATCGCCGCCTGAAACGGATTCGCAGCCTGAACGATCTCAACGGTCGTACGTCGAAGGGTCACTCGGTAGCGCGGCATCGTGTTGGTTCCTTCCAGGGTTGCGGACCACGACATTGTACTGCGGGTTATCCGCATCACACAGGCATCGACGATGCCGCGATCGACAATTTGCAGACGCCGTTCTCACGCGTGAGCGAGACTGGAATACCGCGAAGATCGGTGGTCTCCGTCTGTGCGAACGGTGTGCTGAAGGAGCGTGGGGCTCTCGACGTGCAACGAGGCAGTGCTCGGTGAATCTCTGGCGGGCACGGTCCGAGCTGCGATGACCGAAGTGTGAGGTACGTTCTCCTCTATGTCTGCGGGGACCGATCCAGACGCGGGCGCGGTACTCGACGACCGGCATGACGCGGCGACGGTGGCACGCGAGCTCGCCAGCAAGCTTGCGTCGCGCGCCCGCCACGTCTGTCTCCTGATTGGGGCGGGGGCGAGTTGCGCTGCAGGTCTTCCCACCCTTGAAGAACTCCAGAAGCAAGTAGTGGACGCATTGCCGAACCCAAGAAAAGCTCAAGCGACGGCGCTTCTCGCAGATCGCAATCTGGAAGAGGGCTTGAGTCGTCTTCGCCGATTGCGGAATGTGTTGTCGGGCGATGAGAAGGTCGGTGGGCTGACCGCCGAGGATGCTGCGGAACTGGACGCAGCAATATGTGCCGGGATCATGTCCGAGATCAAGATCGAAGGATCCAACAGCGACGCCTTCGTTCAGCTGGCGTCGTGGGCTGCGCGCATGGAGAACGAACACCCACTCGAACTGTTCACGACCAACTACGACCTTCTGATCGAGCTTGGACTCGAGCGGGTTGGTGTCCCGTACTTCGACGGCTTCATCGGGAGCGTGCGCGCGGCTTTCCTTCCGGAACTGGTTGAACCTCACGACGCACCGCCGTCTCGTGGACTCCCAGCCGGCTTTGTGAGGTTGTGGAAACTCCACGGATCAGTGAACTGGCGCTTGTCTTCGGAGGCAAGTGAGGTTCGAATGGTCCGCACTGGTCAGGAACACGTCGACGGCGTTGTCGCGATCTATCCGTCGGATGAGAAGTACGACCAGTCGAGACGCGTCCCGTTTGTGGTGTTGATGGACCGGTTCCGCCGCGCCCTGCAGGAGCCGGAGACGATCACGATCACCACCGGGTTCTCGTTTCGTGATGGACATCTGAACGAGACATTGTTCGAGGCGGCGAGCCGACACCCTCGTTCTGAGGTTCTGGCACTGTGCTACGACACGATTCCCGATGAGGTCGCCCAGTGGGCGGCGACTACGCGCAATCTGGTCGCGCTCAGTCCGGAGGACGCGATCATCGACGGCCGTCGAGCCGCCTGGCGACCCAGTGAGGACATACCTGGCGTGTTCGAAGGGGGAAGATTCCTCCTAGGTGACTTCGCTCATCTGGCCGCCTTCCTAGCCCGCAAGGTTGCGCCAGCAGATGGCTGAACGCGACCCCACATGCATCGGTCGGGTACGGCACGTTCTCGGCGCGACCGTGACGGTTGCACTCGATCCGGATCTCGCTGGTGTCGCGCCGATCTGGCGAGGACGACTCGTTCCCGTCGGTCAAGTCGGTTCGCTGGTTCGGTTCCCGCAAGGTCCAGTCAGCCTGGTCGGCTCGGTCGTTCTGGTCGGCATCGCCCAGCTCGCCGATCCCTTGCCTCCCTCACAAGCTCCGCAACAAGGTGATCGCTGGCTCCAGGTACAACTGCTTGGCGAAATCGACGGACTCAACGCATTTCAACGTGGGATCAGCACCTATCCCGGTCTCGACGATCCGGTGCATTTCACCACGCCAGACGAGCTCGTCGCCATCTACCCGCCACCTGGCCCGGAACGTGTCGTCGTCGGCGGGCTCTCGGCAGCACCTGATGTACCTGTCGCACTCGACGCTGCGCGCCTCGTTACCCGTCACTCGGCCGTAGTGGGCTCGACGGGATCCGGCAAAACCAGCGCTGTCGCGTCTTTGCTGCAGAGCTTCATCTCCGGCGGCTGGGCCTCAGCCAACATCGTGCTCGTAGATCCTCACGGCGAGTATGCGAGCAGTCTCGGCGCGACCGCCGCGACTCGATCAGTACGAGGCGAGGGCGACACCCTTCTTCGCGTTCCGGCATGGGCGCTGCCGGCGTCCGACCTGTTGTTCACACTGACTGGCCTTGACGGGAAGACCATCGTCGATCGCTTCTCCGAGCTCGTCACCGCCGAGCGCCGCGCATTTGCGGCCGATGCTGAGTGGCTTGATGTTGGTACAGAGTCAATCAATGCCGACACGCCTATTCCGTTCGATCTCCGCAGAGTCTGGCATCGCCTCGACTACGACAACCGTGCAACGGTCACGCAGAAGACGGGTGGAACCGACTGCGTTGAGGACAACGGCGATCCGAAGACGCTCACTCCGGCCCGTTTCACGCCGTACGGCCCGATGGCGGGCGAACCAGTTCAGTGTCTCACGTACCACTATTACAGTCCGGCGCCAGAACGACTCCGACTGCGACTCTCCGACCCGCAGTTCGACTTCTTTCTCGAACCGCCAGACCCTGCCTGTCCAGATCCTCTCGTCGCGATGGTCTCCGAATGGCTCGGAAACAAGCTCCCCGTGTCTGTCTTGGACTTCAGCGGGGTGCCAGCCGAGGTCGCCGATGTCGCGATCGGGGTCGTTCTCCAGCTCCTCTTCGAGATCGCCACCCGCAGCAACGAGGACGGCATCGGTCGTAAACGACCAGTCCTGGTGGTGCTCGAAGAGGCTCACCGCTACCTCGGTTCCGAGGCCAGCGCACACGCCGCACGGACCGCGACAAACCGCATCGCGCGCGAAGGACGAAAATACGGAGTAGGTCTGATGCTTGTCACGCAACGCCCCTCGGAACTACCGGACACCGCGCTCGCGCAATGCGGCACGATCGTGGCTCTCCGGCTCACCAACGGCTCTGACCAAGCAACAGTCCGAACAACTCTGCCCGATGCGGTCTCAGGGCTGGCAAGTGTTCTGCCATCTTTGCGGACGGGCGAAGCGCTTATTTCCGGCGAAGCGGTGGTGCTACCGACCCGCATCCTCATACGTCGACCCGAGCCCGAACCCCACGCCGGAGATCCGAGCCTCGCCGGATGGCGCGTCTCGCCCTCCATTGACAATGACCTAACAGCCGTGATCGCGCGATGGCGGGGACTATCCGAAGGAACATCATGACAATCGAATGGATCGAAACACCTGCGTCAACGCGTTGCAGCGCAATTGCATACGACTCCGAAGGAGAGCGGATCCTCTGTAGATTCCGAAAGGATGGTGTCGAATGGCAGTACCACGGCTGCCCGCCATCTGTGTGGCAAGAGTTCTCCAACCCAGCAACATCGAAAGGTAGCTTTATTCACGAACAGCTGAACCACCACCAGCACGGCCCATACGGCGGATAGCGCGCGAGCCATATCGGCCCCGAGCGAGAACCACGCCCGTCGCGTCGAGTAGAGTCAACCCGGACCACGGGGTCGGTACGGACGTCGCGAGCGCGAGCTGCGTCCCGACGTCAGTAGAGTGCAGGGTCGAGACCGTCGACGCGGATCCGCTATGAGCGAAATCGAACGGCGCCACCAAGCACGCCAAGCGTGCTCTGGACGAGGACGATTAGCGACGACACTCGAGCTGTTCGACAGCATCAAGAATGCGGTCGACTCGAAGCGCACGTACGGACCGCGCGAAACGAACTCGCCATGCTCGTCCCGTATTGCTTCGAGGACATCAGTGTCAGATCTTTGAGTAGGCGTCGACACGCCAGTACGACCTGCGGACTCACCGCAACGTGATCGCAGTCTCTTGTCGTCTCTACCCAACCCTTCGCAACCATGGAGTGCGGTCTCCCCTCACCGCACAAGAAGCCTCTTGTGTCATCTCATAGGCGAGCTCCGCTGAACCATTGTGACGCTGACGAGCAGCCCACGTCCCGGACCCGATCCTCGGATGTGAACGCGATCCGAGCGATCGCCGGAACGTCCATCGCTTGCGCGGACCACAACACGATCTGCGCACGCCGCCAGCGCACCACCGACCCCCGTCTCACGATCCCGAGAAGCTTGTTGCCCTCAACGTTCGTGAGATCGCGAACCCGTACCCGCTCAGCCATACCAACGAGTCTGCGCGAACCCGCCCACCAAATGGTGGACGCGACCCCCAGACGTTGCCGGTCACGGCACTAGTTACGTCGATTCGGTGCGCAGATTCTGCTCAGGGTCGCGTACGGATCGACTGCGGGTCCGCCTCCTGGATGGATCTCGAAGTGCAACTGCGGCGAGCCTTCCGCGTTACCCGTATCGCCGAGATACGCAATGACCTGGCCGAGAGTGACTCGCTGGCCAAGCGCGACGACGTTTGAGCTGTCGTGCGCGTAGTAGTAGTTCGTGCCGGAGTCGCCGCGCAGCCAGATGTCGATGCCGCCGAGGCCGACCGGAACATTGTCGAGCTGGACGATCACGCCGTTCTCGATCGCTACCAACGGTGTTCCGTAGGGAGCGAAGAGGTCGTTGCCCTTGTGCCTCCGTCCGCCAGAGCGAGGCGCACCAAACGAGCTGGTGAACGTCACCGGACCGGTGACGGGACACGTCATGCCGCCAACCACCGGGACAACCGCCGTGCCACCGGCGACGTACCCGTAGTCAGCGGCCTTCGCGAGTACCCAGCGGACATAGGCCTCGCTGTGGTCGTACGAAAGGATCGCCTTTTCGAGACTGCCGACGGACGGCCGTCCGCCGCATAGGTACGCGGCGGCGGAGTAGATCGCGTCCCACGCGTTCTGCGCTGACGGCGTCGCGCCGGCGGGACGGTTCGGTGCGAGTCTCCCCCATCGCCTCCAGGTAGACGGGATGAACTGCATTGGCCCCATCGCATGCGCCCAACGATCACTGAACGACGCATCAGGAATGCGAGCGTTGCCGTTCGTGCCGTCGATCGGCGGTCCGAGTATCGGCAGGGCAACGTCGCCCGTTGACGGGTCGACGCGTCCGTCGCCGTGTCGAGACTCGTGGAAGCCGATCGCCGCGAGCACCTGCCACGGCAAGCCTTCGCACGTTGTCGCCGCTGCGACGTAGACGGGAAGCAGATAGGGAGGAATCTCCTTCAGCGCGAGAGCAGACGGTTCAGATCCTGCGTCGGGACCCGCCACCACGATCGCGATGCCGAGCAGCAGCGCGATGCCACCGCCGATGAGCAGTGCAAACACCTTCACGAGACCTCCGTTGTCGCCATCTACAGAGGAATGGCGCGAACGGCGGACGGAACGCGCTGAAGAAATCTCGGATCTCGTTGTCGCGAATGCGTTGCTCGTCGCGCTTATCCGTAGTGAGACCAACCCCCCGGTCTCGTACCAAGTACCTGCGATCCCGGCCGGGTGGAGGCCACCCGGCCGGGAGGAGGTGTTATCGGATGTTCTGGTTGCAGTCCGTTGTGTTGGCTCAGGTCACTTCGACGCCGTCGTCGAGCGGACTCCCGGGCGCGCATCTGATTCAGGAGATGATCAACTGGCTGGCGCAGATCGCGTTGTGGGGTTCGCTCGCGAGCATCTTGCTGGGAGCCGCGATCTACGGGCTCTCGCAGCAGTCGGGCAACTACGCGGGCGGGTATCGCGGCAAGCAGCTCGCGCTGGCGGGCGTGGTCGGCGCCTGTCTGGCGGGAGTCGCTCCGACCGCGATCAACCTGCTGTTCGGGGCAGCGCACGGATGATGGCGAAGCGAAGCAATCGCCCACTGGTCCTGTTCGCTGTCGTCTGCACATCCCTGGTCGCGGGTGCGGCGGTACGGGGAGTCCTCACGCGTCCGGCGACGACAAGGGTCGATCCCTCCAGCGTCTCGAATGCCAAGAACGGCCGGAGTGGTCCGGGGCCGACGACGTACCGCGACGGCATTCCGTCCGGCTTCGCGCAATCGACGGACGGGGCGCGGGCTGCGGCGGTCGGTTACGTCTTGACCGGACAGGTCCTCATCGATCTCCCGACGACGGCCGTGAGCGAAGCCGTTCGCGCAATGTCATCGGCCGGAAGCGCCGACGTCCAGGTGACGACTACCCAGCAGCAGCTTGATCAGCTGCGCTCGGTGCTGGCGCCCGGCACGGGTTCGACGCAGTATCTGCAGGCCGCGATCGCAACTCGCGTTGACGCGTTCGCACCGGATCGGGCGCGCGTGTCGGTGTGGAACGTCGGCGTCCTTTCGCGCATGGGGGTCGCAGCGCCGCAGGCGGGATGGACAACGTCGGTCTTCGACCTCGTGTGGGAGCGCGGCGACTGGAAGACGTGGAGCGAGACGATCACTCCGGGTCCGGCGCCCGCCCTCAACGCGGGGACGGCGCCGGCAACGAGCGGTGATCTGCAGGCGTCGCTCGACGGGTTCGCGCCATGGGAGCCGTCGAGGTGATGATACTCAGCGCGCTCGCGATCGACATCCCGAATCCGATCGATGTCGTCACTCAGGTCATCAGCGCGCCCGCGGGGTGGGCTTGGGACAAGGTCGCGCAAGGGATCACGAGCTGGGTCCTCGGCGCGGTCGCGTTCTTCGTCGACGGCATCGTGAACTTCCTTTTGACGGCGGCGCGACCGAACGTCGAAGCCGCGTGGTTTTCCGGCGCGGGTTCGCCGTACGCGACGGTACGAAACATCGCGGGTGTCCTGCTGCTCGGGTTCGTGTTCCTCGGAGTGATCCAAGGGCTGCTCGCGGGCGACTCGGCCGCGATGATGCGCCGCGTCACCGCGGACCTGCCGGCATCGGTGCTCGGGATGATCGGCACGACGGTGGTCGTCGGGAAGCTGCTCGAGCTCACCGATGCACTTTCGGCTGCCGTGCTCACCCACTCCGGCGGTCAGGCCGTGCAGTTCCTCTCCGGCTTCGGCACCACCGCGACGGGAGCGACGCAGGGCTTTGCTGCGGTTCTCCTCGGGCTGGTCGCGGTCGTTGCGGGACTGTTCCTGTGGGTCGAGCTCATGCTGCGATCTGTGCTCGTCTACATCCTCGTCGCGCTCTCGCCGCTTTCCTTCGCAGCGATGGTGTGGCCGTCGGCCCGCGGCGTTCTTCGACGCACGATCGAACTCTTGCTGTCGGTGATCCTTTCCAAACTCGTCGTATGCATCGCGATCTCCGTCGGCGTCGCTGCTCTCGCCGGTGCCGGAAGTGCGGGAGCGAATGACACGGGCGTCGGTGGTCAGGTCGCGGCGAACATGGGCACATTGTTCGTCGGCACGGCCATCCTCGTGGTTGCCGCGTTCGCGCCGTTCCTCATACTCAAGCTGATCCCGTGGACGGAGGCCGCGCTCGTCGCGCACGGGATGTCCCGCTCGCCCGTTCGTGCTGCGAACACGACGGTCATGAGCGCCAACTCCGCGAGCTCGATCGCACGACTCGCGGGCGGCGGCGGCAAGAGCGCTCCGGCATTGCCAGCCGGCGCCGGCGGAAACGGTTGGGTTGTCGGCGCACCGCTCCAAGGGTCGGCCGCAGGAGGTTCGGTGGTCGGAGCGGCGGCAGGACCCGCGGGAGTCGCGGCCGCAGGTGGAGCGATGGTCGCGTCGGCCGGCATGAAGCACGCGGCCCGCTCGATCGACGCTTCGAGCGACGTCATCGCAACCGGCGGCACGGCGACCTCAGCTTCGACTCGCGGATCTACGAGCGCAGACTCGCCGCGTCCGGAGAAGAACTCGCAATCAAAGCGACCGATGGACGCACCTCCTGCTGACAGAGAGTCACGATGACCTCGGCGCAGCCCCGCAGCTACCGGTTCGGGCCGCGCGACCGTACGGGCTGGCTGATCGGCCTGGCCGGAGCGCAATGCATTGCGATTGGTGCCGGGATACTCGTATCGGGCGTTCTGTTGAATGCGCGAGTGCCCGCGCCGGCGGTGCTCGCGCCTCTTCTTGCGAGCGCGTCGTTCGCGTTTGGTCGCTGGAATGGTCGACCGGTTCACGAGATCGCTCCCGTCGCGCTCGGATGGACTGCCGCACGCGTGACAGGCGACGCGACGTGGTTCGCCGAACTGTCGGGCCACCGCGCTGGCCGGCACCGGGACGAGAATGCACCGCAGCTTCCGCCCGTGCTTGGTGGTCTCGTGATCGACGAGGCGCGGGAGGCAGGCTGGACACGGCGGGGCCGCCCGGCGGGGGCAGGAATCGTCCGCGACAGACGTGAGGGAACACTCTCGGCGACGTTGCGCGTCCGCGGTCGAGAGTTCGCGCTTTGCGAACGCGCCGCGCAGGAGCTGCAACTGCATCTCTGGGGTGATGCACTCGCGGCGTTCTGCATGGAACGCGGTCCAGTGGCGCGGCTGCGTTGGACCGAGTGGGCGGCCCCTTCCGGACTCGACGAGTCTCTCGCGTACCTCGACGAGCACTCGGTGCACGACGATTCGTCCGACGCGGTTACCTCCTACCGCGACCTGCTTGCGCAGGCCGGCCCGATGTCCACTGAGCACGAGGTCCTCGTGACGGTGACCGTCGATCAGCGTCGTCTACGACTTCGCCGGCGCGGGCCCACCGACCGCCGAGAGGCTGCAGAGAAGGCGTTGCTCGATGAGGTGCAACTGCTCTCGTCGCGGCTCGAGTCGGCCGGTTTGATTGTGGACCCTCCGGTCTGTCCCGGGGAGCTGGCCGAGGTGCTGCGCGCGCGGCTAGATCCTTTTGGCGCGACCCGTGTGCCGACCGGCCACCGAAGCCTTGCGCAGCTGGCCGGATTCGTGAGCGTTTCGAACGCCGGTCCGCTCGCGATGCAATGCGAGTGGGACCACGTGCGCGTCGACGGCGCATTACACGCGGCGTACGTCGTCGCCGAGTGGCCGCGGCTCGAAGTTCCACCGAACTGGATGGAACCGCTGCTACTACACGCGGGTGGTGTGCGCACCGTGGCGGTGCACTACGAGCCAGTTGCACCGTCGCGTTCACAGCGGCACGTCGACCAGGAGACGGTGAAACTGGCGTCGGACGAGGAGCAGCGCACGCGCTCGGGCTTCCGGATCGGTGCCCGCCATCGCCGAGCCCAATCCGAAGTCCTCGACCGTGAAGCGGAGCTCGTCGCCGGGTACGGCGAATTCGAGTTCGTCGGTTTCGTGATCGTCACAGCTCCTGATCTCGACGAGCTGGATCGTTCGTGCGCCGACTACGAGCAGTCAGCGGCGCAGGCGGGACTCGAGATCCGGCGCCTCGACGGGCGACACGATCTCGCGCTCGCGTGTGCACTGCCCATCGGACGCGGCATCGCACCGAGGCGACTGGCGTGACCAGCTTGTTCGCGTCGCGGCGGGTGCTCCGACTCCCCCGTCACCGCGCGACGACGGCTCACCTGTGCTCCGCGTACCCGTTCCTCGCCGAATCTGGGCTCGGACCACGAGGCGTGTACCTCGGGACCAACGTGCTCACTGGAGGCGGCGGATTCGCGTTCGACCCTTTCGAGGCGTATGCCGCCGGCACTCTCACCAATCCGAACGTGCTGCTCGCCGGAGAGGTGGGTGTCGGCAAGAGCGCGACCGCGAAGGTGTTCATCTACCGCTCGGTCGGAGTGTTCGGCCGCTGGGTTGCGATCGCCGACCCGAAGGGCGAGTACCTCCCACTCGCCGAGGCGCTCGGGCTCGACGTGATCAAACTCCATCCCGGAGGAACCGCGCGGATCAACCCGCTCGATCCCGGTCCGGCCGGGCTCGACGACGGACCCGACGAGCTCGCCCGCCGGCAAGCGACCATGGTGGGCGCGCTGCTCGGCTCGGTGCTGCACCGTGATCTCACGCCGGTGGAAGACGCCGTACTCGGCTGGGCCGTCGGCCATCTCGCTCGCACTGCGCGAACTGAGGTGACACTCGCCGACGTCGCCACGGTCATGGCGAGCCCGACTGAAGAGATGGCACACCTCGCGCGCACGGACGCGATTGACCTCGCTCGCAGCGTCGAAGCCGCGATCTACGGACTCGGCAAGTTGCTCGACCGGTCACTGCGCGGAATGTTCGACGGTCCGACGACTGTGCACCTCGACTGGAACGGGCCCGGGATCGTGCTCGATCTCTCGGCTGTTCACAACGAGCCGGAGGCGCTCACGCTCGTGATGATCGCGACGACGGCATGGTTGCAGGCCGTGCTGGCGCGCACTGATGGGCCGCCGAGACTGCAGGTCTTGGACGAGGCCTGGAGTCTGCTGGGTTCGGAGCGGACGACGAGGTATCTCCAAGCGTGTTGGAAGCTCTCGCGCGCGTATGGGGTCGCGAACCTCGCGATCGTCCACCGCCTCTCGGACTTGCGGGCGCAAGCCGACGACGGCACTGCCACGTCGAAGTTGTCGATGGGACTGCTCGCCGACACGCAGACACGCGTTCTGTTCCGTCAGTCGAGCGACCAAGTGCAAGACGCGACCGAGTTGCTGGGTCTGACCGAACCCGAGGCCCAGCTCCTCCCCCGGCTCACGAAGGGACGGGCGCTCTGGAAGGTGGGTGATCGTACGGCGGTCGTCGCCCATGTGATCGGCGCAGCCGAACGCGGGTTCTGTGACACCGACGCGCGCATGGCCGCCCGATGATTCCCGCGCACGCGTGGGAACGTTCGCCGACCGGCGGTTCACGTTCCGGCGACCTACTGCTCGGGCAACTCGCTCTGGCTGTGGTGCTGGTCATCGGGCTTGCGGGAATCGTCTGCTGGTGCGGTGCACAGCTCGGCGCGATCGTTACCGGACACGGTCGGATGCGGGTCGGCGCGGCGAGCGGTGGGAGTGCGCTGCTCGCGCTTCCTCATCATCTTTCGCAGCCGGCCGCCGCGTGGCCCGCGTCGGCGCGATCTGCTCTGCCCGGTCCGATCATCTACTGGATCTGCACCGGCGCCGTAGCGGTGACGGTCGCAGGCAGCGGCGCATGGATTGCATTGTGGTGGTGGCGCCGGTCGAGCCGTCGCGGCTCCGCATTAGGAATCGCACCGCATGCCGGCTTCGCCCGAACGTCCGACCTCCGCCGTCTGACGGTCCGTGCGCCGGAACCCGGACGACTCACGCTGGGACACTCCGGCCGCCGCCTCCTCGCCGCGGAACCGCGCGTCAGCCTGGCAGTGATCGGTCCAACCGGATGCGGGAAGACCGTTGGGTTCGCTATCCCCGCGCTGCTCGAATGGAACGGTCCAATCATCGCGACGTCGGTGAAAGCGGACCTCATTGCGGCGAGCTATGAACATCGCAAGAAGCGGGGCAAGGTGTGGGTCTACGACCCGACCGAATCATCCGGCCGCGACCACGCGGGATGGTCCCCGCTCGATGCCTGCGGCACGTGGCCGGGAGCGATGCGGATGGCCGCCTGGTTGTGTGAAGCAGCGCAGCCGCGCGTCGACACCGTCAACGACGGCGACTACTGGTATTCGCAAGCGCGCCGGGCGCTCGCGCCATACCTGTACGCCGCCGCGCTCTCCGGCCAGACGATGCGCGACGTCGTCCGCTGGATCGATGGGCAAGAACAAGCAGAGATCCGGAAGATCTTGGACAACCACAACCTGGTCGAGGAGACGATCCGACGTCTCGCCGCAAGCGAGGACGGACAGGAGCGACGGCGCGAACTTCACGACCGAATCTACGAAGAGGAGCTCACACGCATGCGCCAGGTCCTCCTCGACACCGACGAGACGCCACCAGACTGGGTGATGCAGGACACGTGCGTGTGGCCGCTTGCCGGTGGCAATGAACTGGACGCGCGGGTCGAGCAGCGGCTCGACCTGGAGGTTTCCGCCTCCTATTCACCCGACGCAGTCGAGCAGTGCCGGAAGACCGGCGAGCTCGATGCTCTGGTCGTCGCCCAGTCGCTCTGGAAGAAGGAAGAGCGCTTGCGCGGCTCGATCTTCGCCACGGCCGAGAACGTCATCTCTGCGTTCGCTGATCCTGGCGTCGGCCGACCAGCGCACTCCAAGATCGATCTCGATGCATGGCTTGCAGGCGACAACACGATCTACGTCGTCGCCGCGTCGCATGAGCAGGCGCGTCTGAGGCCGGTTCTGACCGTGCTCGTGCAGCAGGCGCTCCGCCGCGCGTACGACGTCGCGAACAAACGCGGAGGCACGCTCGAGCATCCGTGTCTCGCGCTCCTCGACGAGGCCGGCAACATCGCTCCGCTGCGCGACTTGCCCGGCTATGCGTCAACCGCGCGCAGTCACGGCATCACGCTGGTATCGATCTGGCAGGACGTCGCTCAACTGAAGACCCTGTACGGGCACCGCGCCCAGACCGTGCTCAACAATCACGGCGCCAAGCTCTTTGGAACAGGCATCGCCGACGACGGCACTCTCGAATACGTCAGCCGCCTCATCGGCGACGAACGCCACACCGAGCTGAACGTCTCCGACGACGTCCGCGGCGGCCGACGCACCATCAGCGAGCACGTCAACTACCGACGCACCGCACCTATCGACATGCTCCGCCGCATCCGACGCAACGAGGCAGTCCTGCTCTACGGCAGTGAACTCCCCGTGCACCTCCGACTACGGCCCTGGTTCACGAACCCTCGCCACGCCGAGCAGGGGTCTCGTTGATCACACCCCGAGTTTCGCGTCGGATGGTGCGCGCCGGGAAGATGGACACTCAGCGCTACGTCGCCGCTCTACACACCCAAGCGCTCTGGGCTCTCGCCCGAAATCGCGCTTACTTGCAATCCGAGGAGACACCCTTCAATGCGCCACATACGCAGGCAGCGCTGGGAGTTCGCCTCGGTGGGGCGATCCCCGAACGACGTCCATCCGCCGCGGGGGCGCCTTCTCCTCGCGCAGTCAGGCCAGCGCGGCCTCCCGAGGCAGTGCGGCCGAGTGAAACGGGCTCTCCGACCTGGAGATACTTGACAAGATGTGACTTTCTCGCCGATAATACCGGCATGTTTTTCACACCCCAGCAACTCAAGTCATTCGTCGCCCCGGTCGCTGGCGTAGTGCGGGAGGCACTCGACGACGGTCTGGCGCTACTGCCGAAGATGTTAGGCCTAGCTCGGATCCAGCCCGATCCCTGGTACGACGCTCACGTTGTTCGACGCATCGCTCGAGACCGAATCGAGGAAGCCGCGGCACTTGCCGAAGGTTGGTCGATCGACACGTCCGTCGCCAACTCCGGAATCCACCTTGCCGTTCCTGCCGGAAGCATTCGCGTTGCACACGGCGACGTCGCGCGCGTTCCGGGGCCCGGCCACTCGGACACGCGCCGGCAGTTCTACAGCCAGGGATCGTTCGACCTCTTCGCAGGTTCCGAATCAACCTCGTCACTCACGCAACCGGTGAACATGCTGCTGCTCTGGATCCCGTCCGACGAAGGCGTCGCGCTGACCGTTGCTGTGCCGTCCGGCGTGTGGAGCTTCGGAGGTACCGCGCGACTTTGCGCGGTTGCGACGCTCGACGACGAGATCAGCGGCGAGTTTGACGCTGGCGACGACGCAGGTCTCGACCTCGTCGCCCGCGTCCATTCGGAGGCCGCTCAGGAACTCTCGTGACCGGCGCCCGCGTTCGACAAGTACGCGAACTGCTGGGCTGGACGCAGACGGAACTCTCTCGGCGCTCCGGAGTACGTCAGGCGCGCCTGTCCGAGATCGAGTCGGGGTTCCTGGCGCCGGCCGAAGTCGTGCAGTCGATCGCTCGAGCTACCGGCTTCCCCGAGGCGTGGTTCGAACAACCATCGCCGTCCGAATTCCCCGACGGAACGATTCGATATCGCAAAACGTCGAAGGCCAGCAAACGGCATGATCGGTGCGCCGTCCGTCGACTCGAGCTCGCGGCAGAGCTCGTTGACCAACTGAGCGCCGGTCTCACGCTCCCCAGCGTCTCGTTGCAGTTTCTCGGCGGCACATCCGACGATGTCGAGAAGGTCGCGGCGGACACACGCGAAGTCCTCGGTCTCGCGCCGCAGGGCCCGGTCAAGAACGTGACGAGAGCGATCGAAAGAGCAGGCGCGGTAGTCGTCGGGCTCCCCGTCGACCTAGCCGGCGCGGCAAACGAGGTACGGCACCACCACGGCGTTAGTGCGTGGCCCTCACTCGATTCTCGGCCGGTCATCGGGTTCAGTACGGCCGACCCAGGCGATCGACAACGCCACACCCTCGCACACGAGGTCGGTCACCTGGTGCTCCACCGCGGCGACGTCGCCGACCGCGACTACGAATCGGAAGCGAGTCGCTTCGCGGGCGCCTTCTTGATGCCACGCCAAGATGCGACGGACGCCTTCGCTGGACCCGTAACGTTGCAACGTCTGGGCCAACTCAAGGCATTCTGGGGAATCTCAATCGCGGGACTCGTGGTGCGCGCCACGCAGGTCGGCGTCATCGACCGGGAACGCCAGACCTCGCTCTTCAAGCAACTCAGTGCACGCGGGTGGCGAAAGACGGAGCCAGTCACGGTGCATCGCGAACAGCCGGCCTTGATCTCGCGATTGATCGCGGAGCGGTTTGGACCCAAGGCTGACTGGCGCGCGGTCGGACGCAGAACGCTGCTCCCACCTCATCTTGTACGAGAGCTCGCGTTGGCAGGAAGTCCTGATCTCGATGCCCACGCTGAACCACTCCTGTTCGAGCGCCAGCGGAACGTGCGCTCGGCGCCATGAGCGAGCCAAGGTCGAGCGGAGTCCTCCGTGGACCAACCGACAGCCATGTCGCTCTCCACGAGCTCGGCCGCTGTCGGTAGGTCGTTTCGAAGTTGTCGACGCATTCCGTCCGATCGCGCCCGTCGAGATTCATAGCCCGTTCGTGGTTTGAGATCGATACGAACGAGCTACGGACCGAAACGCTCAACGAGGTCCCGGCGCGCCTCGAGCGACAGTCGAGCCGTCGACGAATTCATCCGCGAAGCGCCCAATATTTTGAGTCGCGTTTTGGCGTCCGCCCGCGCCATTCAGCGTTGTGGACGATCACCAAGCACTGCCGGAGCACGCGCAGAAGACCAGCGCGCCACACGCAAGCGAACTCGTGGCTGCGTGCGAGGAGGCATGGGCCGCGATCCAACGCCGCCATCCTGAGGTTCCCGATGCCGTAATCGTGCTCGGCAGTGGTGTCGAGCGCGGGCGGCTCGTGAAGTTGGGCCATTGGTGGGGCGGGCGCTGGATCGCTGATGGTGCCGTCCGCGGCGAAGTGTTGCTCGCGGGCGAAGCACTACACCTCGCACCCGAAGCGGTATTCGAGGTGCTGTTGCACGAAGCCGCGCACGGGCTGAATGCGGCGCGGCGGATCCAAGATTCGTCAAGAGGCGGCCGCTACCACAACATCCGGTTCAAGGCGACCGCCGAGGACCTTGGACTCATCGTCGAACAGGCGCGCCCCTTCGGGTGGGCGAGGACGTCGCTCGCGCCGGTTGCACGTTCGCGGTATGACGCGGAGATCGCTCGTCTGGGCGAAGCCATGCGCATCGCGCGCCGCATCGAGGCCGACCCACGAATCGATGAGAGCTCGACGGACCAAGGCGCTGACTCCGGCACGAACGGCGGGACGCAGCCTCGACCCGAGCCGCCGCGGCCGGCGACCTGCGGTTGTGGCCGCCGAATGCGAATGGCGCCGTCGGTACTGGCCCAGGGTCCCGTGTTGTGCGGCGTGTGCGGTCGGGAGTTCTCGACATCGCGACAGCTGGAAGGCCGCGCCTCTTCTCCACGCGACATCGAAGCCGCGCACGATCCGCTTGCCGCGCGAGACGAGCAGACCGAGCTACCAGTCGTCCAATCACCCATCCGATCGGATCTGAACGCGACCCAGCGCGAAGGACTGTCTGTACTCGTCGAACTCGGAACCCACGGCGACGGCGCGCTGCTTCTCGCGGAGACCGGCGCCTGGTACGCGGCCCGAGGAGCTAGAACACAACGGCCTCTGCTCGGCACAACTTGGGAGGAGGTCGAAGTCGCGAACCAGGCCGCGCGGGCAATGCTGAAACTCGACGGGACGCTGCGCGGACCGTCAGTCACTGCGGCAGGTCGCGAACTGAGCGTCGGCGAACTGGTCACGATTCACGACGCCGCAGACTCTCTCGTTGACGTCCTAGGCGCCGAACTCCCGCCGTTCGCCGTGTTTGGGACGGTCGAGCAAATCGACGGCGAACGCGCCCAGATCGACGTCGACTTCGCAACCGCGGGCCGCTTCACGATCGCGCTCGACTCCGCCGCCGCGGCGGCACTGAAGTACGGCTACGCGGATCTCGCAGCCGTCGCAAGCTCGACTTCGATCGAGAGTCAGTTGGTGACGTCGTCGCGCGGACACGAACCGCCGTCCATCGAGCTCTACCCGTGACGGACCTCAACGTCGATACACCGCGTTCGGCTGCCCTCTCCTACGCAGCGCAAGGGTGGCCGGTCTTCCCATGTCATTCGATCGGCGCGCGGGGATGTTCGTGTTGCCAGCCCGACTGCTCATCGCCCGGCAAGCACCCTCGCATCGCAAGAGGGCTGCACGCCGCGAGCACGAATCGTGAGACCGTAGAGCGTTGGTGGCGGCGATGGCCTTCCGCGAACGTCGCCGTACGCACCGGAATCGAGAGCGGGCTCGTCGTCATCGACATCGACCCGCAGCACGGCGGCTCGGGGACAATGCGCAGCCTCATCGCGAACCACTCTCCGCTCGCGCGAGGTCCGGTCGTCCGGACCGGAGCCGGAGGATGGCATCTGCTATTCGCTCATCCCGGCGAGCCGATTCGCAACTCCGCGGGAACACGACTCGGCGCGGGCATCGACGTACGAGGCGACGGCGGCTACGTGATCGCCCCACCCAGTCGTCACGCGAGCGGCAACCTGTATCGCTGGAACACTCCGCCCGAGCACCTCCCTCGACTCCCGGGTTGGCTGCTCGGAATGTTGCGAACTCCAGAACGAAGACAATCACCCGAAATACGTGAACCCATCCGAATCGACGACGCGCTCTCCGCGTGGGCTCGCGTCGCGCTCGACGGCGAAGCCGATCGCGTTCGAGCTGCGCCAAATGGCTCGCGGAATAGCACCCTCAATCGCGCGGCGTTCAGTCTTGGCCAGATCGTCGGAGCCGGAGTTCTCGACGCCTCCACAGTCGAACACGTCCTTACCGATGGAGCGATAGCGACGGGTCTCGGCGAACGCGAGGCCTTACTGACGATCCGCTCCGGGCTTCGAGCGGGACTGCAACATCCCCGAGAGCCCCGGTCTCGGAGCAGCGCGTCCCCGTCGGCCGCTCGACGCGAGGCAACAGTCGACGTCGGACTCGACATAGCGCCGTGAGATGATCTCGGCTCACGTCGTCTCGCTAACGAGCCCCTCCTGCATCGCCTCACGCTCGGCCGCGGCGATGCCGCACTACCGTGTCCGGTCGACCGCTGTTGGAAGGACCCAGGACGATGCCGCGTTACCGAGTGACTCTGAGACGAACCACTGTGGAGATTGTCGAAGCCGCGAATCCCTATCAGGCAGCGATCGCAGCGAGGGATCTCGGCGGCGAGGGAGTTGAGATCGCGGACGTCGTTCCGGCGGTCGGTCGCCCGTCGACGTCGACTGTCACACGTCCAACGAAGAAATCTGCGAAGAAGCGGCGGCCGATGTCGCCGGAGACTCGCGCCAAGCTCGCGCAGAATCTGGTCAAGGCTCGCGCCGCCCGCGCCGCGAACCAGAAGAAGACCTCAAGGGCGACGAAGACCGTGGCTGCACGTAAGAAGCGCGTAGCCACGAAGAAGCGCTGACTACCGCCGCACTCGTAAGCGACGTCCCGCATGCTTAGCGGATCGAGTGGGTCGAGCTGAGCGGGCTCCGACCAGTCGCCTCATATTGTAACTGAGCCGTGCGACTAGGCTGTGCGTATGGCACAAGGCCCGGGACGTCCCGCGAAGCCCACTGAGTTCGACGAGGCAACACTGAAGACAGCCCGACGCGTGCTGCTGGATGTGGCACGCGAGCTGCGACTGCCTCGCGTGCGCTACCCGGCGTCGACGCGACGTGAACCGCAACGGACCGTGGAGGCGCCGCGACATCTTGATGTCGCAATCTTGGCCCTCGAGCTCAGTCACGTGATGGAACGATTGGCGGGTGAGCACGTCGCATTGGCCCGGGAACTGGACAAGGTGACGTGGGAAGACGTAGGTGGGGCGTTCGGGATTTCGATGCAGTCGGCACATCATCGTTTCCGGGAACCGTCATAGCTCGATACTCACGTCCGCGGCACGTTGTCGCGATTTCACGTTTGTGGCGATGGCAGTGTTGATCGCCGAGATCGCGATGTCGTACTCGCGGGCTGCTTCACGCGACGCGGGTCGGACGCCCAGGAGTTCTTGGTCGGCGCCTCCGGTGGCCTCGGTGACCGCGTCGGGATTGCGAGCGCGATAAACGGCCGTCGCGGCGACGGCGTGCCGCCAGGCACGGCGGTCGCGTTGGAGCGTTGGTTCCGAACCGAGGACGTCGCGGATTGCTGCGTCGGGGTTGTTGACGGCGGCGACGCGGACTTGGGTTTCGCGCGCTCGTTCCGCGCGCCGTACGACTTGGTGTTCGGCGACGAGATCCGAGTGGGCTTCGAGCCACTCGTACCGGAGCGCCTGTCGATCTTCACTGGCGGCGAGCCGCGCGGAGGTGTGCGTGAGCGCGCGGTCGAGCGCCCGGAGAGGGGCGCGCGCCCGGTCCGGTCCTCGCTCCCCATTGTCGCGATCGCTCGGTGTGTCGGCCTCCACCGGCTGGTCGATGTTTCGAACTTCAGCCCAGGCCTGGCGGCGAGCGCGGATGGACTCGATCGTGTGCGTGGCCTTCTCGATTGCCGGGGTCATGTCGGCGGGCGCGCGTCGCATCTGGACGTCGAGTTGCCGCCGTCTCGCGGCCAGTTCGGCGAGCGTTCGGCCAGCGAGTGTTTCGGCGACCGCGTCGAGATCGGGGGATGCGTCGGCGGCCATGTGCGCGCTGCGGCGCCGCCCCAGGGCTTGGGCGATATCGCTGATGCCGAACGGCTGCGACTCGGTCGGCGTGTGGGCGAGTTCGTTGCTGACGTCCGGTTGGTTACCGTCCACGATGTAGATGTGCGCGCTCTGACGGCCGCGAGTGAGGGCGACGTAGCCCTCCTCGAACGACGACAGATCGGTCGGGTGGTAGCGGGCGACCTGGTGGGTTGCACCTTGGACCCCGTAACTGGTGCGCGCGTAACCGTGCTCGAGCCGACCCGCGGCGAGGTAGTCGTTGGGAATGCGGATCGCGCCTTCCCGGTCGAACGCGACGACGACCTCGTGGTGGTCGAGGTCGGTTGCGATGATGGTCCCGGTGCTGCCGTTCTTGACGGACTCGCGTCCCTCGACGGCTCGGAGGCGGCGTTCGTTGCGGCGGGCGACGACTTCGTCGCCGACCATGAACTCCCGGCCCGCGATCACCAGCGGTTCGCCCGAGAGCTCACCGTTCGCTTTGAGCAGAGCCCGGGCGCGGTCGTTCAACGCCCGACGGGTGGAGTTCGGGCCCGCGATCATCGGATCGACCCGTTCGTGCAAACGGGCCGCGTACCAGTCCGCGACGATCGCGTCGAAGGACTCCCCCGCCGTGCGGGACCGGACCACTTTGCCGGCCTCGTCGTAGCGGCCGAGCGCGTCGGCGACGTGACCGTCGCGATACTCCGCGATCGCGAGGCGCTCGGTGTGGTCTTCTTGACGGTTGTTGTCGACCAGACGCACCAGCCCGTCGCCGCGCTCGGCGCAGAGGCGGCGGAACATGCCGCCGACATCGACCGAACCGTGCTGATCGGGATCGCCGACGAGACGGATTGCCCCACCCGCGCCGCGGACATGGGCCGCGAGGCGGGCGAGGTCGCGAGTGCCGAGCATCGACGCCTCATCGACAACCACCACCGTCCCGCGGGCCAGACCGGGCGAGCTGCGGTCGCCGAGGTCCCAGAGCAGTCGAGTGACGGTGGATGCCGAGGCGCCGGTCGAGCGGGCGAACCCGGCGGCCTGCTCGAGTTCGGACGCTGCGGCGGCGGACACGGCGCAGCCGATGATCGGAACGCCGGCATCGATGTGGGCGGCGACGACCGCCTCGAGCGCGTAGGTCTTGCCCGCGCCCGGGCGTCCGGCGACGGGCTGCACGAACTCACCCGACGAACACACCGCCCGCACCATCGCGCACTGTTCGTCCGACAACTCGCCGCGCTGCGACACGACCCCGTGGACCGTCTCAGCCGCGATGACCGTCCCCGCCCGATCGGCTGGATGCGCCCACGCGAGGAGCCGCGCTTCGATCTGGACGAGGTCGGGAACGGTGTAGAGCTTCTGGGTCACCGACCGCGGTACAGACAGCCGTGCAGACCAAGACCCGTCGACCGAACCCTCAACCGATGTCTCAACAGACGTCTGCACGGATATCTGTACCGGTTCGGCGCGGTCGACCAACTGGACTCGGTCGCTCGTCAACAGCCGGTCCGCTATGCGTTCGATCTGTGCGGCGGTTGCGGACGCGCCGACCGCGGATGCGAGTGCCTCGATCACATCGGTACGGCGGAATGTCGCGGAGCGTTCGGTCAGGCCGTGGGGACCGACCAACCCATCGAGGCAACGATCGACCAATCGGGGCTCCAGCGTGGGTGGCGCGTTGCGGTCGAAACATCCGTCCGCGTCCACCGCGCCAAAGCCAACGGCGGCAGCCTCGTCGCGCCAGCGTTGCTCCAACGTCTCGACGTCGACGCTGTAGTCCTTCGCTTGACGGGTCTGCAGGGTCGCGACCTGCGCAGCGCGTGCCGACTGGCTCCCGGACTCGGCGAGCACTTCCTCGATCTCGGCACGGCGTTTCGAGAACACCTGGATCACCTCGGCCGGTACGCCAACGACCTCGGCGTGACCGTTCACGACCGGCGTGAACTGCACGCCGAGACGGTCGGCGAGCAGATGCCGCAAGTGCGCTTGGTACAGATAGCCGGCCGCATGCGCGTGTTCGTACAGACCGATGCCGGCAATGGCCCGCCACCACGCGTCGGCCGAATCGTCCACCGACGTCATGTTCGCGGTGACGACATGGGTGTGCAGCAACGGATCACCGGCCCGGCTGGTGCGATGATCGAACGCGGCCGCGACGATCCCCGCCGACGACACCAGGTGTCGGTCCTTGCCGCCCTGGCGGGCGAAGACCGCGTTGGTCTCGTAGTAGCGGACGACCTCATCGACCGCCTCCGCATGCACACGTCGAATCTCGCCCCGCCGGCCATCGTCGGCGAGGGCCCACAAGACGCTCACGCTCTTCGGCGGCCGCAACGTCAGGTCATAGCCGGGACGTGCCTTGACCCTCAGACGCGACGCAGCGAATCGCTCGAGCTCGGTCCGGCTCACCGTCCACGCGTCGCTGCCGGCCTGACCGTTGCCTTCCGCTTTCACGCCAAATAGGTACGACTTCGGTTCGGTGACCGCCTCACCGTCGCCGGCCTCGGCGATGCGAGTGCGATACCGATCGCCTTCGCCCAACAAGCGACGGACATACTGACCAGAGACGCCGAGGTGGGCGGCCGCGCGGAGCGAATCGACGTGCTCCGACAGCTGCTCGCTGTCGGGCGTTCGATCTCGGCGTTTGGCTGCACGTTCGGCCGAGCCTTGGGCCGTGGCGAGATGGTCGCCGGTGTGCGGATGCTGACCCCGCAACACGCGCCGGAAGTGATCGGGGTCCACCTCGCCGGTCAATCCGAGTTCCACCGCGAGTGATCCAACCCAACGGCCTGGGTGTTCCCCGCGACCGCTGTAGTAGTCCTCCGCCGAGGTCGCGACCTCACCGACGTAGTACTCGGTCGCTCCCGCGCTCAACTTCCCGATGCTCAGCACAAGCCACTCCCTCGACATCTCTCCGGGAGGGAATGGCGCGTCCGAGTGGCCGATCGCGACAAGAACAACTCGCAGGTGGTCTCCGAAGAGCGTGTAGCTCACCTTGCCCCGTAAGGGCAGTCACGGCACGTCCGCTGAGCAGGCCCGACTCGGTGCGCCGATCCGTCGAATCCGACGGGTAGCGGTGAGTTGTTGGGATGAAAGTAGGGATGACGCTCGCCGCCGGTCGGCAAGAGTCAACCCGGCTCGCGGTCTCGGACGGTGATCACCCACCTCGAAACTCGTCAGCGTCGTGTGGAACTCCTCACCCTCGAATTCGTTCTGCGAGGGTGCGTAGAGTTGCTGGCTTCTTCAGCGCGTCAGCAATCAGCTCTCGGAGAAGCTCTGCCATCGGAACGTCGAGCTGCGCGGAACGCACCTTTAGCGCGCGGTGCGACCCGTGCGGAAGGTCCAGCGTAAGCCGCTTCATCGGCGGCGAGGACGACGGCACCCGAAGACATTAGCTCACTTCTCCGTGTTTCTGTATTCCCGCAAATCTGTGACTCGGTGTGCCACGATGTACTCATGTCAGCAACTCACCGTCTCAGCCCGTGTGTACGGTGACGGCCATGGAAGCTGACGGGGCGCTCAAGGTACGGGTCGGCGATCGCGTGCTACGCGCGACACCGGCGTTCCGCTCGTACTGGTACCTCGCCGCGGAGCGTCAGCGCATCTTCTTCAAACGACTTCGAGGCGAGCAGTCGCCTTGGACTGAGGATGCGGTTCTCAGCTCACACCGGTTCACGAACGCGTACCGCGCGTCAGACCGGGTCAGCCAGTACGTCATCAACGAAGTGGTGTACGGCGAGTCTGTCGACCCTCGCTCACTGGTGCTTCGAGTCTTGCTGTTCAAGATCTTCAACCGAGTCGACACGTGGAAGGCGCTTGAAGGCGCAGTCGGCAAGATCACAGTCGACACGTTCGACGCGGCTCTGTTCGACGACGTCCTTGAAGAGCGCCGAGCGCACGGGCGACGCATCTACTCCGCTGCCTACATCATGCCGAGCCCGAAGTTTGGCGAGCTTCGAAAGCACACCAACCACCTTCGGCTCCTTGACAAGCTATTGGTCGATGGATCCGTCGATGAGATCGTGGCCGCGCCGACCCTCAAGAGGCTCTACGAAACGCTCGTGGCGGTCCCGTCATTTGGACCCTTCCTCGCATTCCAGTTCGCGATCGATCTCAACTACAGCGATCTGTACGCCTTTTCGGAGATGGACTTCGTAGTCGCCGGACCCGGCGCGCACGACGGGATTGCGAAGTGCTTCGCGGACGTTGACGACCTGCAGGCGGAAGATGTGATCCGCGCCGTGACCGAACACGCGCCCAGCTTCTTGGAGTCGTTAGGTATCCAGTTTGAAGCGCTGTGGGGCCGACCGCTCCAGTTAATCGACTGCCAGAACCTATTCTGTGAGGTAGGTAAGTACGCGCGCCTCGTGCACCCGGAGCTATTGGGTCGGAGCGGAAGGACCCAGATCAAGCAGAAGTACCAGCCATCATCGTTGCTCCCCGTGCGTCCGAAATACCCACCGAAGTGGGCGTTGCAATACGACGAAGCGATCCCAGTGGCCGCTTCTCCCCTCCGAGCCGCCGTCTAAGGCGCACGAGGTTCGTGACTCCGCTCCGCGCTAACCCAATCCGAGGCGCCGCGCCGCGCTCTCGATGGCGTTCCACAATGCAACCCAGTCGACGCGATTGAGCATCGGGTCGAGGCGGTTCGCCGCGATGTTCAACACGATGGCACCGAGCGCTGCCAGACCAATCCGCGCAGCGCCTCGCAGCTTCGAGGGTTGGCCTTGTAGATGACGGAGGTTCGCGTCCATCTCGTCGAGTTCCGTGCGCAGGTGAAGTATCGACTCCACGTGTGTGCCGAATTCACCGAGTTCCTCCGCTGCGCGTCGTAGCTCAACCAAGAGCGGTTCAAGGATTCGGATGGTGGCGACGACGAAGGGATCTGCGGCTGACGGTGTCATGTCCAAGAGGACCTGCGCCATGAAGACATCCAGTGGGGGATGCTCTGTCGGCTCGTCGGGGAGGAACACGAACTCCATCACGTCAGCGAACGCTGGAGAGGCGTCGGTGGATCCTATGTAGGCTCCGCTACCAGATCTCGGCTGATCGCTAGGGAAGAGCTCGGCACCAATGGGCAGAGTGAGCGCTCGGTCGTCCCAGAGCTGGACGCCGGCAAACACCCAAGGCTGGAAGTCGTATGGATCGTGCACTCTCGGAGTGCGTGTAGCACGACCCCACGCGGACCGCAGAACGAGAGGCGGCGGCGTGCTGGCGTCGGCGTCGGTTATGAGGATCCGAGATCTGGACAGGGCCACCGTGAATCCACGGCCAACAACGTGTTCCGGGTCGACCTGTGACGAGAACCACGAGTCCTCGCCCCGATGGGCAGTCATTCGACCTGGGCGGGGTCGCCGGCGATGGGAGGTTCAAAGGTCAGCGTGCGTGCATCTAGGTCGGCGGTAACGACGCCACCGCGATGCTCCACCACCTGGCGGAAGACCAAGTACCCCCGAAGGATTGCGAGCTGCCAGTCGGCGCGGCTGCGGCTGGAAACCTCGAGGTGGCAGGTCATCTTCCCGCACATCTTGACGATTGACGGCGGAACGTTCGTCGCCGTCTTGAAATAGGTGTGCTCGCCTGCCTCGGAGAAGATGTACGCCGTCACTCCCTCTTCGATCGCGGCGGCTCGCCCCCCGTCTTGGACGCGGTCGGTCGCGGGCTCATCGGTTCGTTTGCAGTCAAGGAGGCGTCTCAAGACGGGCGACCAACCGAGCACGGCCATGTGCGCAAGGTGGAACACGTCGTGGTAGCGGTAGTCATCATCGTGTTCGCTGTTGTCATCGAGTGGATCGCCGATAGTCAATTCGTCGTTGGTTCGTACACCCCGGTACATGCGAACGCGCTGCAAGGATTCGCCAGAGTTGCTGGTGTCTTGCGTCTCGACGAGGGTGACGGTGAGACGGCGGGGAAGCTGTTGGTCCGGACTGAGGTGGGCGTCGTATCTGGCAAGCGGTTGCACGGCTCGGCTCGAGTCGAAAAGATCACGGGACTTGGTCAGGTTCTTCTCGGCAATCATGCTGAGGTCGAGCTCGTTGCGTCGAGCGAGGGCCGCGGCGTACCAGAGGACGTCGCCAAGCTCCTCCTCGACTTCGTCTCGGAATGCGCGGTAGCCCTGCTTGTCGCGCTCGCGCTTCTTGTACTCGGCCATGAGCTGGCCAACCTCACCTCCGAGGCCAATGAGCGGAAGTAGCCGGTCGTCGATGGGCAGCCTGTCGGTGCCTGCAGAGAGCTCTTGATAGTCGCTTAGATCCATCTGGCGCTTCCCGTCTTCAGTAGGTGAGCATCGTGCGAGGGTCGAGTACCGCGGCTTGAACTGCGAAGGCGGTCAGGTAGTCGATGGGTATCCATCCGTAGCCACCGGCACCCCATCCGGGACCCCAGCTGTTCCGGACGAGGAGGCGTCGCGTCAGCCCATCTGCGGAAGTGGCCGCTCCGACGACAACGACGCCGTGGTAATCGCCGAGGGCGCTCGTGATGATGGGGACTGCGATCTCCCCATCGAGGTCGGGGTTCTCGAACTCGTGCGTGAGCTCGATGAGCAACACGACGACGAACTCCGCGGCGAGCGCAAGCTCGATGAGATCCTCGACGCCGTCGTGGGCGATTGGAACGTCGAGCACGTTGGCACAGTGCCAGTCGACGTTGGCGGTCGCTGGCGGATCTGGCTCGGTGTCTGCGCCGAGGGTGCCGTCGTAAGGCCAAGTTGCTTCGGACGGTTGGCCTCGCTCGTCCATAGCGTTCGAAGCGTCAGCGATCGTGGTTCCGTTGTGGTCGCCGCGCCCGTGGTCGACGCAGTGCTGCCACACCGGTTCGACAGCGAGCGCTTCGACTTCTGCTGTTGCACGAACGAGTGATCGGAGGGCTTCGTGCGCCGTCGTCGCGGCGAACGGAACACATAGTGGTCGTGCACCCTGTTGCCGGACGTCCGGTACGTGATCGCGGAGGTCGACAGGTGGTCTGGCCAGGCTCGTTGCGAGCCGGGTTGCTAGCGAACGCATGCGCGCCTACTCGTCGAGGTTTGAATCGTCGGGGTCAAGGGGCGGGGGAAGCGCGGTGAGTTGGCGCTCGTGCACTTCGGTGACCCACGTGTCATCCTCGTCGGCGCCGGCGAGCTGTTCGATAGAAAAGGCGTTGCGTCGAGTCTCGACAACGGCGTGGAGCGAGTACTCCTGGATGGTCGCGCTGGGACCGTACGGGCTCCGGTACGCCAGCCGGACGGTGTGCGCGCCAGGCTGTCCGAATCGGACACCCAAGAGCCTTCGGCCGGTCCCGCCCGCGAGCGGCCCCGGATCCCAAGTGGCCGCGTCAACGCTGCGGTCGGGGGACGCCGTAGCGAGTCGCATGGCACGCGCGTCCTTCGCGCGCGCGGCTGGAGCGCGACGGGGAACGTACTGGTCACCGACGACGTCCACTCCAGCATGCTCGGTCGAGTCGTCGCGTTGTGGTTCGGCATCCCTGGCGCGGGCTCGAAGCCGCTTGATGATCGCTTCCGGAGCACGATGGCGGCGATTTGCGTCAGCCAAATCGTTCAGAAACCGCGCCTGGGACTCCGCTCGGTGCCGCGCGTCGATCGTTTCGGCGAACGACACAGGTGCAGGTGTGTCGATCACGCTGTGCGACTCGTCAGCAAGCATCCACCGGTAGCCGCTGCTTCGGTTCTCTGGAAGGGAGATGACGGCTTCGTCCTCTATGCGGAGGGAAAGGACCTGGTCGTCCCATTGCTCGTCGACGGGCCAGACGTCGGCCCATCCGTTGATCGGGCGTCGGCCATGCGCCAGATCCGTCTTGATTGCGAGCGGACGCTGTCGAAGTAGTTCTTGGGCCCCGCCGCCAGCGACCACGTTCAGATTCACCAGTTGTCGGACCGCCGCTTCGTAGCTCACACCGGCTTCGCGTGCGAGGGCGTAGCACTGCTGCGCGTTGATCGGCTCATGGGAGGACGGACGCACGCGTTGGAGGATTGACAGCACGAGGGACGGCGGCATCAGGAGGTTCCCCGCAAAGATCTGTGCAAGTCGCTCGCGTTCGGCGGGAGCCGGTCCGAAGATCTGCTCGTGACTGTCCGCTACAACGCCATGCTCAAGTCGCCAATGGCCAAGCTCGTGGCCGGCGGTGTACCGCTGAACTGTGAGAGGGCGCTGCGTAGTGATCAGAACGCCACCGCTGCCGTCCGGCACGAACGCTCCGAGAGCGTTGTCGAGCGGCATGAACGCGAGCCACAACCCGACTCGCTCGCACAGACCAAAGACGTCAATCTGGCGACTCTGATCTACGCCTGCCTCGTCAAGGAGCGACAGCGCGGCTTCAGCAGCCTCGATGCGTTGCTGCCAGGTACGGTTCGGATTCGCCATCAGCTCTTCGGATTTCGCTTCCGAGGTGTGGGGCGTCGCCCTGTTCCCGCCACATCGCCGCCGCCAGGTCGGCCAGCAGCAGCGAGGAACTCAGCGAATCTGAGCACCTGTTCCTTGTCCTGATCTGAGAGTTGCGCAGTCGCGCGGAAGAGCGGCTCGACGTCGTGAAGCTCGATCTGCTCATCGCCCAGGAGCCAACCCACCGGCCGGCGATAGAGCCGAGCGAGTCTGCGGAGTTCGACCCCCGACACTTTGCGCTTCCCGGCCTCAAGCGCAGACAGACTGGTTCGCGGGATCCCTAGCGCGCTCGCGACGTCTTCCTGTAGCAGCCCGACGTACTCCCGTGCTTCGCGAAGCCGGTTGCCAATCGCGGCGTGTTCTTCAAGTTCGTCAGACATCGTTACTCCGGTCGAAGGTGACTCCTGGCGTACGCGTCAGCACAGTGCTCACGCCCGAACAGCGAGCGCGATCGCTGCCGCCCATGACGACTCGTGGGTAATGGACACGTGACATGTCCTGACGTCCAGCTCCTCTGCTGCTTCGGCCGCTCGCCCTCGGAGCACAACTTCGGGAGCCCCAGATGCTCTGGCGGTGATCTCGATGTCGATGGGGTCGATCTCGCCGACGCCAGACCCGAGGCTCTTCATCACCGCTTCCTTCGCCGCCCATCGGCCAGCGAGCCGTTCGACGCGCCGCTCTGTTGCATTCTGCTCGGGAACGGTCCAGTACGCGTCAACGAAGGACTGCCCTCCCGCGTCAAGGAGAGACCGCATCAGTTCTATGTCAACGAGATCGATTCCGATCCCAGAGACATCCCCGAACATGTCCGCCGCGACGGAACGGATAAGGCGATCAGGAAGGTCCACCGATCACACCTCCGACGACGCCGCTGCGACGGCTGTGAGGGCTTCGTCAACGAACTGGTCTACTACGCCGCCAAACGTGGCGGGTTGGGCATCGGCCATTGTGGCGTGGACCACAAGTTCGCCCGGAACACATCCACCTTGCTGGCACAGAAACTGCAGGAGCGCCGACAGACCCACAAGGTTTCCGTACGCCTTCTCCACGAGGTACTGGTGGCGATACACCGCAGTGCAATGCAGTTGGCCCTCGTACAACGTCAAGTCGATGTGAGTAAGGCAGGGAAAGCTTCGGGTTCGCTGGTCCGTAACGGCGTAGACCTGTACACCAGAGATCGGCAGGTCGGTGTCGAGCGCGTCGGCACCAAGGTCAATGTCGAGTGTGTTGTTGGTGCGTCGGCCGGCGCGCGCTTGACTCCGAAGACGAGCGATCCTCAACTCCAGTTGGTTCGTTCCACCGGCCACCTTGCCCGGCCAGGTGATCATCCGGGAAAAATATGTGCCGGACCTGTTTGCGCCGACGGTCCGCAGCATCGGGAGCATCCCGATGTAGCTCTCGTAGAGCGAGGCTGCAGCGTCATCCAACACAGCTTCCGAATCCGTCGCGATTGAAGGGTGCCAGTCGATACAAGGATCGCGATAAAGCGAGGAGGGAAAGATCGTCTCTGCGACCGTATCGATCGACTGCGAACCGTTATGCGCAAGAAGCTTTTCGAGCTCGTCCCGGACTCCCATGACTTCAGCGCCCGGATCGCCCACGGCAGTGACAACATGCGTGAGCCGTCCACCCGGTGCCCGCCGGACCAGTTCGAACGTGCGAAGCCAGGCCTCGCTTAGCGTCGATGCGCTCACGAGATGGCTCATCAAGCGACCGCGCCGTGAGAGACCGGGTGAAGGGTCCTATGGAGCAAGCGAGCCACACCCCCGACGCTTCGAAGCTCATCGCGGTCACTGACCCGCGACAAGTTGACCGGCTTTTGGACGCCGATCGCCTTGCCGACTTCGTTGATCAGCCACACGGCGATAAGGCTCGGGATGCCGGGCGTTCCATCGGCTGCAGAGGTCAACTCAAGCCCAGGCCGTCCCGACCGAAGAACCTGCTCGAGGTCATGTTCCAGTCCTTCGACCGAAAGTGACCTTGCCTCGGCGAGCGGATTCGTGAGCGAAACGGCCCCACCAGCCGGACTAGCGCTCGGCGGGGGAGGGGGAGGGGCGAATGATTTCACGTCGGACTTCATGACCTACAGTGTCGGATAATCCGACATCCTTGTCAAGCCATAATCATCAAGACCGTCCGCCAGCGGACCGTTTTGGCCCAGGATGGGCTCCTGGACGGTCCGTTTGACCCTCGTTCGGCTTTTCACTTTCGCCGCGACCAGTGAAGGCCCGGACCCTCCCAGACTCCCGTGCTTTCTCTCGAATCGTCGCGATACGCCGATCGAGCATCAGGTTGTAAGGGATGGAGTGCAGGGATGAGTGGTCCGGACGGGGCACACTGCCCGGCCTCGGACTAGGGAATGCGCAGACCGGAGATGCTCCGGCCCACCACCAGGCGCTGGATCTCCGAGGTCCCGTCGAAGATCGTGTAGCTCACCTCGTTCCATAAGAGCCGTGCCGGCACGTCCCCTGAGCACGCCCGACTCTGCGGTTTGTTTATCGAGTCGAGCGAGGAGGCGTGAGTTGCCCGAGGTTCCCGGACCGGTTGGTTGCGGTGATCATTCCGCGCTGTTGGTTTCGTCGTCGACGGGACTGCGCATCGCGAACTACGAGCGGCGCCTCCAGCCATAGGTGCCGCTCGCTCGTGCGCGCATTCTCGGGTTACTTCAGTGGAGGATTCACCGGCGTGTCAGGTTGAGGCATCGGTGGCGATGCTGGCGGGCTACCGTCCCCGCCCTTTAGGACGCCGTCCCCGACCAGCGGAATTGAAGCGTTAGCAAAGACCGGCGCCTTTCCGCCCCCACCGTGCCCGCCTCCCCCGCCCGGACCCGCCGGCGAGCCGCCACCGCCACCGCCGCCACCGCCACCGCCATCGCCGCCTTGGATGACTTGGTCGATCACACCTGCCCGCAGGAGCAGGAGAGTGTGGTCATCTACCAGCTCCGCTCCTTCCGAACTATTCACGGCTGCCTCCTCTCCACGTCGTCTGCCGTCTTCCACGTTAGTACCACCCCTGACACCGGGAGCACCCAGTTCCGCGTCTGCAATCGGAAGCCGCTCTGCGAGAACGGGCGCGCAACCTTCGTTGCATTCGTCCCCATGAAATCAAGTAATCGCAAATGTTCTAAGCCAGTGCTCTGCTCGTCAATGCTGAACTCGATCTCCACGCCATGACACGAGTTCGTAATGGGGAGATAGAGCGTGCCAGTCTCAATATTGCGTCTTATGCGAATCTCGTAGTCCAGAGCTCGCCACGCTGACTCGCCTTGCCGCCCATCTCGCCGAGGCCGGCTAACTCGAACATCTCGGCCCTCAGCATACGTTATAACCTCACGATGCCAAGGGACGTCATCTACAGTGAAATTCAGGACATCAAACTCGGTCTTTGTTATTTCAGCGTGAGGTTTCACGTCTTCATCAAACAACCAAAATAGCAGTTGCTCTTCCGGCCGGCTACCATCATCTCGAGCAAGGCCTCGCAGCAGGTAGCTATCGTAATCTAACAAACATTCGTACCTATATCTGATAACCACGTCAATATATGCCGGGTCCACCGCCCGAGACACCCTCGCGTGGACTCGATAGTCCTTAGTCGCTTTAGCGGAGTCGATGAACTCCAGGCGCTCCATGAACTCCGGTACGGCCGACTGTTCCCCGAGGCGAACCTCAAGACACGCTGCGATTAGGTCATTGATCGCCTCGGGCGCAAGGCGATCTCGAATAGCAGCGAGATTGAGCCGAAGTTCGAGTGACCGCAGGATTGCCCCACTTATGGCTTCGGTGTTCTCGTCCAGGCGAAGTTCAGCCTTGTCACTTGATGCCAATTCGAAGACGACTGCAACGCAGCCTGCACTCAGGAGGCTTGAGATGATCCCCTCCCAGCTCGCAGACTTCCAATGATGTGTGGACACTACCACCCAAATTCCCATCCCGACAATAAGAAATGTAAAGCCAAGACAGAGGACACGGTAACGAACTATCTTGAGACGCAGATCGTGTAGATGACTTCTATTCAGCATCACGCATCATCCGCGTCTAGATCGGCAACGAACCGAACACCTCTTAGGACTGACTCGCCGTCAGCGAACAGGTCCGTAGCACTGCCGAACGTAACTGGCGCTACCCAGTTTGCGTGTGTCGACAAGACATCTACTCTTGAACGGTGGATAGCAAACGTCAAAACGACTGCGTGATCGCTTGGGGAGTCGATGCTCCAGATTGAACGGCCGTTCAAGCTAATCGCTGCTGACATCGCTTCGTCTAACAACGGGCGCAATCGATCGATGGCCTGTACGTTCAAATCGAAGGCGTCGATGGCTGCATCGGGAGCATGCGCGCGCAGCAAACGGAGACCGTATCCCGAGCCTACGCCGCCGAGTTGAACATGTGGTGCGGTAGTTACTGTTCGCTCCAACATCGTGGCCAGCAGCAGGGGACAAGTGGTTTGAACTTCGGCGCCGAAGGCGAACCCGTCCAGAAGGTACAGAAGCGGCTCCAGAGTTTCCGGCATGCCCTGCTGACGATCAACACAGCGAAACAAAGCGGCTATGTCAGGAGCAATGCCAATGTGCTCTAGTAACTCCGCGAGCATCGATCGTCGGCTAGCGCTGGATTGAGCCAAGTACGCAGGCCAAGTGTCGTCGTACCCCCCGACCCGAAGCAGGCGCGCGATATTGCTCGGGTGGAGGAACGTCGCAATATGAAATGGCTGTTCGTGAAGGCGCTCCGCGACCTCATCACCTGTGAGAGGAGGAACGAGGTCCTGGTAGGTCGGGGATTGAATCATGAACCATGCGTTCCGTGTTCGATCGACAACGCTGCGGGCTCTGAGCGCAACACGCAGCCTAGATCTCTCACTCGTTGGGCCGCTGCTGCGCGGACAACACCCGCCCCTGCTTCGCCGCCCCGTGCATCGCCGAAATGGGTATTGAAGGAAGCGAAGGCATCCACGCAGGTCTGGACAGGACCTCTGCACACGAGCCTCGGCGCGCCGGGATCGATGTACACACCTGTCGACAATCGGCCCCGCTCGACGCGAGCATCGAGCCGCCGCCAGCGTCGCATCGAGCCACGCGGCTCACCTACCGATGGTCAGCTATTCGCCATGGCGAAGCCGGTAGAACCTCGAAGCAGAAAGATCGTGATCGAATGGATCGCCGGGAGCGATCCCAGGAACGTTGAGACCTACGCATGGCACGTGCGGTGCGATCCGCCGATCCCCGAGGAGCTCGTCAGCGACATCCTTGCCGACATCGTGACGTCCACTGATTCGACGCAGCTACGCCGACGCCAATGACGAGCGCGAGAGATCACGTACGGCTCACCCCGCAACACTGCTGGTACGCGGAGGTTCGCGAGACGACTGCGAAATGACCTCGGCCGGTTGCGCTTAGCGCAACCGGCATATCTGTGCCGATCTTGGGGCGGGTTGTTCGGGTCGACGGGTCAAGGCGTGGCGAGACGGTTGACGGACTAGGGAGCGTCGTCGGAGAGGGCTGCTGCGATCGGGCAGATGGATGTCGGCGGCGGGACAGGGCGACAGGATTGCTGACCGAGACGAGCGTGTCGACGTACTGGCGAAGGCCGGCGAGCTCGCGCAACGCATGCGAGCGGGTGACGAGGAGGCCGGCGTCGATCGTTCGGGCGACATGCGCGCTGACGTGGACCTGAGCGACGACGTGCAGGTCGCACACGTGCTGCACGTCTCGCAGGGTGAGGCTGCGGCCGGTCTCGCTCAGCACGACGATCCCGTCTGGGCGTAGCTCGCTGTTCACGATGCTGCGCAAGCCGAGGTAACACGGGCCACGTAGGACGACGAGCAGCAGTCCCGTCGGCCGGTGATCGAGTTGGTCGAGACGCCCCGCATCGGTCACGGAAACCGGCGCGACGCCCGTAGCGGCAGAGACGAGCGTGAGGTGCTCGGCAACGTCCATCGGCGCGTCTGGGGTTCCGCTTGCGCCGAGGCCGAGCAACGCGGCCGCGCTTTCGACGTCGCGGGCTACAAGCTCGGTCGACACGACGCGCGCCGCGCACAACGCAGCCGCGGCTGCGATCGTGCTCGTGCCGGTTCCACCTCGTGCACCGACGACCGTGATGGTCTGCGCAGTCATCGCTGAACTCCGTTCCGTCGCGTGTCGACCTCAACGGAGGTCTGCACACATGTCTGCACACTCGTCTGCACCGGCGAGAAAACGCACCGGTACAGGGCGAGCACACGGCCCGCCCCGCACCGGCCATCGGTCCGGCTGGCTTCCCCGACCAGACCGGCCCGAAAACTCACCTGGACACTCCCGCGACCGTGCGATCGGCGGCGTGCGCAGCTGCGAGGTGATCGGGCAGCCGCACGATCTGGCGCGCTGACAACGGCGGGAACATCATCCGCACCGCGTACGTGTCGGAAATGTTCGCCAGGCCGAAGTCGACCAACCGCGTCAACGTCCGCACGATCGGCGCGTGACGCCCGAGCCCCGAGCCGAGACCGAGACTGGTCGCCAACGCGACCATCGAGATGTCGAACCCGCCCGGCTCGGCCTGGAGCCATGCGGCGAGTCGACGCGCAGCGAAGACGCACGACGGGCCCAGGATCGGGAGCCAGTAGGTCTCGACGTACACGCTGCGAGCATCGAACCCGCTCGAGTCGTACGTGTCGCAGAACTCGCGCACCGGAAGCGGGTTGTGCTCGACGAGCCAGCTGTTGGTGTCGAGCGAGAGGTGCGGAAGGGGATGCATGAGTACTCCGATCTGAACTCAGATATAATATGAGATAGCGTGGGGAGCAAGGAAAATCTCGGCCAAGCGCAGGATTGACACGTCAGTGTCAACACAACGGACGACGGTGCTCACGCGTCCGATCGGTCCGCTCCCTCGGGGAGCGGCGAATCTGTAACGATTTCGATGTCGCGTTCTGCCGGTCCGCCGCGCTTATCCGTACCGATGGCAATCGATCGCGGTCACCGCGCTTCTTCACTTCCAAGCCCCGAAGAGAGGCCGACCCTCAGCGTTGAGGAAACGGCGGCCATCCTCGGCCTTGGTCGCAACACGGTCTACGACGCGCTGCGTTCGGGCGCGCTACCGTCGGTGCGAGTCGGTCGTCGCTATCTAGTGCCGACCGCTCGGCTCGCCTCGATGCTCGGGATCCGCGAGGACCCTGAGACGACGAGCTCCATCGCTGCGGATGCGCGGCCTACTCGATCGCAGCCGGCTGAGCGCGCGCTGCCTGCCTGAACCCACGACGTCCAGGAGGCTACGAAGTGCGCGGCCGCATCGTGAAGAAGAGCAACAACTACTACGTCATCATCGAGGAGGGCATCGACGGCAGCACAGGTCTTCGCAGGCGGACGTCCCATGCCGCCGGGGTATCCCGTCGCGCCGCCGAACACCTCCTGGCGGAGCTTCTGGAACAGAAGCGGACCGACACCTACGTAGAGCCGTCGCGCCTTTCGCTGAGCGAGTATCTCATCGACGAGTGGCTGCCTGCGACGAAGCACGAGGTACGGCGCAGCACCTTCGATGCGTACCGTCGAAGCATCGAGCTCCACGTGCTACCCCGAATCGGAACGCTGAAACTGCAGAAGCTGCGGCCCGTCGACCTCACCAAGTTCTATGCGGATCTCCTGCACCAAGGGCGGATCGACTCGACGGGCGGACTCAGTCCGAAGACGGTGCACAACATCCATCAGATTCTGCGCAAGGCGCTCGAGGATGCCGTACGTCAAAATTACGTCGTACGCAACGCTGCGGCGTCAGCCAAGGTCCCCAGAACCCGAGCGACGCGTCGGACCGAGATGCGCTATTGGAACGCGGGCGAGCTGCGGCAGTTCCTCCACGCTGCGCTCGGCTCACCTCATTTCGCGGCTTGGTATCTGTCCGCCAACACGGGGATGCGGCGAGGCGAGGTGCTCGGTCTCCGGTGGCGCGATGTGAATCTCGAAGCCGGACGGCTCGCGGTGCGGCGGGCACTTCTCTCGGTCGCCTACGAGATCGTCGAGAGTGATGCGAAGACCGACCGAAGTGAGCGTGTCGTCGATCTTGACGCGCGCACGGTCAAGGTCCTGCGTGAACATCAGGCGAGGCAGCACGACGAGCGCGATTCCATCGGCATCGGCTACAGAGATTCGGGGCTCGTGTTCGCCAAGATCGACGGCGCACCGATTCATCCGGAGAGTTTCAGCCAGGCGTTCGAACGAAAGGCTCGCGCCGCCGGCGTGCCGCGCATCCGGTTGCACGACCTTCGTCACACGCACGCAACGCTTCTCCTTCAAGCCGGCGTCCCGCCCAAGGTGGTCAGCGAACGGCTCGGGCACGCAACCGTCGCATTCACCATGCAGGTCTACGCCCACGTCATCCCAGGCATGCAGGCTGACGCCGCGTCGGCGTTCGGCAACCTCGTCTTTCTCGACGACGAGAACGGTCCTCGGTCAAGCAATGACGAAGGTTGAACACGCACGCGTGCGGTCGAACCGCGTCACGCTCCGCGCGTATCCGCGCATGACCTTCGGGTTATGTGGCACCACGCTCACGACGCGAATTCGCGATGTCGGCACCATTTTCGGCACCACTCGGCCCGAAAACGAGGTCAGCGCCGGCTCGGTGGGGACCGGGACCGGCGCTGACCTGCATTTTCGTTGGTGGCGGGGGCAGGATTTGAACCTGCGACCTTCGGGTTATGAGCCCGACGAGCTACCAGACTGCTCCACCCCGCGGCGGACCAACGATGGTACAGGCGTCGCCCCGTGTGACCAAGTCGTCTCCTACGCCTTCGGCGTCCCCAACAGATCCACGAGCTTGTACGACGCGGGGGTGCCATCCGGGTCTCTCGTCGCCGCGACTTCGTACGAGACGTCGATGTGATCCGCGCCGACCGTCACGCTCACGACCCCGTCATTGGATGGCGCACCCTCGGCACCGAGATCGGTGACCTTCCACGTTGCGCCGTCACCGCTGTGGAGGAGGTACGTGTGCGCGCCGCCTTGCCCGTTCGTTCGAACGATTACGGCGTATCCGAGTGGTCCGGCGTCGGAGGTCCCGTTGGATATCGGGCCGAAGGTTTGGAGCGCACCGCCGCTCGGGAGCAGCGCTGCGATGTTGTCCGTGGCGATCCACGTAGCGCCGCCGTCGTTCGAGACGACCACGCTCGAGGACACCGAGTCGGTCCCGACGATCCGGTCACCCGAGATGGCCACGGCATCGAACCTCGGAACCGCACCCGCGAGACGCGACCAGGACCGGCCGTCGGACGACGACCACAGCCGTACGGTGCCGAGACCGGGCGTCAACGTTTCCTGCTCAGCCATGAGGAAGCCGTTCGACGTCGCGGTGACGTCGAGCACCGTCGTGGTGGAGTCGGTCGGAAGGCTTACGCGTTGCCAGGAACCGCCGTCGTCGCGAACGAACGCCTCTTGCTGGTGCAGTGCCGCCGGATCGGAGATACCGAAGTCACTCCACGGACGAGTCGAGACGACTCGATAGACGCAGGTCGGCCCGTCGGTCTGCTTGCACGACGACGTGTCGAGGATCTGCACGCCGTCGACGGTGGCGTTGTAGTTCGCTTCGGAACCGAGGACACTCGACAAATTCGGCCAGTAAGACGCCTTGGCCATGACCACTGTCGTGTGCAGTCCGCGGGCGACCATCACCCGTGTCGCCAAAGCGATGGGCACGGTCGACTCAGGAGTCTTGAACTCCACGGGCACGGATCCATCGTTCCAGTGCGCGCCGCTATCGGTTGACGTCGAGAGCCGGTAGACGGTTGCGCCCGCCTGCGCGCCGGGGCCCGTGCCCACCGCGTACAACACGCCCTTGCTCTCGGCGATGTCTGCGACCCACGGATTCGGACCGAGCGACGTGTGTGTCCACGACACGCCGTCGCGAGTCGCGTACAGCTCCTGCGGACCGGAGCCACCCGCACCACCCGCGAGCGGTCTCGTGCCCGGCGCGGTCGACAGCGCGTACGTGACGCCGTCGGAGGACGTGAATTGCCGGCCCTGGATCAACACGGTGCCGTCGACGGTTCGCCATGCGAGGTCCGAGGTTGGCGGTGCCGGCTGCGTCGTGATCCGCGGAGCATGCCCGGAGGGGCGCGTCTCGATCACTGCGAGCGAACCACCGACGAGCCCGGCTGCGCCGATCACGACGACGCCGGATTGGATCCGCCGCTTGCGCCGAAACGCGCGCCGGCGCGCATGGTCGGGACCGCGCCCGACCGGAACGAGATCGGCGGCGTCTCGCTGAAGTGCATCGCGGAGTGTCTGTTCCAGTTGCATTGTCACGACCTCATGTGTGCGAGTGAACGTTCCAGAGTTGCAAGGGCGCGGTGAAGACGGCTCTTCACCGTTCCCGGCTTGATGCGCAACGCATCGGCGGTCTCGTCGACCGACCAGTCGAGCAACAGACGGCACACCACGACCGACCGCAGCTTCACGTCGAGCCGCCGCAAGGCATCGGCGATCGCGGGGTCGGAGACCGGCGGCTCGGTTGCCGCCGCGTGCTCGACGAACGGAAGCGAGCGCAGCACCCGCCGGCGCGTCGAGTACGCCCAGTTGAGACCCACGCGATAGATCCAGCCGGACGGGCTCTCGTAGTCGCGGATCTTGGCCCACCGTGCATAGGCGCGGGCCATGGCTTCGTCGGTGGCTTCCCGGCCCAGGTCGACGTCGCCGAGCGTGTAGCTCAACGCCCGCGCGACATTGGCGTAGTGGTCCCGGTAGAACTCGGCGAAGGCCTCACCACCGTCCGGCCCCTGCGCTGCGGACGGCAGCGGGCCCTCGACTTCGGTCAACTCCGCCAGCACCTCCGGCTCGTCGACCTCGACCTCGCCGCCGGCGATCCGGCCCGCGATTCGCACCCGACTGTCGTGCACGCGTTGCGTTCCCATCGGGCCATACACCCCCGACGCGGTCCGGGGGTTCACGATTTCTCCACCGCGGCGGGGAGGTTGCCCGATAAACGGCCTCCCGGCTGGAGAAGGGCCGCACGATCCTCGGCCGCGCGCTCGGCGGCGCGATTGCCATCGAGGCGCGCCAGCGCCGCTCGATCGAGCCACAGCTGAGGCTCATCGGGCGCGTCGGCGAGGTACGCCGTGACGACGGCCCGGGCGCGCTCTCGGTCGTCGTCGAGACCCGACCGAACTGCGCGTTCCACCAGCAGGTCGGCGTTCAGCACACGCAGCGCGGGGTCGCGCGGCGACCTCTGCAGTCCGTGCTCGGCCCGCGCAACCGCAGCGTCGACATCAGTGATCGCAGGACCGCGCGCGGCGATGCGCGCCGCGACGTACCAGGTCCGGATCGAATCCGAGCGCAACCGCGTCGCGTGGTCGGCGTTGCCGAGACCCTTGTTACCCGACGCGTCGGCGGCGCGCGCGAGCAAGCGATCGGCCGACACCTCGCGCGCTCCCATCGCCGTCCCGAACAGCACACACGCGGCAATGGCCGCGGGTACGACGCGGCTCACGCGTCTGATCGGCGCGACGGCAGAAGTGCGGGTCGCGACGAGCACTCCCCCGACGACCCAAAACAGTGGATCGATCTCGCTTAACGGGAACAGGAACTGTTGCTGTACGACGTACGCGATCACGGCACACGCGAGCGCGAGCGTCAACGGATCGCGCCCGCGCAATGATCGCCACGCGATCACACCGAGTAGGCCGAGCAGCGCGGCATAGAGCAGCCCCGCCACGACACCACCGCTAACCGCGACATCGAGAATGCCGTTGTGGGCGCGGTCGGGAATGACCGCATTGCCGTGGCGCTGCACGTAATTCACCGAGACGGCCTGCGGAAACACGACCCGGTAGCCCTCGGGCCCGACGCCGAGGACGGGGTGTCGTTCGACCACGCGCGCGCCGACCGCCCAATCGTCGAAGCGCCCACGCGTCGTGCCGTGACCGAGGTCGAAGGAGTCGGCGACGCGTCCTCCGAGCGGTGTCACCGCCAGCAACACGACGATCGCGGCGAGCGCAACCAGCCCTTCGCGCCACCGGCTCCGAACGACGGCACGGTGGCGCGCGCCGAGCAGCGCGAGCGCGACGACGACCCCGACCCACGCGCCGCGCGTCTGCGACAACAACAACGCCGTCCCGCCCGCGAGCGCACCGAACAGCCCGATCATCCTCCACGCGCGCGACCCGCTTCTGTCGAGCGCGATGCCCGCGGCCATCGGCACCAGCAGCACCGCGGCCGCGCCGACGTACGCGGGTTGCCCGAACGGCCCACCGACGCGGTGCCCGGCAAACGACTCGTCGACCAGCGACCAGCCCGCGCGCTCGAACGCGCACCACACCCCGAGCAACGCGGCCGCGATCGCCGCGCCGCGCATCACGACGCGACGGTCGCGTTCGGTCGCGAGTGCCTGACCGCACAGGAACATCAACGGGAACGTGCACCATGCGAGCCAACCGAGCCGACGATCGGGTGTACCGATCCACGCGTGCAGTGAATCGACACCTGCGAGCGAGGCGAGGAACAACCACGAGAGGAGCGCAAGCCAGACGACGCCGGTGACCCGTTCGACGCGCACCGGCCGCAGCAGCAGCGCGCACACCGCCGCGCCCATGACGACGAGGCTCACGGTCCACCGGGTCGGACCCGATGGCACCAACCCGCTCGGATCGATCGCGACCACCGCCCCGACGAACAGTGAGGCGAGGAGGAACGCGACCGCGAGCGGACGCCGGGTCGCGCCCGTCACCGCAGGTGTTGTCGACTCCATGGTGTCCAGCACACGAGCTCCGCGTCGCGGGAAGCCGTCAGTACACCCCACACCCGCCTCGGGGGTTCCAATTTGCACCTACGGCGTGTAGATCACCGAGGTCGCGGCCGCAGCCGCGACCGCGAAGAGCACGGCGCTCACGGCAATCGCCGCCGCGAAGGCAGTCCCGCGGGTGACGCGCGTGTACGCGATACCGAGCGGGAACGCCGTGAGCGCGAAGCGAAACGTCGACACGAGCTGCGACGAGCCGAGCGCGAGTACGACAATGACCGCGGTATACGCGGTGACTGGCACCGGAGGTCGCCAACGCACGAGGAGGATCGCGCCGACCACGATCACGACGACACCCAGGAACGACATGAAGAGATTGAAGTCGCGGAACGGATGCACCACTACGCCCGCACTCTCGTGCAACGTGTTCCATCCGAAATCGAACCCTTGTCCCCAGCCGCGATGTTGCGTCTTCCAGTACGCGAGGAAGTCGCCCGTGTGGATGCGCTGGTAGATCGGCAGAACGAGGAACCCGGCCATTGCAAGAGCCGGCGCTACCAGCGCGCGCAGTCGACGTCGGTCGGCAACCAACGCCGCGCACGCGGCGGCTGCACACGCGGCAACGAGCGCGAGCCCGTTGGGTCTCGTCAGGCACGCGAGAAAGGCCAACGCACCTGCGATCTCCCAGCGATCGTCGAGCAGCGCGAGCAGACACGATGCTGAGAGCAACAGGAACAACGGCTCGCTGTAGCTCATCGACAAGACGATCGCGCCCGGCGCGAACACGAACAGGGCGACGCTGCGATCGGCGATCTCCGGGCCGCACAAACGTTCCGCGAGCCGGCGGATCACCACCACCGCGCCGGCCGAAGCAGCAATAGCGACGAACAGACCCGCCGTGATGTACGACCACGAGGTCACCTCGACGACGCCGCGCACAACCAACGAGTACAGGGGATAGAAGCCGAGCGTCGACTGCGCGCGGGCGCCCGATCCGACGGCGAGATGACGCGGGTAGCCGTACTGCGCGAGCCGGAGGTAGATGCCGCCGTCCCATTTCACGAGGAGGTGCGCAACGGTCTGCCCGGGCGTGATCCGGATCTGCGTCCAGACCGCGAGCAGATGGGCGGCGATCGAGGCGCCGAGCAGCGCGATCGGAACGAGCACCGGATCGACCCACCGCTGTCGTACCTGCCCGCGCACGGGGGCACGGTATCCGCGGGCCCCGTCGGTGACGGGGACAACGGTCAGGGCGCGGTCGAGAAGCTCGGCGGACCCTCGGCGTGCTCACCGCGAACCGCGTCGTACGGATCGCGGAGATCGCCGTAATAGCCGAGCGCGTACGCGCCGCGCCGGTAGCCGGCGAGGCGAGCGAGATCTTCGGGCAGCTCGCGCGCGACCTCGGGCGGGCACGCCAGGTACTGGTTCTCCTCCTGGCGCAGCCACGACAACGTGTAACCGACGTTGACCCCGCGTCGCGCTCGCTCCGAACGGTTGGCGCCGCCGCCGTGATAGAGCGAACCGAGATAGAACAGCACCGAGCCCTTCGGCATCTCGGCGGGAACCGTCTCGGCGACCGTCGGTCGGAGCTTGTCCTCCCACCGGTGACTGCCGGGGATCACGCGGGTGGCGCCGTTCTCCTCGGTGAAGTCGTTCATCGCCCACATCGTGTGGCATTCGACCTCGAAGCCCGCGGGAAACGGGAAGAAGTCGAAGGCCCACTGATCGCGATGCACGAGTTGGGCGGGCTCGCCCGGGCCGATCTCGATGACCTGGGTGAGATGCAGCTGATAGCTGGTCGCGTGATCGCCGAGCACGCGGTCGAGCGCGCCGACCACGATCGGGTGCGCCGCGAGCAGACCGAAATCGCGCGACCTCGCCAGCAACGAACCCGTGCGGCGCGTGTTGAATCCGGTGAACTCGTCGCCACCCGCGGGTGTCGCACCGAGGAAGGGCTCGAGGTCGGCCTCGATGCGATCCACGAGCTCGACCGGCGCGAGCCGCTCGACGACGACACAACCCGATGCGCGCAGCGCCGCTTCGACCTCGTCGACGCTCGCATCGGATCCGACCCTCGGGACCTCCATCGCCATGCGGGAACGCTACCGCGCTACCGGCCCGAACGAGCCGGGCTCGTAGCATCGGGCCGTGCGACCCGTCGACCATCTCACCGGCGCGGCGCGGGCGACCAAAGCGCTCCTGCGCTCGGGCGTGCTGCGTCCGGAGCGGCCCGATCGCCTGTGGCACCTCGCGCAAGCGGTTCGGCACTGGGGCCCCGGCCTCGCCGCGGTCTTCGCGATGGGCGCGGCGCGCTACGGCAGCCGGCCGGCGCTCGTCGACGAGCGAGGACCGATGAGCTTCGCCGAGCTCGACGCGCGCAGCGACGCGATCGCGCGCGGCCTCGTCGAGACCGGCGTTCACGCGGGCGACACGGTTGCGGTCCTGTGCCGCAACCACCGCTACTTCTTCGAGATCACCGGCGCGCTGGCCAAGCTGGGCGCGAACGCGCTGTACCTCAATACGGGATTCGCGGCGCCGCAGATCGCCGCGGTCATGCAGCGGGAGCGGGCAATCGTGCTGGTGCACGACGACGAGTTCGGCGCGCTCGCGGATATTGCCAAAGTCGAGATGCGCCTCCTCGCGTGGACGGACGCATCGAGCTCGACCGAACCCGCGACCCGGACCCTCGACGAACTCGCCCGGCGCCACGCCGAAGGCCCGCGCTTGGATCGGCCCGCACGCGAAGGTCGCGTCATCATCTTGACCTCGGGCACCACCGGACCACCCAAGGGTGCGTTCGTCGCCGGCACTCCGCATCCCGGCGCCGCGATCGCACTGCTCGAACGTCTCCCCTACCGCGCCCAGGAGAAGATGGTCGTTGCGGCGCCGTGCTTCCACGCGTGGGGATTCGCCAACGCCACGACGAGTCTGTTGCTGGGCGACACGATGGTGCTCGAGCGCCAGTTCGATCCGCAACAGGCGCTCGCCCTGATCGCGCGGCATCGCGCCGAGGTCTTCGTGGCCGTGCCGGTAATGCTCCTGCGCATTCTCGAGCTGCCACCCGAGGTGCGGGCTCGATACGACATGTCGTCACTGCGGTTCGTTCCGCTCTCGGGATCGGCGTTGCCCGGCGACCTCGCGACTCGATTCATGGACGCGTTCGGCGACGTGATCTACAACCTTTACGGCTCGACCGAGGTCGGGTCGGTGTCGGTCGCCACGCCCGCCGACCTGCGCGCCGCGCCCGCGACCGCCGGACGTCCGCCCCGCGGCACGCTCGTTCGACTGCTCGACAACGCCGGCCGCGATGTGCCGAGCGGCTCGAACGGACGCATTTTCGTTCGAGGCCCGCTGGCGTTCTCGGGCTACACCGACGGCGGATCGAAGTCCGTCATCGACGGGTTCATGCACACCGGAGACACCGGACACATCGACCGCGACGGTCGCCTGTTCGTCGACGGCCGTGACGACGAGATGATCGTGTCGGGGGGTGAGAACGTGTTCCCCCGCGAGGTCGAGGACGTGATCGCGCGCCACCCGGACGTCGTCGAAGCCGCGGTCGTCGGCGTTCCCGATCCCGAGTTCGGCTCACGGCTCAAGGCGTTCGTCGTGGCGCGACCCGCGGCCGCGCTCGACGCCGACACACTGCGCGAATACGTACGGGCGAATCTCGCGCGCTTCAAGGTGCCGCGCGACATCGAGTTCGTCGACGAACTTCCGCGCAACGGCACCGGCAAGGTCATGCGCAACGAGCTCGAGCGACGCTGACCTCGGCGCCGCTGCTTACGAGGTGGGCGGCTTCATCCCCGGCGGCATACCGGGGAAGCCGTCGCGGCCCGGGAGGCCGAACCGACCGCCCTTCGGGCCCGTCGGGAAGCCGTTGTTCACCAAGTCGGTGATCCGCGTCTTGAGGTCGCTCTTGACCTTGTCGGCCTCGGCCTGGGTGAGGTGGCCGGCCTTGCGGGCCTCGTCGATGCGCGCCGACGCGTCGGCCACGAGTGCATCGATCACTTTGTTCACGTCGACCTTCTTGGCCTTCGCGATCGCAGCAATCGACTGACCCTTGGCGAGGTCGGTCTTCAGATCTTGGGTCGAGATGCCGAGCGCCTTCGCGGCCGCGTCGAGACCGACATCGGGCCGGATCCCCAAGCCACCGTTCCCTCCGAATCCGTGGCGGGCGCCCACCTTCGGCCAGGGCTTGTTGACGATGCCGCTGATGCGACCGCGATCCGCGGTCGCAATCGCGTCGATCACGGTCTTGACGTCGACGTTCTGTTGCTTGGCGACGTCGGCGATCGTCGTCTTACCGTCGCTCAGCTTGTCGGTCAGCTGCTGCGTCGTGAGCTTGAGCGCCTTGGCGGCAGCATCGAGCAAGGCCGATTGACCCCGGATGCGTCCCGCCGGCTTGGTTGCACCCGCCGCGGCGGTGGAGGTCGCGCTCTTCGGGAAGGGTTGCGCTCCCGACAGTCCCGGTACTCCGATCAGCGCCCCGCCTACGCCGCCGGCCGCGACCGCGGTCACGACGGCGACGCCCGTCAGCAAACGACCTTGCATCATGCGGTCTCTCCTCGAACGGCTCCGATGCCTCATCTTCGGGGCTCAGCCTGGCATCGGCCTGGGAGGGGCCAAGAAATCCGTCACCCGGCGCCCACCCTCAGGACGCGCACAGCAATCACACAACCAACGGTGTCACCATGGAGGGGTGGTTGATACGCGAGTCCTCGTCGTCGACGACGAGGCGAACATCACCGACCTCGTCGCGACCGCCTTGCGCTACGAAGGCTTCGCGGTCGAGGTCGCGAGCACCGGTTCGGACGCCCTGAAAGCCGCGGCGGCGTTCCGCCCCGATCTCATGGTGCTCGACATCATGCTGCCCGACCGCGACGGCTTCGCGGTCGTCCAGCGCCTGCGCGCCGACGGTCATCACCTGCCGGTCGTGTTCCTGACCGCGCGCGATTCGACCGAGGAGAAGGTGAAGGGACTGACCGTTGGCGGTGACGACTACGTCACCAAGCCGTTCAGCCTCGAGGAACTGGTCGCGCGGGTCCGCGCGGTGTTGCGCAGAACCGGCGCGGTGAACGGCGACGGAACCGCCCGGCTCACCTTCGCCGATCTCGAGCTCGACGACGACACCCACGAGGTGTGGCGCGGCCGTACCCGCATCGAGCTCACGCCCACCGAGTACAAGTTGCTGCGCTACCTGATGCTCAACGCGCGCCGGGCGTTGTCGAAGTCGCAGATCCTCGACCACGTGTGGGAGTACGACTTCGACGGCGACGCGAACGTGGTCGAGACCTACATCAGCTACCTGCGGAAAAAGATCGACAAGCTCGGACCGCCGCTGATCCATACCATTCGGGGCGTTGGCTACACGTTGCGGACCCCTCCCGAGAGCTGAGCGCTGATGTCGCTGCGCGTGCGGCTGCTGCTGGGCCTGGTCGTGCTCGCCGCGATCGGACTAGCGGTAGCAGGCGGCGTCACATATCGGCAGACCCGCGGAGATCTCATCAGTCGGGTCAATGAACAGCTCGCCACGAGCTCGCAATCGCCGAACCTGTTCTTCCACGGGTTCGACCAGAACGACGAAAATCTCACCCACGCGCTCCTGCCACCCGGCACCTGGGCCCAGGTACGCGCCTCGGGAAGCGGCCAGATCCTCGACACGAACCCGGGCGTCGTCAGCGGTGCGAGTCCGACGCTGCCGCCAACCGTCAAGCCGGGCCAAGTCTTCACGGTTCACTCGCCGCACTACCGCGTCCGCGCCGCCCAGCCACGGCTATATCTCGTCGGGCTACCGGGCGCGCAGCGCGGCGTCCAGGCGTTCATGATCGTCGCCATCCCGCTCGCCGACGTCGACCACACGCTGCACCATCTCTTCCTCGTCGAGATCGTGGTCGTACTCGGCGTACTGCTCGCATTGGCAATTCTCGCGTGGTGGGTGGTGAAGCTCGGGCTCCGACCGCTGGAGGGCATGCAACAGACGGCGGGCGCGATCGCCGCCGGTGACCTCTCTCGTCGGGTCGACGTCGTCGACGAGAAAACCGAGGTCGGACGGCTCGGCATCGCGCTCAACGAGATGATGCAGCAGATCGAGACGGCCTTCGCCGCGCGCGCGGCGTCGGAAGGACGCTTGCGCCGCTTCGTCGGCGACGCGTCGCACGAGCTGCGAACGCCGCTCACGTCGATCCGCGGCTACGCCGAGCTGTTCCGCCGCGGCGCCGCCGACCGTCCTGAAGACCTCGCCAAGGCGATGCGCCGGATCGAGGAAGAGGCGAATCGCATGGGCATGCTCGTCGACGACATGCTCCTGCTCGCGCGCCTCGACCAGGGACGGCCGCTCGAGCGTCAGCCGGTCGACCTCACGCGCATCACCCGCGACGCGGTCGACGACGCGCGCGCGGTCGCGCCGAACCGGCCGATCGACTACTCGCCGAACGGAGCGGTCCTCATCCCCGGTGACGAGGCGCGGCTTCGCCAAGTGCTCGCGAACCTGCTCCAGAACGCCAACCGCCACACGCCGCCCGGCACTCCGGTGCACGTGCGGGTCGTCAACAGCGACGACGAGGCCGTGATCGAGGTCGCCGACGAAGGACCGGGAATGCCGAGCGACGATACGAGCCGCGTGTTCGAGCGGTTCTGGCGCTCCGACCCGTCTCGCACGCGCGCCAGCGGCGGCGCGGGCCTCGGCCTGGCGATCGTGGCCGCGATCGCCGACGCGCACGGCGGGCACGCCGAGGTGCAGAGCACGGCCGGACAGGGCTCGACCTTCCGAGTGCACCTCCCCCACACGCCGCCGATGTCGCCCGAGACACACGAGGGCGACGCCCAATACGACGCGGAGTACAACGCGCAATTCGACGCCCGACACGACGCATCGACGATCCCCGTCGCCGACCTCGAAGACTCCTGACGACGGCGAGCTACAGCCGGACGACGAGCTTGCCGAGGTGCTCGCCCGAGAACAGGCGCACCAGCGCCTCCGGGGCGCGATCGATGCCGTCGAGCTCGTGCACCCGGTGCTTCAGCCGTCCCGCGGCGTGCCACTCCGCCAGTTGTTCGGCAGCCGCGCCGTAGTGGTCCCAGTGATCGAGGGTGTTGAACCCCTCCATGCGCGCCCGCTTGCCCATCAGGTACCGGATGTTGTGCAGCGCCGGAGCCGGCCCGTCGAGGTTGTACGTGGAGATGTCGCCGCACAGCACGACGCGCGCGCGTAGCGCGAGGCGTCGGAGCACGGCGTCGAGCAACTCGCCGCCGACGTTGTCGAAGAAGACGTCGACGCCTTTGGGCGCGAGCTCCTTGAGTCGCGCCGCGACATCCTCACGCTTGTAGTCGATACACGCGTCGAAGCCGAGGTCGTCGATGACCCACGCGCACTTCTCGGGCGACCCGGCGATGCCGATCACAGTGGCGCCCTGCATCTTCGCAATCTGTCCGGCGATCGACCCCACGCTGCTCGCCGCGGCCGACACGCAGAACGTCTCGTTCGGCTGCGGCCGCGCAACCTCGAGGACGCCGACGTACGCGGTGATGCCCACGTGCCCGAGCACGCCGAGCACGTCGAGCAGGTCGACGCCTTCCGGCACCATCGTGATCGGAGGGAACGGGTTCGACTGCACGACGCAGTACTGCTGCCAGCCGGTCAGGTGCATGAACGCGCGTCCGAGCGGATACTCGTCGGGGTTGTACGTCTCGACCACCACGCCGACGCCGTTCGATCGGACGGCCTCGCCGATCGCGACACCGGCCATGTAGTTGCCGCGCTCGTCGAGCCAACCGCGGATCGTCGGATCGATGCCGAGATAACGAACCTCGAGCAACGCCTCGCCGTCGCCGAGCTGCGGGACGGAAGTCTCGGTGGTCTCGAAGCACGACTCGGTGACCATGCCGACCGGCCGCTTCGCGAGCACCACCTGTCGATTCACCAACGGTCGATTCGCGCGTGACGCCGCCACGGCGCAGAAGCTAGTGGCCGCGCGTAGCCTGACGCCCGTGCTGCCCCTCGACGTCGCGGATCTCACCGCCGATTGGTTCGGCGCCGCGCTCGGTCGCGATGTCACGAGCGTCGAGGTGCTCGACCGGAGCTCGGGGACGACCGGACGCGCCCACGTCGCGCTCGCGGGTGATCCGAGCGTCCCGCCGACCGTGTTCGTCAAGCTGCCGCCGTTCGACGAGCGCCAGCGCGAGTTCGTCACGTCGGTCGGGATGGGTGTCGCCGAGGCCCGCTTCTACCGCGATCTCGCGCCGGAGATACCCGTGCGGATACCCGGAGTCTGGTTCGCCGATACCGAGGGCGACGGCTACGTGATGGTCCTCGAAGACCTCGTTGCAGGTGGGTGCCGCTTTCCTCACCCCAAGGACGACGACATCGCGTGGCGGGCGCGCGACATCGTCGAGCAGATGGCCGCGCTGCACGCGCGTTTCTGGGAATCGCCGCGGTTCGACGGCGACGGTGATCTCGCGTGGCTCGCGCCGAAAGGAACGGGCTCCGCCGGCGGCGGGGCGACGTTCGTGAAGATGGCCGTCGATGCGGTGGGCGACCGACTCCCCGCCGAGTTCCATCGCCTCGCCGACATCTACATTTCCCGGAACGACGACATCGTCGCGCTGTGGAATTCCGGACCGCGCACGCTCGTGCACGGCGATCCGCACCTCGGCAACCTCTTCGTCGACCGCGTCGGCGGCGATACCACTGGCTTCCTCGACTGGGCGATGATCGGCCGCTCACCCGGACTTCGTGATGTCGCGTACGTGATGTGCAACTCGATTCCCGCCGAGGTCCGCGCCGCCGACGAGCGCGCGCTGATCGATCGCTATTGCGAGTTGCTGGGGGAAGCCGGTGTCGACCTCGACGCCGAGACCGCGTGGGAGCAGTACCGGCTCTTCGCGGTCTATTCGTGGGTCTCCGCAACGTCGACCGCGGGCATGGGCTCGAAATGGCAACCCCTGCACATCGGCCTGGGCGGAACGAAGCGGGCGACCGCGGCGTGCGACCAACTCGGCTGCGTCGACCTACTGGAGCGCCTTCTCGGCTGAACGGTAGGGTGCGAGAAAGTCATTCGCGAAGGGGGCCACCGATGTCGGTGTACGACGTTCCGATCAACTCGCTCGACGGCGACGCCGGCGTGCTCGCCGAGCAGAAGGGCAAGGTCACGCTGCTCGTGAACGTCGCTTCCTTCTGCGGCCTCACCCCGCAGTACGAGGGCCTCGAAAGTCTGTACGAGCGCTTCGGCGCGCAGGGCTTCTCGGTCGTCGGCATCCCGTGCAACCAGTTCGGCGCGCAGGAACCGGGTACGGCCGACGAGATCAAGACGTTCTGCAGCACCAACTTCAACGTGACCTTCCCGCTCTCCGAGAAGATCGAAGTGAACGGCGACGGCCGGCACCCCTTGTACCAGCAGCTCACGCCCAAGGCCGACGGCGAGGGTCACACCGGCGACATCCGTTGGAACTTCGAAAAGTTCCTCGTATCGCGCGACGGCGAGGTGCTCGAGCGTTTCTCGCCGATGGTCGAGCCCGAGAACGCGGATGTGGTCGGCGCGATCGAGAAGGCGCTCGCGAACTAGTTCGATCTGGTTCGGCGCAACTCACGTGATTCTCGATCAATTTCGGCTCGACGGCCGCGTCGCGATCGTGACCGGCGCAGGGAAGGGCATCGGTGCAGGTTGCGCGCGGGCGTTGGCCGAGGCCGGCGCCGACGTCGTGTGCGCGGCCCGCACTCAAGCCGACATCGACGCGGTCGCCGCCGAGGTGCGAGCGATCGGACGCCGCGCGCTCGCGGTGTCGACCGACGTCACCGTGACCGAGCAACTCGAACAGCTCGTCGCGCGAGCCGTAGACGAGTTCGGCCGCATCGACATACTGCTCAACAATGCGGGTGGGTCGCTGCCGCGGGCGTTCATGGCCACCAGCGAGCGATCGTTCGAGATGGCATTGCGCTTCAACGTGACGTCCGCGTTTCTCCTGAGCAAGCTCGTCGTCCCGCACATGGTCGAAGCGGGCAGCGGCGCGATCGTCAACATCTCGTCGCGCTCCGCCAGCATGGTGCAGCCGTGCTTCACCGCGTACGCCACAGCCAAGGCCGCGCTGTCGATGATGACGCGCGCGATGGCGCCCGAGCTCGCGCCGAAAATCCGGGTCAACGCCATCGAGGTCGGAGGCATCGAGACCGACGCGCTCGCGCACGTGCTTTCCGACGACGCGGTGCGCACCCAGCTCGAGGGAAACACGCCGATGCAGCGCGTCGGCCTCCCGGCCGACATCGCCGCCGCCGTCGTCTACCTCGCGTCGCCGGCGTCGTCGTTCGTGACCGGGAAGATCTTCGAGGTCGACGGCGGGGTCGAAGCTCCCGCGTTCACGATCCCGTTCGAACGCCTCTGACGATCAGCGCGCGGCGGCGCGCCCGGCGAGCAGGGGCAGGTCGAGGTACGTCTTGATGCCCGGCTCGGCTTCGCACACGTACGGGATCGCGTTCACGCAGTGCATCGCCGGTGCGATGAGCCCGATCTCCGGGTGTTCGCCGACGACGGGCGGATGCAGTCCGTGGAACGTGCACGACACGGGCGGCTCGGCGTCGAGCTCGACCTCGAAGCGCTGCTCGCCGAGCGTCCAAGCCGGATCGAGCGCCTCCGATCCCATCAGCCAGTTGACGCGGACGGTCATGACCGTCTCGCCGCCGACGGTGCCCTCCCACGTGAACCGCTGCCCCGCGACCGTGCCCTCGTCGATCACACCAACCGGCGTGTCGAGCGGACGGGTCGCGACGGCCATCTCGTGCAACGAACGCTTCTCCGCGTCGAGCTTCCAGCCGAGGGCGGCCGCGACCATGTCGATCGATTGCATGAATCCGTGGCCGAGCACTTCGATCATCGGGCTCTTCGCCGCCACTTCGGGCTCCTTGCCGAAGAGCATCACCTCGCGGACGACCATGTCGGTCGGATAGTTGCGGATGTCGGAGAATTCCTCGGCGCGCACGTGGCGAATGTCGCGGCACAGGGCCGACAACATGAGCGGAAAGCGCTCGGTGATGCCACCAGGGTTGATGCCGGTGCCGTGCAGCGTCGCCTTGCCGCTGAGGCACGCGGCCTGGAGCGCGGCGACGCCGGGCGAGTCGCCGGGATAGATCCAGCCCACCGGCGTCACGATGTTCTTGCCCGACTCGAGCAGCCGAATGACATCGCGAGTGCTCGCCATCACCGGCGAGTACACCACCGCGTCGGCGTCGAGCGCGCAGATCTCGTCGATGCTCCCCGTCGCCCGCACTCCGATTGGGTCCAAGTCGCACAGCTCACCGGCGTCGCGCCCCACCTTGTCGGCGCTGTGCACCCAACAGCCCACGAGCTCGAGCTCGGGATGCGCGAGGACTCCTTTGATCGCCTCTTTGCCGACGAGTCCGGTTGCCCACTGAACGACGCGATAAGTCATGCGATGATTCTGGCCGATGACTCACGACTGGCACGAGTGGCACGAGGCGTACGACCACGAGGGCAGCCCGCTCGCGCGCCGCCTCGCGGTCGTTCAGCAATGCATCGCAACCGCACTCGACACCGCGTCTCCCGGTCCGATCCGGTTCGTGAGCATGTGCGCGGGCGAGGGCCGCGACCTCCTCGGCGTGTTGGAACATCACCCTCGCCGCGCCGATGTGCGAGGCCGGCTCGTCGAGCTCGACCCCGCGCTCGCGGCGACCGCGCGCGCACGCGCGCCGGCGGGCATCGAGGTGCAGTGCGCCGATGCGGGCGCGACGTCGTCGTATCGGGGCGCGGTTCCGGCGGATCTCGTGCTCGTATGCGGGGTTTTCGGCAACATCACCGACGTCGACATGCTGAGCATGATCGACCTGCTGCCGACGCTGTGCGCACCGAATGCAACCGTCATCTGGACGCGGCATCGGCGGCCGCCCGACGCGACGCCGGGCGTGCGGCGCCGCTTCGCGCAGAGCGGATTCGCAGAGGTGAGTTTTCACGCGCCCGAGAGCACGATGTACGCGGTCGGCGTGCACCGACTCACGTCGCGGCCGCACCCCTTCCGTAGCGACGTGCGCCTGTTCGACTTCGTCGGCTTCCGGGCGCTCGACGACGTGTGCTCAGAATGTGGCTTTACCTACGCGGTCGGTCGCGCGGAGATAACACCATGGCTCCGGTCCGACGCGCACGCATTCGTCGAGAAGCTCGGAAGATTCGACGACGTCTCCGTTCGGACCAGGCCCGAGCCCGACGTCTGGTCACCACTCGAGTACGCGTGTCACGTACGCGACGTCCTTCGTATCCAGACCGAGCGTATCCTCCTCGCGCAGGAGGAAGTCGAACCGGTCTTCGTCCCGATGGGCCGCGACGAACGAGTGGTCAAGGATCGTTACAACGAGCAGGATCCCGCTCAGGTCATTGCCGAGTTTCTTTCGTTGGCCGACGTGCTCGCGTCACTGCTCGACGGCCTCGACGTCGCCGGCTGGGAACGAAAGGGCGTCTACAACTACCCCGAACCCGCGCTCCGCACGGTCGAATGGATCGCGATCCATACCACGCACGAGCTCCTGCACCACCGCGGCGACCTCAGGTGACGATTGGAACCTTGGCGTAACCGCGCACGGTGCTCGTGTGCACCATCTCGCAGCGATCGTGGTCGACTTCCCACGTAGGGAATCGCTTGAGCGTCTCCTCGAGCGCGATCCGACCTTCGAGCCGGGCGAGCGCGGCGCCGAGACAGAAGTGGATCCCGTATCCGAACGCGACGTGGCGCGGGATCTGGCGTTCGACGTCGATGCGGTCGGGATCCGCGAACATCCGCTCGTCGCGGTTCGCGGCGCCCGTGAGCAGTGCGACCTTCGCAGCCTCGGGAACGACCGCGCCACTCATCTCGACGGCGCGCGTCGTCCATCGACCTTGGATCGGCGACGGCGCTTCCCAGCGCAGGATCTCCTCGACCGCGTTCGGGATCAGGCCGGGATCGTCGACCAGCTTGCGGCGTTGGTCGGGGAATCGGTCGAGTCCGACGGCCGACCAACCGAGGAACCGGGCGACCGTCTCGTTGCCCGCGGCCGAGAGCAACCCCGAGAACGCGTGGATCTCGTCGTCGCTGAGGTACCGGGTCGAGCCGTCGTCGTCCTCGAGCTCGGCCGTCATCAGCTCGCTCATGATGTCGGCGCGCGGGTGGCGCCGACGCTCGTCGATGTGGGCCTGCCAGTAGTCGTGCGAGGCCCGCTGGATGGCCATGGCGTGCGAACCCAACATCTCGCCCGGATCGATGTGCAACATGTCGTCGGTCCATTGGCGGAGCTGCGGCTCGTCCTCCTCGGGCGCGCCGAGCAGCGCGGAGATGACCATGACCGGCAGCCGGGCGCCGAAGTCGTCGACGTAGTCGAACGCACCCCGACCCGCGCCCGCGAACTCGTCGAGGAACCGTCCGGCGAGCGCGCGGATGCGCGGTTCGAGTGTCGCCATGTGCCGCGGGGTGAAGGCACGGCTCACGAGCTTGCGGTAGCGCGTGTGCACGGGCGGGTCCATGAAGATCATGAGTGAGCGCTCGAACTCGCTCGGCTCCGGTTGCATCATCTCGAGAACCGTCGTGTGCGCGGAGCTGAAGGTCGCGGGGTCGAGATGCGCGCGCAGCACGTCGTCGAAGCGGCTCAGCGCGTAGAAGTCGAGCCGCTCGTTGTAGTACACGGGCGCTTCGTCGCGCAGGCGTTTCCACACCGGATGCGGATCGGCGTCGATCGCATAGTCGTAGGGGTCGTACACGAGTGGAGTCGCAACCATGGCGCGAACCGTATCCCGCGAACCGGGTGGCGTGTCTACGCCACTTCGGGAGTTGCCTGGTGCGTCGACCAGGCGCGGTACAGCTCGGCGTAATGCGCGTCGCGGGCCACGAGCTCGTCGTGGGTTCCGAGCTCCGCGAGCCGGCCATCGAACACGACCCCGATGCGATCGGCGCGCGCCGCCGTGGAGAGGCGGTGTGCCACGACGACGACCGTCCGGCCGTGCATCAGATGCTCGAGCGCGCGTTCCACCGCGTGCTCGGTGCCGGGGTCGAGGTTCGACGTGGCCTCGTCGAGAATGAGAACCGACGGATCGGCGAGTGCGGCCCGGGCGAGCGACACGAGCTGGCGCTCCCCCGCCGACAGCCGTGAGCCTCGCTCGCGCACCTCGGTCTCGAGGCCCTCGGGAAAGGCGGCGAACCGTTCCAGGAGCCCGAGGACGCGCAGCGCCTCCTCGACATCGGCGTCGGTGGCCTCCGGTCGGCCGACGCGCACGTTGTCGCGCAGCGATCCGGCAAACAGGAAACCCTCCTGCGGCACGACGATGACGCGCCGGCGCAACGAGACGAATTCGACGTCACGCAGATCGACGCCACCGACGCGTACCGATCCGTCCACCGGGTCGTAGAAGCGCGCGATCAGCTTCGCGAGCGTCGACTTGCCCGCTCCGGTCGGGCCCACAAGCGCGAGCCGCTCGCCGTCACCGATGTGGAGAGAGACGTCGTGCAGAACCGGCTCGTTCGGACCGTAGGCGAACGTGACGTGCTCGACATCGACGGCTCCCGACTTCGGGAGGTCGAACGCACCTTGGCGCTGTCGAACCGTCGGGCGCGTGTCGAGCACGCCGAAGATCTTCGCGAGCGCGGCCGCGGACGACTGCACGGTGTTGTAGAGCTGGCTGAGCTGGTTGATGGGCTCGAAGAGGTTGTTGAGCCACAACACGAACGCCGCGACCGTGCCGACCGTGACGACACCACGCGTCGTGAGCCAGCCGCCGTAGCCGATGATCACGGCGGTGCCGGCCACGCCTGCGTACTCGATTACCGGGAAGTACTTGGACGAGATGCGAACCGTGTGCATGTTCGCGTGGTACTGATCCTCGTTCGTGCGGTTGAACTTGCGCGTGAACGCGTCTTCCCGCCCGAACGCCTGCACGACCCGGACACCTTCGAGGCTCTCCTGCAGCGTGCTCAGGTTCGTCGAGATGCGGTCGCGCACTTCGAGGTACGCCTTGTTCGACACCCGGCGGAACCAGCGGCTGCCGAAATAGACGGGCGGCACGATCACGAGGATGCCGAGGGCGAGCTGCCACGAGATCACGAGCACGATCACGACCGCACCGACGAACACGAACGCGTTCTGCACGAACAGCACGAGGCCCTGGGAGACGAGCTCCTGCATCGCGTCTATGTCAGAGGTCATGCGCGCGACGATCTTGCCGGTCTTCTCGGTTTCGAAATAGTCGAGCGAGAGGCTCATCATGTGCCCGAACAGACGGTTGCGGAGCTCCTTCAGGAAGCCCTCACCGATGCGGGCGACGAGAATGATCGCGAATCGTCCGAGCACGAGCCCGACGAGCGCGAGGACGAGATAGATCACGACCGCGAGATCGAGCGCGCCGGCATCGCCGCCATGCTTCGCGTTGGGCAGTCCGGCGTCGATGCCGTGCCGCACCAGCAGCGGCCCGGCCAACAACACGGCCGCTTGCGCCATCAACACGAACGTCGCGACAACTATCCGCGCCCGCTGTGGACGCAACATGCGGAACAGACGGCGAACCACGCGCGACGCTTCGTCGCGCGACAGGGTCTCCTCGGGAACGTTGTCACCCCACCAGCCCACTAGTCCCCCACCCCCGGCAGATCGAGCAACTCCTCGTCATCGACGACGCCCGCCTGAGTCTCGACCGCCGCACGCGCGAGCACCTCGCGGTAGCGCGGAGAAGTGGCGAGGAGTCGCTCGTGCGTCCCGTCGGCCACGACCTTGCCCTCGTCGATCAGCACCACTCGATCCGCCAGGGCGATGGTGGCGGGACGGTGAGCGATGATGATTGTCGTACGGCCCTGCATCACTTCCGCGAGCGCCGCGCGGATCTCGTGCTCCTTCGTCGGGTCGACCGACGAGGTCGCGTCGTCGAGGATCAAGATGCGCGGGTCGGCGAGCACCGCGCGCGCGATGGCGATGCGCTGACGCTGACCGCCGGAGAGCGAGTATCCGTGCTCACCGATGATCGTGTCGTAACCCTCGGGAAGGTCGCGCACGAACTCGTCGGCGCCTGCGAGCTTGGCGGCGCGGACGACGGCCTCGGTGGGCGCTTCGGGATCGGCGAATGCAATGTTGTTGCGCACGCTGTCGGAGAACAAGAACGTGTCTTCGAACACGAGACCGACGGAACGACGCACTTCGTTCAGTCGCACCCCGCGCACATCGGCGCCGTCGATCCGCACGTGACCGGCGTGCACGTCGTAGAAGCGAGGGAGGAGTCGCGCAACCGTGGTCTTGCCCGAAGCCGTCGCGCCGACGAGCGCGACCGCCTCGCCGCCTTCGATGACGAGGTCGAGACCGTCGAGCACCGCCGGCCCGCGGCCGTAACCGAAGGTCACGCGCTCGAAGCGGACCGCGCCCGGACCGTCGGGCAGCGCGTGGGCGTTGGGCGCATCGTCGATGGCGGGATCAGTCGCAAGGATCGAATTGATACGACCGGCAGCCGCGGCCGAGCGGGGAAGCTGACCGACGAGCATCCCGATCATGCGCAGCGGCCAGATGAGCATGAGGACGAAGAGGTTGGCGGAGACGATGTCGCCGACGGTCAGGTGGTGTTGCAGCACTTGATGCCCGCCGTACCACAGGATGCCGACGAGCCCGAGGGTCGGCAGCAGGTCGATGAGGGGCATGAAGTTCGCGCGCAGTCGCGCCTGGTCCATCGAGCGGTCGTAGACGCTGTCGGCCTCCGACGAGAGGCGGGCACGCTGCATGCGCTCGACCCCGAAGCCCTTGACGACGCGCACGCCCGTGACACTTTCCTCGACGACTCCGGAGACGTCCGACAGCTCCTGTTGGAGCTTCATGCCCACCGGGTACATGCGGTGGTTGAACCGGGCGGCGGAGAAGTTGAGCAAGGGCAGGAGACCGAGCGCGAACAACGCGAGGCCCGGACTGCGCAACAACAGGATCACCGCGACCGCGATCATCTGGATCGTGCTCGCGATCGTCAACGGGACGAGCAGCACGACGTTGTTGATCTGTTGGATGTCGGTGTTCGCGTAGGCCATCAACTGGCCGGTCTGCGCCTGGTCGTGGAAGGCGAAGTGCAGCCGCTGGAGGTGCGCGACGAGCTTCATGCGGATGTCGGTCTCGACGCGCCAGGCGAGGCCGAAGGCCGCGTAGCGGCGCAGCCCGGTACCGATGGCTTGGACTGCGCCCACCGCCACGATCGCGGCGGTCAAGGTGAGGGTGAGTCCGGTGCGGCCCTTGGCGATCCCGTGGTCGATCGCCGCGCCCGCGAGCAGCGGCACCGAGACGCGCGCGATGGCCCACACGAGTCCGGCGAGAATGCCGAGAATCATGAGATGGGGGTGCGCGCCGACCGCCTCTCGCATCAGACGCCAGCCCTGTTTGCGGGTCTGTGCACCCTCTAGCTGTTCAGCTTCCTTGCGCGCGGTCTTTTGTTGTTTCGTCTCGGCTTCGTCGTCCACCTCGATCGAGACTATCAGCGCGACCCTGACGCCCCCGTCAGGTTTACGCGATGCAGCCCGTGATCATCGGCGCGGCTCTCGCTTCGGCATCCCGACGTCGTCGAGCGGCTTGCGTGCCTCCGCTTCGCGCAGCACGTCGACGATCTCGTCGCCGACCAGCTCCGACTTCTCGAGCAACTCGTCGCGCAACGCGATCACGAGATGGCGGTGATCGTCGAGCAGGACCTGCACGTCGGCTTTGGCCTGCGCGAGCAGCTTTTCGACCGCAGCGCGCGCGTCCTCGTTGCCGAGCACCTTGCCCACGATGCCTTGCGAGATCGGGCCACTTTCGATGGCGTCGTACGACACCAACGATCCGGCCATGCCGTAGGAGCCGACCATTTGGGCCGCGATCTTCGTCGCGAGCACCAAGTCGCCCGAGGGACCGGTACCGGACTCACCGAAGAAGAGCTCCTCCGCGCTCATACCACCGAACGCGATCTTCATCATGCCGAGCAGCTCGGACCGGGTGCGGGTGAAACGTTCCTCGCCGTCGCTGTGCGAGAGCAGACCGAGCGCGTCACGGCGCTTGATGATCGAGAGCACCTCGAGCTTGCGATTCTGGCCGACGAGATAGGCCACGGTCGCGTGACCGGACTCGTGGGTCGCGATCGTGCGCCGCTCGTCGTCGGTGTATTCGACGGGCTGCTTCAGACCGATCTCCTCGGTCATCTTCGCCTGCTGCACGTCGGACCAGTCCATCGCCATCCGACCGTCGCGCAGCGCCCACACGAGACCCTCGTCGAAGATGTGCTCGATCATCACCGGCGTGTACGCGAACGTCATCGCGGCGAGCGCTTCGCGGCGCTCCTCCTTGTCGAGCTCGGGTACATGCGCCTTGCGGTCGAGGTAGTAGTCGATGATCTCGCGGCGGCCCGTTCGGCTCGGGAGGTCGAAGTGGATCGAACGATCGAAGCGACCCGGACGCAGGAGGGCGGGATCGAGATCGGCCGCACGGTTGGTCGCGGCGATGATGAGGACGTTCGACGGCTCGGGCGCGCGCTTGGAAATGCGCCGATGCGCGGGCAGGAACCGGTTCAACGAATCGATCCACCAGCCCGCGAACTTGTGACCGCCGGTGGGCGTGTCGAACGACTGCATCTGGATCAGCAACTCGTTGACAACGCCCGAGATCCCTTCGCTCGAATTGCGGTAGACGTGGCGCCCGTACGAGTCGGAGGCGAGCACGTCCGACTGAGGCGTAGAACGCATGCCGCTGCGCGCACCGGCGATCGCGTCGATCTCCTCGATGAAACCGATCGCGCCACCCTCTTCGGCCGCGGCCTTGCGCAATTCCTTGAAGAAGTTGCGGATCTTGCGACCCGTCGCGCCGTAGTACTGCGACTGAAAGGCCGTGGAGGACACGAACAGGAACGGGACGCCGGCCTCGTGCGCCATCGCCTTGGCCATGTAGGTCTTACCGGTTCCGGGCGGGCCCTCGAACAACACACCCTTGCGCGGATTGCCGCCCATGACTCGCCGGAACGTCTGGTAGCCGAGGAACAGGTTGAGCGTCTTGACGACCTCGTCCTTCACCGGGCCGAGACCGACCACGTCGTCGAGGGTCGTGGAGATCTCGCTCGCGTCGTAACGCACGTGCGGCGACTTGCCCATCGCCATCATCGGCACCACGAGCACGATGCACAGCACCGCGATCAGCCCGAGGGGAAGAAGGATTTGCAGCGACGTCGGAGTGAGATGCGGGAGGCCCGGATGGATGAACTGGCCACTGAAGATGCGGTAGTACAGATAGCTGGTGACGGGCACCAGGAAGAAAAGTGTGCGCCAGAGGCGCCCTTGGCGGGTCGACTCCCGGATCCGGCTCACGTCGAGCGTGCCGGCGAGAACTTGCGAACCGCCCATGCCCGCGAGGTCGGTGACGCTGGTCGCGGCCGTGGCCCGGACCCGTTCTGAGTGTCGACGACGCACGCTCACTCCTCCCAAGCCCGCTCCGAACGCTCAGCGTAGCGAATCGAGTGCGTTTCGGGAAGTGCGAGCCGGGGCCCGTGGGACTCGTGTTCGTAGGTGATCCGAAGTGAGCCGAAAGAAAATCGGGCTATAGGGTGCGGCGGTGAATCAGCCGGTCGAAGGCGTCGACGCCCGAACCGACCGCGTCGCGCAAGGGACCGTCGGCGTCGCGCTCCTCGCCGCATTCGTCTTCCGGATCCCGTGGCTCGTTCCGGGACTTTCACTACTCCTCGCAGTCGGTGCGCTCGCCGGTCCGCCCGCCAACGGGCTCCACCTGGCGATCGAACGTTGGGTCAGCCCTCGCTTGCCGGCGCCGCGGAGTACGTCGCCGGAGGGCAAGGTTCCCGAGCCGACCGTGCGGGCGCAGGACGCGCTCGCGGCCGTGATCCTCGCCGTCGCGAGTTTCGCGTTCCTCCTCGGCATCGCCGTCGTCGGCTGGGCGCTGGCGATCGCCGAAGCGGTCATTGCGATCATCGCCGCGACGACGCGGATCCACGTCGGCGAGCAGCTGCGCCGCTCGCTCTAGCCTTCGAACCGTCTCGACCTCGATGCGCCTAAACCTCGATGCGCCTAAACCTCGAAGCGCCCGTAGCCGCCGCGGTAGAAGAGCAGCGGCTTGCCCTCGGGCGCGTACCCGAGCTCGAGCACACGCCCGACCACGATGACGTGGTCGCCGGCGTCGTGCTCCGCGAGCGTCTCGCAGTCGACGAACGCGATCGCGGCCTCGAGAACGGGCGCACCGCTGCGACCGGCCGAGTACGCGATGTGAGCAAAGCGATCGGCGCCTTTTTCCGCGAAGAGCCGGCAGGTCTGCTCGGCGTCTTCGGCCAGGATGTTCGCGGCCCACTTCCGAGCCGCTTGGATGCGCGGCCACGTCGTCGACGACTTCGCGGCGCAGAACAGGACCAGCTGCGGGTCGAGCGAGACCGACGTGAACGAGTTGCACGCCATGCCGACCGGCTCGTCGTCGTCGAGCGCGGTGATGATCGCTACACCGGTGGCGAAGTGGCCGAGGACGGTGCGCAGGGCGGCCGGATCCGGCGCCAGCACCTCCTTTCGCACCGAGTTCATTCGGATTTCGGCAGGGAGGGCGACAACTCGATCTCGAGGCCGTCGTAGCCCGCGGCGACCTCAGGCCCGCCGATGTGCGCCGAGTACTCCGACGCGGAACGCTCGATCGCGACGATGTCGTCGTCACTGTGCGAAGGGTCGTGGTGGAAGAGCACCAGCCGCCGCGCGCCCGCCTCTCGGGCAACGTGGACCGCGTAGTGGACCGTGCAGTGACCCCAGTGTCTCTTGCGTTCGTACTCGGCGCGCGTGTGTTGCGCGTCGTGGATCAGCACGTCGACGCCGTCGCAGAGCTCCAGCATCTCGTGCGGAATGTAGTCGTCGGAGTGCTCGGGATTGCAGCCCGGACCATGATCGGGAACGTACGCGACGGAAAGGCCGTTGATGTCGACGCGGAAGCCGAGCGTCGGCCCGACGTGACGCACCCAACGCGAGCGCACCTTGGCGCCGCCCACCGGGAAATCGTCTTCGCCGGTGTCGTGGAAACGCACGTCACCCATCAACTGTTCGGGCGTGATCGGGAAGAACGGCGGCCGCATCAACTGCCCGAAGACGTGCCCGAGGCCCTCTTCTTGGCGCGGCCCGAACACGTCGAGAGTGGAACCCCCGCGGTGGAGCGGCGTGAAGAAGGGAAGCCCCTGCACGTGGTCCCAGTGGAGATGCGATAGGAGCACCGTGCCGTGGAAGTCGCCCTCCCAACGGCTGGAGTACGGGCGCAGACCCGTGCCGAGGTCGAAGAGGATCGGCGGCCCATTGTCGGTCTCGATCGCGACACACGACGAATGACCGCCGAAGCGCGCGTATTCGGGCCCTGCACACGGCGTCGATCCCCGGACGCCATTGAACACGATGCGTATCCCCCCGGACATGGGTTCGGAGAATAGTCACGCAGCGTCGAGGTTGGACAGCGCTCCTACAATCGCGCCCCGGAAGGAGCCCACGATGGCGGTCGACGCCCAGCCCACGGATACGCATCTCGACGCCGACGGCGACGTCATCGTCACCGAGGGCCTGACGAAAGTCTTCGAAGGTCGCGGCGGACCCCTCCGGGCCGTCGAAAATCTCAGCCTGCGGGTCCACCGGGCCGAGATCTTCGGGTTGCTCGGCCCGAACGGCGCGGGCAAGACGACCACGGTCGAGATCCTCGAAGGCATCAACAAGTCCGACTCGGGCAAGGTAAGCGTGCTAGGCCTCGATCCGAACCGTGATTCCACGCAGCTCAAGGAGCGCATCGGTGTGCAGCTCCAGACTGCCGCGCTGTATCCCAACCTGACCGTGGTCGAGCTGATCGATGTATTCCGCAGCTTCTACAAGCACTCGCTGCCGACCAGCCAGCTGATCAGCGAGTACGGCCTCGAGGAGCGCAAGACGGGACTGACCAAGGAGCTCTCCGGCGGCCAGCGCCAGCGGCTGTCAGTCGCCCTGGCGATGGTCAACGACCCCGAGCTGATCTTTCTCGACGAGCCTACGACCGGGCTCGATCCGCAGGCGCGCCGGTCACTCTGGGATCGAGTCGCCGCGCTCAAGGCCGAGGGCCGGACGGTGGTCATGACCACGCACTACATGGAAGAGGCGGAGCAGCTCTGCGACCGAGTCGCGATCATGGATCACGGCCGGATCCTCGAGCTGGGCACTGTCGACGCGGTCGTCAGCGGCCATTTCAAGGAGCGCAGCGTCCGATTCGCGACCGTGCCGGCGTTCGATGACGCGCACCTTGCTCAGCTGCGCGCCGTAACGCGCGTCGCCCACGAGACCGACGAGACAGTGCTGTATACGACGGACGTGCCAGCGACCATCGGCGACCTGGAGCGGCTCGGCGAACGAGTGGGAGCCAAGAACCTGGACGTGGCCGTCAAGCGCCCGACTCTCGAAGACGTCTTCCTCGAGCTGACCGGCCGCGCGCTGCGCGACTGAGGTAAATGGAATGAGCCGATTTACGCGCGGCCTCTTGCCGCTCACGATCGCCAACGTCAAGAGCTACGTCCGCGACCGCGGGGCGCTGTTCTGGACGATCGCCTTCCCGGTGCTTTTCGTGGTCCTGTTCGGGTCGCTCTTCTCCGGCGGAACAACGAAGTTCACCGTCGGCTGGGTCGACCAGGATCAGTCGGCTGCGGCGACCAGCCTGCGCCAGGGCTTCGCGGCGGTCTCCCTGCTCGATCTCAAGGACGCCAACCAGGACGACGCACTGGCCCAGATGCGCGACGGAAAGCTGGACGCGGTCATCGTCGTCCCGGCCGGCCTTGGTACGGCCCTGAGTTCAACCGGCTCCACGAGCACGCCCTTCCAGCTGATCCTGTACACGGACCCGAGCAAACAATCCGCCAGCGGCACGGTTCAGCAGGTGGTCGCCCAGGTGGTGGGCGGTATCAATCAAACGCTGAGTGGCAAGCCGCCCGAGCTCGCGGTCCAGCCGCAGACGCTGCAGACGCAGAACCTGACCAACGCCGCCTACTTCGTGCCCAGCATCCTGGCCATGGCGCTAATGCAGCTCGGCGTGTTCGCGGCGATCCCGCTTGTCGCCCAGCGTGAGAAGCAGATCCTGAAGCGCCTCAGCGCAACTCCCCTGGCGCGCTCGACGCTGGTCGGGAGCAACGTGTTCACGCGTCTGCTCATCGCGGTCGTGCAGACGTTGATCATCGTCGGCATCGGCGCGGTACTGTTCGGCGTCTCGGTCCTTCAGCCGCTGGCGGTGGCCGCCCTCGTCGTCCTTGGGGCGGTGACCTTCGTATCCATCGGTTATGTCATCGCTTCCTATGCGCGAACGGAGGACTCGGCCAACACGCTCGCAAGTGTGGTCCAGTTCCCGCTCATGTTCCTGTCCGGCATCTTCTTCCCCATCGCGTTCATGCCTCAATGGCTGCAACCCGTTGCGGCGTTCCTGCCACTCACGTATCTCGGCGACGCGCTGCGCCAGACGATGGTCGGTGGCGCGGCCTACGCGCCGCTGTACATCGACGTGCTCGTCCTGGCCGGCTGGCTCGCTGTGACGTTCCTGATCTCTGCCCGCTACTTCCGTTGGCAGTAGGCGCGAGGCCGTGGGCGAGCGCGGCACACTGTACGCGGGCACGAGCGGCTTTGCCTACGCCGACTGGGCGCCGCTCTTCTACCCCGCCGGAGTGCGCAGCGCTGAGCTGCTCCCTGCATACGCCCAGCGCCTGAACGCGGTCGAGCTCAACAACACCTTCTACCAGCACCCCAAGGCCGACCGCATCGCGGCCTGGCTGGCCGCCACGCCCGCTGACTTCAGTTTCATCGTCAAGGCGCAGCGCGGCGGAAGCATGCGCGCATTCGGCGAGGCCGCCGCGCAGACCGTGGGCTGGCTTACCGCGCCCTATCGGCTGTTCGGCGAACGGCTCGGCGCTGTGCTCTTCCGCGTGCCGGAGAACATTCATCGCGACGAAACCAAGCTCAGATTGATGCTCGAGGCTTGGACGCCCGAGATGCCGCTGGTGATCGAGTTCCAGCATCCGTCGTGGCACGACGATGAGATCTTCGAGCTCCTGCTCGCGCACGGCGCGACGCTGTGCGCGACCGACCTCGACGATCGGGATACTCCCGACCTTCGGCTGACCGGACCTTTCGTCTACCTTCGCCTGCGTCGGACGAGCTATACCGACGACGAGCTGGCGCGCTGGAGCGACCGACTTGCAGCGTTCCTCGACGCGGGCACCGACTGCTACGTCTTTCTTCGCCACGATGAGCACGGTGACTCCGCGCTCCAGGCCGAACGGATGCTGGCGCAGTTCAGAGCCACCAGGTAGCGAGGTCCGCGATCGCGTGGGCGATCGCTGGTGCTGCGACCCCGCCGCTCAGGAGGCGCAGGCCGCCCAGGACGAGCCCGGCGCCAAAGTCGACCGGGACGACGCTCCAGCCGTAGAGCGGCACGTGCATCAGGGCGAATAGCGCGCTGGTGAGCAAGACGGCGGCGCCCAGCCCGGCTGCGGCACGGGCGCGATCGAAGATCGCGCCGCGAAGCGTGGCCTCCTCACCGGTGGCCACGAGACAGGTCACGGCTGCCCAGAGCGCGAACGGTTCCGGTGGAACCGGGAGTCCGGCGAGAGGATGGGCGGCGAGTGAAACGGCAACGATCGCCGCGCCGCCGCCAAGGCCGATGACGAAGGCGCGAGCAGAGTGTCTGTGCAGGTGCAGCGGCTGCGAGGCGAGCGCGGCAGCGGCCAGAAGCGCGCCGCCGAACAGCGCTCCGGCGACGAACGCGCTCTCGACGGTGGTGCCGTTGATCGCCGCGCGGACCAGCGTGATGCCGGCCAGGGCCGCAAGCAGCACCGCCAGCTGGGCCGCGGCGCGAACTCTGGTGGCTCCGGCAATCGGTGCGACGGCGGCGGTCATTGCGTCAGCGGCACGAACCCGATCGAGCCTGTGGCGTACGTCGGCGGCCAGACGAACGTGTACGTGCGCACGGCCTGCCACTGCCAGATGACTCCGACCGCGCGCTCATTCTGGCCTAGCGTCTGCGTGTCCGACGAGAAATGGAGGCCGGCACCGTTGGGCAGCGAGCCAGTGGGCAGATCGAGCGCGCGGGCCGCGGCGGCGATCGACTGTGGCGTGACATGGCCCGACGACGCCGCGGCCGGCAACACGTCGTGGAACAACGCCAAGGCCGCTGAGAAGCCGGAGATGCCCTCCTCTGTCGGCTGGTTGCCGCCGCCGGCAGGGCTGGGACCGGTGATCGAGTACTCGTCGCTGCCGTCGCCGGAGTTCTCGGCCGCGTTCGTCGCCAGGCCGCGCGACGTCCATTCGGCCGCGAACTTCTGGTAGACGGCGAGGGCGTCGGGGCTCAGTGCCGAAGGTTGGAAGCCACCGGTCGGTCGGTCGGAAGCGAAGACTCCCACCGCGTCGGGTCCAAGGTCGCCTGCGAAGTCGGGGTCACATTCAGCCATCGTCGTGCCGATCAGCGCGCCGGTGTGGACGCCCGCGGCGACCATCTGTTGGCGGAAGGCGACGCCGTCGGGGATGTGCGAGGCGAGCATGATCACGTCCGGCTTTGTCGCGGTGAGCGCAGACATGATCGGCGCCCAGTCGGGCGCGTTGATGTCGTACGTCTCGTCGGCGACGATCGGCATGCCGGCTGCCTGGGCCGTCGAGCGCGCCGCGCCCGCGACGGACGAGGCGTAGTCGTCGCGCGCGGCAACGATCGCGACGCGCAGCTCGTTCGCCGGCTTGTTCATGCGCGGCGCGAGCTGCGTGGCCGCGAACGTGGCGGAGTTCGAGCCCAGGTTGGAGCCGCTGGCACCGACGCGAAAGACGAGCGGCAGGCCGCGGCCGGTGAGCTGGTCGGCGACCGCGCCCGCTTCCCAATAGACGAGACCTTCGTCGGCCGCGGCGCTCGACGCCGAGATCGACAGCGCCGACGAATAGGCGCCGAGAACCACGCTCGCGCCGGCCGCCTTGAGTTGGGCCATCACTGTCGGCGCGTCTGCGTCACTCTCGAGGTCGCGCGTGACGAGCTGGACCGGGCGGCCGTTGACGCCGCCGGCTGCGTTGACCATGTCCAGCGCGATCTGCACGCCGGCCAGCTCCTGGCCGGCGAGCCCGGCGGCGTTGCCGGACGTCGGGAACGCCGCGCCGACGATGATCGGCGCGACGGATGCACCTGTGCTGCATCCGGCAAGCGCGGCCACCATGACCAGCGCGGCGGCAGCGATCCTCACGACCATCTCAGCGACCTCGTTTGCGTGACTTGCGCGGACGCGGCACTGGGCGGGCGGCGGGCGCGGCCGACGCGGGCGCAGCCGCCCGAGGACGCCGCCTGACGAGCACAAAGCCAGCGATAACGGCCAGCCCAATCAGAACCGCGCCGGCCAGCAACAACAAGCCCGAGCCCGGACCGGACGACGACCCGGGCACAAGCGCGTAGTCGCCCAGGCTGTCGACCTGCGCCCGGAGCAGGTCGGCCTCGTTGCCGGTGGCCGTAGGCAGGATCGTGAAGGCCGTGCCATCCCAGAGCGCCAGCGCGACCTGCAGGTGCTGGTTGGGTGCGCGAAGGATGACCGTCGCCTGTACGCCCGCCGAGAGCGGGACCTGCTGCCCCGTCTGGTCGGTGACTGAAATCCGGTAGACGTTGCCGACCGCACCCGCCTGCGTCTGCGCGGAAGTCGGTGCCAGTGGCGTGAGCGTGGCTGTGAGACTGGTCGTGCCGGTCGCCAGCGCGAAAGCTCCGATCTGCGCGATGAGTTGCGCCTGGGGCGGGCTCTCAGTGGTCAACACGGCGATCGACGGACTGCTCGAGCCGACGACCTGGTTGACGGCCTCCCCGGTTCCTGGCGTTCCGGCCTGGCCCGCAGACGGCGCGGCGTAGCGGTACGGATCCTCGACGACAACGCCGTCGTACAGCGGCAGGCGCCGTGCGGGGCCGGCAAGCTGGGCAACGCCGAGCGCCGCGAGGCCGACCACGATCAGCGCCAGCACCGGCATGGCGTGAAGCAAACTCGCCCTACGACGGCTACCGAGGTTCAGCACGCTGTTTCGTTATTGGACCGTGAAGACGACCTGGTTCGACCAGACGCGCGGCGAGAAGGGCGCGTGGTCGGAGGCGACGAACTCGGCCTTGAGCGCATAGGTCCCCGGCGTGACGGGCAGGTCCTGCTCGGTCGTGTAGTTCATCGACGTCAGCACGCCGTCGACGTAGAGGTGGATGTGGCCCTGGTCTGGGTTGATCGACGTCGTCGTCGAGCTCGTGATGGTCGCGTTTTCGAGGTCCAGGGTGACGTGCACTGTCGTCCCGCTAACGGTCGACCCGTCCTGGGGCGCGGTGATCGTCAGCGTCGCCGGCGACGATGGCCGCGGGCCGAAAGACTCCGACGCGGACGCTGGAGCGGGCACGCTCGCGGGTGGCGCCGACGCTGTGCCGGGGGTGCACGCGACGACCAGCAGCCCGAGCGCGAGGGAAAGCAGGGATTTCATTGGCTCACATCCATGTCGGCATGGGCAACGAGCGATCCGCTTCCACTCGGCGAAGTGCCGATCACGGTCGCGAGGTAGGTGCCCCATTGAAGGTTGGTATCGGAGACGAAGTGGCCCGGCTCGAGTATGCGCGGCGTGAGCGGTGGCGCCGCCTGGCCCTCGGGCCCGATTGACATCGTCGCGCTGGTCACCGGCAGCTCGTTGCCCTCGCTATCGAAGAATGTCGCGTGCAGCTCATTTGGCCCGGGCGTGCCGGGGTCAAGGTACAGCTGCACGGTGCCGCCCGCGTCGAGGTGGACGATGTAGATCGTCGGCAGCCCCGGCTGGCGGTTGACATCTACCTGCTGGCGGATGATCCGCGTCGTAACCTCGAGCGGGACCTCGACGATGTTGCTCACGGTCGTCACAACGGCGGTCACGCGCCACGAGCCGTCGATCGAAAGGTTCGTGCCGGTGGCGGAGAAGCTGTCGTCGGGCTGCTCCGTGAGATCGAGACGTGAACTCGCGACCTGCGGCTGTGCCGGCAGGGCGAAACGGAGCGTGACGGCCGTGGCACCAGCGGATCCGCCCGAGTTGTAGTCGCGGACGTCAGCCACGAATGTGTTGATGCCGGCCATGCCGGGCGTGACGGTCAGTGCGACGCGCACGGTCGTACCGAAGTCGCTGCCGTTGGCCGTCACTTGTTGGGGCGTGCTGGCGGTCGCGGTCTCTGCCGGCGGCGCGACATTGACCAGCGCGGACGTCAGCAGCACGATCACGGCCGCGACGCCAACCTCCACGCGGCCCACTTTCCTGAGCGGGCCAAGGCCGCTGGCGCCGCGCGGCACGTGCCGGAAATGGTTCAGCGCACCGAGCGAGCCGAGCACGATCAGCAGCGCGCCCTTGCCGATGATCAGCCAGCCAAAGAGCGTCCCGAACAGGGCGTCAAAGGTGCCGATCTCCTCGATCGCGCGGATGACGCCGGTGATGACGACGAGGGTGATTGCCACGGTCGCGAGGAGCGAGAAGCGACGAGCGACGTCCGCTGCGCTCTCGTCCAGCGCTCGATAGTGCAGCCAGACGAGCAGCGCGGTCAGGCCACCGACCCACGCGCCAGCGGCAACGAGGTGCAGCCACTGAACGCCACTGTCGAGCAGCGGCTGACTGCCGGCGCCGGCGTGGCTGAAGGCAACGTCGACGACCATCGCCGCGAGGACGTCGACGGTCGCGATGAGCAAGCCGATCGGCCCAGCTCGCCAGCGGACGACGAGCGCGCCGACGAGCGCCATGGAGACGGTCACGCCACGCAGCGCCACGGCGTTGCCCAGTGACGTACCAACCACGTCCGTGAGACCGACGCCGGCGGTCGACAGCTGGTCGAAGAGCACGACCAGCGTGCCGGCGGCGGCTGCGGCGGCGGCGATCAGCAGCAGCGTGCGCAAGGCCCGCGCGTCACGTTCCCCGGCGGCCTTGCTTCTGATGGTCGTCCGCCAGAGCAGCCACGCGGCACCGACGAGCACCAACAGCCCGGCGTAGGTGAGCCACCTGCCCGCGATGCCCAGCGCCGAGAGCTGCGACGAGCCCGATGCGGACGCCGATGCCGGCTGGGTCGGCGGAGCGACGCCCACGCCGAAAGCGAAACTGCCCGTGGCGAGGTGGCCGTCGACCGAGGAGACGGTTCGCCAGGTGACCGTGTAGACACCGTTTGCGAGCGTCGGCAGCGTGGCGTTCACCGACGTCAGGTCGATCGGCGAGCCGGTCAGCGGGCCGGTCTGGATGGCCGTGCCGGTCGAATCAACGAGGCTGATCGTCGACAGGCGCAGGTCGGGTGCCTCGGTGAAGGTGATCGTCACCCGCGCCGGGCTGCTCGCGACCGAGCTGCCCGCCTGCGGATCTGACGACCGCAGGAGCGCATGGCCCAGCACAGGCCCAGCCGCGGCGAGCAGGGCCCAGGCCACGAACACGGCCGGCAGCGCGAACCGGCCCCAGCGGATCAACACGTCGCTACGCGACCTTTGCCTGCCGCGCCCGCCATGCTACGAACAGGGCAATCAGAGCAATGACGATGCCAACGACGCCGATCGCGCCACCGACGAGCATCGCGCTCGATTGCGCCGACGCGACCCGGGCATCAACGCTCTGGATGCGCGTCGCCAGCTCGGCGCCGGTAGGAACCTGGTTCGGGAACTGGACCGCGCTCGGGTCCTGGACGGAGTCGAAGGTCGAGTCGCTCGAAGTCGCCGTCGCATCGACCGCCTGTCCGTGGATGGTCCCCGTCAGGTGGAATGTGTAGTCCCCGGGGACTGTCGGAATCAGCGGGGCTCGGTAGTCGCCCGGCGTGCCAACGGCCTCGGCCTGGTCGAACGCTGGCGCGAACGTGAGCGGCTGAGATGTCTGGCCGGCAACCGAGACGACGACCTGGAGGTCGCTCGGCCCAAGGTCGGTGACCGCATTGCCGCTGGCGTCGGAGACGAGCACCTGGATGGCGTTCAGCTCACCGGCATAGGTCGGCTCGCTCGCCCAGCCCAGGGCGATCCTGTAGCTGCCGGCCTGGAGTTGGACGTGGGCCAGGGCCGTGACTGCGACGATCAGGCTGAGCGCGCACGCAAGCGCGGCCGCCGCACAGAGTCTTGTGTTTATCCGCATGTGGGTTTGTCTACCTCTTCGTTGCCGCTACTACGAGCGGTGCCGTTTCGGCGCGGCCGTGGATGGCCGTGCTACTCGATCAGGCTGGAAGAGGCGGTGCCCTGCCCGGCGGCGTGCTGCGGACGATCGAGCAGGCCGGCGGGGTCAGCGCCGCCGGCCGCGCGCCACGCGGCGCGCGGCGACGCAGGAACGTGCTGCGAGCGCGCTCGATCAACTCGACGAGGAGGTCGCGCCGCCAGCGGTACAGAGCGGCGACGAACGCTACGGCCAGCGATACGAGCTCGAAGATGATGAGCGTCACCTGGTGCTCAGGCGAGAGGAGCAGGGTCAAGCCGGGCGAGACAAGGCCGGCCGCGGCGTACTCCACGTTCTCGACGATGACGAAGCCGATCAGCGAGACGACCACGATGGCCAACGCGAGGGGGACCGTATCGGCTACGAGGGCCGCCAGCGAAGACCGCCGACTGCCCGCATCGGCCAGTCCGCGCGCCTGGCCCGACAGGCGGTTCAGCTGGCGCGCGGCAAGCGCGACGAGCATGATCGAGAGCAGGGCGATCGACGCGACGGCCACCGTCCATTGGAGGTCGTGCCCGGATCGCGCGAGCGCGCTGCCCGCGTTCGAGCCGTATTCCACGACGTAGGTGATCTGGTGGCCAAGCGCGAATGCGACCGCGACCAGGAACGCGGGCAGAAGCGAGCGGCGCAAGAGCTCGCGGCGCAGAAGCTCGCGGCGCAGCACCGCGGCAGCGTGGGTCACGCGCGCCAGTCTAGACCCGGGATCAGACCAGGGCCGCGGTGAGCGCGAACCAACAAATGCCCAACAGGAGTCCGCCGAGCGTGTCTGTTGGGAAGTGGACGCCGAGCGCGACACGCGCGTAGCCCATCACCAGGCCGCCGATTACGGCGCTGACGATCGCCGCCGGCAGCCGCCAGCGCGCAGGGACGAAGATCCAGACGAGCGCTCCCGCCAGCGCCGCTGCGCGAGCAGTGTGCCCGCTCGGGAATCCGTAGCTGTCGAGGCCGAAGAGCAAATGAGTCGCATCGGTGTCGGGTCTGCCGCGCTGGACGTAGTCCTTGGTCAGCGTGGCCACGAAGTCGACGAAGTAGGTGGCGCCGACGAAGACGCCGGCCCGAGTCCCGCGCAGGAAGCCCACGGTGACGGCGAGGACGGTGAGCAACACGATCCAGTTGACCGGGTTGCCCAGCGTGTCCAGGCCATTCAGGACGTCTCCCGCCACGTTCGGCTGCAGATGCCAGAGGTTGACGAGGTCCATCTCCCATGCCGGCGTGACGAAGACGTGGGCCCAGATGGCGAGCGGGACGAAAAGAGCCAGCGCGGCCACGCCGATCGCAATCAACCAGCGCCGCTCGGCGGAGCTGGTCCGCGTGAGCGGAGCGCGTGGATGCATCTGTGGAAAGCGTCGCAGAAAACAAGGAGGCCGCGAGGAGTCAGGAGCTTGGCCTAGCCCTTGTAGACCGCCAGGAGCATCATCTGGTGACGCAGTCATCCCCCAAGTGCGGGAGTATCAGCGATCGCCAAGCCCGTGCCAAGACAGATTTCGGCTAACTGTTGGGCCGCCTCGACGGGGCGCCAAGATCACATCCCGATCGGGTGCCAGACCGTCTTGATCTCGAGGTACGCGGCGATCCACTCCGGCCTCTGCGCGCGGTGGTCGTCGAGCCAGTCGTAGCGGTCGTCGACGCCGCGCGGCGGGCGTGTGACGCGTTTGACGTTTTCGACGGCGGTGGTCTCGACCGCAGCGCGCATGTCGCGCGGCACGCCCCACGTGTCGAGCGCGTTGACGTCCATGTGCGCGGCGAGGGTTGGCACGAGCTCCTTGCGCAGGCCGGTCAGGATGTTAATCACGCCAGCCGGAACGTCCGAAGTGGCAAGCACTTCGCCGAGCGTCACCGCCGGCAGTGGCCGCGACTCTGACGCGATCACGACCGCGGCATTGCCACCCACAACGACCGGGGCGATGCGCGAGACGAGTCCCAGCAGCGACGACGACTCTGGAGCGACGACGCCCACGAGACCGGTGGGCTCGGGGATGCTGAAGTTGAAGTACGGCGCGGAAACTGGGTTGACCGTGCCCAACACCTGGCTGATCTTGTCGGCCCAGCCGGCATACCAGACCCAGCGGTCAATCGCCCGGTCGACCTGGGCGGTCGCGTCGGCAGGAGACAGTCCCTCGGCCGCGGCAACCTCTTCGATGAACTGCGCGCGGCGCCCTTCTATCAGCTCGGCCACGCGGTACAGGACCTGGCCCCGGTTCATTGCCGTCTTGCCCGACCATCCCGCGACGGCGCCGCGTGCCGTGCGCACCGCGTCGCGCACGTCCTTGCGCGAAGAGCGCACGGCGTTGGCGAGCGGCGTCCCGTCCGCGGCACGGACGATGTAGCTGCGTCCGGACTCCGAGCGCGGGAACTGGCCACCGACGTAGAGCTTGTACGTCTTGCGCACTGGGATGCGCGCCTGAGGCGGGGGATTCGCCATGACTGCGTTGGGTCGGCGCTCAGCCATTTCGCATCCTGACCGACGGCCCGACGACATGGATGCCGTAGCGCTCGCGGACAGGGGCGAGGACCTCGGGCGGCGGGACTGAAAGATCGGCTGGCGGCGTCTCGGCGATCGCCTCGACCAGCGCGAAGCCGCCGTCGCTCTGTTCGCCGGACAGCTTCGTCGTGAAATGGCCGTCAAGAGACCACCGGTGCTCGCCGTCTGCCCGACGCGATACGGAGGCGCGGCGCGGCGAATCAGCCATCAGTGGCCACCGCCCAGGTCGAGGTACGCCAACAGGCCGTGCAGCCCGCCCTCGCGGCCGAAGCCGGATTCCTTGTAGCCGCCAAACGGCGAGGTCGGGTCGAAGCGGTTGAACGTGTTGGCCCAGACGACGCCAGCGCGCAGCTTGCTGACCATGTCGAGGATGCGGCTGCCCTTCTCCGTCCAGACGCCGGCGCTGAGACCATAGGCAGTGTTGTTGGCTTTCTCGAGCGCCTCGGCCGGCGTGCGGAAGGTCAGCACCGACAGCACCGGCCCGAAGATCTCCTCCTGGGCGATGCGGCTCGACTGGGCCACGTTGGTGAACAGCGTCGGCCGGAAGAACCAGCCGCGGGCGGGAAGCTCGCAGGCCGGCTGGTACATGTCGGCGCCCTCCTCGATGCCCGCCTCGACGAGCTCCTCGATCTTGGCCAGTTGGGCGGCGTTATTGATCGCGCCGACGTCGGTGTTCTTGTCCAGCGG
>PLBO01000105.1 GCA_003134555.1 Actinomycetota bacterium
GGGTAGTCGGCGTTGCCGACGAGGATCTCCTGCGCGGTGAACATCACCTCGACCGTGTGCGTGAAGCCGTCGACGTCGAAGTTCCCCTCGTCGTCGAGGTACCGCAACAGGTTGATGCTCGCGAGGTTGCACGCCGAGTTGTCGAGGTGCATGTACTCCGAGCACGGGTTGCTCGCGTTGATCCGGCCGGTGTTCGACGCCGTGTGCCAACGGTTGATCGTCGTGTCGAACTGCATGCCCGGATCGGCGCACTCCCACGCCGACTGGCTGATCTGGTGCATGAGATCGCGGGCGCGGATCGTCTTCACCGTCTCACCGGTCGTGACCGCGTTCAGGTTCCAGTCGCGGTCGTCGACGACGGCCTGCATGAACGCGTCGGTGACGCGCACGGAGTTGTTCGCGTTCTGGTACTGGATCGAGTGACTGTCCTTGCCGTCGAGATCCATGTCGAAGCCCGCGTCGCGTAGCGCCCGCGCCTTGCGCTCCTCGACGGCCTTGCACCACACGAAGTCCTCGATGTCGGGGTGATCGACGTCGAGAATCACCATCTTGGCGGCGCGGCGCGTCTTGCCGCCCGACTTGATCGTCCCGGCCGACGCGTCGGCGCCGCGCATGAAGCTCACCGGACCCGAGGCGGTACCGCCGCCCTTCAGGTGCTCGTGCGAGGAACGGATGCGCGAGAGGTTGATGCCGGCGCCGGAGCCGCCCTTGAAGATGGTCCCCTCTTCCCGGTACCAGTTGAGGATCGCGTCCATCTGGTCGTCGACCGCGAGGATGAAGCACGCCGACGCTTGCTGCGGGACACCCTTCACCCCGATGTTGAACCACACGGGCGAGTTGAACGACGCCCGTTGGTGGACGAGCACGTACTTCAGCTCGTCGCGGAACGCGTCGGCCTCGCGCTCGGCGACGAAGTAGCCGTCGCGCGTGCCCCAATCGGCGATCGTGTCGACGACCCGGTCGATGACCTGGCGCAGCGACCACTCGCGCTCGGGCGTGCCGAGCGTGCCCCGGAAGTACTTCTGGGCGACGATGTTGGTGGCGTTCAGCGACCATGTGGTCGGGAACTCCACTTCGGGCTGGAAGAAGGCGTCGCCGCCGTCCTTGTAGTTCTGGATGCGAGAGTCGCGCCGCTCCCACTCGACGGTGTCGTACGGGTCGACGCCGGGGCGCGTGAAGCGCCGAGCGATCCCGATCCCGAGCTGCTGCGGCGCAATCGCCATGTCGTCGTCTCCCTCCGAGCCCGGCTCCGGACTCAGGTCGCCCGTCCAGCAAACCACACGCTGATCTGATGGTTGAACCACTACATGTTGTGGTCTCTTCCCATCCCGACCGCGAGATGGAGGTGCATTACATCACTGTAATTCCACATGTGTCAATAGTTTTCGGGAGGCTCCGGACACTTCGACCGAGAGGCCCCGCTCCGGCTCCGAGCGGGCGCTCAGCGCGGCTTCGGCTCCGTGTGCTTCTGCAGCTCCCCGACCTCGCGCTCGAAGTCGGAAAGGTCCTCGAAGCCCTTGTAGACCGACGCGAACCGCAGGTATGCGACGTGGTCGAGCGCCCGCAGCCGCTCGAGCACGGCCATCCCGACCCGGTCGCTCGCGACCTCGCCGCCGATCGCCCGCAGCTCCTCTTCGACGTCGGCAACCAGCCGGTCGACGGTCGCCGCGTCGAGCCGCCCCGTGGCCGACCGTTCGATCCCTGCTCGGAGCTTCGCCGCGTCGAACGGCTCGATCGCACCGGCCCGCTTGCGGATGAGCAGCGACACCTCCTCGACCCGCTCGTAAGTGGTGAAGCGACGCCCGCAGGCCAGGCACTCTCGACGCCGCCGGATCGCAACCGACTCCTCGGCCAGGCGCGAGTCGACGACCTTGTCGTCGTTCGCCCGGCAGAAGGGACAGCGCACGAAACCACGGTAATCCGTTCGATCAACGCGCGGGCTCGTACGGCGCCGGCTCGATCAGGGCGTCGGGACCGAGATCAACTCGCCCGCGACGACCGTGCTGGTGCCGAGCGTGCGGACCATCGCATCGACGATCGGTCGCACGTCGTGGCCGGGAGCCGCGCGCCGGGCGACGGACCAGAGCGTGTCGCCGGGAGCCACGACCACTTGCTGCACGTGCGGGAGACGCTCGGGGGTGGCGAGGGACGACCCGCCGAGCGTCGCCCCCGCACGCGCGATCGTCAGAACGAGGCCCAGGCCGACCAGCGCGGCGAGGACGCGCCGACGTCGGTAGACGGCACGCTGATGGCTGCGCGCCGGCCGGGGGCGGAACTGACGATCGACCTCGACCGGCCGGAAGCGCTCGGGCTCGACCAGCCGCAGGCGCCGGACGGGAGGGACCGGGTCGTCGAAGCGGGGCTCGAGCTGGAGGACAGCGGCCATGGTCTTTGTGCTCCTGGAGACGAGGGATCGAACACGACGATCGAAGCAGAGAGGTGAGACAGCTACGGTGGACGAACGCCTGTTCGATGTCAAGAGAAAATCGAACGGGTGTTTGCCCCGAACGCGTGATCGTGTTACCGTCGAATCCATGTCACACGCCCAGGCCACCCCGTCCCCAGCCGAGCCGCCCGCCCGGCTCACGGCCCGCCAGCGGCAGGTCCTCGAGTTCATCGACTCGCAGACCCGCGAGCAGGGGTATCCACCGAGCGTCCGCGAGATCGGCGAGGCGGTCGGCCTGTCGTCGCCGTCCACGGTCCACGCCCACCTCGCGGCCCTGCAGGACAAGGGCTACCTGCGCCGCGATCCCAGCAAGCCCCGCGCGATCGAGGTCGCGCTGGAGCCGAGCACGGGTACCGCGATCGACCGCCGGCCCGTGCGCAACGTTCCGCTGCTCGGCGACGTCGCGGCGGGCACGGGAGTGCTCGCGGCCGAGAACCTCGAAGAGGTGGTGCCCATCCCCGCCGACTTCTGCGGCGACGGCGACCTCTTCATGCTCCGGGTCCGCGGTGAGTCCATGATCGACGCCGGCATCTTCGACGGCGACTACATCGTGGCGCGTTCGCAGCCGAGTGCCGACAACGGCGACATCGTCGTCGCGGGCATCCCCGGCGAAGAAGCCACGGTGAAAACCTTCCTGCGCAAGCGCAACAAGATCGTGCTGCGGCCTTCGAACCCCACGATGGAAGATCTGGTCTACGACCCGACCGAGGTCCAGATCTACGGCAAGCTCGTCACCCTGCTGCGCCGGCTCTGAGCGCCGGCTCGGTTCACCTGATCCCGAGGAACGCTTGCAGCAATGCGAGGCACGCGTCGAGGTTCGCGCGCTCGACCCGCTCGTCGGCCGTGTGGGCGAGCTCGGGATCGCCCGGGCCGAAGTTGCACGCCGCGATCCCGTGGGCGGCGAACCGGGCGACGTCGGTCCAGCCCAGCTTCGGCCGCACCGGAAGGTCGTACACGCCGACCATCTCCGCGATCAGCGGATGCGTGAGGTTCGGTGACGCGGCCGTCGACGCGTTCAGGACGTCGACGTGGTCGGCGCCCGCATCGGTGCAAAATGCCACGACCTCGGCGACGGCGGCGTCGAGAGAGCGTGAAGGCGCGTAGCGCCGGTTGACCACTACCGCGCAGCGGTCGGGCACCACGTTGTTCGCGATCCCGCCTTCAATCCTCACCACCTGCAATGCCTCGCGGTACGCGAGCGAGTCGACGTCGACCGTGGCAGCCTGGAAGCGGGCACAGCGATCGAGGAACGGCGCGGCGCGGTGGATGGCGTTGGTTCCCATCCAAGGCCGCGCGGAGTGGGCCCGCACACCGTCGAAGGTCGCGCGCACGTTGATCGTTCCCTGACAGCCGGCTTCGACCCATCCACCGGTCGGCTCGAGCAGGACGGCGAGATCTCCCTGGACGAGGTGCGGAGCCTCGGCGAACAGCCGCCGCAGCCCGTTGTGCTCGTCGGCCACCTCCTCGCCCTCGTATAACACGAGCGTGGCGTCGAAACGGACGCGCTCGCCCGCGAGGTCGTCGGCGAGCGCGAGCAACACCGCGAGACCGCCCTTCATGTCGGCCGTCCCGAGGCCGTGGAGCACGTCGCCGTCGCGCCGGGGACTCTGGTTTCCGTTGGCGGGGACGGTGTCGAGATGGCCGGCCAGCACGAGCCGGCGGTCGCGGCCGAGGTCGGTGCGCGCCACGACGTTCGCACCGATGCGTTCGACGAGCAATCGGGCGCCGCTCGCCCGCAGGCGCGCCTCGACCACGTCGGCCAGCGCGGCTTCGGTGCCACTCACCGACGGGATCTCGCAGAGCTGCTCGGTCAGCTCGAGAAGATCGTGAGTCACGAAACGATGCCGTGCTCGCGCAGGATCGCGTTGAGCTTCAGCCGGTCGTGCTCCTCGCCCTCGGCGAGGTAGCGCAGCACGAGCGCGCACGGAAGACCGAACGTGCCGCCCGCGAACTCCTTCATGCGCGTCCCCTGCACCACAACCGCACGCTCCGGAATGACGCCGCGGGCGATCTCGTCGCCGGTCTCGGCTTCGATGACCGGCGTCGTCGCGGTCAGGATCAGCCCCGCGCCGAGCTTCGCGCCCTTCCGGACCCGGGCGCCGCCGACGATCATGCAACGCGAACCGACGAAGCAATCGTCTTCGACGACGACCGGAACCGCTTCGGGCGGTTCGAGTACACCGCCGATGCCCACGCCGCCCGACAGGTGCACGTTCTTGCCGATCTGCGCGCACGAAGCGACCGTCGCCCACGTGTCGACCATCGTTCCGCTGTCGACGTACGCGCCGATGTTGACGTAGCACGGCATCATCACCACACCAGGTGCGAGATAGGCGCCGAATCGGGCCGAGGCACCGGGGACGACCCGGACGCCCGCCGCCTCGTAGCCGCGCTTCAACGGCAGCTTGTCGACGTATTCGAAGGGCCCGGCCTCGATGACCTTCATCTCCTGCACGCGGAACCACATGAGGATCGCGTGCTTGGCCGACTCGTTGACGACGACCGCACCGTCGACCACCTGCGCGACGCGGATCTCGCCGCGGTCGAGCATGCCGATCACGGAACCGACGAGCTCCCGCGCGTCGGCGAGTGGCATGACGTCGCGCCAGGCGTCTCCGGCCTCGAACAACTGCGTGACCTGCTTCGCGGTTTCCACATCGCTCCTTGGTCGGGTCTCAGGCTCGAGCCTCGACGAGACGACCGAGCGCGAGCTCGAGTCGTTCACGGGGCTGGACGAGCGCGAGCCGTACGTGATCGGCACCGAGCGCACCATAGAGATCGCCGGGCGAGACGAGCAGGCCCGCCTCGTGCGCGAGGCGGGCCGCGATCTCCCAGCCGTCGTCGGCGCCGTCGGCGGTGCGCAACCAGAGATAGAACGCGGCATCGCCACCGTCGTGCACGAGCCCCTGCCGTGCGAGCGCGTCGCGCACCAGCTCTCGACGTTCGGCGTAGCGGGCGCGCTGTACCTCCACGTGGGCGTCGTCGCCGAGCGCCGCCGCGGCCGCGGCCTGCACCATGGTCGGCGCCATCAGGCCGGCATGTTTTCGGGTCTCGACGAGATACGAGACGAGATCGGGGTCGCCGGCATAGAAGCCGACTCGCATGCCCGCGAGGTTCGAGCGCTTGGAGACGCTGTGCATCGCCAGCACGCCGTCGAGTCCGCACGACAGGATCGTCGCCGGCCGCGGCGCGAATTCGCTGTAGCACTCGTCGCTGGCGACTATCACACCCCGCTCGCGCGCCCACGCGACGACGCGCGCGAAGTAGGCGTCGTCGGCGGTCGAGGCCGAGGGATTACCCGGCTCGTTGACCCAGAGTACGAGCGCGCGCTGCGCGTCGGCGTCGCTGATCGCATCGATGTCGAGGTGCCACTGCGCGTCGAGCGCGACCGGCACGGCCCGGCAGCCGGCGAGGACCGCGCCCATCTCGTAACTCGGATAGGCAATGGCGGGATACAACACTGTGTCGCGTGCGGGGTTGCGCAACCGCAGGAAGTGCGGCAACGAGGTGACGAGCTCCTTCGTCCCCACACACGCACCCACGTGTGCACCTTCGACTGCGACGCCGAAGCGGCGACGGATCCAGCCTGCCGCGGCATCGCGCAGCACCACCGACCCGGCCGACGGCGGGTAGCCGTTCGACGCCGCGATCGCGTCGGCCGCGGCACGGCTCGCGACCTCCGGTACCGGGTCGCACGGCGTTCCGATCGAACAGTCGACCACTCCCCCCGGAAGCGAGTCGGCGAGGCGCTTCAGCGCGTCGAGCCGTTCGTAGGGGTATGGGGGCGGGACGAATCCGCCGGTGGCCGCCATCCGCACCGACACTAATCGGGCGTGCTCGCGTACTCCGAGAAGCGACCGGCGACCGCTTCCGGGAGGCGAGCGCGCACGCGCATCGCTCCCTCGCCGTGGACTTCCACCAGCACCTCGCCCGCGCGGTGGAGCGCGGCCAACACGTCGCCGCGTTCGTACGGCACGACGAATTCGCTGATGCGGGCCAGCGCGCGCAGCCGATCGCCGACCGCGGCAAGGAGATCGGGCAAGCCCGCGCCCGTCGCGGCCGAGATCGCCACCGATCCCGGGTACGCGTTGAGCAAGAACTTCAACGCGTCGTCGTCGGCCAGGTCGGACTTGTTCCACACGAGCAGGCGCGGCACCTCGTCCGCGTCGATCTCGCGCAGAACGGTATTCACCGCTTGTATGAGCGCCTCGACATCCGACGAACTTGCGTCGACCAGGTGGACGAGCAGGTCGGCGTCGACGACCTCTTCGAGCGTCGAGCGGAACGCCTCGACGAGCTGGTGGGGCAGGCGCCGTACGAAGCCGACGGTGTCGGACAGCAGGACCGTCTCTCCCCCGGGAAGATGCAGGCGTCGGACCGTGGGATCGAGTGTCGAGAACAACTGGTTCTGCACGAGGACGCCCGCGTGGGTGAGGCGGTTCAGCAGCGTCGACTTGCCCGCGTTGGTGTAGCCGACGAGCGCGACGTGCGGGATGTCACGGCGCTTGCGCGCTTTGCGTTGCGTCGCGCGCGTCGCGGCCAATCCGACGAGGTCGCGCTCGAGCTTCTGCATCCGGCGCAAGAGACGCCGGCGGTCGACCTCGAGCTGCGTCTCGCCCGGTCCGCGGGTACCGATGCCGGCGCCTTGCTGGCTGAGCTGGAGACCGCGGCCCCGCAGACGCGGCAACCGGTAGCGCAGTTGGGCGAGCTCGACCTGTACCGCGCCCTCCTGGCTCGTCGCGTGTTGGGCGAAGATGTCGAGGATGAGCGCGACGCGATCGACGACGTCGACCGCGAACATCTTCTCGAGGTTGCGCTGCTGCGCGGGCGTGAGCTCGTCGTCGAAGATCACGACGTCGACGTCGAGGGCCTGCGCGGTGGCACGCATCTCCTCGGCCTTACCCTTTCCGATGTACGTGGCGGGGTCGGGCGTGCGCCGTCGTTGCAGCTCGGCATGGACCGGCTCGGCGCCCGCGGTGTCGGCGAGCAGCGCGAGCTCGACCAGCGACGCCTCGGCCTCCTCGACCGTCGCGGTGCCGTAGGTCGTCCCGATCAAGAGCGCGCGCTGGCGTACGCGACCAAGGTCGACCTCGGTCGCGGTGAGGCGCCGGCGCTGGCGACTCTGGTGCGTGCGCGACGGTTCGGTCACGAGGTCTGCTTGACGGGCCGATCGACCGCCACGTCGATGTCGACGTCGAACACGTGAACGACCGGACCGCCCAACCGGACGGTCTCGCCCAGCGTCACCGCGAGCTCGCCCCCGGGAACGCGTACGCGTAGGCGTTCGTCGGCGACACCTCGGTTGTGCGCGACCGCGGCCGCCGCGCACGCACCGGTACCGCACGACAGCGTCTCGCCCACTCCACGCTCCCAGACCCGCATGTACATGACTTCGGGTGGATGCACGCGCACGAACTCGACATTCGTGCGGTCGGGGAAATGGGCGTCGAGCTCGATGCGCGGCCCGTGCTGAGCGACCGGCACTCGGTCGGGGTCGATGACGAAGCAGACGAGATGCGGATTGCCGACGTTCGCGGTGTCGCCCCAGTACTCGACTCCGTCGACGGTGACGCACACGTCCTCTTCGCCGAGCGTGACCGGGCCCATGTCGACGTCGGCGGCGATCACGTCACCCGACGCATTGCGGCTGAGGGCAACTGCACGCCGCCCCGCCGCGGTGTCGACCACGATCTCGGCGGCGGTGCCGATGCCGGCACGCGCCGCGACCCACGCGAGACAGCGAATACCGTTGCCGCTCATCTCCGCCTCGCCGCCGTCGGCATTCTGCAGGGTCATCGTGCAGTCGGCACCCTTGCCGGGATCGCCGGGTCCGATCGTGATGAGCCCGTCCGCGCCGATCCCTCGGTGGCGGTCGCAAAGCCGCGCCGCCGTGGCGGGTGCGAGCGGACGCGTGTCGTCGTCGAGCGCGAGGCGGACGAGGAAGTCGTTCCCGGTGGCGTGCAGCTTGGCGAGGTGAAGCAAGGTCATCTCCGGTCAGCCGCGACGGTCACGGCTTCTCTCCTCCAGAGTGCCAGTACAACGCCGGTGAGGTCGTCGGGATTTCGCGCGGTTCCGACCCAGCGGATGCGCGGGTCGCGCCGGAACCAGACCCGCTGGCGGCGTGCGAACTCCCGGGTCCGGCGCACCGCGAGGTCGAACGCCTCCACCGGCGACGCGATCTCGCCGACGAGATGGGCCAGGATCTCCTTGTAGCCGATCGCCTGCGCAGCCGTGCGCGAGAGACCACCGGGCAGGTCCGCGAGCGCGCGCACCTCGGCTTCGAGGCCCGCGGCGCGCATGGCGGCGAACCGGGTCGCAATACGCCGGCCGAGCTCGGCTCTCGGCAGCCACACGCCCACGAGCCCGACATCGAACGCCGGAGGGCCGTAGTCGGTGAGGCCGGATCCGAACGACGAGAACAGGCGTCCCGTCGTTTGCAGCACCTCGAGCGCCCGCACGACCCGGCGGGTGTTCCCCGGTTCGATGCGCGACGCGGCGAGCGGGTCGGCGGTCGCGAGCCGGTCGTAGGCGCGCGCCAGGCCGTCTGCGGTCGCGGTCTCACGCTCGAGCGCGGCACGCACACCAGCGTCGCGCGGCGGGACGCTCAGCCCGTCGACGACGGCCCGTACGTACAGCCCGGTCCCGCCGACGAGCAACGCCCGCCGACCGCGCGCTTCGATGTCGGCCACCGCGGCCTGCGCCGCGGTCTGCGTGGCTCGCACCGACCACTCCTCGGACGGGTCGGCGACGTCGACGAGATGATGGCGGACCGCGGCCTGTTCGGCGGGCGAGGGCTTCGCGGTCCCGATGTCCATCCCGCGATAGACCTGCATCGAGTCGAGCGACACGATCTCCACGTCGTCGAGTGCGGTTGCGACCGTGAGCGCGACCGCCGACTTCCCCGACGCGGTCGGACCGACGATCGCGAGGTGGCGGGTCACACCACCGCGACCGGAATGCGCACGCGTCGCCGCGGCGCAGCTTTGACCCGCGCCGTGAGCTCGCCGCGCAGCCAGTGGGGCGCGGCATTCGTGACGCGCACTTCGATGAGGTCGCCGGCCCGCGTGGCGTCGTCCGGCACGAAGTGCGCGAGTTTGTTCTGACCGGTGCGGCCCGACCAGGTCGACGGGTCGCGCTTCGACGGACCCTCGACCAGGAGCTTCTCGATGCGGCCGACGCGCGCTTCGTGCTTTTGCAGCGCGTGACGCTCGACGACATCGGTCAGGCGCGCCATCCGGTCGCGCACGACCTCGGCCGAGACGAACTGGTCGGTCATCAGCGCGGCCTCGGTGCCGGGGCGTGGCGAGAACACGAAGGTGTATGCGGCGTCGTACGCGGCCTCGTCGACGACGTCGAGGGTCCGGGCGAAGTCGTCGTCGGTCTCGCCGGGAAAGCCGACGATGATGTCGGTCGTCACCGCGAGGTCGGCAACCGCGGCGCGCGCGGCGCGCAGGCGCTCCAGATATCTCTTCGCCGTGTAACCGCGATGCATACGCGCCAGCGTGCTGTCGCTGCCCGACTGCAGCGGGAGATGAAGGTGTTCACAGACGTGCGCACACTCGGCCATCGCCGCGATCGTCTCGGGCCGCAGGTCCTTGGGGTGAGGCGACGTGAAGCGGATGCGCTCGATGCCGTCGACCGTGTCGAGGGTGCGGAGGAGATCGGCGAACTGGGGACGGAACTGCCCGCTCCCGAGATCGCGTCCGTAAGAGTTGACGTTCTGACCGAGCAGCGTGATCTCGACCACACCGTCCCGGGCGAGCTCCTCGACCTCGTGCACGATGTCGCCGGTGCGCCGGCTCACCTCGCGCCCGCGTACCGACGGCACGATGCAGAAGGCACAGGAGTTGTCGCAGCCGATCTGAATGGTGACCCAGGCCGCGTGGTCGACATCACGTCGCGCCGGAAGCGCCGACGGATACGCCTCGTGCTCGTCGAGGATCTCGACGAGCGGACCGTGACTCCGTGCCTCTCGCAGCAGCTCGGGCGCGTGCGCGAGGTTGTGCGTGCCGAACACCACGTCGACGTGGGGCGCCCGATCGCGCACACCTTCTCGGTCTTTTTGCGCCAGACAACCACCGACCGCGATCTGCATGTCGGGCCGTTGGGTCTTCAGGACCTTCAGGTCGCCCAGGTGCGCATAGAGCTTGTTGTCGGCGTTCTCCCGGATGCAGCACGTGTTCAGCACGACGACATCGGCTTGGGTGAGATCGTCGGTCGGCTCCATGCCGTCGGCCGCGAGCACGCCTGCGATCCGCTCCGAGTCGTGCTCGTTCATCTGGCACCCGTAGGTGCGAACGTAGAAGCGCCGCGTCATGACGCAGCCGAGTCTACGGGTCAGCTCCTAGCCACTGACCGGGCCGGGGGCTGGCCCCTGGAGCTCGCGTCCCGGTCAGTGGCTAGGTGGTCTGTCAGGCGTCGACGTCCTGTTCGACCACTTCTTCGGCCTCCTCCGTGAGGTCGACTTCGTCGTTGAGCCCGGACGCATCCTTGATCTTCTCGCTGATCTCGACCATGAGATCGACGTTGTCAGTCAAGAATTTCTTCACGTTCTCGCGGCCCTGACCGAGCTGCTCGCCCTCGTACGTGAACCAAGCACCCGACTTCTTGATGATGCCCATCTCGACTCCGACATCGAGCACCGAGCCCTCGCGGCTGATGCCCTGGCCGTACATGATGTCGAACTCGGCCTGCTTGAACGGCGGTGCCGTCTTGTTCTTGACGACCTTCACCCGCACCCGGTTGCCGACGACCTCCGGACCGTCCTTGATCGATTCGATCCGGCGGATGTCGAGCCGCACCGACGAGTAGAACTTGAGCGCCCTGCCTCCCGGCGTGGTCTCGGGCGAGCCGAACATCACGCCGATCTTCTCTCGCAGCTGGTTGATGAACACTGCGATCGTGCGGGACTTGTTGAGGTTGCCGGTGAGCTTGCGCAACGCCTGACTCATCAGGCGGGCCTGCAGGCCCATGTGCGTGTCGCCCATCTCACCTTCGATCTCGGCGCGGGGAACGAGCGCCGCCACCGAGTCGATCACGAGCACGTCGAGCGCACCCGAGCGGATGAGCATGTCGGCGATCTCGAGCGCCTGCTCCCCCGTGTCGGGCTGACTGATCAGCAGCTCGTCGACGTTGACGCCGATCGCCGCCGCGTACACCGGATCCATCGCGTGCTCCGCGTCGATGTAGGCGCACACACCACCGTTGCGTTGCGCCTCCGCGACGACGTGCGTCGCGAGCGTCGACTTGCCCGACGACTCCGGCCCGAAGATCTCGACGATCCTTCCCCGAGGCAAGCCGCCGATCCCGAGCGCGAGGTCGAGCGCGAGCGCACCGGTCGGGATCGCTTCGATCCCCACGTGCCCTCGCTCCCCGAGCTTCATGATCGAACCCTTGCCGAACTGCTTCTCGATCTGGCCGAGCGCCATGTCGAGCGCCTTTTCCCGGTCCACCTGTGAACCCCTCTCTGCCACCAAGGCCTTACTCCGTTCAGTCGGGGGAAGTCGTCGTGCTGGCGGACCCTAACGAGGGGGTGTGACAGCTACGGGTACTTCACCGGTGGGTGAATCACATGCGTGTGAGACACACTAGAGCGAACAAGCGTTCGCTTCAAGGACTGGCTTTGCACAGGAAGGCCCAGTTGCACACAAAGTCGGGTGCCTGCACACAAAGACCGTGGCCAGATCGGCGATAAAGAGCCTCTGAGCGGCCCTAAAGAGCGACTAGCAGTCCACCGCTGCGTCTGCCAGCGCGGATAACGTGGCGTCTTGTGAATCCCACTCGTGTGATTCCCCGGAATTGGCGACGCCCCGGTTACGACCGGGGCGTCCACCGAACCATCGCTATCACCCAACAACCCGCCGGACACCCATCCGTCGAGCAGCACGCACGATACCGCCTTGATCGTTTTCAAAGGTGGATATCGACGGCTTCGCTGACGGCCACCGGCACCAGCCGTGAAGGGTCGGGCGTTGCCCGTGTGCTCCATATGGCCTTGTAATCGCGACCGATGGCTTCGTGGTGGTACGGCTCCCCGGGCTGACACGCGCCCGCGTGTGAGGGGGTCGCCGTTGTAGCGCGCGCCCCCTGCCGTCCCGTCACGCTCACACGTTCCACGGTCGAGGCGGCAGGGGGTCGAGCCGGCCCGGTCGGCACTTGCAGGTGTCGGCCGGGCCTCACGCCCCCGTAGCTCAAGGGATAGAGCATCCCCTTCGTACGGGCCGGTTGGAGGTTCGAATCCTCCCGGGGGCGCTGTGAACCAAGCTACTTCTTCGGCCGTCGGGGCGTATCCCAGTACGGACTCTTGCATTTTGGGCAGACCTTCGGGACCAAGCCCTTCTCCCGCGGCGCCCACTCGTGGGTGCAGCGCTCGCAATGGAACCCGTCGATCTTCACCCTGCTCACGTGGGCCAGGATATTCCTTGAAGTATGTCCCGTCAAATATATCCCTTCCAGGTATGGACACAGGGTATACCTGGTGGTATATTCCTTGTAGGTACATACCGAGGGGATGGACATGGACGGCAGGCAGCAACGAGGAATGGCCATCGCGGCAAGCGGCGGCGCCAAGATCGACGGCGCGTCGTGGCGAGTCGATAGCGCGAGCACCAGCGGTCGGCGCTACCGCGTCAACCCGCTCGCCGACTCCTGCACCTGCGCCGACCACGACGCGACCGGGCTCCGCTGCAAGCACGTTTGGGCGGCCATCTACACGATGACGGCCGAGACGCACGACGACGGCACCGTGACCACCACCACGCGCGTCACCTACGCGCAGGACTGGTCGAGCTACAACGCCGCGCAGTGTTCCGAGAAGGATTCGTTCCTGTCGCTGCTCGCGGACCTGTGCGAGACAATCCCGCAGCCGGAGCAAACGATTGGGCGTCCCCGCCTGCCGCTCGCCGACATGATCTACGCGTGCACCTTCAAGGTGTTCTCGGGGTTCTCGTCGCGTCGGTTCACGTCCGACCTGCGCGAAGCACAGGCGCGCGGGTTCATTTCCAAGGTGCCGCACTTCAACTCGGTCACCGGCTACATGGCGAAGCCCGAACTAACGCCGATCCTGCAAGACCTGATCGCCCTTTCCAGCCTGCCGCTCCGGGCAATCGAGAAAGACTTCGCGGCGGACTCGTCGGGGTTCTCGGGACGGCACTTCGACCGCTGGCTGGACGAGAAGCACGGCATCCCGCGCGATCGGAAGAAGCGCGAGTGGGTCAAGGCGCACGTCATGGTCGGCACGCTCACCAACATCGTGACCGCGGTTGAAATGAGCGACTGGAAAGGCGCGGACACCACGTACTTCCCCGCCTTGGTTCAGGCGACCGCCAAGGATTTCGACGTGGTCGAGATCAGCGCCGACAAGGCGTACCTGACCAAGAGCAACGTCGAGCTGGTCGAGGAAGTCGGCGCGACGCCGTTCATCCCCTTCAAGTCCAACACCAAGCCGACGCTCGGAATCGGCAGCGCGTGGGCTCGCATGTACCACCGTTTTGCCGCCGACCCCGACACCTTCATGGCGCACTACCACCGGCGCAGCAACGTCGAGACGACCTTCTCCATGATCAAGGCCAAGTTCGGCGCATCGGTCATGAGCAAGTCGCCGACCGGCCAGATCAATGAAGTGCTCTGCAAAATCCTGGCGCACAACCTCGTCGTGGTCGGCCAGGCCGCCATCGAATACGGCACCAGCGCGGCGGTCTAGAACCGGGTGATGTGCGGGCGTACCGCAGGGCCTACCGTGAGTGGCAGGATGCCTGACGCGACCACGAATGGTCACTTCAACTATCGCGTACACCAAGCAACCGGGATGATCTCGGTTCAGTCTCACTGCGACATTGCAGAGGCGTTCGCCCAGTTGAAGGTCCGGGCCGCCACGATTGGCGAGAGTCTCGAAGCCACCGCAACCGGGGTGATCAACGGCACCATCCGCTTCGACGCGTAGGCCACCTGCACAAAAGCCCACCTCGCTGCACAGAAAGTCACCCATCAGCGGGCCTTCCTGTGCAAAGCCTTCAAGGACTTCAAGGACCGGATCGAACGACCTCGGTCATTTGGTGAAGCGGGTCACCCGGTCGAGTACGTCGAGCGCCATCTCGTGGCGGGTCTGGCCCGTCGCGGCGGCTCTGATGGTGAGCCTCGCGAATGCCTCGTTGACGTCGCAGCCGGCTTGGGCGGCGATCATCCCCGTGGCTTGATGTATCGCGACGGTGAGCGTCTCGTCCCGAGGCCGATCGGCCATACGCCAACGACCGTACCGCATGTGACGCCCACGTCAGGTACGGATGCGCTCCCGGGCGACGTGCCGGGCACCCTGCGGCCGCAGCACGCTCTCGTAGAGCACGACCTCGTCCACGCGCCACGCCCCGCCGACCGGCTCGGGCCCGATCGCCGCGCACAGTGGCCGCAGGTCGGTCGGCTCCCGGAACCGGGCGAGCGTGAGATGGGGCAGGAACTTCTCCTCCCGCACGTCTCGCACGTGTCCGAGCGGTGCGAGCCGGCGTTCGACCTGCGCCGCGAGCTCCCAAACCCACTCCGCACCATCGTGGAGCTTCAACGCGAGGATCCGCGCTCGGCGACGGTTGCCGAGCGCGTCGGCTCCGCCGAGACGGATCTCCCCGGCTCCGAGATCGAGGGGCTCGAGCTCGAACGCCGTCGCGACCGCGGCGAGGTCGACGTCGTTGCCGAGGAACTGCACCGTGAGGTGCCACTGATCGCGGTACGTCGGACGCCCTCCCGCGATCGACGACGAAGCGATGCGCGCCTCGATCGCATCGAGCGCCTCCGTCGGCGGGCGGATCGCGACGAACGCGCGCGTCATCGAAATCGAACTAACTGTCGCAGAGGCAGATCTCGTTGCCCTCGGGGTCGAGCATCACGATCCAACAGCCACCGCCTTCGCAAACGGGCTCCGCGCTCACCCGCGTCGCGCCGAGCGCGACGAAGCGCACCGACTCCGCCTCGATGTCGTCGACGACGAGATCGAGATGCACGCGGTTCTTGACGGCTTTGGGCTCGGGCACCTGCTGCAAGACGATCTTCGGTCCGACGGCGCCGGCGCCGGGAATGCACGACGCGTAAGTCCCGGCCTCGCGGTGTGCGCGGTAACCGAGGGCCTCGCAGTAGAACGCCCGGAGTGCGTTCGCGTCGGCGCAGTCGATGTTTATCTGGACCTCGATCATCGAGCGCTCATGGCGTCGAGTCGCTGCCGCAGCAGGTTGAGCAGAGAGATCGTCGAGAACTGTCGCAAGCGCTCGCGATCGCCGGGCAGGCGTGTGCTCACGACTTCGGTGGGCAGGCCGGGGATCGCGAGCCCGAAGTAGACCGTGCCGACCGCGACACCGTCTTGCTCCGTCGGTCCGGCGACGCCCGTCGCCGCGATCCCCACATCGGAGCCGAGCACCCGCTGCGCGCCTTCCGCCATCTCGCGCGCGGCCTGTTCGCTGACGACCGACGCCGCGGTTACGCCCAGCAGTGAGCGCTTCACGTCGGTCGCGTAGCACCCGATCGTTCCGCGAAACGTGTCGCTCGCACCTTCGACGTTGACGATCCGGGCACCGATCAGACCACCCGTCAACGACTCCGCCACGCCGAGACTCCAACCCCTACCGCGCAGACGTTCGAGCACCGCGTACTCCATCGTCTCGTCGTCGACACCGAATACGAGGTCTCCGAGAATGAGCCGCAGCTCCTTCTCCTCGAGCTCGACCAACGCGCGGGCGTCGGCCTCGGTAGGGGCCTTCGCGGTCACCCGCACGACCAAACCTTCGATGCCGCGAGCGAGGAACGCGATCGTGGGATTGCCGCCCGCGGCGTCGAGCGCGTCGAGCCGGTGCGCGATCATCTCCGCGAGCGCCGACTCCGACGTTCCCCACGTCTTCAAGGAGCGCGACACGATCGCGGCGGCTTCCCCCGACCGCCGCAGCAGGTCGGGTATGACGTGATCGCTCACCATCTTCTTCATCTCGTAGGGGACGCCCGGAACCGCGTAGACGACCTTGCCGTCCGGCAGCTCGCACAGGAGTCCGGGCGCGGTACCGATCGGATTGGGGATCGCTTCGCCGCCCTCCGGTACGTCGGCTTGGCGGAGGTTGTTCTGGGGCATGTCGCGCACGCGGGCGCGGAACATCTGCGCGATGGTCTCGGCGAGCTCGTCGCGCCGCACGAGCGGGACGCCCATCACCTCGGCTAGCGCGTCACGCGTGAGGTCGTCCTGCGTCGGACCGAGACCGCCGCACACGAGCACGGCGTCGGAACGCGCGACCAACTCGTGCAACGCGGCGACGATGCGCGCCTGGTTGTCGCCGATCGCGCGGTGCTCGTAGGAGTCGATCCCCGACGCGGCCAGTTGTTCGCCGATCCACGCACTGTTCGTGTCGACGATCTGGCCGAGCAACAGCTCGGTTCCGATCGCGAGAACCTCACACCGCATTTCGTTCGCCCCTTCGCTCAGGTCTCGACGCGCTGCCAGTCGGTGTAGCCCCGCCGGACGATCTGGAGCCCGGACACGATCGTGAGCACGACCGCGGCGGTGAACACGAGCTGTTGGAAACCGACCGCGTCGGCAGTGGGTGGGAGTAGGACGAAACCAACCGCCGTGTACTGGAAGAACGCCTTGTACTTACCGAGGCGCTGCGCGGGCAGCACGATGCCGCGCCGGCCCGCGACCGATCGGTAGGCGCTGATGCCGAGCTCGCGCACGACGACGAGCATCACCGCCCACCACGGGAACACTCCGCGGTCGGCCAACACGGCGAAACCCCCGAGGACGATGAGCTTGTCGGCGACGGGGTCGAGGAACGCGCCCGATCGGGTCGCGCCGTCGCGCCGGGCGAGCCAGCCGTCGAGGCTGTCGGTCGCGGTGATCGCGAACCAAAGCCCCACGGTCAGCCACTCGGAGCCCCGATTGCGAATGAGCACCAGTGTCGGAAGCGCGACCGCGATACGGCTGAGCGTGAGGAAGTTCGCCGGAGTTGCCAGCGCTCCCTGTCCGAACCGTTTCTTCGCCCGGCTCGGGGTGGGGGCCGCGGCGGCCGTCACGCGGAAACCTTCGCGTCGAGGTCGGGGCCCTCCACGCCGCACACAATGGCGCGCACGACCGCGCCCGGACGCGCGAACACGTCACCGCTTCCAACCAGGCGGACGACACCGTCGATCTCGGGTGCTTCACGATGCGTGCGCCCGACCATGACGTCGTCGTCGTCGACACCGTCGACGAGCACGTCGATCTCGCACCCCACGAGCGCGGCGCGCGCCGCGGCGGTGATCGGCTCCTGCACCTCGGAACACTCGCGCAGCCGCTCGTGCAGGAGCAGGTCGGCGACGCCGCCACTCATGGCCGCAGCCGCGGTGCCGTCTTCGCGCGAGAACGCGAAGAAGCCGGCCCAGTCGAGGCGGACGTCGTCGAGGAACTCGAGGAGCACCTCATGGTCGGCCTCGGTCTCACCGGGGAACCCGACGATGAACGACGAGCGAAAGGCCGCGTCGGGCTGCTCGGCGCGGATTCCCGCGATGATCTCGGAGAAGCGCTCACCACTCCCCCAACGCTTCATGCTGCGCAACAGCCCGGGCGCCGCGTGCTGCAGCGAGAGGTCGAAGTAGGGGACGACGGACGGCAGCTCGAGCATCGTCGAGACGAGCGGGTCCTTGACCTCGGACGGGTAGAGGTAGAGCAACCGGACGCGCGCGAGGCCGTGCGCACTCAGTGGGTCGAGCCGGCGCAGCAATGGTGCGAGCGATCCCGGCTCGCCGGCGTCGCGTCCGTACCACGCGAGATCCTGCGCGACGAGGACGATCTCGGCTGCGCCCTGCTCGACGAGGGCGCGCACCTCGGCTTCGATCGCCTCGGGCGCGCGCGAGCGCTGCTTTCCGCGGAACGACGGGATGGCGCAGAACGCGCACGCGCGATCGCAGCCTTCGGCAACCTTGACGTATGCCCACGGCGCGCTCGGCGCCGGCCGCGGCAACTCGAGCAGATCGCGAACGCCTGCGGGCTTGCGGCCACGCATCACGACGTCGACGAGCGCACCTTCGTCGGCGAATCCGACCACCGCGTCGGCTTCCGGCAATGCCGCCGCCAGCTCGTCGCCGTAACGCTCGGCCATGCAACCGGTGACGACCAGCCGCGCGCCGGGCTTCCGCGCGTCGGAGAGCGCGAGCGCGACGTCGATCGATTCCTGGCGCGCCGCGTCGATGAAGGCGCACGTGTTCACGACGACGAGGTCGGCTTCCGCCGCGGAGGGCGCGGGAGTCAGACCGTCGGCGAGCAAAGAGGCGACGACCTTGTCGGAGTCGACCGCGTTCTTGGGACAGCCGAGCGTCTCGACGTGAAATTGCTTTCCTTTCGTCGAGTCGGCCGGCATTCCCACCATCGTACCGACGCTCCCCCGTACACTCGCCGGCCGTGGACGAACCGAGCCTGTGGTGCCCATCGTGCGGATCCGAGTATCGAGTGGGAACGAGCCGGTGCGCCGACTGCCGCGTCGCGCTCGTGACCGAGGAACCAACCCATCTGACCGGTCCGGATGACGACGTCGATGGCGACGACGACGGCGACGGACTCGTCGAGATCGGCGAGTGGCCCAAGATCCAGGCGCAGGTACTACGCCGCCGCCTCGAAACTGCGAGCGTGCCGGTGATGATCGAATGGTCGGGTCCGGCCGATGACCGCCGAGGCGTGGTTCTGGTTCCCGAGGATCAAGCCGAGTTCGCGGCCGCGGTCGTCAACGAGATCGACGTCGACGACGAGGTCAGCGACGACTCGCCCCACGCCTATGTCGCCCGCATCGAGGAGCACCTCTCCGCCGCCGCCGGCCTGCTCGACGAGCTCCGCACCCACCTCGACGACTTAGAAGCCGACGGAAAGCTCTAAAGAGTCCTCGTAACCTTTCCCACGGCTCCGGGTCAGAAGGTTCGACGGACGGTACAGAGCCGGCCGCGACCACCTGGAGGTGGCAGATGTACGACTTCGCGATTGTCGCGTTGCTCGCGCTCGCGACGTTGAAGCTCGTCGACTTCCTCACCGACGCGGTCCCGCAGCTGCACAAGGTGCGCTCGCTGGCCACGTTCGTGATCGGCATCGGCGCAACGGTGCTGATCGACTACTCGGTCTTCCGGGGCTTCGGCGTCGGGATCCGCAACGACACAGTCGGCGTGTGGGTCACGGGCTTTGTCGTGGCCGGCATGACGGTGCCGTGGCGGGCACTGTTCGGTTACCTCACACACGACCGGGCCGCGGCCGACGAGACGCTGGGCGAGCACACCCCCCGAGTCCGCGCCGCGTAGCGCGCTCGTCAACGAGGAGCCTGAGGGCGGCGCAACGACGCGTCGCCCTCAGCTTCGTTCTCGGAGCTCTTCGAGCTCCTCCACGCTCATCAATACCGAGCGGGCCTTCGATCCTTCGGACGGACCGACCACGCCTCGTCGCTCGAGTAGGTCCATGATGCGCCCGGCCCGGGAGAAACCGACCCGCAGCTTGCGTTGCAACATGCTGGTCGAACCGAGCCCGCTCGTCACCACGAGCTCCATCGCCTCGACGAGCAAATCGTCGGTCTCGTCCATGTCGCCCCTCGAGCGGCCGCCCGGCGCATCGGCGCCCTGGATGCCTTCCACGTACTGCGGCTGCACCACCTGACGCTTCCAGTGCGCGACGACCTTACGGACGCACTCCTCGTCGACCCACGCGCCCTGGATGCGATCGGCCCGGCTCGACGACGCGTTCAGCAGCAGCATGTCGCCCTTGCCGATGAGCTTCTCGGCGCCCGCCTGATCGAGGATGACTCGCGAGTCGGCGAGCGTGCTCACGCTGAACGCGAGCCGGCTGGGGATGTTGGCCTTGATCACGCCGGTGATGATGTCGACTGACGGTCGCTGGGTCGCGATCACCAGGTGGATTCCGACTGCGCGCGCCATCTGCGCGAGCCGGCAGATGCTCGTCTCGACGTCGCGCGCCGCGACCATCATCAAGTCGGCGAGCTCGTCGACCACGACGACGATGAACGGAAGGCGTTCGTAGGCCTTGCCCGTGTCGGGATCGGGGTCGTCGGCAGTGGGGATGTCGCCCCTGTCGTACATCGCGTTGTAACCCGTGATGTCGCGGACGGCGACGTCGGCGAGGAGGTCGTAGCGCATCTCCATCTCGCGCACGGCCCAATCGAGCGCATTGGCCGCCTTCTTCGGGCTCGTGACGACCTCGGTCAACAGATGGGGAACGTTGTTGTACTGCCCGAGCTCGACGCGCTTGGGGTCGACCAGGATGAGTCGCACCTCGTCGGGCGTCGTGCGCATGAGAATCGACGTGACGATGCTGTTGATGCAGCTCGACTTACCCGCTCCGGTTTGTCCCGCGATGAGGACGTGCGGGAAGGTCGCGAGGTTGGCGAACACGGCGCGACCGGCGATGTCGCGACCCATGCTGACTTCGAGCGGATGCTTCGTCTTCTTCGCCTCGGGGCTGCTGAGGATGTCGCCCAAGGTGACGATCGGGCGCAACTTGTTCGGCACCTCGACGCCGATCGCGCTGCGGCCGGGAATCGGAGCGAGGATTCGCACGTCGTGGCTCGCCATCGCGTACGCGATCTCTTTCGAGAGGCTCGTGACCTTGCTCACCTTGACCCCCGCCGCGAGCTCGAGCTCGTAGCGCGTCACCGTCGGTCCGACCGTCGCGTCGATCAGGCGCGCGTCGACTCCGAACTCGCGCATCGTCGCTTCGAGGACGTCACCACCCTGCTTGACGAGACGGGTGTCGATCTCGCGGGCCTGGCTCTTCTTGAGCAAACTGGTCGCGGGCAGCTTCCATGCCACCTTGGGGACGGGACGGGCGTGCTCCTCATCGCCGTCTGCTTCATCACCCTCTTCTTCTTCCTCGCCTTCTTCCTCTTCGTATTCCTCGTCCTCGTCGTACTCCTCGTATTCCTCTTCCGCGTACTCGCCGTCTTCTTCCTCTTCTTCGTCCTCCTCTTCCTCGTCGTCCGCGCCCTCGTCCTCTTCGTACTCGTCTTCCTCTTCGAGCTCTTCTTCGGCAGTGACCAGATCGAGCATCGGTTCCTCTTCGAGCTGGTCGAAGAGGACCGCACGCCGCGCCGGCATCGCGAGCGACTCCGCGGCCGCATCATCGGTTTGCTCGGACGGCAACGTCAGGAGCGTGCGGGCGTGACGGCCGACGAAGCGACTTCCGGTGGCGAGCGACTGCGCGACCTGACGCACCCCGGTACCGATCACGAGCAGCATCCCGAGCGTGCCGACCGCGACGAGAACGATGACCGCGCCGGCATTACCGAGGCCGGCGCGCAGCGGCGCGCCGATGACGGCACCGATCACGCCACCCGCGTGCTTCAGCGGCTCGAGCGACCCGGTGGCCGTCCGCGCGCGCCCGAGATGGAAGGCACCGACGATCGCGCCGCACACCAGGACGAGGCCGAGGCCGAAGCGCAGGCCGCGGCGCTGCGCGGCCTCCTCGTCATCGTCGTCGGTTCGCCGTTGGACCACCGTCGACGCGGCGGCCGCCAGCGAGGCGATCGGCACGAGCACCTTGCCCCGGCCGAGGAGCCCGGCCGCGGCCGTGTCGATCCCGCGGCCGATCGGACCCACGAGGTCGGAGAACATGGCGAGCAGACTGAGCAGGCCGAAGACGGTCAGGCCGATCGCCAGCGCATCGATGCGGTGGTCGGCGAGTTGCTCCGAGAGCTCGTCGCGCCAGGCCGCCCGGGTCCGGACGCGAGCCTTCGCCCGCTTCCGTGCGCGCGCAGACTTGGACTGACGGCGCGAAGCCATGACGCCAAAGCTAACACCGGCAACATCGGCCACAAGGGGATCATTGGGCCCGCGTGCCGCCCCCGCCGAGCGGGGCGGCTACAGGGTCGAGGCGTATCCCCCGTCGACCGGATACACCTGGCCGGTGATCCAGGCCCCCGCCTCACTGCACAAAAGCGCGACGAGCAGGGCCGGATCATCGGGCCGGCCGAGCCGCGGGATCGTGTACGGCCGGGCGAGCTTCTTCTCGAGCTCCGGGTTGCTTCCGAGCGCGTCCTCGAGCGCGCCGGTGCGCATCGTCCCGAGCGAGACGCAGTTCGCGGTGACGCCGTGCGCGCCGACCTCGGCCGCGAGGCCGCGCACGAAACCCATCGCCCCGGCCTTCGCCGCGCCGTAGATCGCCTGGAACCGTTCACCGCGCCGTCCGGCATCGGAGACGATCGTCACGATCCGGCCCCAACCCTGTTCGACCATTGCGCCGACGTACGCGTGCGTGACGTGCAGCACCGCGCCCAGGTTGAGACGCATCGCGTCCTCCCAGTCTTCGGGGTGGGTGTCGACGAAGAGCTTCAGATCACCGAACCCCGACGTGGGGATGCCGGCATTGTTCACGAGGATGTCGACCGGACCCGTCGCTTCGCGCATGCGCGTGATCTTGAGCGGGCTCGTCACGTCGGCCTTCACCGGGCGCGCGTGCACGTCGCCACCCAGGTCGGCGGCGACGGCCGCGGCGCGGTCCTCGTAGATGTCGTTCACCCACACGAAGGCACCGGCGCGCACGAGCGCCGCGCAGATCTCGGTCCCGACGCCGTTGCCTCCACCCGTCACGAGCGCGCGGCGACCCGACAGATCGATGTCGACGCTCATGCCGGTCAGACTTCCATGACGACCGGGATGACCGCGGGACGCCGGCGGGTCCGTTCGTCGATGAAGCGCGCCAGCGACTTTCGACAGTGACGCCGCATCGTGTCGAAGTCGGTGGCGCCTTCTCCGGCCGCCTGCGCAATGGAGTCGCGCACGACCTGCTTGGCGTCTTCGATCAATCCTTCGGCTTCCGGCGCGTACACCCAGCCTCGGGTCACGATCTCGGGGCCGGTGACGATCTCGCCCGTCGTGGCGTCGACCGTGACGATCACGACCACGAGGCCTTCTTCCGACAGCATGCGCCGGTCGCGCAGCACGCCGCGGCTGACGTCGCCGACGATGCCGTCGACATACATGTAGCCGGCGGGCACCGCGCGTCGCTCGACTTCGGCGCCTTCGTCGTCGATGGTGACGACGTCGCCGTCCTCGCAGACGAGCACATGGTCTTCGGGCACGCCCACCTCGTGCGCGAGTCGCGCGTGATGCACGAGATGGCGATACTCGCCGTGTACCGGCACGAACCATTCCGGCGAGAGCAGGCTCAGCATGAACTTGAGCTCTTCCTGCGACGCGTGACCGGAGACGTGCACCGGCGACGTGCGGTCGTGAACGACCTCGGCGCCGGCCCGGTGCATCGCGTCGATGACACGCGACACGTTCGACTCGTTACCAGGAATCGCGTGGGCGCTGATCACCACGACGTCGTCGGGCGACACCTTCACGTGCTTGTGCTCGTGCGCGGCCATCAACGACAGCGCGCTCATCGGCTCGCCCTGTGATCCGGTGCAGATGATGCAGATCTCGCCGGGCGCGTGCTTGGCCGTCTCCTCGATGTCGACGACGGCGTACTCGGGAAGATCGATGAAGCCGCGCTCGCGACCGAGTGACACGTTCTGCAGCATCGACCGGCCGACGAATGCCACCTTGCGCCCGTGCGCGATCGCGGCTTGCGCGACCTGTTCCACGCGATGCAGATGCGAGGCGAAGCTCGCGACGATGAAACGCTTGTCGGCGTGCTCCCGGAAGAGCGCCCGCATGGCGGTGCCGACGGTCGCCTCCGACGGTGTGAACCCCGGACGCTCCGCATTCGTCGAGTCGGAGAGCAACAGGCGGATGCCGCCGTCGCGGCGCGCGAGCTCCCCCAGCAGTGCGAGATCCGTATGACGGCCGTCGACCGGTGTGAGATCGAGCTTGAAGTCGCCGGTGTGGACGATCGTGCCCTCGGGGGTGAAGAACGCGACTGCGAAGCCGTGCGGCACCGAGTGGGTCACCGGCACGAACTGGCAGTCGATCGGTCCGATGCGACGCCGTTCGCCGTCGGCGACGGTTATGAATTCGGTGCGGTCGATCATGCCCGCTTCGTCGATGCGGTTCCGCGCGAGCGCGAGCGAGAGGGCCGAGCCGTAGATCGGCACCGAGATATCGCGCAGCAAGAAGGCCAGGCCGCCGGCGTGGTCCTCGTGCGCGTGGGTGAGCAGCACGGCTTCGACCCGATCGGCGTTATCGCGCAGATACGTGAAGTCGGGTAGGACGAGATCGATACCCGGCATGTCGGCGTCGGGGAACATGATCCCGCAGTCGACGACCAGGATGCGGCCGTCGACCTCGAGGCAGAAGCAGTTCCGGCCGATCTCGCCGAGCCCGCCGAGAAAAACGATCCGGACCGACATCAACCTTGCACGCTACAGCGGCGCCGCCCACACCCGCGCCGCCCGAGCTCGGCTTACGCGCTCGCGGCGGCCTCGCGGTCTTTGGCAACCTCGTCGAGCATCGCGTACTCCTCGCCGGTGTCGACCCAGTCCTCGAACTGGATGACGCCGAGCTCGGTGAAGCGCTGACGCAACCATCCCTTGTTGCGGTCGAGCAGGCCGAGCTTCTTGCAGTTCGGCACGATCTTCGAGAAGAGGATGTTCTGGAACATGAGTCGGCCCTCGTCGGCCATGACGAGCTCCAGCGCGTCCTTGACCGGCACACCCATGCGGTCCCAGACCTCCTGTTGGAGGAACCGGTCGCGCATCCGGACCGCGGCCTCGAACGCGAACTCCTGGCGGTCCTTCATCTCCGCGTCGGAGAGCTCCTTGTAGTACTCCTGGAGCGAAAGCACACCGAACGCGACGTGGCGGGCCTCGTCGCTCATGACGTAGCGGAGGAGCTGCTTCAGCAGCGGCTCGGTCGTCATCTGGTGCATGAAGCCGAATGCCGCGAGCGCGAGACCCTCGACCATGATCTGCATACCGAGGTAGGTCATGTCCCAACGACTGTCGGCCAGAATGTCGTCGAGAAGCAGCTCGAGGTGCGCGTTGATCGGGTAGTGACCCGAGAGCTTCTCGTCGAGATACTTGGCGAAGACCTCGACGTGGCGAGCCTCGTCGACCACCTGGGTCGCCGCGTAGTACTTGGCGTCGAT
>PLBO01000008.1 GCA_003134555.1 Actinomycetota bacterium
CGTGCACGTACTCGATCGGGTCCTCGATCGTGAGGATGTGGAGTGGGTGGCGCTGGTTGATGTAGTCGATCATCGAAGCCAGCGTCGTCGACTTGCCCGATCCGGTCGGACCGGTCACGAGCACGAACCCCTGCGGGAGCTCGCACACCGAGCTCAAGACCGGCGGGAGACGCAGTTCCTCGGGAGTCGGGATCGCGAGGGGAATGGAGCGGAGTGCGAGGGCCAACGCGCCCTGCGTCACGAAGCAGTTCCCGCGGAACCGGTGCGTGGTTTGATACGTGAACGAGAAGTCGTGCTCCTTGTCGACGAACAACTCGTCGCGGGCCTTCTCGGGCAGCATCGCAAGAATCGTCTTGCTCAGGTCTTCGTCGCTCAACACGGACTCGCCCGGGATGACATTCAGGCGTCCGTCGACCCGCATGCGGGGCGGCGAGTCGACCGCGAGCAACAAGTCGGTCGCTCCCGCCGTCACGACCGCGAGTAGCAAGTGCTCGATCGGCTCCGTGTTGATCTCTTCGAAAATCATCCCGTGCACTTCCTTATGAGTGTTGATCGTGATCGCCCGGCGTCAACGACGCCGAGCTCGAAATCGGCCTTCGAGGCCGGGCGTACACGGAAACGAGATCCGTGTACGCCCGACCATCGAGCAATTCCTTACGGGCAGTTCCCGCCGGTGAAGGCGCTGCCGTTGTAGTCGAAGCCGGCCACAACGCTGGGGCTTGTCGCCGTCAGCGCGGTGTCGAGGAACTTGTGTCCGACCCCTGCACCCGGGCCGATGTCAGTGCTCAGGGTCGCGAACCCGCTACCCGCCGGGTAGGCGTCGTTCTGAGCAAAGTACGCCTCGATGGCGGTCTGGACCGTGCTGACTTCGGTGACGCAAGCGGAGTGCTTGCCTCGGTCGGTGATGCCGTTGACCGAGAACACGACGACCGCGGCGAGGATGCCGAGGATCGCGATCACGACCAACAGTTCGATCAGGGTGAACCCCTGCTCGATCAGATTCTTCTTGTCCTTGTGCTCCTGCACTCTGTTGCTCCTTGCTTAGTCGCAGCCGAGCTGCGGATTCTCCAGCCTTGGGGAAGACCCCCACCTTCCGCGCGCTCGGCGATACCTCACCAAAACGCGTCACTCCTGTCCTCACCAGTCGTCCCTGACTACCTCCTCCTCCGTGAACATGACGCGATCTATGTGCCCAGGTGGGTCAACGCCGGGCTGTTGTAGATGCCGTACATCGCCTGGACGAGCGCGACGGCCACGAAACCGACGATGACACCCATGAAAATGATGACAATAGGCTCGAAGAGCGTCGTGAGGCCGGCCAGCTTGTAGTCGAGCTCGCGGCCGTAGTACTCGGCCGCATTCTCGAGCTGCGAGTCGAGCGTTCCGGTCTCCTCACCGACGCGAACCATCTGCACCGCCGCGCGCGGCAACAGTCCGGTATCCGCCAGCGGAGCGGCAAGACCCTCGCCTTCGAGCATGCGCTCGTGTGCGGTCTCGAGACCCTTCTCGAACAAAAAGTTGTTCGCGCCGCGGATCGCCGCGGTCATCGCGTCGGGGAGCGGAACCGCCGCGGCCGTCATCGCGCCGAGAACACGGCTCACGCGTTCCACGACGGCATAGCGAACGACCTCGCCGAGCAACGGGATCTTCAGCGTCACCCGGTCGCGAACCCGACCACCACGCTGGCTCTTCCAGAGCCACAGTCCCAAGAGCGCGACGGCCAGGAAGAACAGCGGGTAGACCCAGAAGTAGTTCTTCGAGAAGCTCGCGAGCGATACGAGCAGGCGCGTCGACAACGGGAGCTTGGCTCCGAAACCCTTGAAGAAGTCGGCGAACTTCGGCAGCACGTAGGTGACGAGAACCGTCACGACGAGAATGGCCAGGCCGAGCACGACCAACGGATACATCAGCGACGACTTGATCTTGCTACGCGTCGCGAGATTGCGCTCCATGTAGGTGGAGAGCTGCTCGAGTGCCGTGTCGAGACGGCCGGTGAGCTCGGCCGAACGGATGATGCCGAGGTAGAAGGGCGGCAACACGGATTCGTGTGGTGCGAGCGCGTCGGAGAACGGCACCCCGGTTGCGATCTCCTCGCGCATGGTCAGCAGAATCTCGCGCCAGCGCTTGCTGGTCGTGCCCTCTGCGATGACTTCGAGGCCGTCGGANNCGCATGATCTCGGTCGGCTTGACGCCCTGCTTCGTGATCTCGATCTCGGTGAGCTTCTTACGCGCCTTGCCGATGTCACGAATCTGCAGGTTGCGGTGAAGCAATACGTTGCGGGCCGCGGGCTCACTGAGCGACTCGACCTCGCCCTTGACCTCCTGTCCGTCCTCGGCCAAGGCCGTATAGCGGTAGCGCGGCATCGTTTGTCCCCAGTCCTTAAATCACGTACACGGTTCGGACGACCTCGGCGATCGTCGTGGAATCCTGCTCGACGAGCGCAATCGCTTCGTCGGCCAGCGTCCGCATGCCTTCGCGAACCGCGGTNNTCGTGCGCAGTTGGTTGAGCGATGCGTTGGCAACAACGAGCTCCTTCATCACATCAGTCACGGGGAGTACCTCGTAGACGCCGATGCGCTCGAAGTAGCCCGTATATCCGCACACGAGACAGCCGGCGCCGCGCAGGAACTTCTCCTTGGGCGAACCACCTGCCTTCTCGTAGAACGCCAGCTCGTCGACCGTCGGCGCGTAGGGCTCGATGCAGTGC
>PLBO01000016.1 GCA_003134555.1 Actinomycetota bacterium
GCAAAGGTGTGGTACACGGCCAGCAGTAGACCGGATGCTGCGTTTGAGGTCGATGTCACGACGATCACGAGATCGAGGGCAGGTGCGACCAGGATGTATTGGCCGGCGAGCCCCACGGCGGTGAAGGTTCCAGGTTCGTACTCCAGCCACCACAGCGCGCCGTACTGGGGATCAGGTCCGGGCGTCCGGGCGTAGTCGACCCAACCGGCCGGCAGGATCCGTTTGTGATCCCAGACGCCGTCGCGCAGGTAGAGCAGACNNATGCTCGGCAGCCTGTTCGCTACCGAGCGTGTCGATGATGATGCCTGCGAGAATCGCGCCCGTCCCGGTGGAGTAGTTCCAGACGGTGCCGGGCTTGGCCTTGAGCGGGAGGCTGGCTGCGTACCCGGAAGCGTTCGGCTCTCCGATCAACTTGAAAACATCTGAGTCCGGGGAGTTCGTGTAGGCCTCGTCCCACTTGAGCCCGGATGACATGTGCAACAACTCCGCGATGGTGATCGCGTGGCGCGGGTCATTCGCACGGGCCCACGCTCGTACCGGAGCGGGCCCGTTCAGGCGGAGCTTTCCATCCCCGACGAGCAGGCCGATCACCGCCGACGTGAAACTCTTCGCGATCGACCACGACGTCATCATCGAGTTCGGACCGTCGCGCGGACCGTACGTTTCGTACACGAGTTTGCCGCCCTTGACGACGAGCAAAGAACGAAGTTCCGTCGGGTTAGGCCCTCCCAAGGTTTGTTTGACCTCGGCGTCGATACCGGACTTCGTAATACCGGCTGGCAGCGGCCCTCGCGGCCAGCGAACGGTCGGGAACGGAACGTCCGCAGGTTGCGGCGGCAATGGCGGCAATGATCGGGACGGACCGGCAGTCGCCGTACTCGCCGACCCCACAGACGACACCGCGCCTGTCGCGCCCGTGGACGCCGCACCCTGCGTCGACGTGCGCCTGCTGCCGCTAGTGCACGCCGTTCCCGCCAAACCAAGCAGCAGTAAGCAAGCCGCGCACGACTTCGTGCGAACGGACCTCACAAGAAGAACAGTACGCAGTCCTCAACCGACAAGACCATGACCACCCCAGTGCTCGTAAAGGTCTCCTGGTCATTCGTAGAGACGGGAGAGAGCAGCCGCGCTACTCGTCCGCGGGTCTGTCCCATGGAGAGAAGGGTTGCGCGGGGGACGCTGCGTCGTGCGCATGTCGTCGTCGCACCAACTCGGCCCGATGGTGTGCGGCCTGCTCGCTACTCGACTCGATCCAGATTTGAACGACCACCTTCGCGATCCGGTCGAGCCCGATCGGCGCGTCGTCCTTTCGCTCCAACAGGGCGTAACGGATTCTGATGCGGAGACCTTCGACGTAGAGCCGCTCGTCACCGCCAAGAAACGGCCAGGTCGTCACAGCCCCGTCCGAGCTGCGAACCTCGAATGCGGCCGAGTCGCCGTAGCTATCTCTACGCACCGGTTGCGCGATGCTGCCGACCTCCTCGCGGGTCTCGATCTCACCGGTGTTTAGTGCCGCCCACCACTCGTCCGACCCAAACAGCAAGGGTTCGGGTGGAAACCCGAAACCAGGTCTGTCGAAACTCCACTTCTGCGTCTCGCGGACGCGCAAAGCATCACCGTGAAGGTCGTACAGCAGCTCCCACCGTTCCCCGTCCACCAAGAAATGATGCCGCAAACTCAGACCGTGTCAGAGCGGGCCTCCACACCCGAGTGCTCGTTAAGGTCTCCTGAGCGTCGTAACGGTGCAAGTGACGTCCCGCCGTGGCCGAGATGGCGCGAGGTCACTCGTACGCCCCCGGGAGACGAAGAATGGATGTCTTGGCGTGCTCGACGACTTGAGGCCTCTCTTTGCACGGCCCTGGCTACTGCTCGTGTGGATCGCTTGCCTTGTGCCGCTCGTGATCGTGACTCCGGAGAGTCTCAAGACATTCGTCGTCTTCGCAATTGGGGTCTCCTCACTCGGCCTGATCTTCCGATCGAACCTGCGCAGAGAGCGCGAGGGCGAGGCGCAACTTGGGCCGACCTTGCAGAGCGGCGAAGCCGCTGGACCTGATCGCCGCCTGCGCGTTCGTGCATTCCTTCGAAGACTCGAGGACTCAGGGCGGGTCCGATGGGTGCAAGGCCGCCTGATTTCAAAAGGATCGCAAGTGATCTGGCGTTCGGTGTGGCGTCCTTGGGCGGCCAACTTCGCGCGCATCGCCGAACTTGAGGTACCAACGGGTGGCCGAATCGCGGCCACGCGCCAATCGGGCCGCCAGGACTTTCCCGTACAGCCGGAAGCGGCGACCGTCGCAACGTACGAGGTCAGCGGTCAGACGTGGGAGTTCGCGGTTCGGTACAACCACCTGACGAGGCTCGCTCAGGTACTCAAGTCCTCGCCGTAACCGCGATAACAACGCCGTCGCATGGCTGGCGGGTCACACAATCACTAACCCGTTCGGGCGACGGCGCGGAACACACCCGAGTGTCCCTAAACCACTCCCGAGGTTCCGGCGGCGAGCCAACCCAGGTCACTCACCCAGATCGCCGAACTGCTTGACTGACGGCATGGGCATCGTTCGGCGCTGGTGGATCAGGCAACCGCCAGATCGTCACCGTCGTCTGAAGTTCTGGGTCGTGGTCTGGCTCGTCGTGTTAGCGATTGGCCTCGTCCGCACTCAGAACTACGGGAGCGCGGCGATTTTCACAGCCGCGATAGTCGTGGTCGCGGTCGTTATCGAGTGGGCCGAGGCATATGCGAAGCGGCACCCGGAGAGCAGACATCACAGAAGATCAAACTGAGCC
>PLBO01000151.1:0-253558 GCA_003134555.1 Actinomycetota bacterium
TCGATCATGCCGGGCAAGGTCAACCCCGTGATCCCCGAGGTCGTGACGCAAGTGAGCGCGCAGGTGATCGGCAACGACGCGGCGATCGCGTTCGGCGGCTCGCAGGGGAACTTCGAGCTCAACGTGTTCGTGCCGATCATCGCGCGCAACCTGCTCGAGTCGATCGACCTGCTCGCGAGCGCGTGTTCCGTGTTCGCCGACGAATGCATCCGCGGGATCGAAGCCAACAGTGCGACACTCGAGCGCAACGCCGAGGCGTCGCCCGTCATCGCCACGGCTCTCGTCCCGCATCTGGGCTACGAGACCACCGCGGCGATCATCAAGGAGTCGAACCGCACCGGGAAATCGATCCGGCAGGTCGTGCGCGCCCGCAAGCTGATGACCGGCGCCGAGCTCGATCGCGCGCTCGACGTCGAGGCGATGACCCGGGGCGGGATCATCGAGTAATGGCGTCCGAACAACACGATTCGAGGCGGGCGATCGTTGCCGCCCTCGCCGCCAACCTGGGGATCGCGATCCTCAAGTTCGTGGCGTTCCTGGTGACCCAATCGAGCTCGATGCTGTCGGAGTCGATCCACTCCGTCGCCGACACGGGCAATCAGGGGCTGCTGCTGATCGGACGGGCGCGGGCCGGCCGGCCGGCCGACGAGCGGCATCCGTTCGGCTACGGATCGTTGCGCTACTTCTATGCGTTCGTCGTCGCGTTCGTGCTGTTCAGCCTCGGCGGCGTGTTCTCGATCTTCGAAGGTGTCGACAAGTTGCGCCATCCGCACCAGGTCGAGAGCGCGGTGTGGGCCATCGGGGTTTTGCTCGGCTCGATGGTGATGGAGGGGTTGTCGTTTCGCACCGCGACCCGGGAAGCCAACGCGGTTCGTCCGGCCGGCGAGTCGTGGTGGCAGTTCATCCGCCACACCAAGAGCCCCGACCTTCCGGTGGTGCTCCTCGAGGACTCGGCCGCGCTCGTCGGCCTGGTCATCGCGCTCCTGGGTGTCGTCGTCGCCGACGTGACCGGCGACGGTCGTTGGGACGGTGTGGGCAGTCTCGCGATCGGGATCCTGCTCGTCGGAGTCGCGATCGTGCTCGTGATCGAGATGGGCAGCCTGCTCGTCGGCGAGGCCGCGCGGCCCGAGGTCGTCGATCGAATCCGGCGGGCCATCGAAACCTTTCCCACTGTGAGTCGCTGCATACATCTGCGCACGGAGCATCTCGGTCCCGACGAGATCGTGGTCGCGGCGAAGGTCGAGTTCGACCCCAACCTCACGGTCGCGGAGCTCGCGTCGACGATCGACGAGCTCGAGGTCGAGATCCGGAGGGTCGAACCGCGGGCGACGCTGATCTTCGTGGAGCCCGACGTGTACCGCGAGCCGGCCGGCTAGAAGCTCGCGAGCGCGCGCGGCACGACGTCGGCGAGGTCGCTCGTATCGCGCGCGTCGAAGTTCCACGCGTTCGTCGTCTGCGCGATCTTGCGCAAGGTGCTGAGATCGGCGTCGTTGCTGTACGTGATCGTGAAGACGCGGACGTTCGGGTTGGTCGCCAAGTGCGCGAGCAGCGCGGCCTGATTGTTGTCGTGGTCGTCTTCGTTGTATCCGTCGGTCAGCAGCACGACCGCATTGATCCGCTGCGGGTCGGCGCGGCGCGCGACCGCGTCGAACGCGTCGCGCGTCGCGGCGTAGAGCGGTGAGCCTCGCTGTGGCATGAGGGATGGGATGGCCTTCTGCAGCGCGCGGCTGCGAGTTGCGAGCGGACCGATCGGAACGATGTCGCGCCAGTTCGGACTGACCGGATTCGACAGCTTGGTCGTGAAGATGCGCAGGCCGACATAGTCGTCGGGCGCGAGCTGGTCGAGCGCACCGGCGAGCGCGGTCTTCGCGAGCGCCATCTTGGTCGGACCGTTTCGCGTGGCCAGATCGCCCATCGAATCGGAGACGTCGAACAGGAAGAGCACTCGGGCGCGACGGCGGTTGGTCTCCCAATGGGCGAGCGCACGTTCGATCTCTACCGGTGACGCGGGCGCGACCGCGCTGGTGCGCGCCGTGGCATCGACGCCGTTGCTCGGAACCAGGAGGTCGGTCCGCACGCCGGCCCCGGGCCGGAAGCCCGCGGCCGCGACCTTCGCCTGGGCCGCGGGTTGGAGCGCGAACTTCGTGAACAGCCGCGCGCCGGCGCGTGCAGCTGACGACGACCAGGGCGCATCGAGCACGATGATGGGATTGTCGCTCTCGATGGCTGCGCTTCTCGGATAGATCGCGACGAGCGGCAGCGCCGCCTTCTTCGCACCGCGCCCGGCGAGCGAGACGTCGTCCTGCGCGTGACCTCGGTTGTACGCGACGACGGAGCGTTCGTCGGCGATCACTGCCGAGAGATAGGTGAGCGCGCTCCCGGCGGACTTGGTCGCGAGCCGCTGCCAGTTGTCGAAGTACACCTGGGTCGAGTCGCCGTAGTACACGACCGACTGCTCGAGGGCGCGGGCGTCACCTGCCGCGGACGGCGACGAGTCGAGCGCGATCGTGGCGTCGAGACCGGTCGTCGACCAGTTGGGGTTGCCTTTGCCGAGCCGGAACGGTCCCCATTCGCGATGTCCGTACCCGCCCCAACCGCGTTTGTTCCGGGTGAGTGTCGTGAGTTCACCCCAGCCCAGCGGTTTGTGCGGGTAGTCGAGGGCGCGGGCCATCGGCGCCGGCATCGCGATGACGAGCGGAGTGCGTGCGTACGGTGTGCCGTTCGGCGCCATCGGCCGGCGGCGTTGATCGACCAAACGCGCGTTGAGGAGCTGCCCCCACATCGTCGATCCGGGCACCCACGCGACGGGCGCCGGTCCGAGGCGCTCGGAGTCGGGCCAGTTCCCGATGAGCTCGCGCATCGCGACGGAGGAATCGACGGTCTGTACGCGGACGAAGGCGCATCCACCGTCGCGCAGCCGCGCGGCCGGAGACCCGTTGAAACGCGACGCGGTATCGGCCAGGAGCGACGAGGTCTCCGACGTGGCCGCGATGTCGACCGGGACACATCTCCCCGGATCGGCGAGTTGCACGACGGTGGTGCTCTCACGATACGCGCACCCGCTGACGAGCAACACGATCAACCCGACGACGCTTCGCCTTTGCCACACGGTTACTCGCCCGGTCCGTTTTCCGTCGCGCGGTCCGCGCCGAGTGCGAGCAGGAGATCCTCGTGCAATTGCATCCAGACCGTGTGGTACGAGTCGAGTCGCGGCGACGTGAGCCATTCGGTTTCACCCTCGTCGACGCGCGCCAACGCCGCGCGCAGCCGGGGACGGTACGCGGCGAAGCGATCGATGGTGCGGCCGAGACGCGACGCCACGGGCCCGATCCGCTCGTCGAGCGTGTGGAGGCGATCGACCACCGACCAGTCGTAGCGCGGGTCGCGGTGATCGTTGGGGCTGCCCCCCGGCTGCACCTGCCAGTCGCTGCAGACGCGCAGCAGCTCACTGTTCAGCGGCAGGAAGCGTTCGTACGCCCGCTGCGCGACGCGCTCCTCCTCTCCGCCCCCCGGCAGGCGGGCCCACGACGCGTGCGTCACCCGGCCTTCCGTCGTGATGCGGATCCCGCGCGTGCTACGAGCAACGAAGCCGTCGTCGATGAGGAGAGTGACGATCTCGGTCTCCTGGAGCTCGACCACGCCGCGCAGGCGAACCTCGTGCAGCAACCGGAACGTCGCGTCGTCGGGCGCGGTCACGTCGAGATGGTAACGGTGAGCGCCCGGCTACATTCGATCACCGTGACCGACATCGGGATCGGAACCCGCGTGTTCGAGGCCGGGCCGGTACGGGGCTCGTGGCGACGGCTGACGACGCCGGACGACGTGCTCGAGCTCATGGACACGACGGCTGAGGGCGTCGTGGCCTGTGTCGCCGATGCCGGCGCCACGTTCCTCGCGCCGATCTTCGACGAGCTCGCGGCCGTGGTGTGTCTCTCGGGCACGCCGCTTTCGCACATCGGCATCGTCAGCCGGGAGTACCAGGTGCCGTGCGTCATGGCCGCGACGCTTGCGAGCGAGCCGGCCGACGGTGACGTCGTCGAGGTCGATTGCTCGGCCGAGCCCGGCGTCGTGCGGAATCTCGCGTGACGCTCCCGTCTCGAGCCGAGATCGAGCGCTGGATCCGCTACCACAGCGAGGTCTCGTACGCGTTGACGACCGAGCGCACCGCACTCGAGTCGGCGCTGATACCGGTGAGTGCCTACATCCTCATCGCGTGCGTCGAGTGCTACCGGCGCTATCCCGAGATCATCGACGAGATCAGCCGGGCGATGCCGCCGGAGGAGCTCGGGCGCGCGGGCCATCGACTCACGACGCAGATCGATCCGGTGCACATGTGGGCAGTCCCCAACTTTCCCCTGGTCGGGCGCAAGGTGCTCATGGCCGCAGGTCTCGTCGACGCCACCGACGACGCTCATCGACTGGGAACGATCCTCGAATTCTGGGCTCGGGCCGCGGGCGCGTACCGATTCGACGACGGCACGCATCAGGCATCCGACGCGAACGGCGCGGCCACGCCGTATCGCTCGTACGTCGAGGAACTGGCGGCGGCGTGCGAGCCGGTCGCCGATCCGGAGCAGCGCGCGGCGATCAGCCGCCTCAACGCGTTGCTCACCTCGTACCTGTTCCTGCTCTGGTTCGATACACGCTCGGGCTATCAGGACACGGGCCCGTACCCGCTGCCCGACGGTCGCACGCTCCTGTTGCGCGCGTACAACCGTCTCGGTGTGTCGCATTTTCCGTGGAGCGCCGAGGTATCGGCCGCGATGCCGCACCAGGAGTTGCTCGGCGCGTTCGTCCTGCGCGACGCGCGCTTGCGCGTGACCGATTTCGGTACGTCGGTGACACAGCCCGAGGACTATTGGCCGCGGGTCGACGCGTTCGCGTTCTTCGACGTGTCGTCGGAGTCGCTCGTACCACTCGACCGCACGCAGCGCGACGCGCTCGCGATCGCCGCGAAGTCGGCGCAGAAACAGCTCTACCGGAAGATCGCGGGGATGGAACGCCGGGCCAAGATCGACGCCGGCGCGTACGTGTACTTCACGTTCCTCCGCCCGTTCGCCGAGCTCGCGGGGGTCGACGTCGACTGGACCGTGCCGCGCGACAGCACCGACCTCTACCCGTTCCTCGAACTGATCGACGGCGCGATCGCACCCGCGCCCGATGCCCCCGTCGAGACCCCCGAGACGTATTACCTACCGCTGCCGTGAGCCGCTGGCTGCTCGACTTCGCGGCCGCCGACGGGTTCGCGGGCTTCGTCCGGCTCGAGCTGCGCGAGGCCGAACAGATCGCGTGGTACTGGACCTATCTCGTCGGCGTTCCCGACGTCGAAGGCGTGATCGTCGTGCGCGACCACGAGGTACTGCTCCCGCGCCAGGGACTCGAGATCCGCGCCGAAGGTCTGTGGGCCGAACTGTGGTGCGAGGCGCCGCGCGAACACTGGACGTTCGGACTCGAGTCGTTCGGCGTGCGCCTCGACGCGGCCGACGACGCGCTGCGAGCCGGCGGCGAGATCGGGGAACGGGTCGCCGTCGGTCTCGACATCGAATGGGAGGTCGGCGACGACGGTCCGCCCGCGGGGGTCGTGCACGGCGACGTGCTCGTCGGACGCGCGCGTCACCAGATCGACGCGCCGGGCTGGTTCTACGACGCCGACGCGCCGGAGCCCGGCTCCCTAGAGGGTGAGGTGATGTCGACGGTCTACGTCCCGCTCGGCGATGACCGCAGGTACGTCGAGCGGAACCTGGTGCGCACGGGCGACAATCCGCGATGGTCGCTCGACCGGCACGGCTAGGGTTCGCGGATGTTCACCGGACATCTCGTCGGTATCTACACCGCGGCCGAGGCCGGAGCGCTGCTGGCGCCGAGCACGGAGTTGCGCGCCATCGAGGGCGTCGGGCTCGACGGTGATCGCTATGCCACCGAGGTCGGTAAGTACTCGGACCGGGAGGGACCGCATCGCCAGGTGACGTTCGTGGAGCGCGAGGTGATCGCCGCCGTCAACAGCGAAGCGGGCGTCGAGCTCGCCGAACACGAGACGCGCCGGAACCTCGTCACCGAAGGTGTGCCTCTGCACCACCTCGTCGGCCAGACGTTCCGCGTCGGCGACGTGGTGTTCCGGGGAATCAAGACGTGTCCCCCCTGCGCCTATCTCGAGCAGCTGACGCGGCCCGGTGTGCGCGCCGCGCTCGAGAATCGGGGCGGTCTGCGGGCGGAGGTCGTGCACGGCGGCACCCTCCGGATCGGCGACGAGATCACCGCCGGGTCGAGCTGACCCATGGACTTCGACCACCGCCGCGTCGCGCTCGCCATCGCACGCGGGCGAGCCGTCAACGGCCTCGTGATGCTCCTTCTCCCCGGTGTGGTGGGCTGGATCCTGTTCGGCCGCGCTGGTCGCGAGCCCACGGCGCGTGCGCTCCTGCGGCTCGTCGGGATACGCGACCTCGTGCTCGGCGTGGGCGCGATCACCACGATCAAAGAACACACGATGGATGCCGAGTGGGTCGGGATGGGCGCGGTGGCCGACGCCGTCGACGGGGTCGTGAGTCTCGTGACGCCCGGCCTCAAGCCGCAGTCCCGGCTCGTGTCGCTGATCGGCGGCGGCGCGGCTGCAGCCGGTCTGCTCGCCTCGCGCGCACTCGCCGACGAGCGCGCCAAGCCGTCGTCAGAAATCGATTCCTGACAGCTCGGGGATCCAGTGCCGGGCGCGGCTGACGGCCTCCTGCCAGCGGTCCCGATCGAGCACGCGCGCCGGTTCCACGCGGACGCGCGGCTTCCACGTGTGCGCGAGCTCGTCGACCGAGCGATGGTGGCCGACCGCGAGGCCCGCCATGAGTGCCGCGCCCCGAGAGGTTGCTTCTCGCATCGGCGAGATCTCGACCGGTCTCTGCGCCGCGTCGGCGAGCGCCTGTACGAACGTGTCGTTGTCGGTCATGCCGCCGTCGACGCGCAGGGCGGGGATCGCGACGCCGCTGTCGGTCTCGGCCGCGTCGACGAGATCGGCGCCGCGCTGCGCAACGCCTTCGAGCACCGCGCGCACGATCTCGGCGCGTCCCGTGCCGCGCGTCAAGCCGAAGAAGGCGCCGCGGGCGCCGTAGTCCCACGCCGGCGTGCCGAGGCCGAGTAGCGCGGGTACGTAGACGACGCCGCCGGTGTCGTCGACGCGCGACGCGAGCGAGTGCGACTCGTCCGAGGACGAGATCAACCCGAGGTCGTCGCGCAACCACTGGATGTTCGTTCCGGCCGCGAGCATCACGGCCTCGATGCCCCAGGTGATGCGCCCTTCGTGGCGCCACGCCACGATCGGGAACGTCCCGGCCGGGCCGCGTTGATCGAACGTTGGGGGCTCCTTGCCGAGGACGAGGTCGAGCATCCCACCGGTGCCGAACGTGATCTTGGCGTCACCCGGATGTACGCAGCCCTGGCCGACGAGCGATGCTTGCTGGTCACCGAGGAGCGCGGCGATCGGCGGCGCGCCGGGCAGCGCGCTCGCGGCGCCGACCACGCCGCTCGAGTCGACGATCGACGGCAACATCTCGCGTGGAATGTCGAGCGCGGTCAGGATCTCCGTGTCCCACTCGGCGGGATTGCGCGCGACCTGGAGGCCGGTGATGGCCGCGTTCGTTGCGTCGGTGACGTGCACTGCACCCTGCGAGAGCGTCCAGGCAACCCATGTGTCGACGGTTCCGAAGCAGAGGTCGCGCGCCCGCCCGCGGTCTTGGAGCTGTTCGAGGAGCCACTGCAGCTTGGTCGCGGACTGATTGGGGCCGGTGCGCACGCCCTGGGCGCGGAGGTTCAGGCACGTGCCGATCGTCCGGAGGTCTTGCCAGCCGATGCCCGATCCGACGGGTTCGCCCGTTGCGCGATCCCACACGATGGTCGAACCGCGTTGGTTCGAGATGCCTACGGCGTCGACTGCGCCCGCGCGTTCCAGGGCTCCGGCTGCGAGCTCGAGACACGTGTCGGCCATCGCGCGCGCGTCGAACTGGACGATCCCGTCGGAAGGAGTGTCGGGGAGCAGCTCGCGCTCGACGTTGTGCAGGGCCGTGCCCGCGGCGTCGAACACGCCGACGCGCACACTGCTCGTGCCGACGTCGACGACGAGCACCCGCTCGCTGCTCATGGCCAGACGAGCTCGCCGAACGGGTTGCCCAGGCCGAGCTTGCCGGGGTTCAGGATGCCGTTCGGGTCGAGGGCGTCCTTCACCGATTGCAGCACGCCGAACCCTTCACCCAGCGCCTCGGGTACGAAGCGGGCCCGGTTCAGCCCGATGCCGTGGTGGTGCGAGAGCGCACCGCCCGCGGCGAGAACCGCGCGCTGTCCCACGTCCCAGACCTCTCGGTAATAGGCCTCGCGCTCGTCCTCGGGCGGGCGACCCGCGAACGTGAAGTAGAGACAGCCGCCGTCGAGGTACGAATGGCTCTGATGCGCGGATGCCGCCATCGTGTGTTCGACCGAACGGATCGCCTCGACGGTGCGGGCGTAGATCTCCGGCAGCGCTCGCCACGATGCGGCGATTTCCATCGTGTCGACCACCAGGCCCCGCGAGATCAAGGCTTCGAGCGCGGAGACGTCGTTGCGGTGGCCGAGCCATTGCTCGACGAAGGCCACGTCGGTGCCTTCGGCCTGCGCCGATTCGCACTCTTCGTCGACGATGCGACGCGTCGCCTCGGTGACGTGCGCGTCGCCTTCGTCGAGCATCAACAGCAGGTGCGCATCACCAGTGTGGTAGCTGCGATCGGCTTCGACCGCGTCGTACAGGCGCAGCACCGCGGGCGTCGCGCCCCGCTGCACGATGCGGCGCATCGCGTCGAGCCCGGCTGCGAAGCTCGAGAACGTGTATGCACCGCGCACCTCGGAGGTCGGGAGGTGATGGGCGCGCAGCCGCGCGCCGACGACGACCCCGAGTGTGCCTTCGGAGCCGAGGAACACTTGGGTGAGGTCGGGCCCGACCGCGGCGCGGGGTGCGCCGCCGGTGCGGAGCAAGGTTCCGTCGGCGAGCACCACGTCGAGGCCCTCGACGATGTCCTCGATCTTCCCGTAGCGGGTCGACATCTGGCCCGCGCCGCGGCACGCGACCCAGCCGCCGACCGTCGAGAGCGCCATCGACTGGGGCCAGTGCCCGCACGTGATGCCGTGGTGTTCGCGCAGTTCGTCCTCGAACACGTCGCCGAACGTGCCCGCGCGCACGTCGACCAGCAGCGAGGTCGGGTCGACCTCGACGATGCCGGTGAGGGCGGTGACGTCGAGGAGCACGCCGCCGAAGACCGGCACGCTCGCGCCGCACACGCCGCTGCGACCCGCGGCCGCGGTGACCGGTATCCGGTTCTCGTTGCACAGGCGCAGCACTGCTTGCACCTGCGCGGTGTCGTGCGGCTTGACGACCACCGACGCTCGCACCGCGACCTGCGCGTCGAGTGCCCAGATCATCGCGAGCGGCCACCAGTCGCGGCTCGCGGCCGCGACCTCGGCGCCCGAGTCGATTACCTCGGCCCCGGTCGCGCGCAGTCGCTCGCGCCCGGCATCGTCGACCTCGACACGCCGGGTCTGTAGGTGATCGCGGATGTGGCCATCGCCGAAGGCGATAGGAGGAGTGGGAGCTCCCCGGTTCGTCTGCACGCGGGGAGACTACGGAATCACGCCGGCGGGTGCGACAGTGCGTCGAGCGCGGTCTCGGGGAGCCCACCCGCGATGCGTTCCTCCGCCACCAACGCCCGGTAGCGCGCGACCTGGTGTTCGCGTTCGTCGTCCGACCAGCCGAGCTCGCCGGCCATCAGGGTGGCGACGTCGTCGGCGGCGGCGGCCGACGCGTCGCGCGCCAGCAACCGAGCGCGTGTGCGGCGCGAAAGCACGTCGTCGACCGTGCGCGCCATCTCGGCCCGCGCCGCGTACACGACCTCGGCCCGGGAGTACGGAAGCTGCTCGATCAAGGGACGTGCGAGTTGCGGGTCGGAGCGCTCGAGCGCGGCAACGTCGCGCCCGTCGGCGCCGTAGCGCTCGCGCAGGTTCTGCGGGATGTCGGGTGCGTCCCAGCCGTCGGCGCCCTGCAGCGCGATCCGTTTCGTGCGGCTGTGGCCGCCGTGGCCGAGCACCCCGACCACCTCGTCGACGGCGTCGGCTGCCATCCGGCGGTACGTCGTGAGCTTGCCGCCGGTGACCGTGACGACCCCGCCCGGTGACGTGTGCACCGAGTGGCGGCGGGACAGATCCGCGGTGCGCTCGCTCTTGGCCGCGGCGACGAGCGGGCGGAGCCCGGCCCACGTGCCGAGGATGTCGGCTTCGGTGATCTTCGTGGTCGACGCGCCGTTGATCGCGCGCAAGAGGTACGACACGTCGTCGGCGGTGATCTGCGGGTCGTCGATCGGTCCGTCGTAGTCGGTGTCGGTCGTGCCGATGTAGGTGAAACGGTGCGGGCCGCCGTCGCCGCCCCACGGCACCACGAACACCGAACGACGGTCTTTCGGTACCGGGATGACGACCGCGATCTCGTTCTGCACCAGCGACCACGGCACTGTGATGTGGATGCCCTTCGCGGGGCGGATGGTGGTCGCGTGCGTGGCGTCGTCGAGCGCGCGTACCTCGTCCGACCAGACGCCGGTCGCGTTGACGATCGTGCGGGCCCGGACCTCGATCTCCTCGCCGTCGGCCCTGACGCGAGCGCCGCGCACGTTGCCGGCCGCGTCCTTCGAGAGGCCGACGAGCGGCGCGTAGTTGACTACCGCGGCGCCGTGCGCGGCCGCGGTCTTCGCGACGGTGAGCGTGAGTCGCGCGTCGTCGGCCGCGGCGTCGTAGTAGATGTACGACGCGGCGATGTTGTCGGCCGGGAGCGTCGGCATGTAGCGAAGTGCCTCGTCCTTGCTGACGCGCTTGTGCAGCTTGCCGATCCGGAGTCCGCCCGTCAGGTCGTACGCCCACATCGTCGCGCCGAGGATTCGCGCGATCCGGCGGGGGAGCAGGCCGTCCCTGGTGAAGACCGGGAGCAGGAACGGGAGCACGCGCACGAGATGTGGCGCGGTCTTGCGCAGGATCTGCCGTTCGGCCAGCGCTTCGTAGACGAGCCCGACCTCCTTTTGCTGCAGATACCGGATCCCGCCGTGCACGAGCTTCGACGACTTGGACGACGTACCCGACGCCAGATCGCCCTTCTCGACGAGCGCGGTGCGCAGCCCGCGCGACGCGGCATCGAGTGCCACGCCCGTGCCGGTGATCCCCCCGCCGACGACGAGCACGTCGAACGCGTCGGCGCCGAGACGACGGATACCTTCGGCGCGGTCGAACGTCACCGGATCAGGGTAGTTGGCCGCCGGCTCAGATCACTTGGCCGGCCGAATCGTCGTCGCGCACGACGTCGAGTCCTTGCGCGGCCCAGGCCTTCATGCCACCGGCCATGTTGACCGCGTCGAAGCCCCACTGGACGAGCTGCGCCGTGGCCTTGGCCGATCGGCCGCCCGATCGGCACACGCACACGATGCGACGGTTGATCGGGATCCGGAAGCGGGCCGACTCGAGCTCGCCGAGGGGTACCCACTGCGCGCCGGGCGCGTGCCCGGCCTCCCATTCGTCGGCCTCGCGCACGTCGAGGAGCACCGTGTGCTCGCGGCCCGCGCTCGCATCCGTGACGTCGACCTCCGGAATGCGCTGTCCCTGCCACATGCTCACGAGATGGCCTCCTCGGCGATGTTCCGCAGCAGTTTGTAGTCGGCCTTACCCGCGGGCGAACGCTGCAGCGAGTCGACGCTCACGAAGTGTTTGGGCACTTTGTATCCGGCAAGGGTCGCGCGGCAGTGCGCGGCGAGACCCGATTCGTCGATGGTGACGGCGTGGGCCGGTTGCACGACGGCTACGACCATCTCACCCCAGCGGCGGTCGGGCACACCGACGACGACACAGTCGAACACGCCCGCGTGCGATCGCAGCGCGAGCTCGACTTCCTCGGGGTAGACCTTCTCGCCGCCGGTGTTGATGCACGCGGAACCGCGACCCAGCAGCCGGATCGTTCCGTCGGGGTCGACGGTCGCGTAGTCGCCGGGTATCGAATAGCGCCGGCCTTCGACCGTGCGGAACGTCGCGGCCGTCTTCTCCGGATCCTTGTAGTAGCCGAGAGGGATCGGACCGCCGACGCCGAGCATGCCGACGCGTTCGTCGCCGGGCCGAACGACGTCGCCGTCGTCGGTGACGACCACGAGCCGTTCGCCCGCCTTGAACCGTGCGGGCGCGATGTCGTCGGTGGCGCGCGTCTCGGTGCGGGTCATGATGCCCTCGGAAGCCCCGAGCGAGTCGATGAGAGTGACCGTGGGCAGCAGCGCGAGCAGACCCCGCTTCGTCTCCGGGCTCCACGTGACGCCCGACGACGTGATCGCGCGCAAGGAGGAGAGGTCGAAGCGCGACGGTTGGGCCTCGAGCGCGGCCAGCAGGGGGCGGGCGAACGCGTCGCCCACGATCGTGCACACCTGCACGTGCTCACGTTCGATCGCAGTCCACACCGCTTCCGGATCGAGGCGAGGCGTGTCGAGCAACACGACGGTTCCGCCGCCCGACAGCGTCGAGAGCGCGATGAACAATCCGGTGCCGTGCATGAGCGGACACGCGGGAAGCAGCGTCGCGGCCTTTTTGCCCGCGTTGATCGAGGTCGCCACGTCGGGAGGTTCGGTACCCGGGCGCGCCATCTGCCACAACGACGTATAGAGATCGTCGCTGCGCCACATCACCGCTTTCGGGTAGCCCGTGGTACCGCCGGTGTACAGGAACATCAGGTCGTCACCCGACGGTTCGCGCGTCGTTGCGGGGCGGCTCGCGTCGACCGCTGCCAACGCGTTCTCGTACTCGCGTGCACCGTCGAGCAGGGCGACGCCGCCGCCGGGATCGTGCGCGACCTGCATGAGCACGCGGGGACGACGCTCGGGCGGGAGCGCGCTGAGCGCGTCGCCGACCGTAGGAGCGAAGTCGTCGTGGTACACGAGCGCGACCGAATCGGAATTGTCGAGCAGGAACGCGAGCTCGGAGCCGACGTAGCGGTAGTTGACGTTCACCGGAACACAGCCGAGCTTCTGGGCGCCGAAGAACGTCTCCATGTACTCGGGCGCGTTCATGCACATGATCGCGACCTTGTCGCCGGGCTCGAGCCCCGCAGCGCGCAGCACGTGCGCGAGACGCTCCGCCCGTTCGTCGAACTCCGCGAACGTCAGGCGCCGGTCGCCACAGACGAGCGCAATGCGGTCGGGCGCGAGCGCGGCGACGGTCTGCCAGGCGCGCGCGAAGGAGTGGTCGGACACATTGCGCAGGCTAGGTGTCGCGCTGCGCCTCCGTCGTCTCCGGGCTCGTTGCTCGGATTCAGCTCATGCCGGGGATCATGCCGGCGAAGTTGAAGCTCCGGCCGCCCGCGTTGTCGAAGACGTCGGTGCCGTAGGCATGGCCACGAGCTTCGATCGTGTGCACGCCGTCACCGAGGCTGATCGCGACGTGTCCGTCGGCCGGGATGTCGCCGAGATCCCTCGGCTCGTGGCCGAAATGGAACAGCAACGCGCCCGGTGTGTGCAGCGCCTGCTGCACACTCATCGTGCCCCCGTGATCGCGGATGGAGAGGTACTGCGCGGTGGCGCCGTCGGGGATTGTGACCCCGGCTCGGGCCGCGGCCCACTTCGTCAGCTCGGAACAGTCGAACGCCCGCGGGTTCGGATCGCTGATCGACGCGGTCGCGCCGTACACGTAGGGCTTGCCCTTCTCGGCCATCGCGTTCGAGAGGAAGAGTTGCGTCGTCGGATTGCTCGCCGTTGTGGTCGTGCTCCCCGTCGGGTTCGACGCGAGCTGCGAGAGCTTCATGAGTTGCGAGACCATCGACGTCGCGCCGGTCGCGGTGCTGCTCGCGTCCGTCGACGGCGCCGAGAGCGGATTCGACAGGGGATCCGTCGAGGTTCCCGTCCCCATCGCGTCGGCGAGCAGCGACGCGAACTCCGGCGATTGCGTCGACGTCGCAGCCGGCGCGCGGCTTCCGCCGGCTCCGGGAGCCGATCCGGAGATGAGCTGCTGGATCTGCGCGATGCGCGTCTGGACTGCCGCGACGGAGTCGAAGGTCACGCGTTCTCATCGGCCGTCGGGCCCGGGAGTTTCGTCTTGCGGCCGGTCGCGCCATCGGCCTTCGCCGAGACGCCGGCAGCCGGTCAGGGGCGCGGTCCAGGCGTAGGTCGCGACGTCGAGTCCCGCCTGGGTCCTCACGGCGATGCGCTCGTACTCGTGGCCTTCGTAGCGGTCGAGCGCGTGGAGCGCGGCCGTCGTCCGGGCGGGGTCGAGGGTCACGACGGTGCCGTGGACGACGCGGCCGGCGCGCTCGGGATCGGGGTCGGGATCGGGAGCAGGGTCGAACGTCGCCGCGGGGTACCCGCGGCCCGTGTCGTAGAGGCGACCGGTCACGGCATCGGCTCGGGATTCACCGACGACCCAGGGTTCGAGCACCGCCCAGGCGTCGTGGCCGGGCGCGAGCGTGCCGTAGACGAAGAGCCGCACGCTCAATTCTCGGCCGCGCGCTCCGTCGTCGCCGCCGCCTCGCGTGCGCGCCGCTTGCGGTGCCAGCGCAACCCACCTTCGAGCGCGGCGAGGATCGTGTCGTTGTCGCGGGAGAGCCGGCTGTGCACCGTCTTCTCCAGCAGCACGCGCATGACGGGGTTGAACGCCTCGTACTCCTCGACGAACGTGACGCGCGTCCGCCCGTCGCCGAGATCGGTGAGCCGCGTCCAACCCGTCGCCCGCGACCACAACGGCTTGCCGACCGCGTCGTACCGCCAGGACTCGAACGGCTTCACCTCGGTGAGCCATTCCCACGACTGCCCGACGCCGCGCGACAGGAGCCACTTCGGCACGGGGAAGTAGCAGTGACGGACGAGGCCGTTGCCGGCGTCGTCGCCCGGATGGAGGATCTCGATGCGCGTCTTGACGTCCTTCGGTTGCGGACGGTCGGGGGCGCGGTACCAGAACACCTCCCACACTTCGTCGGGAGGCGCGCTGAGCTCGATCGAGTACTCGTGGCGTTGCACCATCGCGATCCTTTTACGCGGTTCTCCAACGGGGCGCAAGTGGCGCCGCCGACGGGTCCGTTCCGGGGGTAGCGTCGGTGAATGGCCGAAGCGCTGCTCCCGATCGACGCGGCCGATTCGATTCTCGATCTCGTCGGCCACACGCCGCTGGCGCGCCTGCCGCGCGTGAGCGGCGCCGAAGGCGTGCGGTGCACGCTCGTCGCCAAGCTCGAGACCACGAATCCGGGCGGCAGTGTCAAAGATCGCGTCGCGGTCGCGATGATCGACGCGGCGGAGCGCGACGGGTTGCTGAAACCGGGGGGCACGATCGTCGAACCGACGTCCGGCAACACGGGCTCGGGGTTGGCTATCGTCGCCGCCCAACGCGGCTACCGCTGCATCTTCGTGATGAGCGACAAGATGAGCGACGAGAAGGTCGCGCTGCTGCGCGCGTACGGGGCCGAGGTCGTCGTGTGTCCCACTGCCGTCCCGCCCGAAGACCCGCGTTCGTACTACTCGACGGCCGAGCGACTCGTGCGGGAGACCCCGGGTGCGTTCCGGCCCGACCAGTACTCCAACGCCGCCAACCCCCTCGCGCACGAGCGCACCACCGGTCCCGAGATCTGGGAGCAAACCCGCGGTCGCGTCACGCATTTCGTCGCGGGCGTCGGCACGGGCGGGACGATCACCGGAGTCGGGCGGTTCCTGAAGGCGCAGAATCCGAAGGTGCAGATCGTCGGCGCCGATCCGTCGGGCTCTGTGTATTCCGGTGGCACCGGTCGCCCGTATCTCACCGAGGGGATCGGCGAGGACTTCTGGCCGACCACGTTCGATCCGTCGATCGTCGATCGGGTCATCGAGGTGAGCGACGCCGACGCGTTCCTCACCGCGCGGCGGGTAACCCGCGACGAGGGCTTGCTGATCGGCGGATCGGGTGGCACCGCCGTGCACGCGGCGTTGACCGTCGCGCGCGGGTGCGATCCCGACGACGTCGTGGTCGTCCTGATCCCCGATTCCGGACGCGGCTACCTGTCGAAGATCTACACCGATGACTGGATGTACCACATGGGCTTCCTGCGCGCCGGCGGCCCGGTTGCCGGCGACGTGCTCACGGCCAAGGGTCACGCCATGCCCGAGCTCGTGTTGATCACGCCCGACCGACCCGTGCGCGACGCGATCACGCTGATGCACGAGACCGGCGTGTCGCAGCTCGTCGTCTCGGTGACCACGGAGTTGCCGCTCGCGGCGAAGGAAGTCACCGGCACGCTGCGCGAGCTCGAGCTGATGGACCTGGCGTTTCGCGATCCCGCCGTGCTCGACCATCCGATCGACGAGATCATGGCCCCGCCGATGCCGATGATCGGCATCGGCGAAGCGGTGGCGCGCGTCGTCGAGTGTCTCGACGCCGTGCCGTCGGTGCTCGTGCTCGACGGTGGCCATCCGATCGGCGTGCTGACGCGTTCCGACGTGCTCGGCTTCCTCGCGGCGCGGTCTCCCGCATGAGTGGTGACGGCTTCGAGACGCGGGCGATCCATGCGGGCCACGAGCCCGACCCGAGCACGGGCGCGATCGTGCCGCCCATCAGCCTCGCGACGACGTTCGCGCAGGACGCGGTGGGAAAGCACCGCGGCTACGAGTACTCGCGCAGCGGCAACCCGACGCGAACCGCGATGGAGACGTGTGTCGCCTCGCTGGAAGGCGCGCGGCACGGCCTCGCGTTCGCGAGCGGACTCGCCGCCGAAGATGCCATCCTGCGCACGCTCGACCCGGGTGACCACCTGATCATCCCGAACGACGCGTACGGGGGTACCTACCGGCTCGTCGCGCGTGTGCACGAGCGCCATGGGATCGCGTGGTCGGCGTGCGATCTGCGTGATCCGCGCGCGCTCGAGGCCGCGTGGCTCCCCGAGACCCGCATGGTGTGGATCGAGTCGCCCACGAACCCGATGCTCTCGATCGTCGACATCGCGGCGGCCGCGCACATCGCGCACGAGCGGCAGGCGCGGGTCATCGTCGACAACACGTTTGCCACGCCGTACCTGCAACAGCCGCTCGCGCTCGGGGCCGACGCTTCGGTGCACTCGTCGACGAAATATCTCGGCGGCCACTCCGATGTCGTAGGTGGATTCATCGCGGTGAACGCCGCCGAGCTCGCCGACGAATTGCGGTTCCTGCAGAACGCGATGGGCGCGGTGCCGTCACCCTTCGACTGCTATCTCGTGTCGAGGGGCGTGAAGACGCTCGCGGTGCGGATGCGCGAGCACTGCACCAATGCGCAGGCGATCGTCCGGATGCTGCGCGAGCACGACGCCGTCGCCAAGGTGATGTATCCCGACGAATCCGAGGTCGCGCGCCGTCAGATGCGCGACTTCGGGGGCATGGTGTCGTTCCTTGCGAACGACGAGGATGCCGCGCTCGAGCTGGTCACGCGCACGCGTCTCTTCACGCTGGCCGAGTCTCTCGGTGCGGTGGAATCGCTCATCGAGCATCCCGCGCGCATGACGCACGCGTCGGTCGCCGGCTCGCCGCTCGAGGTCGATCCCCGCCTCGTGCGCCTGTCCGTAGGCATCGAGTCGCAGGCCGACCTGCTCGCCGACCTGAAGCAAGCGCTCGACGCCGTCGCCGGGTAGGCCAACGTGGCCTACGTGTTCATCCACGGAGGCGGGTCGACCGCCCGGTTCTGGGATCGCCTGTTGCCCCATCTCGACCGGCCCGCGCTCGCCGTCGATTTGCCCGGGAGGAACGGCAAGCCGGCCGACTTTGCCACCTTGAGCGTCGACGACGAGGTGGCATCGGTCCTCGCGGATGTCGAAGCCGCCGACGCGGCAGAGCCGATCATCATCGTGGCGCACTCGTCGGGGGGACTCGTGGTGCCCGGAGTCGTCGCGGGCCTCGGCGATCGCGTCGCGCACGTCGTGCTCAGTGCCGCGCTCGTGCCCGCGGAGGGCGGCCGTGGGATCGATTGCATGAAGCCGAGGCATCGCGATGGCCTCGTCGCCTCGGTCGAGCAGGCTCGTCGCGATGGCACGGTGATCGCGCTGCCGGGGCCGCCGGAAGATCCCGAGCCGTTCCGCTACACATACGGCGGCGATCCCCTCGACGACGACACTCTTGCCTTCGTGGTCGACCCCGTTCGGTGTGTCGCCGACACGGTGCACCACTATTTCCAGCCCGTCCATTGGTCGATCGCCGCACGCGTGCCGGTCACGTATCTGCTCAACACGCGCGATCGGCCGGTGGCATCCGACATGCAGGAGCAGATGGTGACGCACCTTCCTCGTGCCCCGCACGTGGTGCGTCTCGACTCCGGGCACATACCGGCCGTGACGGATCCCACAGACTTCGCGAGGCTGCTCGAGTCAGTGATCTGAGAGCGCGTCGAAGGCCGGCGGATACACGAGGTGTCCTCGGAGCGACGCGTCGTAGTTGCGCAGGCGCATGATCTGCGCCGCTTCGGGTGGCGCCCAATCGGGAAGCGTGATGTGGATGCCGTGCGGCACGGAATGCTCGAAGCCGAGGTGTCCGTAATACAACGGGCTGCCTTCCAGCACCACGAGCGGCTCCCCGTCGTCGTCGACGTGCGCGGTGACCGCGCGGACGAGTGCCGACCCGATGCCTCGGCCGTGGAAGTCGGGCGCCACCGCGAGCGGCGAGAGGCATGCGATCCGATGCTCAGTGGCGTCGTCGCGGAGGGTTGCGTAGGTGACCATCACGTGACCGACTACGCGACCGCGAACTTCCGCAACCAGCGACCAATCCGGGACGAAGCTCGAAGACGCGCGGAGCGCCTCCACCAGCCGAGCTTCCGCGGGAGATCCGAACGCCGCCGCGACCACGTCCGCGATCGCCTCGCGGTCGTCGGGCCGCTCGGCGCGGATCGTCACGTCGCTCCCACTCCAATCGTCGCCCACGAGACGCATGTTGACTCCTCCGATGCGGCGTTGCGAACGACTTTTCGCGTCCTCGACCGGAAATCTTGGTGAAGAACGCAACCGGGACGGGTTCTCACGCGTCATCAAGTTGATGGAAGAGTCCGGGACCGTGACATTCGATCGACGGTTCGACGACTTCTATGTCTTCGACTACCCGAAGCTGATTTCCGCGCTTCGACTGGTGACGGGTGACGACGATGCCGCCCGCGACGCGGTCGACGAGGCTTGTGCTCGGGCGTGGGAGCGGTTGCGTCGCGGCCGTGAAATCGATGTCTTGGCGGCCTGGGTTCGTGTGGTGGCGATCAACGGCGCACGGGGCGGTCTGCGGCGCCGCGCGGTAGAGCGACGAGCGCGCGCCCGGCTCGAGGCCCGTGCGATCCCAGCCGAGGCGGAGTCACTGGGTGGTGTTGCCGATGCGATGGACGTCCGCGCGGCACTCGCCGGCCTGCCGCGGAGGCAGCGAGAGATCGTGGTTCTGTTCTATTTTCTGGACAAGAGCGTCGCGACTATCGCGCGCGAGCTGAACGTCGCCGAAGGCACGGTCAAAGCCGCGCTGCATCGCGCCCGCGCGTTGCTCGCGGAGCTGCTCACCGAACGTCCGGCCCGACCACACGAGGCGCAGACATGACTGACACCGATGAACTCGATCGCATCTGGCGCGAGGGCTTGGGGCACCTCGCGGCACCGACGACGCCGATTTCCGACCCCGCTTCCGCGGTGGGCGCACGAATGCGGCGGCGACACCAGTCGCGCGTCGCCGTGCTCGCGACCGCGACCGTCGTTCTCGCCGCCTCGATATTCGGAGTCGTCCTGACGAGTCGACGCTCCACTGAAACGGTTGTGCACACCGGTCCGGTGATCTTTCCCCGACCATTGGTGGTCAACGTCGTCGACGCGGCCCGCGGCAACCTCACCATTTCGTTCCCTGGGCGGAAGGTGTCCGGGTCACCTCCTCAGGTGAACCTTCCGGCCGGCCTCATCCAGTTCGACATCGCAACCCTCACCGCCGGCCACTCACTCGCAATCGACGGGGTTCCGGGCTTCGCCGCCACGCCGCAGACGGTCGGCACCGTCATCCGTACCGTGCAACTCCGGCCCGGCGTCTACGCATTGCACTGCGTGGTTCCCGGACACACCGAGGCGGGCGAAGAAATACTCCTCGACGTCGGCTGACCCGGCTACGGGAACGTCTGACCGATCAACCGGCGCTGCTTGAGTTGCGCCTTCGCGTAGTCCTTGTTCATGAGCGCGATGAAGTCGATCGAGATCGACTTCGGGCACGCGGCCTCGCACTCCCGGTGGTTCGTGCACGAACCGAAGTAGGTCTCCATCGACTCGACCATGTTGACGGTGCGGTCCCAGCGCTCGGCCTGACCCTGCGGCAACAGGTTGAGATGCTGCATCTTGGCCGAGGTGAACAGCTGGGCCGCACCGTTCGGGCACGCGGCCACGCACGCGCCGCAGCCGATGCACGCGGCGGCGTCCATCGCCGCGTCGGCGACCGGCTTGGGGATCGGGATCAGGTTCCCGTCAGGTGCGCCGCCGGTTCCGACGCTCACGTAGCCGCCGGACTCGATGATGCGGTCGAACGCGGTGCGGTCGACGATGAGGTCCTTGACGAGCGGGAAGCCGGCGGCGCGCCACGGTTCGATCGTGAGGTGGTCGCCGTCGCGGAATTTGCGCATGTGCAGCTGGCATGTCGCGGTGGCGCGCTCCGGTCCGTGCGCCTGCCCGTTGATCATGAACCCGCACGCTCCGCAGATTCCTTCGCGGCAGTCGTGGTCGAAAGCGATCGGCTCCTTGCCGTCGTGCATCAGGCGCTCGTTCACGACGTCGAGCATCTCGAGGAACGACATGTCGGGGCTCACGCCCGGAACGTCGTAGGTCTCGAACCCCCCGCCGGCATCGGCCGAGGCCTGGCGCCACACGGTCAGCGTGATGCGCATAGATGCGTTGCTCATCTGAACCTCTACTTGTAGGAACGGGTCGACGGGTGCGCGTACTCGAAGTTCAGCTGCTCCTTGTGCAGCTCGGGCTCGTTGTCGACGCCCTTGAACTCCCATGCCGCGACATACGCGTAGTGCTCGTCGTCGCGCAACGCCTCACCGTCCTCGGTCTGGTACTCCTCGCGGAAGTGGCCGCCGCAACTCTCGTTGCGTCGTAGCGCGTCGAGCACCATCAGCTCGCCGAACTCGAGGAAGTCGGCGACGCGGCCCGCCTTCTCGAGGGCTTGGTTGCGACTCTCGTTCTCGCCGAGCACGCAGACGTTCTTCCAGAACTCCTCGCGGATCGCGGGGATCTCGGCGAGCGCCTTCGACAGGCTTTGCTCGGTGCGAGCCATTCCGCAGTTGTCCCACAGCACGCGGCCCAACTCGCGATGGATCTCGTCGACCGTCTTCTTCCCGTTGATCGACAGCAACCGGCGCACCTGGTCGTCGATCGCGTGCTCCGCGGCGGCGAAGGCCGGGTCGTCGACCGACAGCGGCGTCGTGCCGAGCAGTGGTGCGAGGTAGTCGCCGATGGTGTACGGAAGGACGAAGTAGCCGTCGGCGAGACCCTGCATGAGCGCCGACGCGCCGAGCCGGTTCGCACCGTGGTCGGAGAAGTTGGCCTCGCCGAGCACGAACAACCCGGGCAGGTTGCTCATCAGGTTGTAGTCGACCCAGAGCCCGCCCATCGTGTAGTGGATCGCGGGGTAGATGCGCATCGGCACCTTGTACGGATCCTCGCCGGCGATTCGTTCGTACATCTCGAAGAGGTTTCCGTAACGCTCCTCGATCACGTCGTGCCCGAGGCGATTGGTCGCCTCGGAGAGGTCGAGATACACGCCGTTCTTCAGCGGACCGACCCCGCGCCCCGCGTCGACTTCGTGTTTGATCGCGCGCGACGCGACGTCGCGCGGCACGAGGTTTCCGAAGGCCGGATACCGACGCTCGAGGAAGTAGTCGCGATCATCCTCGGGAATCTGATCGGGCGATCGGGTGTCGTCCATCTTGTTCGGGACCCACACTCGGCCGTCGTTGCGCAACGACTCCGACATCAACGTGAGCTTGCTCTGGAACTCGTCGCTCGCGGGGATACACGTGGGGTGGATCTGCGTGTAGCAGGGATTCGCGAAGTAGGCGCCCTTCTTCGCCGCGCGCCACGCGGCCGTCACGTTCGAGTTCTTCGCGTTCGTCGACAGATAGAACGCGTTGCCGTAGCCGCCCGTTGCGAGCACGACGGCGTGCCCCGACATCGAGAACACTTCGCCCGTGTTCAGATCGCGACACACGATGCCGGCGGTCCGTCCGTCCTTGACGACGACGTCGAGCATCTCGGTGCGGGGGTAGAGCTGGATGCCGTACGAGTGCACCCCCCGCATGAGTGCCTGATACGCGCCGAGCAGGAGCTGCTGGCCCGTCTGCCCCCGTGCGTAGAACGTCCGAGAGACCTGGGCGCCACCGAAGGAGCGGTTGTCGAGCAACCCGCCGTACTCGCGCGCGAACGGGACGCCCTGGGCGACGCACTGGTCGATGATGTCGACCGAAACCTGCGCGAGCCGGTACACGTTCGCTTCACGCGAGCGGTAGTCGCCACCCTTGATCGTGTCGTAGAAGAGGCGATAGATGCTGTCGCCGTCGTTCTTGTAGTTCTTGGCCGCGTTGATCCCGCCTTGCGCGGCGATCGAGTGGGCGCGCCGCGGTGAGTCGTGGAACGTTACGACCTTCACGTTGTAACCGAGCTCGGCGAGGCTCGCCGCCGCGCTCGCGCCCGCCAGGCCGGTGCCGACCACGATGACGTCGAAGCGTCGCTTGTTCGCCGGGTTCACGAGCTTGATCTGGAAGCGGTGATTGTCCCACTTCTCTTCGAGCGGACCTTCGGGGATCTTCGCGTCGAAGGCCATGGTCATGCCTTGCACGGTGCGGTCGTGGGCTCGGTGTGCGGACACTGCAGGTCGACCACGTGGAGCTGGATCAGGATCGGGAAGCTGAGATTGCCGACGAGGATCAGTCCGGCGAACGCGGTTGCAAACGATCGGCGCAGCTTGTTGATACGCGGATTGTTGATGCCCATGCTCTGGAACATCGACCAGGCGCCGTGGTACAGGTGGAATGCCAGCGCGATGTTCGCAACCGCGTAGGCGAGCGCGACGACGGGTCGCTGCAGGCTGTAGACGAGGTTGTTGTAGGGATCACCGCGCACCCACTCGGAGTTGGCCGTTCCCCACGTGAGATCCATGAGGTGGAACACGAGGTAGAGCAGCACGATGATGCCGGTCCACCTCATGGTGCGTGACGCGAAATCGGCGGCGACATAGTCGCGTCTCGACTGATACTGCTGCGGCCGCGCTTTGCGGTTGATCATCGTCAAGCTGTACGCGGAATGGAGATGCAGCACGAAGGCGACGAACAGACCCGATCGAAGCGTCCAGAGCAAGACGGTGCGCGGGAGCAGGTGGCCGGGCATGTCGCGCAGCGCCTCGCCGTAGAGGTTGATCTCCTCTTTGGAGAGGTAGAGCTTCAGGTTGCCGATCAGGTGGAACACCACGAAGCCCATGAGCATCAGGCCGGTGACGGCCATGACCCATTTCTTGCCGACCGACGACCGGTAGAACCGCAGTATGGGCGGGCCGTTCGGCACGAGCTTGCGAATCGGCCGGGCCGGGGTGACCGGCGGCGTCTTCACCGGCTTGGTCGGCGGGGTTGCTGTGGTCGCCATTGTCTCCAACTCGGACTCGTGAGCTTGTGAATCGGACTCTACGCTGCACTGTGGAAACGGCGACGAATCGTGCGGGGATTCACATGCGAGTCATAGAGGTGTTGGAACAGGGGATTTCGGACGGCACCCATATCGGCGCCCAGGTGTACGTGTCGCGCGACGGCGAGGTCGTCGCCGACTGCGCACTGGGCGACGCGCGCGCGGGCGTACCGATGACGACGGGCACGCTCATGAACTGGTTCTCGATGACGAAGGCCGTGACGGCGGTCGCGGTCGCGCAGCAGTGGGAGGCCGGCGCGCTCGACGTCGATGCCGCCGCGGCGCGCTACGTGCCCGAGTTCGGCGCGAACGGCAAGCACGAGATCACGCTTCGCCACCTTCTCACCCACACGGCCGGTATCGCGAACGCCGACGGCATGCTGCAGGGCCAGGCGTGGCGAGAGTCACACGCCGAGAACCTCGCGCGCATCTACGCCGCCGCGCCGGAGTACCCGCCGGGCACGCGCGCCGGATACCACGCGGCCGCGGGCATGACGGTGCTCGGTGAAGTCGTCGCGCGCGTGAGTGGCGTGCCCTACGAGCGATACGTGCGGGAGCGCATCTTCGAACCGGTCGGCGCGCACGATTGCTGGGTGGGCATGCCCGAGGAGCGGTACGAGGCGTACGGCGACCGGATCGGATTCATGCACGCCACGTCGGGCGACGGCGCGCGGCCGGTACCGAGGATCAACTCCGCCCGTTCGGCGGCCACGCCCATGCCCGGCGCGGGCGGACGTGGACCGATGAATCAGCTGGGTCGCGTGTACGAGGCGCTGGCGCGCGGCGGCGCGCCACTGGTGTCGCCGGTCACCCTCGCCGCGATCTCGGCGCGCCACCGAACCGAGATGCTCGACGAGACGTTCGGCATCGTCGTCGACTGGGGGCTCGGCCTCGCGGTCGACACGTCGGCGATGGGTCGCCACTGTTCGCGGCGCACGTTCGGTCACGGCGGCCACCTCTCTTCCGTCGCGTTCTGCGATCCCGAGCAGCGCCTGGTCGTTGCCGTCGTGTGCAACGGGATGCCCGACCGCGACCGTCACTATCGACGCCTCGACGCGATCAGCAGCGCGGTTTACGTCGACCTCGGCCTGGCCGGGCCCGACGATCCGGGCCGCGCCAAACCCTTCCCGACCGCCGGTCTCTGAGTCGACCCCTACCGGGCGCGTCCGACTTCGACGATGACGAGCGGGTAGCGGTTCGCGACGCGTCCGACCTCGGGATGGGTGAGCACGACCTCCACGTCGACTGCGTCGTCGAGGTCGGCGGTGCCGACGAACACCACCGCGTCGGCATCGATGTCGCCGCGCCAGTGCCGCGCCCGACCGTCGACTGCGACCACGACGTCGGCGTCGACGATCGCGCGGTGGCTGTCGTTCGCCACGTGCACGTTGCCGGTACGCGGATCGACCATGGCGAGGACCGGCCGGCACGCATCGCGCACCGCGCCGTACGCGCGCTTGGGAACGCGGTTGTGGTCGAGCAGCCCGAAACCGACGGCGGGCGATGGATCGGCCAGGCAGAACACCGCGAAACCGCCGCACGGTGTGGCCTTGCAACGCCGCAGGTCTTCGATCTGTAGCTGCAGGAGTGCGGCCTGGTAGGCCTGCGTGGCGTCGCACCACTCGTCGAACGACTTCGCGTCGGCGACCGGAACATGGGTGTCGAACGCGCGCCGTTCGATCCCGTGGTGCTCGGCGAGATCGTCCCAGGCCAACTGGGGCCAGAGCTCGGGGCGCATCCATTCCGCCGACTCCGGGACCGACTGCGCGCCGAAGGCCGACACGAAGCGGCCGAGGCGCGGCACCGCCCGGATGGCGGGACCCAGACCGGCGAGCGTGCCGTGCCGCCAGCCGAACCAGAGGTGCGAGTCGTCGCCCGCGCCCGAGCTCCGGATGACCGGCCGGGTTCCGTCGCATCGTGCGATCGCGTGCGCCGTCGACCGATCGAGTACCTCCTTGCCCCAGGTCGGAACCGTCGCGTTCGCGATGGCGCGCGCGGGTGCGTCGTCGCCGAGCGGCGCGTCGTGCGCGCACCACACGACGATCGACGGGTGGTGCCCCAGCAGCTCGACCATCGCGCGCGCCTGGCGCGCTGCCTGGCGGCGCACGCCGCGCGCGTACCCGCCTTCCATCGGGAAGTCCTGCCACAGGAGGAGTCCCGTCTCGTCCGCGGCGTCGTACAACGCGGGCGGCGCGACGTGCGTGTGCACGCGGAGGAGGTCGAGATGCGCGTCGATGGCGCTCGCGACGTCGGCGCGGATCAGCTCGTCGTCGGCGTGGCCGAGGAGCGCGCGTGCCGGTGCGTAGCCGGCACCCTTCAGGAACACCGATTCGCCGTTGACCAAGAACGTCGATCCCTGCCGCCGCACGTCTCGAAACGCGACGCGTTCCGCGAACCCGTCGCTCGGAACGCCGTCGACCTCGACGTCGAGCTCCAAGCTGCACAGCAGCTGCGGGCCGAGCGCACGCGGCCACCAGCGCGGTGGGTCGTCGACGGTCAAGGTCCACGCGAGCTCGTTGGTACCGGCCGCGAGGGTCACTGCCCTCCACGCGTCGAGCAACACCTCATGGGCCGGCCCGCGTACGACGGCGTGCAGGCGAGCCTCCCGGGGCTCGGTGGCCGCGTCGAGCGTTACATGGCACGCGAGCCGGCCGCGCTCGGCGGACGCGTCGACGCAGAGCACACGGGCGCGATCGATGCGGACCGGGCCCGACGACGCGAGCCGGACCGGCTGCCAGATCCCGCCCGGGTTCAGCGACCGGTCGAACAGCGGCGACTGCCAGTAGCCGCCCGTGATCGTTCGCTTCGCGTTCCGGTCGCGCTGCGGCGGGCACGCGACCTCGATCGCGAGCACGTGTTCGTCGCGCTCGCTCAGCCTTTTGGTGACCTCGAACGCGTGCCGCGCGAAGTATCCCTCCGTCGCCCCGAGGTACTCGCCGTCGAGCCACGCGTCGCCGTAGTAGAAGATGCCGTCGAGCTCGAGGAACCAACGCCGCCGGTCGTGCGGTCCGGCGACTGCGGCCGGATTGGCCATCGGGTGGGTGAAGGGCCGGCGGTAGAGCAGCGGTCCGTCGTGGTCGGCGAACGCGCGCTCCGCGCGCCAGTGGTGCGGCACGGAGACGCGCGCCCACGAGCGGTCGTCGCAGTCGGGCTCCGCAAAGGTTTTCGCAAGATCCGGTTCGGAAACATGCGCGCGCCATTCACCGCAGAGGCTCACTAGCTCGGAAGCGCGCGACTGACGGCTCACCGGGCCCCAGCGTATGCTCGCCGCCATGAGCCGTCCCGCAACTCTCGGAGACCTGCGCGCCAGCGGTTGGGAGTCTCGCCCCGTCAAGGAGGAGATTCGCGCGAACGCGGTGAAAGCCCTGGCGGAGAAACGTCCGCTGGTCGAAGGTGTCGTCGGTTACGACGACACCGTGCTCCCACAGCTCGCGAACGCGTTGCTGGCCGGGCACGACATGATCTTCCTCGGCGAGCGCGGTCAGGCGAAGACGCGCATGATCCGCGAGCTCGTCGGTCTGCTCGACGAGTGGATGCCGATCGTCGCGGGTAGTGAGATCAACGACGACCCCTACGCGCCCGCGTCCACGCACGCGCGGCACCTCGTCGCCGATCGAGGCGACGACACCCCGATCGAATGGGTGCACCGCGACCGCCGTTACGGCGAGAAGCTCGCGACTCCCGACACCTCGATTGCCGACCTCATCGGCGAGGTCGACCCGATCAAGGTGGCCGAAGGTCGCTACCTCTCCGACGAGCTCACGATCCACTACGGGCTCGTGCCCCGCACCAACCGCGGCATCTTCGCGATCAACGAGCTTCCCGATCTTGCCGAGCGCATCCAGGTTGGTCTGTTGAACGTGCTCGAGGAGCGCGACGTGCAGATCCGCGGCTACAAGATCCGGCTGCCGCTCGACGTGATGCTCGTCGCCACTGCGAACCCCGAGGACTACACCAACCGGGGTCGCATCATCACGCCGCTGAAGGACCGCTTCGGTTCGCAGATCCGCACCCACTATCCACTCGAGACCGAGCTCGAGATGGCGATCATCCACCAGGAGGCGCGGCCGCTGGCCGCGGCCGGGCTCCAGGTGTCGGTGCCCGATTTCATGACCGAGATCGTCGCCGAGATCTCGCAGCTCGCCCGCCGCTCACCGCACGTGAATCAGCGATCCGGTGTGTCGGCGCGCCTCTCGATCTCGAACTACGAGACGTTGGTGGCCAACGCCGCCCGGCGCGCGCTCGCGAGCGGAGAGCGTGAGGTCGTGCCGCGTGTCTCCGATCTCGCCGCGCTCGCCGCTTCGTCGTCGGGCAAGATCGAGATCGAGACCCTCGACGACGGCCGCGAGGGCCAGGTGCTCGAGCGCATCCTGAAAGCGGCGACCCTCGAGGTCTTCCGGGCGCGCGTGCGACCCGAGCGCCTGGGGCCGATCGTCGCGTCGTTCGAGGACGGCTCGATCGTGCACACCGGCGAGGACGTCCCCGCGACGGAGTACCGCGACCTGATCTCGAAGCTCGATGGCATGCCGGCGGTGCTGTCCGACCTCGGCGTCGGCGAGTCGCCCGCGGGGATCGCGAGCGGCATCGAGTTCGTGCTCGAGGGGCTGCACCTGACCAAGCGCCTGAACAAGGACGCCGTCGGTACGCGAGCCTCGTATCGCGGCCGGGGCTGAACCCGGAATTCGTCGCGCCGAATTCTTCGCGCCGAATTCTTCGCGCACCGATTTCGCGGCGCGCGCCGCGCATTCCCCCTGCTCAACGTGTTCCGAAGAATCTTCCGAAGAATCGTTGCGACGGGGAAATTGGCAAGGGTGACGGGGTAGCGGCTGGCCGGCGGGCGAAAGCCGACTTGACGGGTCGGGTTTAGCCGGTACCCTCCAATGCGTGGCGACCCGGCTGCTCTCGTTCCCGAATCCGGTCAACGAAGTGGCGGCGCGGCTCGTCGCCGCCGGAGTGGTGGCGCTCTCGGCCGTCGAGCTCGCCACGGGTCAGCACTGGCTACTGATCCCGCTCGCCTACGGCTTCGTCGCCCGGGTTCTCACCGGGCCCAAGCTGAGCCCGCTCGGCCAGTTCGTGACGAGGATCGCCGTTCCGAGATTGCCGTTCGCGCCAAGACCCGTGCCCGGGCCGCCGAAACGGTTCGCGCAGGGAATCGGCGCGGCGCTCACGACGATCGCCCTCGCGGCGTGGGTAGCGGGCGCACCGACCCTCGCCGACGTGCTCGTCGGCATGCTGGTCGTCGCGGCGACGTTGGAGTCGGTGTTCGGCCTCTGTCTCGGGTGCAAGGCCTTCGCGCTGCTGATGCGCGTCGGCGTGATCCCCGAGAGCGTGTGCCGGGAGTGCGCCGACATCTCGTCCCGGCAACAGCGCGAGATCACCGCCGGGCGTACGACCTGAGCAGCTCCGCGCTCCCGCGCGGCTCGCGATCGCGCGTGAAGCAACCGAACTGCACGTCGAAGCCGTGGTTCCACTCGTAGTTGTCGACGCCAGTCCAGTGGAAGAAGCCCCGCACGTCGACACCATCGTCGATCGCGCGCTCGACGAGCGTGAGCGATTCGCGTAACACGTCGCACCGCCATTCGTCGTCGTCGGTGCCGACGCCGTGCTCGCAGATCAACAACGGACGCCCGGGTAGCTCTTCGTGCAGGCGGTGCAGCACGATCGCGAGTCCTTCACTCCACGGCGCGTAGCCCATGGGGCCGACACGCGCGGACGTCGGATACGGCACGATCGCTCCCTCGGCGTCGACGCCCGTCGCGCTGTAGTACGAGAAACCGACGAGGTCGCACGCCTCCCGCAGGTCGGGCACCTCGCGCGACGCCCGGCCCGGGAGCTCCAGCACGCCGTCGCGATCGGCGCGCATCCATACGTCCCACATCATGGCTTCGAGGCGCGCCTGCATCGAGTCGGCGGGAATCGTGTTGGCGACGGTGAACACCGGTGAGAGGTTGTGAACCGTCGCGACCGGCTTGCCGCCGCCGCGCAGCTCGCGCCAGGCGTCGCGCTGTGCGAGCAACATCGCGCCGAGCATGTCGAACCGCTTCTTTCCGTGCGGGTAGATGCCCGCGTACGCAGCGGGCTCGTTGATCGGCTTCCAGCCGAACACGAGATCGCCGAACGTCTCCGCGCAGAACGCTACGTGCCGCGCCCAGTAATACGAACGGGCGCGGTCGTCGACGAAACCGCCCTCGCCGTACTCGGTGAACCAACCGGGAAGCGTGAAGTGGTGCAGGCACACCCACGGCGACACGCCGGCAGAGCGCGCGGCCGTCAGCACCTCGAGCGTGTGCTCGATGGCCGCGTCGTCGCGCCGGCCCTCCTCGGGCTCGATGCGCGCCCACTCGATCGAGAGACGATGGTGCGCGAGCCCGTGCTGCGCGTAGAGCGAGAAGTCGTCGGCGAACCGCTCCGCGAAGCCGTTGCCGTCGCCGCTCGGCGGCATCGCGCCGGTGCGTTCGAGCGCGAACCAGTCGGATGCCGGCGCCGCGCCTTCGGCCTGGGTCGACGAAGCGGCGGTGCCCCACCAGAAGTCCGAGCCGATCGTCACGGGGGTACGGTAACGGCATGTCGACCCGAGCCCGATATTCCCGATGGGACGGTACCCAGGTCGGGTTCGACCTCGACGCCGACGCGTTGCTCGAGGAGATGACCGACGATCTCCTCTACCACGGCGACCTCAATGCCGCGCTGCGCCGCATGATGCAGCAGGGCTTCCAGGATCGCCAGGGACGCGACGTCCAGGGCATGCGGGAGATGCTCGAGAAATTGCGCGAGCGTCGTCGTGAGCAGCTCGACCGCTACGACCTCGGCGGCGTGTACGAGGACATCGCGAACCGCCTCGACGAGATCGTCGCGGAAGAGCGCGCCGGCATCGATCGCCGCGTCGACGAGGCCCAGCAGTCGGGCGACAAGCGCCGCGAGGAGCTGCTCGACGAGCTCGCGCAACAACGGCGCGAACAGCTCGAGCAGCTGCCCCCCGACCTTGCCGGCCGCGTGAGCGACCTGCAGCAGTACGACTGGATGGACGACACCGCGCGCCAGCACTTCGAGGAGCTGATGGAGGAGCTGAAGAAGCAGCTCCTCGATTCGATGTTCAATCAGCTCAACCAGGGCATGTCGGAGATGTCACCCGAGCAGTTGCAACGAATGAAAGACATGCTCGGCGAGCTCAACCACATGCTCGAGCAGCGCGAAGCCGGCCAGGAGCCCAACTTCGAAGGCTTCATGGAGCGATACGGCGACTTTTTCCCGGGCAATCCGCAAACGCTCGACGAGCTGCTCGAGCAGATGGCGCGGTCAATGGCGCAGATGCAGCAGCTCCTCAACTCGATGACACCCGAGCAGCGCGCCCAGCTGCAGGAGATGGCGAACGCGCTGCTCGACGACATGGATCTGCGGTGGCAGGTCGACCAGCTCGGCCAAAACCTCCGGAACGCGTTCCCGCAGGCGGGTTGGGGGCAAGGCATGCGGTTCCGCGGCGACGAGCCGCTGCCGCTCGACGGTATGAGCGGTCTGCTCGACCAGCTCGGCGACATCGACGCCCTCGAGAACCTCCTGCGCAACGCGACCAGTCCGGGGCCCCTGGCGGAGGTCGACCTCGACAAGGTGCGCGACCTGCTCGGCGACGACGCGGCGCGCTCGCTCCAACAGCTCGCGAACCTCGCGAAGGAGCTCGAGGAGGCCGGGCTCATCGAGCAGCGCGAAGGACGCATGGAGCTCACGCCGAAGGGCATCCGGCGCATCGGTCAGCGCGCGCTCGGCGACCTCTTTCGCCGTCTCCTGCAGGACCGCGCCGGTCGGCACGAGATCGAGCGCGCGGGCTTCGGGCACGAGCGTTCCGACGAGCACAAGCCGTACGAGTACGGCGACCCGTTCCACCTCGACGTCGGGCGGACGTTGAAGAACGCGATCACGCGTCAAGGTGCGGGCACGCCGGTGCACATGCTCCCCGAAGACTTCGAGATCGAGCGCACCGAGCAGCTCTCGCGCAGCGCCACCGTCCTCATGCTCGACGTGTCGCTCTCGATGGAGATGCGCGGCCGCTTCCTCGCGGCGAAGAAGGTCGCGATGGCGCTGCACGCGCTCATCAGCTCGCAGTTCCCGCGCGACTACCTCGGGATGGTGAGCTTCGGACGGGTCGCCCGCGAGGTGAAGCCCGAGCGCCTGCCCGAGGCGACCTGGGACTTCGAATGGGGCACGAACATGCAGCACGCGCTGCTGCTCGCCCGCCAGCTGCTCGCCCGCCAGACCGGTCGCAAGCAGATCATCATGATCACCGACGGCGAGCCGACCGCCCACATCCTCGAGAACGGCGAACCCTTCTTCGACTACCCGCCCGACCCGCGCACGATCGAGATGACGCTGCGCGAGGTGCAGCGGTGCACGAAGGACGGGATCCGTATCAACACGTTCATGCTCGAGGACAACTTCTACCTACGGGAGTTCGTCGAGCGCATGATGAAGATGAACCGCGGTCGCGCCTTCTACACGACCCCGGAGACCCTCGGCGACTACGTCCTCGTCGACTTCCTCGACCAGAAACGCTCCGAACGCCGCGCGAGCTGAGCCGGCTGAGTCGCGCGAAACGATTCAGGGGATCGGCCGGGCGCCGATGGGATGAGACCGGGCACGGACGCCCGGCGATCTGACTCATGGAGGAGATGCGGGATGGTTCCGCGCGTGCTCATGGTCCGACGCGACCTCGAACTCGACGAGATCGAGCCGGCAATCGCCCCGGACGGCGAAGCGGCCCTGGCCATGCTGCGACGGGAGCACTTCGACGCAGTGGTGGTCGACCTCGCGCTCGCGCCCCTCGACGGCTGGTGCGTGCTCGCGGCGGTCGGGAGCAGGGCCGAACGCCCCCGCCTGGTGGCTATCGTCGCCGACCGGGCCGATATCCCGCGGGCTCAAGTGCTCGGCGCAGTTTTGTGTGTGGCGGCGGGAACGCAACTCCACGCGCGAGCGTTGGTGCGCTCGACGAAGGAGATCACATGCCCGAGACCCCTCACGACCAACTCCCCGAGAACGACGAAGACTGGCGTCAGCGCCTGACCCCGGAGCAATTCGAGGTGACCCGCCGCGCCGGAACGGAACGGGCGTTCACCGGCGAGTACTGGAATTGCCACGACGACGGCACGTACGTGTGTGTCTGCTGCGGGGAACCGCTGTTCTCGTCGGAGACGAAGTTCGACTCCGGTACGGGCTGGCCGAGCTTCTTCCAAGCGCTCGCGACCGATGCCGTCGAGGAGGAGACCGACCAGAGCCACGGCATGACCCGCACCGAGGCGCGGTGCCGCAACTGTGGCGCCCATCTGGGCCACGTGTTCCCGGATGGTCCGCGTCCGACCGGTTTGCGCTACTGCATGAACTCGGCGTCGCTGCGGCTGGAGCCCGACGTCGGCGGGTGACATCCATCACAGCTCCCCCCAGACGCTGGGGAGTTGGGGCGGGAGCGCCGTTACCCCTCTCGTGACGGCTCTCACCGTGGGTGTGACTACGGCGAAGAATTCGGCGTGCAAGCGGGGCGTGGCGACGAACATCGCCGCGAGCCTGGCCCGGCGCAGCGCAGTGTCGGCCCGGGTTTGCGTGGTGGACGCCGACCCGCTGGTTCTCGACGTGAGCACCCGCCTGGCCGTCGGCGGCCCTGTCATCGAGGACTTCGCCCGCCCGAACCCGCCCGCCGTGTCGAAGCTCGCCCGCGTCGGCTCCCCGCCGATGACCGTGCTCCCGTGTGGCGGCGGTCCGGTCGCCAGGGTCCATCTCGCGGCCGAAGCGGCCCTGCGCGGGCTCCGGGACGCGTTCGATCTCGTCGTGTGCGACCTGCCCGGCGGGCCGTCCGGCCCTGGGCTCGTGCTCGGCGCCCGGCTCGAGCTGCTCGACTGGCTCGTGCTGGCGGTCACCCCCGAGCCGTTGGCGGCGGCGGCGACGAGTCACTTCCTCGAGCTTTTCGAGACGGCCCGTGACCGCGGCGACCTCGGCGACGTGCAGCTGGCGGTGGTCTGCACGGGCGACGAGAGCTCGACCGTGCTGTCGCTCTCCGAAGTCGAGGCGATCCTCGAGGTCGCAGTGGCGGGGCGGGTTCCGCAGCTGTGGGGACGCGCCGAACCCAACCGTGGGTTCGGCGCGGCCCTCGCCATCCCCGAGCTCGACGACGCGGTGTATGACCTATTCGCGGCATTCCGTGGCGGTCGTGAGCACCAGCGCCGATTACTCAGCCTCTGACCGCTCGTTCGGGCGTCGCTCGGATCTCGAAAACTCCCCCTTGCGCCCCGTGCACTGGGTTGACAGAATGACGCCGTTGTAATTCCATCGGCGGCATTTACGGCCCGACCACCCCCGGATGCCCAACCGGGAGCCGGTCAGATCACGAGCGAGCGAGGGGGCAGCCGATGAGGGAGATGTTGATCCAGCTCGATGTCGATGCCGGAGACCGGCGCTGGCAGGAGCGAGCCAACTGCCTGGGAGTCGATCCCGACCTGTTCTTCCCCGAGCGCGGTGCCTCCACCAAGGAGGCGAAGGGCGTCTGCGGTGGCTGCGAGGTGCGTACCGAGTGCCTCGAGTACGCCCTGCGCCACGGCGAGAAGTTCGGAATCTGGGGCGGCATGTCCGAGCGGGAACGCCGGCGCATCCGCCGCCAGCGGGCACTCGCCCGCCGCGGTCTCGCCAGCGCCTGACCGCCGGGCGTCCGGTCGCGCGATTCGTCGCTCAGACGGGTTCCGGCGGAGGGTCGCCGGGCCACCAACGCGGGCCCTTGCCGACCCGCGCCTCGATGGTCGATTCCGCGTCGAGGCGGCTCCAGCGGAGGAAATCGTCGGTGCAACGATCGAGGTCGCGGCGCGGGATGAGACCCACCAGCTCGACGCTCGCGACGTCGGTCCCGTGCTCGCGTGCGAGAGCACGAACGTGCAGGCACGCGTCCTGAACCCCGGTGTGCTCGATCTCGACGAGGTTCATCGATACCTGCGCGCGCCGCGCTTCGGGGAGGAAGAAGCCGAGCGCACGCACGCCGCGTAGCCCACCCGATCGCTCGCGTACCTCGCGGGCGATCTGGCGCGCCACGCTGATTTCGCGGCTCACGAGCACGCAGTTGCACGCGACGAGCGGCTGGCGCGCGCCGACGGCCGTCGCGCCGAGCCGGGGGTGCGGCGCGGCCGGTCCGAAGTCGGGCTCCCGGCTGCGGAAGCTCGTCGCGCGCGCGCTGGGGAGATCGCGCTGCTCGGGGTCGGCGTCGTCGTACAAGAACACGGGCACGGCGAATTCGCGCGCCCACCACTCACCGAACTTGCGGGCTTCGTCGGCCGCCTCCGCCCGCTCGATCCTGGTCCCGCCGAGGGCGACGAACGGCACGACGTCGAGTGCTCCGAAGCGGGGGTGTTCCCCCGCGTGGTCGACGATCGAGCACTGCTCCGCCACGGCGGCGGCGAGCGATCGGGCGCCGGCGACCGCGTCGCGGCGACCCGGTCCGGCGAGCGTGAACACGGAACGGTGATGATCGGCGTCGGCATGCACGTCGACGAGCGACGGGCCGCACGCGCGGGCAATGATGCGGAGCCGCAACATGTCGCGCCCTTCGGACACGTTGACGACGCACTCCAGCACGGCGGCAAGCGTAGGGGCTTCGCTGAGTAGCCTCGCCCGGATGCGAATCGGGCTCGCGCTGCCGCAGTACGACTACTCGGTCGCGCAGGAGCGACCGTTGCGGTTCGAGACGATCGTCGAGCACGCGCTCCTTGCGGAAGCGGGAGGCGCCGATTCGGTCTGGCTCTCCGACCACTTGTTCCTCGATCTCGCGAAGTACGGAGGATCGGACCGGCGCGAGGGTTGCTTCGATCCGATCGTCACCCTGTCGGCCCTCGCGCGCGCGGTGCCTCGCGTGCGCCTCGGAACGCTCGTGCTGCTCGAGGCATTGCGGCCGGCGGCGGTGCTGGCCAAGGCGTTGGCCACGGTCGATCGTGTGAGCGGCGGACGGCTCGACGTCGGCCTCGGCGCGGGGTGGTACGCGCCCGAGTACACGGCGCTCGGCATGGATATGCCGCGTCCGGGCGAGCGGCTCGACCGTCTCGTCGACGCGCTCGAGGTCGTCAAGGGTCTGCTCGGCGGTGGTCCGTTGACCTACGAAGGTCTGCACCACCGCACTCGCGGTGCGGTCAACCGCCCGAGTGCGGTGCAACAGCCCCGGCCGCGCGTCTTCGTGGGCGGGAAGGGCGACCGTTTGCTCCGGCTCGCCGCGCAACATGCCGACGGTTGGAACACCTGTTGGGTGTGGACACCCGACGCCTACCGGGAACGGCTGCGCGTCCTCGACGACGCGTGCGCGAGCGTCGGCCGCGACCCGGCGTCGATGTGGCGGACGCTCGGGCTCTACGCGCTGTGCGGCGAGGACGAGCGCGATCTCGAACGGCGCTTCGACCGTCTACGCGCGCAGTCGCCCAAGGGTGTGCTCGACGGTGTCGATCTCGCGACGTTTCGTGTCGGCCGCCTCGTCGGCACCGTCGACGAGGTGCGGGCTCAACTCCGCGAGTGGGAGGGTCTGGGTATCGACACGCTCGTGCTCGGTGTCGGGTCGGTGCCGTTCCAGGTGTCGGCCCGCGACGACGTCGAGCTCCTGCTCGACACCTGTACGCGCAGCTGAGTTCGGGGCGCTCTCGCCTCAGCGCGGCGGCGACGGAACCAACTCGCGACGTCGACGCAGGATGCGCCGGCGTTCGCGCTCGGATGCTCCACCCCACACACCGTGTTCGATGCGGTTGAGCAGCGCGTACTCCAGGCATTCGGTGCGCACGGTGCAGCCGTCACAGATGTGTTGGGCCGACTCGACACCGAGACCGTCGGACGGGAAGAACTCGGTCGGGCTCGCGCCCCGGCAACGCGCCTGGAGCATCCACGCGTATTCCTCGGGAGTCTCGTCCACGATCACCTTCCCCTTCGACGGAGCCATACGGCTCGCTTCGTTCCTTGGTTCGACGCGAACCCTGGGTTTCGCCAACGGTTTCGCCGGCGCAGTCATCACTGCACCTGCCCCGATCCAACGACCGACAAACTCTCAGACGTTTGGAAGGCCGAGTTGGCTCCATATTTCATGTGGGCATTTCATGAATTTTCTCGCTCGGGCGGCGTGAGGCGGGTTCTCGCTGGAGCGGCGCTACCCTGACCCGTCGTCTGACGAGGAGCGAGTGATGGCCATCGACCCCGAAGAGCTCGAGGAAATTCCCCCGCAGGGTCACGTGCGGGTCGTCTACACCGGCCCGGTCGCGCCGCATTGGGAGATCCACCGGGTATTCGGCGACCAGCGCGCCATCGACGAGTTCCGGCAGCGGGCCATGGCGCGTCTGCAGTTGCTGCCCGTCTACGACCCGCAGTTCCGTCGCAACCGCGAGCGCGTCGCCCGCGATGCCGAGCGCGAGCACTTGATCCTCGAGTGGGATCTGGGCGACGAGCCCGAGTAGTCGCGAGGCACTGCACGTCCGGCTAGCGCCGGGCGGACGCGAAGCGCGACGAGACGATCCGCGCGACGACGGTGAACACGAACACGATAACGATGAGTGTCAACGCGGCGCCCCACGCCCGGTCGGCTGCGGCCGGGAACGGCGTCTGCGCGTTGAACCAGATCTCCTGGGACAGCGTGGTGTTCGTGCCCTGGAACACGTTGGCATGCACTTTGCTCGTGACCCCGATGGTGAGGAGCAACGGCGCCGTCTCTCCGGCGGCGCGCGCAACGGCGAGCATCGCGCCGCTGACGATGCCCGGCAGGGCCGCCGGGATCGCGACCGAGACGACGGTGCGCCAGCGCCGTGCGCCCAACGCGTCGCTCGCCTGCCGAAGGTCGTCGGGGACGAGCTTCAGCATCTCCTCGCACGACCGGATGACGATCGGCAGCATGAGCGCGGCGAGCGCGAGCGACCCGGCGAATCCCGAGTAGCCGAAGTGGAGACCCGCGCTGACCCAGATGGTCGCGACGAAGAGACCCATGACGATCGACGGCACGCCGGTCATCACGTCGGCCATGAACCGGATGACGTTGGCGATGCGACTCTGGCGCCCGTACTCGTTGAGGTAGATGGCGGCGAGCACGCCCAGGGGTATCGCCATCAACGAGGCGGCCCCGGTGATCACCAGCGTGCCGACGATGGCCGGCGCGATGCCGCCGCCGGGGAACTGCGTGACGATGGGCAGGTTCTTGGTGAGGAAGCTCAGGCTCATCACGCCCGCGCCCCTGCTCACCACGTATACCGCGATCACGACGACCGGCACGAGCGCGAAGAGCAGCGATCCGATCATCCACGACGTCGCCAGCCCGTTGGCGAGGCGACGACGCGGTGAGACGGCGCGGTCGAGCATCCAGGCCTCCGGATCGTCGCGGTTCGTCGGTGCCGGGGGGCTGGCGACGGTCATCGTCCGACTCCCGACATGGCCGAGGCCCGGTTCGCCACGACGCGGGCGACGATGTTGACGACGATGGTGATCGCGAAGAGGACGACGCCCATCCCGATGAGCGCGGCGCGGTGCAGGTCGGTCGCCTCGGGGAAGTTGTGCACGATTACCGACGCCATCGTGTCGCCCTGACGGAACAGGTGCAACGTCAGCTGGTGGCTGCTTCCGATGACGAGCGCGACCGCGATCGTCTCACCCATCGCGCGCCCGAGCCCCAGCATCGCGGCGCCGATCAGGCCGCTGCGCACGCGGGGGAACACCGCGACGCGCAACATCTCCCAGCGGGTCGCACCCATCGCGAGCGCGCCGTTCTTGTCGTCCTGCGCGACCGTCGCGAGGACGTCGCGACTGAGCGACGTGACGATCGGCGTGATCATGACCGCGAGGACCAAACCCGCGGTCATGAAGCTCGCACCGAACGCCGGACCTCCGAAGAAGGTGCTGAGGATGGGCACCCGACCGATCGTGTCGGCGATGTGCCCGTAGAAGCGACCGGCAGGTGGCGTGAGCACGGCGAGCGCCCAGAATCCGTACACGACCGAAGGAATCGCGGCGAGGAGATCGACGACGTACGTCACTCCGGATCGCACACCCTTGGGCGCGAGCTCGGTGATGAAAAGCGCGATGCCGATGCTGGCCGGGACCGCGAGGCCGATGGCGATGACGGCGGTCAACATCGTCCCGTACACGAAGTCGAGCGCACCGAAATGGTCCAGGTTCGGGTTCCAGCTCCGGCTGGTGACGAAGCTCCAACCCTGGTGCGCGAACGCCGGCCAGGCGTTGCTCGTTGTGGAGTACGCGATGAGGGCGAGGATCGCGAGCACGAGCAGGCCGGCGGCGAAAGCGATCGCGCGAAACATGCGATCGACCTGCTTGCCGCCGGCCGCGCTCGGCAGTGGTTCGCTCGCGCCGAGGTCGGGAGACGGGGCGAGCGTGGTCATCGAGCCGACGCTAGGCGGGGATCTGGAGCTTCGTCAGCTGCGCGATCGCCTTCTGCTGCAACTCGGTCGGCAGCTTGGCGTAGTTCGCGCCCTCGGCGAGGGCCTGACCGTCGTTGAGCACGAACGTGAGGAAGCTCTTCAGCGCCGTGCCCTTGGTCTTGTCGGTCTGCTTCTCGTACACGATGATCCACGTGGGCGAGGTGATCGGGTAGGTATCGGCGCCCGACTCGTTGAGCGGGCTGTACGTCAGGTCGTCCTTGACGGTCGCCGACGCCACGGCCGCGGCTGCGCCCGCAATGCTCGCGGTCACGAACGAACCCGCCGCGTTCTTGATCGACGCGAACTTCAGCTTCGCGCCCAGCGCGTCGGCGAAGTCGACGTAGCCGATCGCGCCGTCCGTCGACGAGACCGCCTGCGCGACTCCCTGGTTGCCCTGTCCGGCCTGCGAGTTCGACGGCCAATTGACCGTGTCGCCGCTGCCGAGCGTCCAATCGCTTCCGCCTGCGGCGGCGAGGAATTTCGTGAAGTTGCTCGTGGTGCCGGAGGCGTCCGCTCGGTGCACCGCGACGATGTTGGTCGCGGGCAGGGTCGCGCTGCCGTTGTCACCTTGAATCGCCGGGTCGTTCCACTTCGTGACCGTGCCGGCGAAGATCTTGGCGATGGTCGGGGCGGTCAGCTTGAGCGAGTCGACACCGCTGACGTTGTACGACACCGTGATCGGGGCGGCGACAGTCGGGAAGTAGAGGATTGCGCCGCCCTGGTACTTCGGGACATCGGCGGCCTTCACGAGGCTGTCGGTCCCGGCGAAGTCGACCGTCTTGGTCTGCAGGTCGGTCTTGCCCTTACCGGAACCGCCGCCGGCGTAGTTCACCGTGATTGCCGAGTTCGCGTTCTGGAACGCCTGGATCGCGACCTGGTCGAACGTCTTTTGGAACGTCGAGCCCGAACCGTTGAGCGTCGTCTTGATCGAGCCCGAACTGCTCGGCGTCTTGGAGCTGCTGCCGCACGCGGCCAGGAGGAGGGCAGGCGCGACGAGCGCGATGACCGTGCGTCGTGCTACCCGAGACGGTCGCATCGATGCCATCAGGTGTGTCCCCTTTCGGAGGTGGGCGTGAGTGTCCACACTAAGAACGAAGGATGGCTACACGACCGCCTCGAAGTGAACGACACGTGAATCACGTCCGAACAATCGGCGATGTGCGGCGCGAAGCCGGTGCACCTACACCGGTTCGGCGTCGCCGGGCAGCTGTCCGGTGATCATGAATTCGACCCAGCGCCCGATCATCACCGCGTGGTCGGCGGCGCGTTCGTAGTCGCGGCCGACGAACGCGAGCTGAACCGCCATCTGGAGCGCCGCCTCGTCGGTCGACTCGCCCGAGAAGCCGGAGAAGATGGCGCGGAACAGCTCCTTTTGGAGGTCGTCCATCACGTCGTCCATGTCGGGCAGTGCCGACGCGATGGCCTCGTCGCCGTCGGCGAACGCGTCGACCGCAAGGTGGGTCTGAACGCTGGCCTGGGCGCCCATGCGCTCGATGATTCCCCGGATCCGCGGCGGGAGCTCGCGGGGGTACAAACGCCGGGTGGCCCGGGCGACGTTGCGCATGAGCCCGCCCGTGAGCTCGATCTCGTGCAGTATCCGAAGGACCGCGAGCAATGCCCGGAGGTCGGAGGCCATCGGCTGTTGAAGCGCGAACAGCTGGTAGACGCGGTGCTCGATCTGCAGCACGCGCTCCTTGATCTCGCGGTGCGCCTCGTAGATCTCGTCGACGACGGTGAGATCGGCGTCGAGCAGGGCCTGGGTGGCGGCACCGATCTGCTCGCAGCTCTTGACGGCGAGCTTCACTACCTCGGCTCGAACTTCGTTGACCTGCTCGTCGAACGTCCGCCGGGTCTCGACCACAATGTCCTCCGAAATTCGATCAGTTCGGCGTGAGTCTGCCCCCGAAAATGCCTGGTTCACGGGCACCCGCACGAGCCTCCGCCCGCTGTTCACTCGTGGTTCACCAACCGGTCATCCGTACCATACGGTCCGGCCAGCCGGCGTCCCTACCATGGCCATGTCGCGGGCGCTTGGCGGTGCTTCGGTCCAGCCGCGATGCTGGGCCGACGCTCATCACTCGCGGAAGGTCGGACGTGTCCTCAGCCGAACAGGGTGACGCAATGGCAATGCCGACGGTAAGTGTCCGTCCGAAGGACGCCGGTGCGAAGGGAGACGAGGAGGCCGCGCCGCACGCGTCGCGTGCGGAGGTCGTCTTCGACCTTCGAGACGTCAGCGTCAGCTATTTCAACGTCGTCGCGGTCGCCGGCGTGACACTCGATGTCCACCAAAACGAGATCACCGCGTTGATCGGTCCGTCCGGCTGTGGCAAGAGCACGTTGTTGCGTTCCTTCAACCGCATGAACGACCTGGTGGCCGGCGCGCGGGTGTCGGGCCATATCTCGTATCACGGTCACGACCTCTACGCCCCGAGTGTCGATCCGGTCGAGGTGCGCCGGCGCATCGGTATGGTGTTCCAGCGACCGAACCCGTTCCCGAAGTCGATCTACGACAACGTGGCGTTCGGGCCGCGCATCAACGGCCGGCGCAAGGGCCTCGACGACATCGTCGAGGAGGCGCTCGTGAACGCCGTCCTCTGGGACGAGGTGAAGGGCAAGCTCAAGCAGTCGGCGTTCACGCTCTCGGGCGGACAGCAGCAGCGGCTGTGCATCGCGCGCTGTCTCGCGGTGCAACCCGACGTGATCCTCATGGACGAGCCCTGTTCGGCGCTCGACCCGATCGCGACCTCGCGCATCGAAGACCTCATGGCCGATCTCAAGCGCGACTACACGATCGTGATCGTGACCCACAACATGCAGCAGGCCGCTCGGGTGTCCGACATGACCGCGTTCCTGACGGCCGAGGTCGACGAACACGATCACCGGGTCGGTCGGCTCGTGGAGTACGACTCCACCGACAAGATCTTCACGAACCCCTCCGACGCGCGTACCGAGGGATACATCACGGGTCGATTCGGATGAACCGGCTCACCCGGCCTCGATCGTGACGGCGTTCTTCGTCGTCTTCGGTCTGGTCGGGTGGGCGGTCGTCGTGTTCGTCGCGCGCGAGCTGGTCCTGGCCCGGCGCGAGCTCGCCCGGGCCGGGCGTGCGGTCGACGTTCCCGACAACCTCTCGTTGGTCGACGCGATTGCCGAAGGGCAGCGCGAGGCCGACGATCGGGTGCTGCAGTCGGAGGCGGTGCAGCACTGGTTGCTCGCGGCACTCGACGAGTCGAGCGACGCGATCGTCGTGATCGATCGCATCGGCCGTGAGATCGTGCGCAACTCGGTCGCGCGCCGCTTCGCCGGCGCGCGCACGGGGGAGGTACTCGCCGAGGAGGCCATCGCGGAACTCGTGCAGGACGCGCTCACCGGCCACAGCTCCGAGCGTGAGCTCCAGCTCTACGGCCCGCCGCGCCAGGTGCTGCAGCTGCGCGCATTTCCCTTGCGGCGCGACGGCGAGATCGTGGGCGCGGTTGCCTTCACCCGCGACATCTCCGAGGCGCGTCGGGTCGAAAGTGTCCGGCGCGACTTCGTCGCGAACGTCAGCCACGAGCTCAAGACCCCGATCGGCGCGCTCGGCCTGCTCGCGGAGACCATGGCCGCCACGGACGACGTCGCCGTGGTGCAACGGCTCGCCGACCGCGTCGTGCGCGAGGCCGACCGGCTCGCGCGCATCGTCGACGACCTCCTCGATCTCAGCACGATCGAGGCCCAGGAGGCTCCGACCCGCGCACCCATGCCGATCCGGCTCGTCCTCTCGGAGTGTGTCGACATCGTGCAGGCTGCCGCCGACGCGGCCGAGGTCCCGCTCCTCGTCGGACCGGAGCCCCCTGATCTCGAGATCTTCTGCGATCCCCGCCAGATGCGCAGCGCGCTGGTGAACCTGATCGACAACGCGATCAAGTACTCGGGTCCGGAGCAACCGGTCGAGATCGGTGCGTGCGTCGTCGACGACCGGATCGCGTTCGTCGTGCGCGACCACGGCATCGGGATACCGACGCGTGATCTCGAGCGCATCTGGGAGCGCTTCTACCGCGTCGACCGGGCGCGCAGCCGCGACACGGGTGGCACCGGGCTCGGGCTCGCGATCGTGCGTCACGTCGCCCAGGCACACGGTGGTGAGGTCACCGTGCATTCGCGCGAGGGCGAAGGGTCCACGTTCACGCTCTACGTACCGCTCGCGAACGGCTCCGCGCGCGGCATCGCCGAAACGACACCGACGGAGGACCGATGGCCGACCCGCCCCTGATTCTCGTGGTCGACGACGAGCAGTCGTACCGCGACGCGCTCACCGTCGCGCTGCAACGCGAGGGTTTCCTCGTCGAGACCGCGGCCGACGGCCCGGAGGCGATCGAGCGTTTCGACGCGACGCGCCCCGCGCTGGTCTTGCTCGACGTGATGCTCCCGAAGATCTCGGGCATCGACGTGTGTCGCGAGCTGCGGGCGCGATCGCGTGTTCCGATCATCATGGTCACCGCCAGGAATGCCGAGATCGACGCGGTCGTGGGCTTGGAGGTCGGCGCCGACGACTACGTGAGCAAGCCGTTCCGCCTCCGCGAGCTGATCGCCCGGGTGCGGGCCCTGCTCCGGCGACTCCCCGTTTCCGAACAGGATGCCGATCCCGCCGACGTGATCGAGGTCGGCGACGTCCGGCTCGACGCCGGGCGGCACGAGGTGTTCGTGCGGGGGATGGCGCTGGCCTTCCCGCTCAAGGAGTTCGAGCTGCTCGAGCTGCTCCTGACGAACGCGGGACGCGTGCTCACGCGTGACGTGCTCATCGACCGGATCTGGGGACCGAACTACTTCGGCGACACCAAGACGCTCGACGTGCACGTGAAGCGGCTGCGGTCGAAGATCGAGATCGATCCCGCGAATCCGAAGCGCATCGTCACCGTCCGTGGCGTCGGCTATCGCTACGAACGCGCGGCGGCCGTCGCTTCGTAAGCGTCGTAGCGCTCACTCGGTAGGAACGGGTGCCGTCTGCGATCGTCGCTTGCGGAGTTGCAGGCCGAGAGCCGGGGGTCCGAAGACGGCGAGCAGTGCCACCACGCCGGCCACGACGTAGAGCAACAGGGGCAGCGGATCCCGGGCCGCCGGCGCAGAGATCGGTCCGCCGGCCACGTCGAGGCTCTGATCCGCCGCGGGCGCGACCGACTGACCCCCTGCGCCTGCGGCGCTCTTTCCCGTTGCGAGCTTCGTTACCGCGGAGCTCTTGCCGGTCGTGCGCGTACCGGTTCGGCCGGAGCTCCCGTTTGTTCCGCCACTTGACAGCCCCGATCCTCCGGACGCCGTGCCGCTCCCGGCCGGAGCCGCGGTCGTCGGCGGCGTTGCACCTTGCCGGTCGCTCGGCGGCGGGGGAGGTGCGTTGTTGGTGACGAAGTTCCCGGTAATCGTCGGATTGTCGCACTGGTCGATCGGCGGTGGCTCGACGTGGCCCGGAATCTTGCGAATGACGTCGAAGTCGGCCTGCACGAGATTCTTCGGCAGCGGCGAATAGCCGAGCAGGGCCGCTTCCTGCTGTCCGGCACACGCCACGTAGAGGATGAACTTGCTCAGTGTCTTGCCCTTGTCGGCGTTGAACGGCGGTGCCGTCGACGTCGGCACGATCATGTAGCTGTAACTGGAGACGGGGTACGCGCGCGCGTCGGGGAACGCGTAGACACCCGAGAGATTCTGCGTGAGGTCGGGGTTCAGCTTGGCGCCCTGGAGCGCGATGGCCACGGCGTTCGGAGTCGGCTGCGTGTAGTAACCCGCGTGGTTGAGGATCGACGCCACGGGAAAGCCTCGTTGCTTGGCGTAGCCGTATTCGACGTAGGTGATCGCACCGTTGTTGTACGGCGCGGCCACGTAGTCGGCGACGCCGTCGGAGAATTGCTGCTGCGTCGCGTTGATGTCGGGCCACAGCGACACGGCCGGGCACGGGTTCTGGTGGAGGCCGGACCGTGCGCAGAACGCGTTCCACAGGTCCCGCGTCTGGCTGGCCATGAACGCGCTGAACTGCGCGGTCGTACCCGATCCGTCGGATCGCACCACGGGCCGGATCGGGAGGTTCGGGAGGTGTAGTTGCGGGTTGTCGGCCGCGAGCGCCGGATCGTTCCAGTTGGTGATGACCTTCGTGAAGATCTTCGCAAGGTTGGTCGGCGAAAGCCGGAGACTCGTCACGAGGCTGCCGTTGATCGAGAGGTGATACATGAACGACGTCCCGCCCGCGACGTCGGGGAGATACGCGTAGGGTCGATGCGCGGCAAGCGCGATTTCGTCGGTAGAAACGGTGCCCGTGGCGTCGGCGTACGCGGCAGTGAACGGGATCTCCGACGCGGCGAAGTCGACCTGATCCTGGTAGAAGAACACGCGACCGGAGGTCGAGCCGACCCCCTGGAAGTTGATCGACAGGCCCTGACGAGCAACGTCGGCGGACCACTGGTTGAGTGCGATCTGGACCCAGGTCGAGCCCGCACCGTCGATGCTCGCGTCGGCGTACGCCGGTCGGGCCGCGACGGGCACGAGGACGCTCACGATGATCGCGAAGACCGCAACACGCGCGAGCACGCGGCCGCCCCGACGCGGTATCGCACGCGTGACGAGCCCGATCATCCGAAACGACCCGTGACGTAGTCGAGCGTGCGCTGATCGTCGGGTTCGAAGAACATCTTCTCGGTCGGACCCTGCTCCACGATCTCTCCCGGTGCACCCTCCGCCGCGAGGAAGAACGCACAGTGTTGCGACACACGCGCGGCCTGATGCATGTTGTGCGTGACGATCACGATCGTCACCTGCTCGCGCAGCTCGTCGATCGTCTCTTCGATCCGCCGCGTCGACGTCGGGTCGAGGGCGCTGCACGGTTCGTCCATGAGCAGGATCGCCGGTTGCACGGCCAGTGCTCGCGCGATGCACAGCCGCTGCTGCTGGCCGCCCGAGAGCGCGCCGCCCGCGGCACCGAGCCGGTTCTTGACCTCGTTCCAGAGCCCGGCCCGCCTGAGGCACTCCTCCACCAGTGCCGATGTCTCCGAGCGCGACAGGCGCTGACCGGAGAGCTTCAGGCCGGCGACCACGTTCTCGGCGACTGTCATCGCGGGGAACGGGTTCGGCTTTTGGAACACCATGCCGATGGTGCGACGGATGTCGGTGACGAGCAGCTCCGAGCGGTAGATGTCGACTCCGTCGATGCGAATCGTTCCCGCGAGCGATGCACTGGGAACGAGTTCGTGCATGCGGTTGAGAATCCGCAGGAACGTCGACTTGCCACAGCCCGAAGGGCCGATGAGCGCAGTGACCCGATTCGCCTCCATGTCGAGGCTCACACGCTGCAGAACCTTGTGCTCGCCGAACCACGCGCTGACGTCCTCGGCGACGAGGGAAGAGGCGCGTGACGACGTGGCCGCACGGGTCGTTGGCACGTCGATGACATCCATGGTGCTCAAGCGAGTCCCTTTCGCGCGAGTCGGATACGACGGAGGCGGCTGATGTGGCCCGGTCCGCGGCCGCCGATGAGGCGGGCCGCGATGAACAGGACGAGCACGATGCCGAGGAGCACGAACGCGCCTGTCCACGCCCGGTCGATCGAGGCGGTCTGCGGGAAGCGAATGAGCCGGTACACGAACAGCGGGAGGGCGTCTTGTTTGCCCTTCAGCGGATTCGCGTTGAACGACGTGTTGCCGAGCGCGGTCAGGATCAAAGGCGCGGTCTCACCGATGACCCGAGCGACACCCAGGATCACGGCGGTGAGGATTCCGCTACGCGCGGTCGGGAGCACGACGCGACGGAAGGTGCTGTAGTCGCCGCCACCGAGCGCCAATGAGGCCTCGCGGAGTCCCCCGGGGACGAGCCGCAGCACCACCTCCGCGGTGCGCGTCACCGTCGGGAGCATGAGCACCGAGAGCGCGAGAGCCGCGGCCAAGCCGGTCTGAGTCTGGTGCAGCGCGATGATGAAGGCGGCGTAGATGAACAAGCCGGCCACGATCGAGGGGATGGCGCTCATCGCGTCGACGATCATCCGCACGGGTCGCGCGAGCCTGCCACCGACCTCACTCAAGAACACTGCCGTCGCCACGCCCAACGGCACCGAGAGCACGACCGCGATTCCCACCATTTCGAGCGACCCCGCGACGGCGGCGGACCCGCCCCCTTGGGTCGCGGAGCTCAGCGGTCCGACGTGGCTCTGGTCCTGTGTGAAGAACTGGGGCCGGAAGGCGTGGTAGCCGCGCATGACCGTGTAACCGACGATGAGACCGAGCGGGATCAACATTCCCAGGCCGACCGTCGCGACGACGATGCCGACCAGCCGGTCGCGCGCTTGGATGGCCCCGACTCGCTCTCGTGCGATGAACCACGCCGTCGCGAGGAACAGGGCGTACCAGGAGACGAAGAAGCCAAGCATTCCCGACAGCGGCGTGAGTCGTTCGTAGATCAACCACGCCAGGCAGAACGAGCCCAGCGCGGCGGCAGCGAGGTCGGTCGCATCGGATCGACGAAATGCGCGCGGGCGAAGCCGGTTGTCGGGGAGCTCGTTTCGAGTGAGCTCGACTTCGCTCGCCCGCGCAGGAGTGGTGGTGGAAGCCATACCTGTCGTCAGATCTCCGTCGCCGCACCGGAGCGCGAACGCGCGACCACGATCGACGCGAGGGCGTTCACGATGAGAGTGATGACGAACAAGGTCAATCCCGCGGCCATCAGCGCGCTGATCCCGAACTGGTTCGATTCCGAGAACCGCAAGGCGATCAGCGACGCGATCGAGTTGCCACCCGTCTGCAGCACGTGCGTGAGGGAGTGCGGGTCGAACAAGGGCGAGATGATGAGCGTGACCGCGATCGTCTCGCCCAGCGCGCGGCCGAGCCCGAGCATCGAGCCGCCGATGATCCCGCCTCGCCCGAAGGGCAGCACGACGGTCTTGATCACTCCCCACTTCGTGCCGCCGAGCGCCAACGCGCCCTCCTTCTCGCCGGGCGGGGCCTGCGAGAACACCTCGCGCATGACCGCGGTACAGATCGGCACGATCATCAGCGCGACGACGATGCCGGCGATGAAGGTCGATGCCGGATAGCTCCCGAGGTTCTCGGGATTCTTCGTGTGGAGGAACGGTACGAAGCCCAAATGGCTGCCCAGCCAGCGACTCAACTCGATCGCATGCGGCTGGAGGTACGCGCGTCCCCACAGGCCGTAGATGAGGCTGGGTATGGCGGCGAGGACGTCGATGAACGACGTCAGCGGGCGTCGGAGACGGGCCGGCGCGTACTCGGTGACGTAGAGCGCGGCGCACATCGACACGGGAACGGCGATGCCCAACGCGATGAACGCGATCAGAAAGGTGCCGAGCAATGCCGACCACACGCCGAACTGACCGAGGGACGGCGCCCACGTGGAGCGCGTGAAGAAGCTGAAACCCGCGACGTGGAGCGCTTGCCACGACCGAACGGCGAGGAAAAGACCAATCAGGGCCATCAAGGAGAGCGTGAGCGCGCCGCTCGCCCGCACGATGAGGCGGTAGATCCGGTCAGCACCTGAGCGCGTGATTGCGATGGCGACGCGCGGCTCTTCCGACGCGGTTACGAGCACATCGCTGAAGGGGGACAAGAGGCTCCCAAGCCGTCGTGTTCGACGCGGGCGGCGTCAGCAGTTATTCGAGCCGCTCGCCTTGTCCGACGAGTGACCTCCGGGTGAACGACGACGAAACAACGGGGGACAACTGCACTGATGGGTCGGAGGTCGCGGGCCCGGAGTGTTAGCAACGATGACGCGCTCGGCGAGACGTCCCGACGTGTGCCGGAGGAACTCGGTGAGATCGCGCAGGATTCCGATTGGTCGCGAGACACGGCTCGTGGTCGCGCGCGATGCGGCAACCGACTCCTACAGGAGGCCCGCCGCGCTCGTCGCGCTCGTAGTGCTCGTGTGCTCGTTCGCAGTGTTCCTCGGCCGGCCGGTTGGTGCCGCGACCGGGCGCCAAGCGGAGGTGATACCGCCGAACGATCTCACCGATCAGGTGGTCGAAGTCCGCTGGCAGGGCTTCGACCCGACCCGGTCCGACGGCACCTTCGGTGTGGTGATCCTGGAGTGCGTCGCCAAGCCGAAGTCGGTCCTCGCCGACTGCGACGCCGCCCTGACGTTCCCGCTGTCGGTGTCCGGCAACCAGCAGTCGGGCGTCACCCGCAGCGACGGCACGGGCCGGACCTTTATCGACATCATGACGACGGCGCGGCTTCCGAAGCTCGCGTGTAGTGAGACCAAATCGTGCTCGCTGCTCGTGTACGAGCAGACCCCAGCTGGTTTCGATCCGAACGGCTTGCCTTCCGCCCGCGCGCTCGTGCCTCTGAGTTTCCGCAAGAGCTCCGCCGACTGCCCGCCCGTGAAGCGCTTCGACGCCCGCGTCGAGACCGAGGCGTCTTCGGCGCCGGCGCTCTACCAATGGGCGGCCGACCTGTGCGGCGGTGAGCACGCGCTGACGCTCAACGTCACCAGCACGTCTTCGGACCAGGCTCGTGCCGACTTCTTCGACCGCAATGTCGACGTCGCAGTCTCGTCGCTCCCGCCCCAGCCCGGTGACGCCGGGCCCAAGGCGCCGAACTTCACGGTCGCCCCGATCGACCTGACGGCCGTAGTCGTCGCGTACAACGTGATCGACCCCGTCACGAACCAGCCGATCACCGATCTGACCCTGACTCCTCGACTCGTCGCGCGCCTGATCAGCGACTCCGACGTCCTGACGTTCTTCGACGATCCGGAGTTCAAGAGACTCAACCCCAATCACACGTTCCCGCTGCAGGGCACCGACCCCGGTTTGCGCGCCGAGCAGAATGCCGACACCTGGATCGTCACCAACTGGCTCAACTCCGACCACGCCGCTCGCGCGTTCCTCGACGGCCATGACGCGTATCGCAAAGACGTCGCGCCGGAGTGGAAGGGAATCGATTACCCGACCAAGGTCTTCGACGCCCGGAGCCAGAACGGTGTGTACTTCCCACGCCTCGGCGAGGCGGGCGTCGCCGAGCGACTGTTCGCCCATACGAAGCCCGCCGACACGGTGCCCGCGAGCCCGATCCAAAACGGATTCTTTGCCGTTCTCGACCTGCCCGCGGCGCAGCAATTCGCGCTGCCGATCGCGAAGCTCACTACGGGCGTCGGCAAGCCGGTCGTGACGCTCAGTGCGCGCAGCCTCACGGCGGGATACACCGCGATGACCACCACGAAGGATGGTTTTCACGTCGAGCCCAGTGCGCCGACTGACCTCGGGGCGTGGCCGCTCACCAAGGTCGACCACGCGATGTTCCCGACCTCGTTCGTGAACACGACGGTCGGTGTACAGCTACAGCGTCTGCTCGACTACGCCGTCGGACCCGGGCAGCAGACGGTACCGAACGGGTACGCGCCGCTCCCTTCCGCCCTCGTCGCGCAGACGAGGGCGGTTGCGGCGGCGCTCACGCCGCATCCGATACCGACCACGACATCGACGACGTTGGGAACGACGCCCACGACACCGGTTCCGCCTCCGTTCGTCGCGCCCACCGGTTCCGCCTTCAACCCGTCGCTCGGCGGCGTGAACGCGGACGGAAGCTCCGCGCAAACGAATCTGCCCTCCACGTCGGCGACTACCGGAACCGAGCCGACGGGAAGCGCGACTCCGACGACGACGGCGCGTGCGGCCGCGAAGTTCGCGGCACTGCGGCTTCCGAGCGCCGGAGACCACCTCGTGGTACCGGTCGCGTTAGCCGTGGCGTTTCTGGCCTTGTTCGGCTGTGCTGCCGACGGGTTCGGGCGCCGCGCGATTCGATGGATCAACTCGGCCCGGGTTCGGCGAAAAGCGTCGAGGCTTTCCGTCACGGAGCAGCCGGCCCCATGAGCGCGGCGTCGACGACGGTGACGTCCGACCGTGCGTTCGAGCTGCGTCCACACGAGCCGGCTGTCGCGGAGTTCGAACCGACGAGCACGACTCCTATCGCGGGCGAAGCGCTCGAGGTCGGGATCGTGTTGCGGCGAGGCCTCCGCGTGTTCGCCGCGGCCGTCGTGGCGTTCGTCGTGTTCGCGCTGTGGCTGTCGGGCCTTGCCCAGGCACGGAGCCAGGTCGGTCTGCAGCGACGCTTTCGCGCCGAGCTCGCGTCCGCGCAGGCGCCGGTCGGCGGCGCGATCCCGGCGGGTGCCCCGGTCGCGATCGTCGAGATCCCGCGTCTTCACCTGCACGAGGCCGTCGTGGAGGGCGCGCGCAGCGGCCAGCTGCGCGAAGGTCCCGGCCATGTCGTCGGTACGCCGCTGCCGGGCCAGCCGGGCAATGCGGTGCTCGCGGGGCGGCGCACGATCTACGGTGCTCCGTTCCGGCACCTGAGCGCGCTGCGCCGTGGAGACAGCATCACCGTCACGACCGGCCAGGGCCGCGCGAAGTACCGCGTCGTCGGCGTCGTCGAGCTCGCGAGCAGCGACGGATCCTTCGTGCAGGACCATGCCGACAATCGGCTCACGTTGTTCACCTCCGCGTCGCGTTGGACTGCGAGTAGCCGGCTCGTCGTGTCCGCGACCCTCGTCGGCGATCCCTTTCCTGCCACGGCGCTGCGCCGCGCCCTCGACCCGGACGGCCTCGGTCTGACCGGCGAACGGAGCGCCGTCCCGTACGCGCTCGTGTGGCTCGAGCTGTTGGCCGTCGCGGCACTGATGACGGTTTTCGCGGCGTCGCGATGGTCGAAGATGACGACCTGGGTGGTCTTCACGCCGGTGCTCGCGGCCGCACTCTGGCTCTTCTTCGAGAACGCGGCGCGTCTGTTGCCCGCGACGCTGTGATCTCACGCCCTCCGCTGTGAAGTTGGGCAATCTTCAGAGCCGCGTCTCCTTCCCCACGCCTCACGTTCACGTGGGCGTGCGTAGATGAGCACCTTCGAAACCACCTTCCAGGGAGGCACAGAGTGCGAAATCGACTGACCAGGCTGGGCGTCGTCGCGGGAGCCGTAGTGTCTGCCGTGATGGCGGCGTCAGCACTACCTGCGGGCGCGGCGCCCATTCCGAACACGGGGCCGACGATCCTGACGTGTGGCGTCACTGCCGGGGTCTGCCAGCATTCGCTCGGCCAGGCGGGCTCGGACACATCCTTTTGGATGATGAACGGCATCGCTCCGCAGTACAACGTGAACACGACGAAGAACGTGAACACCGACTACGTCACCGAGATCCCGCCCGTCAACAGCGCGCCGTTCCCGGCGGGCACCTACGTGCCCGAGGACAACGTCGCGCCGGGCTACCTCTGGGACTCATTGACCACGGTCAATGGCCCCTGCGGTGGCGGGAGCACGCCGCCGAACGGCTCGTCGGCGGGTATCGCATGCCTGCTGGCGGACAAGACCGGCCAGGTCGACTTCGCCCGCTCGTCGCGGGGCCGCAAGAGCACTGACCCGGCGAACCTCGAGTTCTGGGCCTACGCCATCGGCGCGGTCGACTGGGTCAAGTTCCCGGGCTCGCACGCGCCCGCCACCCTGACGCCGACCCAGCTCATCAACATCTATACCTGCTCGGCGTCGACGCACCTCCCGATCGTCTCCAACTGGAATCAGGTCGGCGGCACCGCGGGTGCGATCGTCAAGTACGCGCCCCAGACCAGCTCCGGTACGTACAGCTTCTTCAACTCGAACGTGCTGAACGGCAACACGATCGACGCGAACTGCGACGCGAGCCACTTGTCGACGTTCCTCCAGGAGCACGACGCCCGCGCAGTGACGCTGGCTACCAAGCCCGGCGCCATCTACGCGTTCGACTACGCACGGTGGACCGCGCAGTCGAAGCAGTTCGAGGCTGACCTCCGCAACGGTGCGACGCTCGGCCAGATCAACGGCGTGGCCCCGAGCACAACGACCGTCAACCCGGCGGGAACCTTCATCGACTCCCGCTGGATCTACAACGTGGTGCGCACGGACGCCCACCCGTCGTCGTACACGACCCAGACCGCGGACGTCCGGAAGTTGATCGGCGTGACGGCTTCGCCGTCGTCGACCGGCTACCTCTGCGCCGGCCTCGCGGCCCAGGCGATCACCCTCGCCGGCTTCGTGCCGATCGGGTCGGGTGTCACCGGCGGCTCCGGTAACCCGAACTCGACCTGCCGGTTCGAGCCGACTCCGATTCCGTAATCTGCTCGTCGACTTCGACAAACGATCGGAGGTCCCGGCAACGGATGCCGGGACCTCCGACTCGTTTCACGCTCTGGAGGTATACGTGGTCATCGCTGCGACCCGTCGGCGCGCCGGACAGATGCTCGCGGTCGGATTGGGGACGGCCGTTGTCGTCGCGGGCTGCGGGAGCAGCAGTCACCCGAAGGCATCGCCGAGCTCGACGACTTCGACCACCTACACGACCTCCACAACTTCTCCGAGCACCTCCGGATCGACGTCGATCCCGCGGACGGCCTCGACGGAGGATCCGAACCAGCTGTACAACCCGATCCCCTTCAACGTCGGCGACGTGGTGGGCCTGCCCAACGGCTGGAGCATGCAGGTCAGGAAGGTGAAGCTGTCGTATGCGCCGGCCGGACTCGCGGCCGCGCCGGACGGCCAGCAGTACGTGGGCGTAGAGATCAAGATGGTGAATGTCGGGCCCGAAGCGGTGAGCGTGAACGCCACGAAGATCTTCACGATCGCCGACGACAGGAACGGGCAGCATCCGGCGGTCGCCGTCGCCGGGCATCCGAACGGTCTCGACGGCAGCTACGCCCCCGGCACCGGCCGCACCGGCGAGCTGGTCTTCGCGGTGCCCTTCGGGCGCCAGTTGCGCATGTTGCTCGACGGGCCGGCGATCGGGACGCAGCGCACGGTGTTCCAGATCGACCCGCCGAAAGTGCCCCCGCGCGACTGACCGTCTCGGTCACGGCGCGACGGGTCGTGAGTACCTAGAGCTTCGCGAGGGCCGCGTCGTACTCGGCCTTGTCGCGGGGCGTACCGAGATTCGGCGACTCGAAGTCGTCGACGATCTTGCCCTGCTTGTCGATCACGAACGTGGCGCGATTCGCGCAGCCGAGCTGCTCGTTGAAGACGCCGTACGCCCGGGCGACCGCGCCGTGCGGCCAGAAGTCGCTCAGCACCGGGAACGTGAAGCCCTGCTCCTCCGCCCACTTCTTCTGCGCGTGGCGCGAGTCGCACGAGATCGCGAGCACTTGCGCGCTGGCGCTCTGGTATTCGGAGAGGTTGTCGCGAAGCGAGCACAGCTCGCCCTGGCACACTCCGGTGAACGTGAACGGATAGAACACGAGCACGACGTTCTGCTCGTCGCGGAACGACGAGAGCGTCACGTCGTCGCCGTCCTGGTCCTTCAGTGTGAAATCGGGTGCTTCGGCGCCGGGCGCAAGGGTCATCTGTGCAGTCCTTCCGGGGGGAAACGCGCAGTCTACGAATCGTCGCCGGCTCTCCGGTGCGCGACGACTTCGGAGTAGCGACGAACGCCGGCGAGTACTAGTCGGGCGGGGCCGGCAAATATCGAGCCGACGTGACCTCGCCCGTCGCATCGGTGTCGAGCGCCCACGTCGAGCCCTTCGGCCATTGCGGTGCGGCACCGATGTCGACGCCGTGTTCCGCGTAGTGCTGCAGGAGCATCGGTATGACGTCGCCGTGCGTGCAGAACACCGCACCGTGTGTCGTGTGCTTCTGCACGAGCGCCAGCGCCTCGTCGAGTGTGGCGCCTTCGGCGAGCGCGTCGACCGGTTCGATCGCGACACCGCGTTCACCGGAGAGCGGAACCACGGTCTCCATACAGCGTACGTACGGGCTGGACAGCAACCGCTCGAAGGGCGCGTCGGCGATGACTTCGAGCAGTCCGCGCGCTTGTAGGTGACCGCGTCCCGAAAGCGGACGCAGCCGATCGTCTCCATCCCAGACGTGGCGCTCTCCCGCTTTCGCGTGGCGAACGAGATAGATGGTCACTACGAACCTCCGCGGGAGATGTTGTCGACCGCCGAGACCAGGCGGCGGTCGTGTTCGTACGACAGCAGTGTCGCCGCTTCCGCGGCCGTAATCCAACGCACCTCGTCGACCTCGTCGTTCGGATTCCACGAGGTTGTACCCACTGGTGTCATCCTCCAGTAATGCACGACCTTGGGGCGACCGTGCCGGTCGACGTATTCGCTGGTCGGGAGGACGACGCCGAGCTCGACCCGGACGCCCGTCTCCTCTTCGATCTCTCGCCGCGCCGCGTCCTCGAACGACTCACCGGGTTCGAGCTTGCCCTTCGGAAGGCTCCAATCGTCGTAGCGCGGCCGGTGGACGACGAGGTATTCGAGCGATCCGCCGGACGCTCCATGGATTGCATCGCGCGTCACGACGCCACCCGCGGCGCGAACGACGTTCCGCTTGCTCACAACCAGCCGCGCACACGCTTGGTGTCGGCCCGCCGCCACGCCGCGGGGAACTGGGCCCGGGCCGCGGCCGCGGCCTCGCGTTCGATCTGAGCGAGCATCCCGATCGCGTACGCCTCGGCGGGCGAGCACTCGTGCGCGGTCTTGACGAGCCACGCGCCGGCGACGACGGCGTCGTGGTGCTCGCCCAGCACCTCTTGCACCTTCGCCATTGCGCGGGCGAGCCGCTGCGCGCGCTTGCCGAACGCGGGTTCGCACGCTTCCGCCGCGTAGCGGCACCGCTTGGCTCGCACTCGAGTCGAGTGCAACGCCTCGTCCGGAGGGTTGTCGCCCAACTTGCGCACCGCACGCCGGACCTTCTTCCACTGGCTGCGCACCACGGGCGCCAGCGCGTCGGAAGCGGGGGCGAGAGCGGCGGCGGTGAACGCGGGACGCGCCGCGGCCGCCGCGAGCCGGGACCGCAATTGCGTGTAGCGCGCCTGGCTCAACGCCGCGACCAGATCGAATCTCGCCGCGGCGCGGTCGGCGTCGAGCCGGCGTACGACGCGTCGCGCCGCTTCCGCCTCGGCCGGCGGGAGAAGCTGGGCGTGGTTGCGCAAACGATCACGCTGCACCTCGATGTCGCGTACCGCTCCGAGCTCGGAACCCAACCACCGCAGCTCGGCGCGAAGGTCGGCGGCCCACTGCGCGTCGACGAACTGCTCGAACGTCCGCAGGTCGGAACGGAGCCGGCGCGTCGCCACGCGTGCTTGGTGGACCGACTCGGGATCGTCGCCGATCCGGAGTTCCGCCTCGTAGGTGATCAGTCGCGCGTACGACTGCGTGATCGCCCGGCGCACAACCTCGGCAACGGTGATGTCGCGACCGCTCATGGCATCAGCCGTCGGGCGTGCGGACTTTGGCGCGTGCCACCGCCAGCTCCTGGAACCGAACCTGTGACTCGACGCCGGCCACCGTCTCGACCTTGTGCCACGTGCCGTCGCGCTCGAGCGTCCAGGCGAGCACGTCGTCGGCGAAGTTGATCGTGAGGATCTCGTCGAGGCGCGCGCGCATACGCGCGTCGGTGATGCGCAGCATCGCTTCGACGCGTCGGTCGAGGTTGCGGGGCATGAGGTCGGCGGAACCGATGACGTACTCGGTGTCCGGGTCGCCCGCCTTGCCGAAGCGGATGATCCGCGAGTGCTCGAGGTACCGGCCGACGACCGAACGCACGGTGATGTTTTCCGACAGCCCGGGCACGCCGGCGCGCAGGCAGCAGATGCTGCGGACGACGAGATCGATCTTCGCCCCGGCCTCGGACGCGGCGTACAGCTCGTCGATCATCTCCGAGTCGACGAGCGCGTTGATCTTCATCGTGATCTCGCCGTCGGGTTGGGCTTGTCCGCGAATCAGGTCGCGCAACTCGTCGCGCAGGTGCATTGGCGCGACCAGCAGCCTTCGATACTCGCCCGGCCGGCTGTAGCCGGTGAGGTGGTTGAACAGCTCCGACAGATCGGAGCCGAGATCGGGGTCGCTCGACAGCACACCGAGGTCTTCGTAGCTCGTGGCCGTCTTGGGGTTGTAGTTGCCGGTGCCGAAGTGGCAGTAGCGCCGGATCCCGTCGGCCTCTTGGCGCACGACCAGCAGGACCTTGGCGTGAGTCTTGAGCCCGACGAGTCCGTACACCACGTGCGCGCCGGCCTGCTCGAGCATTCGGGCCCGTTCGATGTTCGCCTGCTCGTCGAAGCGCGCCTTCAGCTCGACGAGCGCGACGACCTGCTTCCCCGCCTCGGCGGCCTTGACGAGCGACGCGACGATGCCCGCCTCGTCGCCACCGGTGCGATACAGCGCCTGTTTGATCGCGAGCACGGAGTCGTCGCTCGCGGCCTGCTCCACGAACGCCTCGACCGAGTTCGCGAACGAGTCGTAGGGGTGGTGCAGGAGCACGTCGCCGCTTCGCATTGCCCAGAAGACGTCGCTTTCCTTGCCACCGACGAGCGGCGGCGGATTCTGCGGTGTGAACGGCGCGTACTTCAGCTCGGGTCGGCGCAGGCCGTAGAGGTCCCAGAGCCCGTTCAGGTCGAGTGGCGCGTCGACCTGATAGACGTCGTTCGGGCCGAGCTCGAGCTCGCGGCACAACAGCGCGAGCACCTCGGGGGTGATGTTCGTGTCGACCTCGAGCCGAACGGCGAGGCCGAACTTCGTCCGTTGCCGCAACGAGATCTCCATCGCGGCGAGAAGATCCTCGGATTCGTCGCTGAGCTCGATGTCGGCGTCGCGGGTCACGCGGAAAGGATGCTGCGCGAGCACCTCCATGCCGGGGAACAGCGCGTCGAGATGAGCCGCGATCACCTGCTCGAGCGGTACGTACTGTGCGCTGTCGGGCACGCTCACGAACCGGGGGAGGAGCGGCGGCACCTTGACCCGGGCGAAGCGTTCCTCGCCATTCGAACGATCGCGCACGACGACCGCGAGATTGAGCGACAGGTTCGAGATGTACGGGAACGGGTGCGCGGGGTCGACGGCAAGAGGAGTGAGCACCGGGAAGATCCGGTCTTCGAACACGCGTGTGAGTTGCGCCTGAGAGTCGGAGTCGAGCTCGTGCCAGGCGGTGAAGGCGACGCCGGCCTCTTGGAGCGCGGGCCCGATCTCCTTGGTGAACGCGGTGGCCTGGCGCTCCACCAGCTCTTCGACGCGCGCCCGGATCGCGCGGAGCTGCTCGACCTGGTCGAGACCGTCGGGTGACGTCGAGCGCACGCCGACCGCCAGCTGTTCCTTGATGCCCGCGACCCGCACCTGGAAGAACTCGTCGATGTTGCCGCTGAAGATCGCGAGGAACTTGGCGCGTTCGAGCAGCGGGAGCGAGGGATCCTCGGCGAGCGCGAGCACCCGCGCCTGGAATTCGAGCATCGAGAGTTCCCGATTGAGGTAGCGGGAACCGTCCCGCGCCGTGCTCGTTTCCGGCGGGCTCATGGCGTCAATGGTATGGGCTCGGCGAACTGCCCGCTCCCGGGCGAGCGCGTGAGCGAGCGCGTTCCGTGACCTTCCCCCGGTCGAGCTCGGATGGGCGTCGTACGATGGCGCGCTACGGATACGCGCGCCCGCCTCGAGTCGACGACGTTCACGCCGTTTGCCCGGCTCGCGCTCGCCCACGCGGTCGGCACGGCCGGCGACGTGTTCGTGACCGTGTCGCTCGCGGGCTCGCTCTTCTTCGACGTGGGGGTCGGCGCCGCCCGTCCGAAGGTCCTGCTGTACCTGATACTTACGATGGCGCCGTTCGCGCTCGTAGCGCCGGTGCTCGGGCCCTTCCTCGATCGCACCCGTGGCGGCCGACGACTGATGGTGGCGGCGTCGATGGGCGGGCGCGCGGTCCTCTGCCTGCTCATGGCGAACCAGGTCAACAGCCCTCTGCTGTTTCCGCTCGCGTTCGGTGCGCTCGTGCTCTCGAAGGGCCAATCGGTCGCCAAGAGCGCGCTGGTTCCCGCGGTCGTCGATTCGCACGACGAGCTCGTGCTCGCGAACTCTCGGCTCGCCATCATCGGAGTTGTGGGCGCAACGGTTGCCGCTCCGATCGCCGCACTCATCCTCAAGATCGCGAGCGCGTCGTGGGTGTTGCGCACCGGCTCACTGGTCTTCGTCGTCGGCACCGTGTGCGCGTTCGGGATACCTCGGGCCAAGCGGGTGGGGTCCGAGGAGACAGTTGACGAACGCGACGCCCTCCACGCTCCCAGCGTCGTCATCGCCGGAACGGCGATGGGGTTGTTGCGCAGTGTCGTCGGCTTCTTCACGTTCTTCGCCGCGTTCGCCATGAAGCGCTCGCACGAGCCGGCGTGGGTCTTCGGCCTCGTGCTCGCGGCGAGCGCGGCGGGCAACGGCCTCGGGACGGTGATCTCGCCGTTCCTGCGGAAGAAGGTGCGCGAGGAATGGATGCTCGCGGGCGCCTTGCTCGTTCCCGCGCTTCCGCTCGTGATCGCCGCACGCGACTACGGGCGGGTGTCGCTCGTCGCGGCGGCCGCGACCGTCGCCGCGGCAACGGCCTGCGGACGGGTCGCGTTCGACAGCCTCCTGCAGCGCGACGGCGCGGAGTCGGTGCGCGGTCGTGCGTTCGCCCGATTCGAGACCCGCTTCCAACTGGTTTGGGTTGCCGGTGGAGTCGGCGCCGTCGTGTTTCCCGGCGGCGGGCGAGGTGGCATCTTCGTCGTCGCGGTCGTCCTGCTGTTCGCCGGTCTGTCGTACGTCGGCGCCTTCCGCCGCGCCGCGGCGGCGCGAAATGCTCCCGCGGCGCCGCCCCCGTCGGGCTAGAACGGGCAGATGTCTTTGGAGATCCGCGCGGTCGAACCGGACGAGGTCGACGATCTGCTGCTCGCCGACCAGCGCGGCTTCGGTGGCGAACCGCTGCGGCCGGGCGCGTCGCGCAGCTGGACGACGGGCGAGCTCGAGCGCACCCGGGTCGCGTTCGAGGCCGGCCGCATGGTCGGCGTGTCGCGGACCTACTCGTTCGAGCTCACGATGCCGGGCGGCGCGTTCCTCCCTGCCGCGGCGGTGTCGTGGGTCTCGGTCTTGCCCACGCACCGCCGGCGCGGTGTGCTCACGCGACTCATGGCCGCGATGCACGACGACGCGCGCGCGCGCGACGAGCCCGCCGCGATCCTCACCGCGTCCGAAGGTGCGATCTACACGCGCTTCGGATACGGCGTCGCGACGTGGCGGCTCGGTCTCACCGCCGAGCGGGCTCGCATCGCGTTCGCGCGTCCGGACGACGACGAGGGCACGACGCGCCTCGTTTCACGCGAGGACGCCGAGATCGCGTGCCCCGAAATTTACGACCGGGCGCGCCGCACCCGCGCGGGAATGGTCACCCGACCCGATTTCTGGTGGCCGCAGGTGTTCTGGGAGTACATCGTCGGACGCGCGAAAGCATCCTTCGTCGCGATCCATGCCGACGCGCAGGGTCGCGACGACGGCTACGTCGTCTACGAAATCGGTGGCGACTGGTCCGGCGGGCTTCCTGATCGACGATTGTCGATCATCGACATGCAAGCCGAATCACCCGCAACTTGGATCAGCCTGTGGCGCTACGCGTTCGGCATCGATCTGATCGGCACGGTCGCGGCGTCGAATCTTCCGATCGACGATCCGCTCCGGCACGTCGTCGTCGACAGTCGCCGGGTGCGCGTCGACTACGTGAACGACCATCTGTGGCTCGCGCCGCTCGATCCCCTCGGAGTGTTGAGCGCGCGCAGCTATGCCGTGTCGGGCCGGGTCGTCGTCGAGGTGCACGCGCCCGACGGAACGCGGTCGCTCGTGGCGGTCGAGGTCGGCGACGACGGTACGAGCTGCGTCGCCACGACCGAGCCGCCGGATCTGGTCTGCGATTCGAGAGTGCTCGGCATGTGCGCGTTAGGGGGAAACCGTTGGAGCGAGCTCGCCGACGCCGGGCGGCTCGACGTCCGCCGCCCCGAGGTGCTCACCCTCGCCGATGCCATGTTCCTCGCCACGCCCGCGCCCGCGCTGCTCTCGCACTTCTGAACCTGAGTCGCGCAACCGTCAGGTCCAGCCCGAGCCCGCGCCGGCGACCATGCCGAAGGGTCCGCTCGGCCACCGAAAGCAGTCCGTCATCAGTTGATCGACCTGTTCGCGCGTGGCGAGGCCTTCGTCAACGACGCGTTGAGCCTCTCGCACCATCGCGAAGTACACGCGGTTCGCGACGAACCCCCACTGCATCGGGTTGTCCTTCACGACGATCGGGTGCTTGCCGCAACGCGTTGCGGTGTCGACAACGGTCGCGATCGTCGCGTCACTGGTCTCCGGGGTCACGACGATCTCGGCGAGCTTCATCACCGGAGCAGGCGATGCCCAGTGCCAGCCGATGACGCGGTCCGGCCGGTCGGTCGCTGCCGCGAACGCCGCGATCGGGAGCCCGGATGTGTTCGACGCGAGGATCGTGCCCGGTGGCGCGACCCGGTCGAGATCGCGGAATACGCGCACCTTCAGCTCGAGTCGCTCGGGAACGGCTTCGATCACGATATTTGACGCGGCCGCCGCTTCGAACGACGCCGTGAACGTGATGCGGGCCAATGCCGCGTCGGCCTGCACTCGGGTCACTTTCCCGCGCGCCACTGCGTTGTCGAGACCGAATCGCCCGCTGGTGACGTGCGCGCGCGCCTCGTCGAGCGCGGCCGGAGCGACGTCGTAACAGGCGACGTCGTCGCCCGCGAGCGCGCACACCTGCGCGATCCCGCTGCCCATGACGCCCGCGCCGAGCACTCCGATTTTCACGTCGTACCGAGCCTCACGGCGTCCCGGACCTCACGGGTCGAGGGGAAGATCGATTCGGGCGAGCCACAGCCCCGGAGCGACCAGCTCGCTCTCGGTCGGCACCATCGATTCGTCCGACCAGATGCGGTTGAGCTGATCGAGCGAACCGTCGCCGCGCTCCACCACGCCGTGACAGAACGCGGCGCCGGCTTCGTAGTGGCCACGATTGAGCTCCAGGCCGAGGAGGCGATCGACGAACCCGGTCGCATCGCCGCGCTCGAGCCGGTGCCGGCGCAGCGCTTCGTCGAGGCGGCCGTGCGCAGGCACCATTTGCTCGCCGATCGACTCGACGACCACGTCGGTGTAGCCCTCGAGGACCGACACGAAGCGTTGCAACTCCGCGAGGAGCGGCTCCTGCCGCTCGCTGCGCATTGCCCCGAGCAGCACATCGGGGTCGGTGAGGTTGGCGATCGCCTCCATCGAGGACGGATCCGAGGGATCGAAGCCACCGAGTTGGCTCTCCATTGCCTCGGCCTGCACTTCGTAGGCGCCGACGTACGCCGAGGCGCAACGCAGTAGCCGCTCGCGTACCCAAGGGACCGCGCGCTGAGCGCCGTGCACGACCTCACGCAGCGCCAGCGCGTAGCTCAGCTCGTCGAGCGGCAGCGACCACTCCTGCGCGAAGGCGTCGACGTTGCGCGTGATGAACAACAGGTTCGGCGCGCCGTCGAGCGGCAGCGGCAGGTCGAACTGACCGAGCGCCCGGTGCGAGAGCAGTCCGATCATCGAACCGGCCCACCCGCCGAGGAGCAGCGGCATCATCATTGCGAACAACATGTCGGGGGAGAACGCGGCGGCGGCCGGGTTGGCGGGGTTCGGGTCGGGTTCGGAATCGGAGCGGCCGAGCGCGGCCGCGAGCGCGCCGAGCACAGGTTCGAGCCCGGTGAGGGTCACACTCGACCAGGTCGCCCGATCGACGCTGCGGGCCGGAACAGTCAGCGCGGCCGAGATGCCGGTTGCTTCGGAGACCATCAGCTGCGCGGCCCGGACGACGTCGTCGAGCACGCGGGACGCTTCGGGGTCGATCGGCGGCTCGGCGTGTTGCTCGCCCGTCTCCATGTCGAGCTTCGCCATGGTTTCCGCGGTCCGGCGCGCGACCTCCATGTTGACGGGGCCGGGCGACTGCAGCATCCGCATGATCTCGGAGACGTCGAGGCCGAACGGGTTGAACGGGTTCGGAAAACCTTCCCCCATTTGGGGAACGTCGCTCACTACGCCAGTCTATGGACCATGGCCGATGAAATCGTCGTCGCGGTTGCCGGCGTGTCGGGCTTCCTCGGGCAACGACTTTTGCCTTTGCTCGACGCCAGCCCCCATGTCGACCGGATCGTCGGTCTCGACATTCGTGACCCGGCCCGGCGCGCGCGCAAGCTCGAATTCCACCGGGTCGACGTGCTCGGCACCGACCTCACGCCCTACCTGCGCGACGTGTCGTCGATCGTTCACCTCGCGGCGGCGATCGGTCCGCTGCCCGACGACGAGTTGTTCACGCGCGTCAACGTCGAAGGCACTCGGCGCGTGCTCGGCGCGGCAACGGCGGCCGGTGTGACGAAGGTCGTGCGGCCGTCGAGCACCGCGGTGTACGGCGCCTGGGCGAACAACCCGGTGCCGATCACCGAAGACGCGCCGTTGCGACCGAGCCCCGGTTACCTGCCGGCCATCGTCGACGGTGAGTGTGAGCGCCTCCTCGCCGAGTGGGCGAGCGCTGCACCGGGGCGCACGGCGACGCGGCTGCGCATCGCGCCGATCGTCGGCGTCGGGGCGCGCTCGTTGTTCACGGCGGTCGCGACCGGTCGCGCTCCGGTGCGCGTACGCGGCGCGTCGCCGCCGGTTCAGGTCGTCCACGTCGACGACGCCGCGGCCGCGCTCGAACTGAGCACTTCGGTCGATCTCGACGGCGCGTACAACGTCGCCGCCGACGGTTGGCTCGCGTACGAAGACGCGGGGGCGCTGCTGCCGCGCGCACGCATGCCCGCGCTTCCCGCGCAGCTCGCGACACGCGTGCTCGCGGTGAGCTGGGCGACCGGGCTGGGCGACGCGCCGCCGGCGCTCGTGCCGTACCTGGTGCATCCCTGGGTCGTCGCGAACGATCGCCTCAAGCTTGCGGGTTGGAAGCCGCGTCACTCCAACGACGAGGCGCTGCTCCTCGCGAGCGGCGCGCCCGACCCGAGCCTGGTGCCCTGGGTCGCGGGCGCGGCAGCGGTCACCGCCGGCGCCGCGTTGGGCACGTGGTGGCTGACCCGGCGGCGCGGGCACCGAGGCCGTTGACGCGATCGCGATTACGCGTGGGTCGTGTGCTCGGCGTACCAGGTGTCCCAGGCGGGCGTGAAGTACTCGAGCCGCACCTTCTTGTATTCCTTCACCGACCACAAGAGGCAGAACTCGTCGACGCCGGTTTCGGAGCGGATGGCCTCGATCGTCGCTTCGCAGTCGCGCGCGGTGCGGCCGTGGACCATCGTGAAGACGCTGTACGGCCAGTCGTCGTAGGTCGGGCGCCGGTAACAGTGCGACACCGCGGCGAAGCCGGCCATCTGCGGCCCGATCTCGTCGAGCCGATCCTCCGGGACGGCCCACACGCCCATCGCGTTCGCCTTGAACCCCGCGCTGCGATGGTTCATGACCGCCGCGAAGCGGCGCATGAGCTTGCGCTCCTTCAGTGATCGGAGGACGGCCAGCACGTCGCTCTCGGTCACGCCGCCACCGATCTGCTCCGCGTATGCCGCGAACGGTCGCTCGACGTTCGCGAGATCGTGCTGCACTACGCGGATCGTCGCGAGCTCGAGCTCGGAGAGGTCGGGCGCGGGCATCTCGGCTTTGCGCTCGGGACGTTCGTGCTCGAGCACGGTCACCTTGGCGTCGGCCGCCGTCTTCCCGGTCATGTCGAGCTTGACGCCGATCTTGTACAGCTTGATCGTCGGCAAGGTGCGCGTGACCCGTGAGCCCGACTCGCGGTGCAACACGTCGATGTGCTCGTCGAGGGACTCGCCGGGCGGAACCGCGACGGTGTACCAGAGGTTGTAGTCGTGGTTGCGCTTGTAGTTGTGACTGACACCCGGGTGCTCGCTGATCACCGCGGCGGCGTCGTCGATGTGTTCCGGATCGACCTTGGCGGCAATGAGCGCGGACGAGTAACCCAGTGCGCGCGTGTCGAAGATCGCGGAGAGCTGGCGGAGTACTCCCGTCTCTTTCACCTTCGCCACCCGGCTCCGCACCGTGGGTTCGTCGACGCCGAGGCGGTCGGCGAGCACCGCGAATGGCCGGGTCTCGAGCGGGAAGTCCCACTGGACGGCGTTCAACAGCTCGCGGTCGAGATCGTCCAACTCGTCTGCTTGCGTCACCGGAGTGGGCTCCTCACGTCGATGGACGCTCCCATGCTCGCGCGTCCTGGTCGTTCCCGGAGACTCCGCCGAACCCGGTCTCGGTCTCGGTCAACCGGCTCACCCTGTCGTCGCGCCGAGCCGGACGCGTACCTCGAGCGCCTGTGCGCCCCGGCGCAGCTCCATCACCACGGTGAGGCCGGGGGCGAGGCCCCGCACGAGCGCCGTGACGTCGCGGATCGACTCGACCGCGCGCCCGTTGATCGATGCGACCAGATCGCTGACGTGAGCGCCGGCGCGCGCGGCGGGCGCCTCCTTCGTCATCTGCACGATCATCGGTCCGAGCGGTGTGTCGGCGCCGCGGACGCCCAACGTTCCGTGCTGGACGACACCGGTCGCGTCGAGCTGGCGCGCGACCGCGACTGCGACGTCGATCGAGACCGCATAGGTAGTCGCGCTCCCGTTGACGTGTCCGAGGACGATGCCGGCGACCGATCCCGATGCATCGACGAGAGCGCCACCGACCACCGCCGCGGTGCTCGCGGCGTCGGTCTCGAGCAGACCGCCCGTCGAGGGGCCGAGATCGCTCACGACCAGCGCGTCGTTCGACGACGCCATCCCGGCGCTCATCCACGGCGAAGTCGTTGGGGCCGTCGGCGCGCCGAGGAGCCAAACCGGTGAGCCGGTCGGCGGCGCATGATCGGCGAGCTGGGCGGCGGGCACGTCGGCGGCGTCCTGCAGGTCGAGGAGGACGAGATCGGTGACCCGATCGCGCCCGGCGACTTTGGCGGTGTGTTGGCGCCGGTCGGCGGTCACGACCTGGACGGTCTTCGCGGTTCCGACGACGCGCGCGCTGGTCAGCAGTTGCGTGCCGTGGCGTACGCAAACCCCCGAGCCGCGCCGCGTGCCCTGCGCGTCGCGCGCGAGCACCGCGACGACGGAAGGGCTCAGTCGCGCGAGCGTGTCGGTCGCGGTTGGCGCCCGGGTGGTCGTCGCATCACGTGTGGCCGAGGTCGCATCCCCGGAGGACGATCGATCGAACGATCCCGTGACCGCGAGCACGGCCACGGTGAGCAGGGCTCCGGCCGCGCCGGCGAGCAGTGGCGCGAGCCACGGCAGGGTTCGGTGGCGGGCTCCACTCGCCGTTGTCGGCGGCGCGAACGCGGCGCCCAGGACCGAGAGCTCGGTCGGGTGGAGCCACACCCGGTCGAGCGGGTCGGGGAGGGGAACACGACCGCCCGCGTGCTCGTCGTCGGGCTCGTCGTCGGGACCCTCGGAGTGCTCGTCGGGGGGCTTGTCGTCGTGGCCGTTGCCTTGCCCCATCGCCGAGCGAGTGTACCGACGCCCGTCCCGGACGCGACCGCGGGCAGGCGTGCGACCAGGGTCGTTCCGTAGACTGAGCGCCGTGCTCCGGCCCATCCCCGACGCGCGCGACTGGGTCGCGCTCACTGACGAACCCCTGCCGGGCGAGATCGCGGCGCAATGGGCGACCGTGCCGTCGGCCGGGGCGGTCGTCACCTTCGCCGGGGTCGTGCGCGATCACGCCGAGGGTCGTCCGGGCGTCGAAGCCATGACCTACGAGGCCTACGAAGAGCCGGCGGTGCGGGCGCTCACCGACATCGTCGCGGAGATGCGACGCCGCTGGCCCGACATCGTGCGCGTCGCGCTCCTGCATCGCGTCGGCGATCTGAGGCTCTCCGAAGCGTCGGTCCTCGTAGTGGTGTCGGCGCCGCATCGGGGCGTCGCCTTCGAGGCCGCCGAGCTCGCGATCGACACGTTGAAACGATCAGCACCCATCTGGAAGCAGGAGCACTGGTCGGGCGGCTCCGATTGGGCAGTCGAGCAGCATCAGATCCGTCCGGCCACATCGGCGTCGGAGCGCTGAGTGGGATTCCTGCTCATCGCGGTCGTCGGCAGCATTCTCGGCATCGCCGTCGTGCTGCTTCGCAACCGGCGCCCGAACTCAATGGAACACAGCATCGACGAGTTCGAGCGCAACCTGCGAGCGCTCGCGCCCGAAGGGCCGTCGCGCCGTCGCCGCCGGCCGGAGGGAAAGGCGAGCTGAGCTGCCGCGCGACCTCGCGATCGATCTCGGGACCGCCAACACGCTTGTCTACGCGCGCAACAACGGCATCATCCTCAACGAGCCGACCGTCATCGCGCTGAACAGCCGCACGCAGGACGTGCTCGCGATGGGACAAGAGGCGTGGCAGATGATCGGCCGCACTCCCGGATACATCGTGGCCGTCCGACCGTTGCGCGGGGGCGCGATCACCGACTTCGACATCACGCAACGGATGATCCGCCTGTTGTTCCAGCGCGCCGGGGTCAACCGCATGTCACGCGCACGGGTGCTGATCTGCGTGCCCTCCGCCATCACCCACGTGGAGAAGCGCGCCGTGCTGGAGGCCGCGCGCCGGGCCGGTTCGGCCCAGACCCACCTGCTCGAGCAGCCGATGGCGGCCGCGATCGGGGCCGGACTACCGATCCATGAGCCCATGGGCAACATGGTGATCGACGTCGGCGGCGGAACTACTGAGATCGCGGTGATATCGCTGGGCGGCATCGTCGCATTGGAAGCGTTGCGGGTCGGTTCCTTCGACCTGGACGCCGCGATACAGGCCTACGTCCGCCGGGAGTACGGCATCGCGATCGGTGAGCGCACGGCCGAGGAGATCAAGTTGGCCATCGGTTCGGCCTACGCGATCGACGACGAGTTCAAGGCGGAGGTTCGCGGACGCGATCTGATGTCGGGCCTCCCCAAGACGATCATGCTCGTGCCCGAGGAGGTGCGCGGCGCGATCGAGGAGCAACTCCGTGCGATCTGCGACGCGGTCATCTCGTGCCTGGCGCGAACGCCGCCCGAGCTCGCGCAGGATCTGATCATGAACGGCGTGCACCTCGTCGGCGGCGGTGGGATGCTGCGCGGACTCGACCGTCGCATCAGCGAGGAGACCGATCTGCCGGTGCACCTCGTCGACGCACCCCTCGAATGCGTCGTGCTCGGCGCGGGCCGCTGCCTCGAGAGCTTCGACAGCCTGCGCGATCTCTTCATGGAGTAGCGCATCTCTACGGAGTAGGCCGTCACGGCGTGACGGCCAGGAGATCCTCGGCGGCCTGGCGCACCTGCCAATCGGGATCTTCCAAGGCCGTGCGCAACCGTGCCTCGACCTCGTCACCTTCGAAGGCCGCGAGCGCGAGGACGGCACGCCGGCGGATCGCAGGCTTGTCGTCGCACGCGGCGAGCACGGCGGCAAGCGTCGCGGGATCGCCCTGCGCGCCCAGCGCCGCGACGGCCGCCTCACGAACGAGCGGGTCGGCGTGCGCGGTCGCGGCTCGTACGACCGACTTGATCGCGGCGCGCGACGGTCTCGGGTGCTCACCGATCGCGTAGGCCGCGGCTTCCGCTACCCACGCGTCGTCGTCGGCCAGCAACTCGACCAGCGCCGCGCCCGTCACCGCGCGGCCGAGCTTCGGCGCGACCTCGGCCGAGCGGCGACGCACGCGAGCGTCGGCGTCTCGGGCCGCTCGCCGCCAGACGGGCGCGCTCACGCGGCGCGGCGCCGTGCGCACGAGCGCGGCGATCGCGACCGCGCGTACACGCGGGTCGGGATCGTCGATCGCGCGCCCGGCGAGCTCGCTCGCGTCCTTTTCGACGGCGGCGGCGGCGGCTCGGGCGTTCGGGTCCATCTCCCGCGACCGTATCGGCGCGATTCCCTACAGCGGCGCGGTTCGTTTGCCGATCGTGCCTTGACGGACCGGTCGGCCCGGGCGAACCGTACCGGCCGCTCGTCGATCAATGCTCCGGGGTCGGTGTCGAGGACGGGGCGACACCGGCCCTGCAGATACGGCCTCAGCCGCCCAAGCTCGACGCGGCCATCATGATCGCGAGCGCGGCCGCTCCCGCCATGAGTGCCGTGCCGAGGGCGGTGGCCGCCATGAGGACGACGACTCGGACGAGCGCGGACCGCCGGCGTGACCTCGGCGCCGTTTGCAGCGGCGCACCCGGCCGCCGCGACCGAGCGGACGGGGTGGGCGTGGCAATCTGTTGGGCGATGGTCACGTCGCAGCTCCTCGGTTTCGCGCGCGTTTTGTCGGCTCCTCGGTCGGCGCGCGGCGCCCAGAGCTGAACGAATGACCAGAGAAGGGACGGCGACCACTGCCGGCGCCGGTCCGGAACCCGCCTTCGACGGCCCGTCCGGACCCGATCGCCGGCGAGGCACCTGGTTCACGCGGATCGGTCTCGGGCTTGGGATATTGCTGACCGCCGTGGTGATCGCGGGCTTCGCGATCCGGGTTCCCTACACGACCATCGCGCCGGGCGACGCGTTGTCGCTTCCGCCTCTCGTTTCCGTCCAGGGTGCACACACGTATCCAACCCCGCGCGGCGACATCCGTCTCCTCTTCGTGCGCGAGGCCTACCACGTGAACCTCTGGCAATACGTGCGCGCGCGTCTCGACTCCGACATCGATCTCGTCAAGGACGGAGCCGCAAACCCGGGCCGGCTGACGCCGAAACAACTCAATGACCAAGCGCTGCAGCAAATGGCCGACGCGAAGAGCTTCGCGACCGCGGTCGCGCTGAAGACCGCCGGCCACAAGGTGAGCGTCGCGCCCGGCCTCGTCGTCAGCGATCTCACGCCGGGGATGCCGGCGATCGACGTCCTGTCCTGGGGCGACGTGATCGTGTCGGCGGACGGGCACAAGATCGTCGCGGCGAGCGATTTGAGCGCCGCGATCGCGAAGCACAAGGTGGGCGAGCAGCTCGCGCTCGTTGTCGAGCGGGCGGGAAAGCGGCTCAGCGTGCGCGTCAGGGTCGGCGTCTTCCCCGGCGACGGCCGCTCCAACGGCCCGAAGGGGATCGGTGTCGAGCTGTCGCCGCGCTTCACGTTCCCGTTCAAGGTGAACGTCGACACGACGACCATCGGCGGTCCGTCGGCAGGTCTCGCGATGACCCTCGCGATCTTCGACGACCTGACGCCGGGCGATCTCACGGGTGGTCAACGCGTCGCGGTGACCGGCACGATCGATCCCGCGGGCAATGTCGGCGAAATAGGCGGCATCGAGCAGAAGGCGGTCGCCGCGCGCGCCGCGCACGTGAAGTTGTTCATCGTGCCGCAATGTTCACCCGACGACCCGGCCGCGGCGCTCACGAGCTGCAAGGCGGATTTGGTCCGCACGGCCAAGCGCGCGGGGAGCAAGATCAAGGTGGTGCCCGTCTCGACGTTCGCACAAGCGCTGAAGGTGCTTCGTGACAACGGCGGTGCTCCGGTTGGACAGAGCGCTCCGACGACCTCGACGACGACTGCCGCCTGAAACTGCGCCCGAAGTGCGCCCGGGCCGCGACGCACGGGAGCTTTCCTCGCAGCGCGCGATTATCATGTCCTTCAGGCGGACACACGGCATCCCTCGCGTTGGGGGTATGGGGGTTCCGATGAACGAGTCCGACCGGCGACAGCGATTGATCTCGAGCTCACCGCGGCTATCGACCGACGAGGTCGCGAGCCGTTCTTTCGCGAAGGGTGTGCGCGGCTTCAGCGAGACCGAAGTCAGAGCATTTCTGAAGCGCGTGTCCGAGGAGCTCGCGATCGCCCGCGGACGCGAAGCCGAGCTCGAGTCGGCGATCGACGCGCTCGAGGACCAGGTTCGCACGCCGCGCCCGCTCTCCGAACAGGAGCTGCTCGACGCCCTCGGCGAAGAGACGGCCCGGCTGTTGCGCTCCGCGCGCGAGGCGAGCGACGACATCCGCAAGAAGGCCGAAGACCGGGCGGCGCACCTGGTCGAGGAAGCGGCGAGTGCGGCGGAGCGGACGCGCGCCGAGGCCGCCGAGCTACTCGCGTCGCGCGCCGCGGAAGCCGAGACCAAAGCAGCCGACCTCCTCGCGACCTCCGAGGCACACGCGACGTCGACGCTCGACGAGGCGAAGGCCGACGCCGAGGCTCTCGTCGACGGCGCGCGCCGGCAGGGTCGCGAGATGCTCGACGAGGCGAAGTCTGCGCGCGAGCGCGTGCTCGGCGATCTGGTGCGTCGGCGCGCGCTCCTGAACGCGCAGATCGAGGCCTTGCGCGGCGGGCGCGACCGTCTCCTTGACGCGTACCGCACGGTCAAGCGCACGTTCCTCGATGCCACCGGAGCGCTCGCACAGGTCGAGGCGCGCGCCGCGGTCGAACGATCGGCGTCGAGCAACGAAGCGATCGATATCGCGGCCGAGATCGCCGCGGAGATCGAGAAGCTCGACGTCGCGATCCCGGCGGAGCTCGCCGACGCGACCGCTCCCGGCACAACGGGCGAGGAGAACGCCGAAGGTTCGAGCGGTGACGAGCCCGCCGAACACGTTCGGCTCGCCCCGATGGCCCTCGCCGACGACGTCGAGACCGACGTCGCGACCGCACTGGCCGACGTCGACACGCTGTTCGCGCGGTTGCGCGCCGGCTCCGACGAGCCGGCGACGGGAACCGGCCAGCAAACCGAGACGGTCGAGGCGATCGCCGCCGCGCCCGACGTGGAGCGTTGTTCCGCCGAAGAATGGCGGACTCGGAGGGCCAAGGCGATCGATCCACTGATGACGGCGTTGCTCAAGCGGGCCAAGCGCCGGGCTCAGGACGACCAGAACGCGCTGCTCGACTCGGTGCGGCGGCACAAAGGTCGCCCGAGCGCGCAGCAGGTGCTGGGCGACGGTGACGCGGCGCGCGAGGGTTGGGTGAAGGTGCTGCGTGACGCACTCGACCGCGCGTATGGAGCCGGGCGGACTGCCGCGGGCGCGAGCGCCGAGCCCGCGAGCGACGATTTCGCGGGTGAAGCCGCCGAGGCCGTCGTGGTGCCGCTCCGTGATCGGCTCACTGTCGCGATCGACTCCGGCGAGGTGGGTGACACCGGAGGTCTCGTCGAGCGGATCGGTGCTCGCTATCGCGAGTGGAAGAACCAATCGCTCGAGCGAACACTGGGCGACGTCCTCGCGTCGGCATGGACGCGCGGCGTATACGACGCGGTCCCCGATCAGGCGGTCCTGTGGTGGATCCCGTTCGAGGAAGGCCGGTGCTCCGATTGTGACGACAACGCGCTGGAGCCGACGGTGAAAGGCAAGCAGTTCCCAACCGGGCAGGCCTTCCCACCTGCGCATCCAGGCTGCAGGTGCCTTCTTGCTCCCTCCGGTTACGTCGAGGGTCGGTAATCGGGGCGCATCGAGCGCGCCGCGAACCGAGCGACGCCGCAGAAGTTCGCGACCGGCCTCCACTGTTGCCCGTGACCTAATATCGCCGTGATGCGAGTTGTGCCGGTCGAGGGCCGTCGACGTCCGTTCGGCCTACGGGGCTGGCTGATCGTTGCGGCGGGCGTACTCGTCGTCTTACTCCTGAGCCTGCGCGGACTCGCGCGGTTCTACACCGACTACCTCTGGTTCAAAGACGTCGGCTTCTCGCACACGTGGCGCGCGTTGTTGTCGGCGAAGGCCGTTCCCGCCCTGATCTTCTCCGCGGTCTTCTTCGTTCTCATGCTCGTGAACCTGATCGTCACCGACCGCATCGCGCCGCGTTATCGAGGGACGGGTCCGGAAGACGAGATCATCGAGCGTTACCGCGGATATGTCGCGCCCTACGCCGGACGCGTCCGCGTGGTCGTCGCCGCCTTCTTCTCGCTCATCATGGGCTCGGGCGTGGCGGCGCAGTGGCAGAGCTGGATCCTGTTCTCGAACTCCACGTCGTTCGGGATCAAGGATCCGCAGTTCCACAAGGACATCTCGTTCTACGTCTTCCGACTGCCCTTCTTGCAGTTCGCCGCCGGTTGGACGTTCGCCGCGCTGCTCGTGATGTTGATCGTTTGCGGGGTCTTCCACTACCTGAACGGTGGAATCCGGCTCCAGAGCCCGTTCCAGCGGGTGACGCCACAGGTGAAGGTGCACCTTTCGGTACTCCTCGGGCTGATGGCGCTGACGAAGACCTACCAGTACTACCTGGCGCAGTTCGCGCTCACGAGGTCGAAGAACGGCTTCGTCGACGGTGCGACGTACACCGACGTGCACGCGCACCTGCCCGCGCTGCGCCTGCTCATCGTGATCTCGATCGCCGCCGCGGGCCTGTTCATCGTCAACATCTGGCGCCGGGGGTGGGTCTTCCCGATCATCGCGGTCGGGTTGTGGGGCTTCATCTCCATCGTCGTCGGCACGATCTATCCCGCCGTCATCCAGAAGTTCCAAGTGCAGCCGAATGAGCTCACGCGCGAGCAGCCTTACATCGTGCGCAACATCGCCGCGACGCGAGACGCGTTCGGTCTTTCGAGTATCACGACGAAGACGTTCAACTACGACGCGACTCTGAGCACGGCCGCGACCACCGCGGCGAAGCCGACGCTCGACAACGCGCGGCTCTACGACCCGCTGCCGGCGCAGGACGCGTTCAAGGTCACGCAGGAGATCACGCCGTTCTATTCGTTCACCGACGTCGACGTCGATCGTTACAAGATCGGCGACGAAAGATCGAAGCCGATCCTGGCGTCGGTACGCGAGCTCGACCTCGCCCATCTTCCCGACACGTCGTGGACCAGCCAACACCTGGTGTACACCCACGGCTACGGCGCGGTCGCCGCCGCCGCCAACGCGGTAAACACCGACCAGCCGAGCTACGTGCTCGAGGGCATCCCGCCGACGGGCGAGCTCAAGAGCGCGCTCGACCCGAAGTACACGGGCGTCTACTTCGGCGAGGGCGTCGGCGGTTACGCAATCGTCGACACCAAGGTCGCGGAACAGGAGGCGGCGAACGCGGGCACCACGAAGGCGACGACGTATCAAGGAAAGGCCGGCGTGAAGGTGTCGAGCCTGTTGCGCAAGACCGCGCTCGCAATCCGGTTCGGCGATTGGAACCTCTGGGTCTCGGGTCAGGTGACGAACAACTCGCGGGTCATCTACATCCGGGACATCAAGCAACGGGTGCAGACCATCGCCCCGTTCCTCAAGTTCGATTCCGACCCGTACCCGGTCATCGTCGACGGCCGCATCCAGTGGGTTCTCGACGCATACACGACCACGAACAACTACCCGTACTCGCAATCAATCCATCCGCAGGAGCCGCCGACCAGCGGGCTCGACACCGACTTCAACTACGTGCGCAACTCGGTGAAGGCCACCATCGACGCCTACGACGGAACGGTTCACTTCTACGTCGTCGACCCGGCCGATCCGATCATCAAGACCTACCGGAAGGCGTTCCCCGAGCTCTTCCAGGACATAGGCACGATGCCGCCCGACCTGCGCGCGCACATGCGCTACCCGGAAGACATCTTCAGCGCCCAAACGGAGCAGTACGCGCTGTACCACATCACCGACCCCGTTCAATACTTCAACAAGCAGGCGATCTGGGATGTCGCTCCGAGCCCCGACACGTCGAGCGCCGTAGCTGTAGCGACCGCGGTTGCCAGCGGCAACAACGGCGGGCGCAACACGACACTGGCGGCGTCGGGCAGTCCGATCGATCCGCTCTACCTCACGATGGCGTTGCCACAGGACCCGGGCAAGCCGCCGTCGCAGCAGGAGTTCTTACTCGAGCGGTCGTTCACGCCGCGCCTCAAGGGCGGGATCTTGTCGGCGTTCGCGTTCGCGCAATCCGATGGCGCCAACTACGGCAAGCTCGTGCTGTACCAAGTTCCCGATACCTCCGCGCCGTCGCCCGGTCAGGCGGCGACGCTCATCCAATCGGACCAGTTCATCAGCAGCCAGTTCACGCTGCTGGGTAGCCAGGGTTCGAAGGTGATCCAGGGCAACGTGCAGCTGATACCGATCGGCAACGCCATCATGTACGTCCGGCCGGTGTGGATCCTCGGCGAAGGAACCACGACCTTCCCGCGCTATCTCGCCGTGGCGGCAGCCGTCGGTCAGCGGGCCGTGCTCGGACGCGACATGAGCGACGCGGTCACCGCGCTCGTGACCGGAAATGACACCCAGTTGCAGTTGTCGGGCGGTGTGAAGGCGGCGCTCAACACCGGGGGGTCGACGACGACTACCACCACAACGACGGTGCCGGGACCGCCGGTCTCGAACCCGCCAGTCAACGCGACCGTCTCGCAACTCGTGCAAAACGCGCTCGCCGAGTTCGACGCGGCCAACGCGGCGCTCGCGAAACAAGACCTCGCGGGTTATCAGACCCACCTCCGGGCCGCCCAGGCCGATCTGCGGGCCGCGGACGGAAGGTTGAAGGGGTCGGGCCCGACGACGACAACGGTGCCGAGCTCCTCGACCAGTGCCCCGGCCCGGGCGACCACCACCACCGGCGCGCCCTGACGCCCGAGATAGGCGGCCGGCAGGCCCCACGACCGGCTTGGACGGGGCCGCCGGGATTGTTACTATGGCCGTAGTGTTAATTGCCCGACCGCCGGGGCCGGCTGCCGCCAGGCCCCCGCACCCGGTCGGAACCTGAGGAGGCGTGTGCCGATGGCCGTTTCGGGCATCGATCTGGGCAAGTACAAGCTCGGCTGGCACGACACCGAGAGCTATGCCGTCACGCCGAAGAAGGGGCTGAACGAGCAGGTCGTTCGCGACATCTCGTATCACAAGTCCGAGCCGGAGTGGATGACGAAGTTCCGGCTCAACGCGTTGAAGCGTTTCGAGCGCAAGCCGATGCTCGACTGGTTCGCGAAGAACATGCCGACCATCGACTTCGACGACATCTACTACTACTTGAAGCCCACGCAGGGCGCCGTCTCCGACTGGGACATGCTCCCCGAGGAGATGAAGGCCACCTACGAGAAGCTCGGCATCCCGGAAGCGGAGCGCAAGTTCCTCGCGGGCGTGACGAGCCAGTACGACTCCGAGGTCGTCTACCACAAGAACCGCGAAGACCTCGAGCGGCGCGGCATCCTCTTCACGAGCATGGACCAGGCGCTCATCGACTACCCCGAGATCGTGCAGAAGTACTTCGGCACGGTCATCCCGCCGGGCGACAACAAGTTCGCGGCGCTCAACTCCGCGGTGTGGTCGGGCGGCTCGTTCATCTACGTGCCGCCGGGCGTGCACGTCGACATGCCGTTGCAGGCGTACTTCCGCATCAACGCCGAGAGCGCGGGCCAGTTCGAGCGCACGTTGATCATCGCCGACGAAGGCGCGTCGGTGCACTACGTCGAGGGCTGCTCGGCTCCCGTCTACACGAACGACTCGTTGCACTCGGCCGTGGTGGAGCTCATCGCGAAGCCGGGCGCCCGCATCCGGTACACGACGATCCAGAACTGGTCGCCGAACGTCTACAACCTCGTCACGAAGCGGGCGCGTGCCGAAACCGAGGCGACCGTCGAGTGGATCGACGGCAACCTCGGTTCCAAGCTCACGATGAAGTACCCGGCCGTCGTGATGACCGGTCCGAAGGCGCACGGCGAAGTGCTGTCGGTTGCGTACGCGGGCGCGGGGCAGCACCAGGACGCGGGCGCCAAGATGACGCACGCCGCGCCGGAGACGACCTCGATCATCGACTCGAAGTCGATCAGCAAGGACGGTGGTCGCACGACCTACCGCGGTCTGGTCCGGGTCGAAGAGGGCGCACACAACGTGAAGAGCCACGTGCGTTGTGACGCGCTGATCCTCGACGAGGAGTCGCGCAGCGACACCTACCCCTACATGGAGATCGAAGAGAAGGACGCGCGCATCGGTCACGAGGCGACGGTCTCGAAGGTCGGCGACGACCAGCTCTTCTATCTCCAGAGTCGAGGCCTGAGCGAGCAACAGGCCACGGCGATGATCGTGAACGGGTTCATCGAACCGATTACGAAGACGCTCCCGATGGAGTACGCGGTCGAGTTGTCGCGTCTCATCGAGCTGAACATGGAAGGCGCGGTCGGCTAGGAGATGACCGCCGCGTTCACAGCCGATGCTGCGCGCGCGCTCGGAGGGCCGGAGTGGTTGGTCCGCCGGCGGTTGGCGGCGGTCGAACGACTGACGCAGGCGGCCTGGCCGACGCCGTCGGAAGAGATCTGGCGCTACTCGCGCATCGATCAACTCGACCTCGATCGCTACCGCCCGTTCGCCGCGGAAGAGCTCGGAGCGCCGGGCGACGAGCGCGCACCGGGCGGAGGCCCGTGGGCCGCGGAAGCCGGCAAGCACGCGGGCATGATCGTCGTGCGCGACGGCCGGGTCGTCCATCACGAGCTCGATCCCGGCCTCGAGGCGAAGGGCGTGCGCGCGTGCGGGATCGCCACGTGTGAGGACGATCTCGTCTCGACGCTCGTCGGGCGCGCGTCGAGCGCGAGCGAGGACGCGTTCACGGTGTTGCACGACGCCTTCCTCGCCGGCGGCGCGTTCGTGCACGTTCCCGCGGGAGTCGTGGTCGAGGATCCGATTCTCGTCCTCCATTGGTGCGAAGGCGACGGCCGGGCGTCGTTCCCGCACACGCTCGTCTCGCTGGGCGAGGGCGCGCAGGCGACGGTGCTCGACCGGTTCGGCTCCCCGCAGACCGACCACCTCGTCGACGCCGTCACCGAGCTGCTCGTCGACGACAACGCGCACCTGCGTTATCTCACCGTGCAGGAACACGGCACGCGCACCTGGCATCTCGGGCTGCTGCGCGCGCACGTCGGCCGCGACGCGACCCTGCGCACGTCGGCGGTGGCGCTCGGCGGCGACTACGCGCGGCTGCGCAGCGAGGCTCTCCTCACGGGTCAGGGCGCCGAGAGCGACCAGCTCGCGGTCTACTTCGGTGACGGCGAGCAGATGCTCGACTTCCGGACGCTGCAAGACCACGACGCGCCCAACACCCGCAGCGACCTGTTGTTCAAGGGCGCGGTCGAGGACAAGGCCCGTTCGGTGTATTCCGGCCTCGTCCACCTGCGTCCGGCGGCGAAGAAGGCGAACGCGTCGCAGACCAATCGAAATCTCGTGCTCACCGAAGGCGCGAGCGCGGAGTCGATCCCGAACCTCGAGATCGAGGCGAACGACGTCCGCTGCTCGCACGCGTCGACCGTCGGGCCGATCGACGACGAGCAGCTCTACTACCTCGAGTCGCGCGGCATCCCGCCGGAGGAGGCCGAGCGGCTGATCGTGCTCGGATTCTTCGACGACGTGTTCGAGCGGCTTCCCGTCGGCGCGCTCACGCGTGGTCTGCGGCGATCGGTCGTCGACAAGCTCGAGCACGCGCGGGCGAGGCGATGATGGGCACGGTCGTGCGCGTGTGTTCCCGGGACGAGATCGCGCCCGGCACCGCCCGCCGCTTCGACGTCGACGGTCACTGCATCGCGATCGTGCGCATCGGTGACGACTTCTACGCGATCGGCGATCGCTGTTCGCACGCCGACTACTCGCTCTCCGAGGGCGACGTGTGGGAGGACGAGCGCGAGATCGAGTGCCCGAAGCACGGCTCGACCTTCTCCGTGATCACCGGCGAGCCGCAGACCCTGCCGGCCACGCAGCCGGTTCCCGTGTATTCGACGCAAGTCGACGGCGACGATGTTTCGGTGGTGCTTCCGTGACTGCCGAGCACCTACTGCGCATCACCGACCTGCACGCGACCGTCGCACGCCACGAGATCCTGCGGGGCGTCGACCTCGAGGTCCGCACCGGCGAGGTGCACGCGTTGATGGGTCCGAACGGCTCCGGAAAGTCGACGCTCTCGCATGCGTTGATGGGCAGCGGCGAATACGAGGTGACGCGCGGCTCGGTCTCGATCGACGGCGAAGAGCTGCTGGGCCTTCCCACCTGGCAGCGCGCGCAACGCGGGCTCTTCCTCGCGATGCAGTATCCGGTCGAGGTGCCCGGTGTGCCGCTCGAAGAGGTCGTCGGCGCGGCGTTGGACGCGCGTGGTGCGTCGCGCGCCGATCTGCACGACCGCATCGTCGCCGAGGCCCGCACGCTCGGCGTGCCCGACGAGCTCCTGGGTCGCGGCGTGAACACCGAGTTCTCGGGCGGCGAGAAGAAGCGCGCCGAAACCGTGCAGCTCGCCGTTCTCGAACCGAAGTTCGCGGTGCTCGACGAGATCGACTCCGGTCTCGACGTCGACGCGTTGCGCGATGTCGCGCGGCGTGTCTACGCGCTTGCTCGTGAGCGGCAAGTCGGCGTGCTCGCGATCACGCACTACGCCCGGTTGTTGGCCGAACTGCGACCGGATCGCGTGCACGTCTTCCTCGCGGGCCGCATCGTCAAGAGCGGCGGGCCGGAGCTCGCCGACGAGCTGGAGCGCACCGGCTACGAGGGAATCGCGGCCGAGCTCGGCATCGACGAGCTCACGGTCGTGCAGCCGTTGCCGGACGCCGACCCGTTCGGCGATCCCACCATCGGCTCGAATCCGTTCGCCGATCCACTCGCCTGACCCAGGCTCTACGTCGTCGTCGTGTTCTTGGGCGGCTTCGTCGTCGGCGGCGCGTGGGTGGTGGGCGTGGTTTTCTTCACGGTCGTCGGAGGCGCCGGCTGGGCGACGGTCGTGGGCGCGGTCGTCGTCGGCGGGGCCGGACGCGGTGTGGGGGCCGGCCCGACGTACCCGTTGCCGCGTTGCTTCGCGGTGCCGACGACGAACACCGACAAGCCGTTGTGCACGAGCGTGTAGAAGTAGTTCGCGATGTGCATCGGGATGCGGGCGCACCCGTGCGAAGCCGGGTAGTTCGGCACCGACTGCAGGCCGTGCACCGCATCGCTGCCGTTGAAGTAGTACGGGTTCCACATCGTCCCGAGCTTCCCCTTCTGCCACCCGTGTATGAGCGTGTAGAAGTGGAAGTGACCGGTAGGAGTGATGGCGTACTGGCAGCCGTCGACCCCGCCGCAGAAGTGCTCGCCGCTGCCGGTCGAGGTCGTGGTCAGCAATTGCGGCTGCCAGTCCTTGTAGAGCGTGAGCACCTGCGTGTCGAGGTCGATCTCGACGCGATCAGGTTCGCTCTTCGGCTCCGCGGGCTTGTACTGGAAGTGGGTGAGCGCGAAGTCGACACCAGCATCGATCACGCCGGTGCGGGGGAGTCCGTAGTACTTCTGCACCGTCGAGACCGCGTACTGCATGTCCTGGTCGAAGTAGCCGTCGATCGTGCCGGGATCGAAGTGCAGGTCCTTCAGGCGGGCTTCGTAGATGAAGACGCTCGCGCCCCGGTTCCCTTGGCGAATCCCGCTTCCCGGCGCGGGCAGCACCTGGTCCTTGGGTTGCTTGACCGCGGGAATCGTGCTGGTCGTCGTGGGCGCCACGGTGGTGCTGGTCGTCGAGCGGGTCGTGCTCGGCGCCGGAGGCAATGTGCTTTCGTCTGCACGGGCCGCCGTTCCCGAGGCCTGTTGAGAATTGGCGACCGCTGCGTAGGTACCGGCTGCCCCCGCCACGATCACGACCGCGATCGATGTGACGAGCGCACGTCGTCTCCAGCTTCCTCGTCGATGCGCGAGACGTGTGGCCCGGTCGATCTCGTCGGACACGTCGTCCGTGCGTGTCTCGTCAGCGTCCACCGGCGTTGAATGCTACTGGACGATTAGGTCGTAAACGCCGCATGGCGGCGCGACGAAAACCGTCAGTGCGCGGGCTCGGTCTCGGATTCGATCAACGCGGCGAGTGCGGCGTCGGAGACGACGGCACTGCGCAGGTCGAGGAGGAAGTCGACGACCTCCGAGGAGCCGATCAGGTCGCGAGAGGCGAAACGCTCGATTGCCTCGTCGATGATCGTGACGATCCCAGCCTGATCCACGTGGCTCCTCCTGCTCTGAACATTCAGCGTAGCCGCCCGGCTCCGCTATCAGTTGCAACGTCGGTATCGGCGGTCGAGTTCCCGCAAAACCGCCAAATGTGACGTTCTGTGACCCACGCCACTCCGCGGCGGCTCGGACGGCGCGTCACGCCTGCGCTTGCGCGGTTTCGTCGAGGGCCTGCTGGAGGGTGTTCCACGCCAAGGTCGCGCATTTGATACGTACGGGGAATTTCACGACGCCCTGGAGCGCCTCGAGGTCGCCGAGCCGGACTCCGGCCAGCTCGGCGGCCAGGTCGCTGCCGTCTCCCTCGCCGTCGCCCTCGAGCTTCGACTCGTGGATGGACATCAGCGCCTTGAACGCGCGGATGAGCTGGCGAACCTCGGCGAGCGGACGGCCCTTCACCGCTGCGCTCATCATCGATGTGGACGCCTGGCTGATCGAGCAGCCCTGTCCGGCGATCTTCACGTCGCGCACCATGTCGGACTCCGGGTCGACGTCGAGGTAGAGCACGACCTCGTCGCCGCAGAGGGGGTTGAAGCCCTCGACCTTGTGTGCGGGCGGCACCGGGAGCTCGCCGCGATTACGTGGCGAGCGGTAGTGGTCGAGGATGATCTCGCGGTACAGGTCTTCGAGTCCGGCCATCTGCTGCGATCCTAAACCGCGAAGAACTTCTGAGCCTTCGCCAGCGCTTCGACCAGCGCGTCGACGTCGGCTTCGTCGTTGTACAAGTAGAACGAGGCGCGCGTCGTCGCCGGCACTCCCAGCTGACGCATCAACGGCTTCGCGCAATGGTGGCCGGCTCGTACGCACACCGCGTCCTCGTCGAGAACCTGGCTGACGTCGTGCGCGTGGATTCCGTCGAACAGGAACGACACCGCCCCGCCCCGACGATCGACGCCGGTAGGACCGTAGATCGTGAGGCTCTCGCCGAACCGGTCGCGGAGCGCCTCCAGCGCGTAGCCGGTGAGCGAGACCTCGTGGGCACGCACCGCGTCCATCCCCAACGCGGAGAGATAGTCGACCGCAGCGCCGAAACCGACGGCCTCGACGATGGCCGGGGTGCCCGCCTCGAACTTCCACGGCACGTCGTTGGTCGTGAAGCCGTCGAGCCGGACGTCGCGGATCATCTCGCCGCCCCCGAGGAAGGGGGGCATTGCCTCGAGCAACTCGAGGCGCGACCACAGCGCGCCGATCCCAGTGGGCCCCAACAACTTGTGGGAGGAGAACGCGATGAAGTCGGCGTCCCATTGCTGGACGTCGGTCGCGACGTGCGGCACGTACTGGCACGCGTCGACAAGCACGAGCGCGCCGTGCGCGTGCGCGGCGTCGGCGAGCGGACGGATGTCGTTGATGGTGCCGAGGACGTTCGACATCGCGCTGATGGCGAGGAGCCGGGCGCCGTCGAGCAGCGCGTCGAGATTCGAGAGATCGAGGCGGAAATCGGGGGCGAGTGGGATCCAGCGCAGCTCGACGCCACGTTCGGCCGCGAGCATCTGCCAGGGAACGACGTTGGAGTGGTGCTCCATGTGCGAGAGCACGATCGCGTCGCCGGCGCGCAGGTTGGCGCGCGCCCACGAGTACGCGACCAGGTTGATCGCCTCGGTCGCGTTACGGGTGAAGATGATCTCCTCGGCGCGGGGAGCGTTGACGAACTGTGCGACCTTGCGCCGGGCGGCCTCGAAGGCGGCCGTCGCCTCCTCCGCGATCGTGTACACGCCGCGGTGGATGTTCGCGTAGTAGTTCCGGTGGCATTCGTCCATCGCGTTCAGGACCGCGAGCGGCTTCTGGGCCGACGATGCGGAATCGAGGTATACGAGGCGCTTGCCGTTGACCTTGCGTTCGAGGATGGGGAAGTCGCGCTTGAGCTTCGCGATGTCGAGCGCGGTCATACCGGCGCCTCCTCGTGCGCGCGGAAGGCGTCGAAGCCGCGCGCTTCGACCTCGAGCGAGATCTCGGGACCGCCGGTCGCGACGATGCGGCCGTCGACGAGGACGTGAACCACGTCGGGAACGAGATGCTCGAGGAGTCGTTGATAGTGCGTGATCGCGAGGATGCCGAGGTGCGGGCGGGCCTTGCGGACCTCGCCGATGCCGGCCGCAACCTGGCGGAGCGCGTCGATGTCGAGCCCGGAGTCGGTTTCGTCGAGCACCGCCACGTCGGGCTCCATCATCGCCATCTGCAAGACCTCGTTGCGCTTCTTCTCACCGCCCGAGAAACCCTCGTTCAGGTATCGCTCCTGGAAGCGGGTGTCCATGCCCAGGCGCTTCGTCCAATCGATGAGGCTGAGCCGCACCTCGAGCACGGAGAAGTCGTCGATCCCCTTGCGGCGCGCGATCGCCTGGCGCAAGAAGTTGAGCACCGACACGCCGGGGATCTCCTCGGGGTGCTGGAACCCGAGGAACAGGCCGCGCCGGGCGCGTTCGTCGGTGGGCAGATTGGTGACGTCCTCGCCGTCGAGGAGGATGCGACCCGCGGTCACCACGTACGCGGGGTTCGCGAGAAGGGTGTTGGCGAGGGTCGACTTGCCGGAACCGTTCGGACCCATGAGGGCGTGCAGTGAGCCGGGCTCGACCTGGAGCGACACGCCGCGCAGGATCTCGCGATCGTCGACCGAGACGTGCAGGTCGTCGATCTGGAGCGCAGGGACCGAGGAGCCCGGATCGGCAGGCGTGGGGCCGTTGGGCGCGACCGGGTCGGGGCGGGGCGAGGAGGGAGCCACGCCGTCATTGTAATAACACTACGGCCGTAGTGGAAATCCGCCTTGGGGGTTTTCCGGCTGCTCGCCCCGGATCGCACGTTGGTAGACGGCCTCGTAACCGCGGACCATCGCCTCGGCCGAAAAGAGCTGCTCGACGCGGGTCCGGCAGGCCGCGGGCGAGAGTGTGCGCGCCGCCGCGATCGCCTCCACGAGCTCGTCGTCGCCGTCGCGGCAAAAGCCGGTGACGCCGTCGGCGACGAGCTCGGGAGCCGCGCCCCAGTTGGTCGTGACGACCGGCGTTCCGCATGCCATCGCCTCGACCATCACGAGCCCGAACGGCTCGGGCCAGCGGGTCGGGAAGACCATCGCGCACGCCCGGCCGAGCATGTCGACCTTCGTCTCCTGGGACACGTTCTCGTGGAGCTCGATGTCGCTGCCGAGGAGCGGCTCGATCTCGTACTGGAAGTACGCGCGCTCGGCCGGCTCGCTGCGCTTGAGGATCATCTGCAAGGGCAACCCGGCCCCCCGGGCGATCATGATCGCTTCCTTCGGGCCCTTGTCGGGGTTCGACCGTCCGATGTAGACGAGAACGTCCTCCTTTTCCGCGCGAAAGTGATACGAGTCGAGATCGATGCCGTTGTGGACGGTGCCGATATACGGCAGATCGGGATTGTCGGCGCGCTGCGCGTCGCTGATCGCGACGAGACGCACATGCCGGCCGGCGACGCCGTACAGCAAGCGGGTCTCGCGTGTCCACGGTCCGTGCAACGTGTGGACCACGGGCGGGCGGCCGTGGAGCATCGCACCGCAGATCGGCCCCACGATCCCCGCGTGGTCGTGCACCACGTCGAACCCATCGACCTGCAGGTACGACGAGAGTGCGTGGTAGGCGTCGTACCACGCGTTGCCGAGCTCGCGGGGGTCGGGCGGCGACTCCATCGGTGAGACCAACCGGCCCGAGGTTTTCGAGCCGCCGCTGGCGAAGAGCGTCACGTCGTGACCGGCGTCCACGAGTCCTTCGGTGAGCAACGACACGACGAGCTCGATGCCGCCGTACCCGGTCGGGGGAACGGTGAACCAAACCGGGGCGACGACCGCGATTCGCATCGGGCGCCGAGGGTAGTCCCGCCGCGCAGCGGGTCCGGCCCAGTCGAGGCGGGAACCCTCGGCAGAGGCGCGGCAATCTCGGTAGTAGTTTCTCGGCGATGCCGGAGCCCTGGACGACCAGCGCCAGCGCGAGCATCGGGGCCGACGGCATCGTGACGCTCGTCGAGGGCTCGGCGTTCTGCATCTCGAGCCGGTCCGGCGAGATCGACCCCTCGCGACCGCAGGGTCTGTTCTTCCGTGACACGCGATTCATCTCCGAGCTGCGCTGCACCTTGAACGGGCTGAGCCCGGAGCCGCTCGCCGCGACCGCGCCGGATCCGTTCAGCGGCGTCTTCGTGCTGCGCGGTCATCCGTCGAAGGGCCACGCCGATTCGCACCTCGTGCTCTTCCGCCGCCGCTACGTCGGCCGGGGCATGCGCGAAGACCTCGAGCTCGAGAACTTCGGCGAGGAGGCGGCGTTCTGCTCGATCGAGCTGCTGGTCGACGCCGACTTCGCCGACCTCTTCGAAGTGAAGGAGGGTCGCGTCCGCAAGCAGGGCGAGCTCGGCGTCGTCCACGAGGGCTCGAGGCTCACCTTCCGCTACAAGCGCCATGCGTTCGAGCGCGCCACGCACGTCCAGTTCAGCGGGACGCCGCGGATCGAGGGCACCCATGTGGTCTACGAGACCGTCGTCCCGCCGCACGGGACCTGGTCGGCGTGCATCGAGGTGACGCCGGTGATCGGCGATCACGAGGTGACGCCGCGCTACCAGTGCGGGCAGCCGGTGGAGCGATCCACGCCCGTGGCGCGGCTCGAGGAATGGCGCGCGCGGATGCCCGTGGTCACAAGCGACGACGACCAATTCCGCGCGTTGCTCGATCGCTCGACCCGAGACCTCGCCGGGCTGCGCATCTTCGACCCCGAGTTCCCCGACCGCGCGGTGGTTGCCGCGGGCGCGCCCTGGTTCATGACGTTGTTCGGCCGCGACTCGTTGCTCACCTCGTGGATGACGATGCTCGTCGATCCCGATCTCGCGCTCGGCACACTCCAAACGCTCGCGCGCTTCCAAGGTCAAGACGTCGACGCGCGCACCGAGGAGGAGCCGGGCCGGATCCTGCACGAGATGCGATTCGGCGAGACGGCGTCGCTGGCCCTCGGCGGCGGTCGCGTCTATTACGGCACGGTCGACGCCACACCGCTGTTCGTCATGCTGGTCGGCGAGTTGTCGCGGTGGGGCTTTCGGCGCGAGGAGGTCGACGCGCTCCTGCCCGCGGCCGACGCGGCCCTGCGCTGGATCACCGACTTCGGCGACCGCGACGGCGACGGGTACGTCGAGTACCAACGCACCACCGACCACGGCTTGCAGAACCAGGGCTGGAAGGACTCGTGGGACTCGATGCGCTTCGCCGACGGCGCGCTCGCGGCGACTCCGATCGCGTTGTGCGAGGTGCAGGGCTACGTGTACGCCGCGCTGATCGCGCGTTGCCACTGCGCGACCGAGGCCGGCGACCACGCGCTCGCCGCGTCGTTGACGGCGCGCGCCGCGGAGCTGAAGCGCCGCTTCAACGAGGACTTCTGGGTCGAGACGGACGACGGCGGCTACTTCGCACTCGGGCTCGACCGGGACAAGAAGCGGATCGACGGCGTGGGCTCGAACATGGGCCACTGTCTGTGGACGGGCATCGTCGACGAGGAGAAGGCGCCGCAGGTCGCGCGTGTGCTGCTCTCCGACGGCATGTTCAGCGGGTGGGGCGTGCGCACGTTGTCGGCGATGAACGGGGGCTACAACCCGATCTCGTATCACTGCGGCAGTGTCTGGCCCCACGACAACGCGCTGTGCGCCGCCGGATTGATGCGGTACGGCTTCGCCGACGAAGCACATCGCGTGATGCGCGGGATGGTCGACGCTTCGCGATGGTTCGGCGACCTGCTGCCCGAGCTCTTCGCGGGGATGCCACGCGATGGTCTCAGATTCCCGGTCAGCTACCCGACGTCGTGCTCACCCCAGGCGTGGGCCGCGGCGTCGCCCTTGCTGTTCCTCCGCACGCTCCTGCGATTCGAGCCTGACATCCGGGCGAACAAGCTGCATCTCGCGCCCGCGGTGCCCGATTGGATCGGCACGTTGCGACTCGAACGCATCCCGATCATGGGCGGTCATCTCGGGGTGGAGGTGACGGGGGAGGTGGTGAAAGTCCTCCAGGTGCCCGAGGACCTCACGATCGTCTCCGATCCTCGCCGCCCGACTATTCCCCAGTAGGTCGACGCGCGAGCGAGAGGGCGAAGTCGCCCTCGGGGTCGGTCCACCATTCGACGAGCTCCATCCCGGCCGCGCGCAGCTCCCGATCGACGCGTTCGCGCGTGAACTTCGCGCTCACCTCCGTACGCATCTCCTCACCTGCAGCGAATTGCACCTCCAGCTCGAGCGCCCGCACGTGCACCGTCTGGGCACGGATCGATCGGAGCCGCATCTCGATCCGTTCGAGTTCGGTATCGAACCCGGCGACGTGCTCGAACGCGTCGACATCGAAGTCGGCGTCGAGTTCGCGATTGATCACGTGGAGCACGTTCTTGTTGAACTCGGCCGTCACGCCTTGCGCGTCGTCGTACGCGGACTCGAGGCGAGCGATGTCCTTGACGAGGTCGGTGCCGAGCAGGAAGTAGTCGTCGCGGCCGAGCATCGCCGCGACGTCGCGCAGGAACACCGACCGGGCTTCGGGCAGCAGGTTGCCGATCGTGCCACCGAGGAACGCCACGAGCCGGCGACCGCCTCGGGGAATCTTCTCGAGATCGAGCGTGAAGTCGCCGACGACGGGCTGCACGTCGATGCCGGCATACTCCCGCTCGATGGCGGCCGCGGCATCGTGCAGCGTCTGTTTGCTCACGTCGAACGGCACGAAGCGCCGCAGCGTGCCGGCGTCGCGCATTCCGTCGAGCAGCACCCGCGATTTGTCGGACGTTCCGGAGCCGAGCTCGACGAGTGTGTCGGCGTTCGTGCGCCGGGCGATCTCCGGGGCGCGCGCCTCGAGGATCGCCCGCTCACATCGGGTGGGGTAGTACTCCGGGAGCCGCGTGATCTCGTCGAAGAGCGACGAACCGCGGTCGTCGTAGAACCACTTGGGTGGGAGATCCTTCGGGTGCGCGGTCAACCCGCGCTGCACGTCCTGTTCGATCGTGCTCACGAAGTCGTTTCCTGGCCGATGTCCCGGGCGATGCGCACGCCGCCGAACATCCAGCGGCTGGCGGGTGGGAAGAAGTTGCGATACGTGACGCGCTTGTGGCCCGGCGGCGTCTCGTGCGCGCCGCCGCGGAGCGTCATCTGACCGCTCATGAACTTTCCGTTGTACTCGCCCACTGCACCGTCTGCGGTTCGAAAACGCGGATACGGGAGGTAGGCGCTCGAGGTCCACTGCCAGGCGACGGTGTCGAGCTCGCGCAGCATCCCCGGCGGGGAGTACCGGGCCGCGTGCTCCCACTCGAACTCGGTCGGCAGCCGGGCGTCGCGCCAGCGCGCGTACGCGTCGGCCTCGTAGTGGCTGACGTGCACGACCGGTTCGTTCGGGTCGAGCGCGCGCCGCCCGCCGAGCGTGAAGACGCTCCAAACGTCGGCGCCGTCGTCGCGCCAATAGAGCGGCGCCTCCCAGCCGTTCTCCTGCACCGCGTGCCAGCCGTCGGAGAGCCAGAGCTCGGGACGGTGGTATCCGTCGTCGGCGACGAACTCGAGCCATTCGCGCGCGCAGACGAGCCGGTCGCCGAGCTCCATCGACTCGAGGTGCACGAGATGCCGCGGGCCTTCGTTGTCGAAGGAGAACGCCGGGCCGTCGTGACCGATCTCCGTATTGCCGCCGGGCACCGCGGTGAAGCGCAACGGTGTCGCGGGGTTGGGGGTGTACGGCTCGGCCGCGTAGACGGGGTCGGTCGGATTGCAGTGCAGCACGTGCTTGATGTCCATGAGCAACAGCTCTTGGTGCTGCTGCTCATGGTGCAGACCGAGCTCGACGAGCGCGGCGGCGTCGGCATCGCATTCGTCGATCAGGTCGTGCATCGCGTCGTCGACGTGAGTGCGGTAGCGCGCGATCTCGGCGACCGACGGACGCGAGAGCAAGCCTCGCTGCGGCCGCGGATGACGCGGGCCGACCGCTTCGTAGTACGAGTTGAAGAGATACGCGTACGCGGGATCGAACGGTGCGTAACGCTCGACGAGCGGCGTGAGAAGGAACGTCTCGAAGAACCACGTGGTGTGCGCACGATGCCATTTCGTCGGGCTGACATCGGGAATCGACTGGACGACTTGGTCCTCGTCGGAGAGTGGCGTGGCGAGATCGTCGGTGAGATCTCGAACCCGGCCGTAGTGATGGTGCAAGGCGACGCGGTCGGCCGCGTCGAGGGAGGAGCCGGTTGCGAGCGCGGTCATCGGTCGACCGACCCGAAACACGCGGCGACCCACGCGGAGTTGCGAACCGGAGCGGTCCATTCGACGACACCGACCATCGGATCCCCTTTCGTACCGACGGAGTTGCGTACGAAACCCATCGTTCCTCGGTTCATCACCGTAGCCACGATGCGCGAGCGGCGAGTCGCGGTTCCGGGGCTACCAGCCCCGCTCTACCCATTCGTCGAGGTGCGGGCGCTCGGTGCCGATCGTCGTGTCGAGTCCGTGACCCGGCAGGACGAGCGTCTCGGCCGGCAGGGGGAACAGGCGCCGGTCGACCGACCGGATGATGGTGGGGAAGTCGCCGCCCTCGAACTTGGTGTTCCCCACGCCGCCCGGGAAGAGCGTGTCTCCGCTGAACAGCACCGGATGACCCTCGAGCAGGAAGCACGTCGAGCCCCGGGTGTGGCCGGGGGTGTGAATGGTGCGGAGGCGGAGGTCGCCGACCTCGATCACGTCGTCGTCGGGGATGGTGAAGTCGTAACCCGGCAGCATCTCCGCGTCCTCGGTCGCGATGCCCACGTCGATTCCGGCGTCCCGCATCTGCGTGACCGCCTGGATGTGGTCGAAGTGGCCGTGGGTCGTGAGGACTCGCCGAACGCCGGTGGCGCGTGAGACCTCGAGCAACAACTCGTGCTCGTTCGCGGCGTCGACGAGCACCGCGTCGCCCGTTCCCTTGTCGCGCAGAACGAAGACGTTGTTCTCGTACGGCCCGACGACGAGCTTGTCGATGCGGAGGTCGGTCGTCTCGTAGTGTGCGGGACGAGCCGTCGTGCGAGGCATGGATCGAGGCTACCGCCGCCCGGACGGGCCCGGGCGGGCCGACCTGGAAACATGACCGGTCGGTCAAGTAGCGTCGGCCCGCCATGGATTTCGTCGACACGCCCGCGGAAGCGGCCTTCCGAGCGGAGGTGCGCGCCTGGCTGGGCGAGCACCTGACGGGCGAGTTCGCCGCGCTCGGGCCGGGGAACGGGCCGAGCGACGAGACGGGCTGGGAGGTGCGGGTCGAGTGGGAGAAGTTGCTCGGCGCCGATCACTGGGTCGGGCTGACGTGGGCGAAGGAATACGGCGGTCGGGCCGCGAACCTCGCGGAACAGATCATCTTCAACGAGGAGTACACACGCGCCAACGCGCCGACGCGCATCTCGTTCTTCGGTGAGGGCCTCTTCGCCCCGACGCTGATCCAGTTCGGCACCGACGCGCAGAAGCAGCGCTTCCTGCCGAAGATCCAGCGGGTCGAGGAGTTGTGGTGCCAGGGGTTCTCCGAGCCCAACGCGGGCAGCGATCTCGCGAACATCCAGACCCGCGCCACGCTCGACGGTGACGAGTGGGTGATCACGGGCCAGAAGGTGTGGACGACGCTCGCGCACCGCGCCGACTGGTGCTTCGTCGTGTGCCGCACCGACCCCGACTCGAAGTCGCACCACGGTCTCACGTACCTGCTCTGCCCGATGGATCAACCGGGAATCGAGGTGCGCCCGCTGCGCCAGATGACCGGCAGCTCGGAGTTCAACGAGGTGTTCTTCGACGGTGCCCGCACCGCGAAGGAGAATGCACTCGGGCCGGTCGGCGAGGGCTGGAAGGTCGCGATGGCGACGCTCGGCTTCGAGCGCGGCACGGCCTTCATGTCGTCGCAGCTCGCGTTCGAGGGTGAGTACGCCGAGCTGCTCGAGATTGCGCAGAAGAACGGAGCGGCCGAGCAGCCCGCGCTGCGCGACGAGCTGGCGCAGCGATACGTCGGCCTGCAGGTGATGAAGTACAACGGCATGCGGATGCTCACGAATCTCGTGAAGCGGGGCGACGTCGGCCCCGAGGCGAGCATCGGCAAGCTGTTCTGGACGACGTGGCACCGGAACTTCGGCGAGACGGCGATGCGCGTCCTCGGCGCCGACGCGCTTACGGTGCAGCGCGCGCAGGGTCGTGAGTACGAGATCGACGATCTGCACTACATATTCATGGCAAGCCGCGCGGAGACCATCTACGCAGGCGCCAGCGAGATTCAACGCAACATCATCGGTGAACGAGTTCTCGGGTTGCCGAGAGAACCCCGGTAAGGCCCGCGCGGCCTTCTGAGCGGGAGACATAGGGAGCAGACATGAACTTCGCTTTTTCCGAGGAGCAAGAAGAGCTGCGGCGCACGGTGCGGCAGTTCCTCGAGGCCAAGTCGCCGGAGACGGAAGTACGCCGCCTCATGGAGACGACCGAGGGTTACGACCCCTCGGTGTGGAAGCAGATGGGCCAGGAGCTCGGGCTGCAGGGTCTCGCGATCCCGGAGGAGTTCGGCGGCCAGGGTTACACCTTCATCGAGCTCGGCATCGTGCTCGAGGAGATGGGCCGAGTCCTGTTGTGCGCGCCCTACTTCGCGTCGGCGGTGCTGGCGGGCAACGCCATCCTCAATGCCGGCACCGACGCGCAGAAGTCGGCGCTCCTGCCCGGTATCGCGAGCGGCGACACGATCGCGGCACTGGCGTTCACGGAGCCGTCCGGCAAGTGGGACGCGGCCGGCATCACGCTCGAGGCGGCCGAGTCCGGCGGGAGGTACACGCTCTCGGGCGAGAAGATGTTCGTGATCGACGGCCACGTCGCCGACCTGATCGTCGTGGTGGCGCGCACGGCCGGTACGACGGGCGCCGACGGCATCTCGTTCTTCACGGTGCGGGGTGACGCGGAAGGCCTCACCCGGACGAGCCTCTCCACGATGGACATGACCCGCAAGCAGGCGAAGCTCGAGTTCAACAACGTCGCCGCCGAGCCGCTCGGCACGCCGGGTTCCGGTTGGCCCGCGTTCTCCAAGACGCTCGACCAGGCCGCCGTCGCGCTGTCGAACGAGATGATGGGCGGGGCGCAGAAGGTGCTCGAGATGTCGGTGGAGTACGCAAAGGTGCGGGTCCAGTTCGGGCGCCCGATCGGATCGTTCCAGGCGATCAAGCACAAGTGTGCCGACATGCTGCTCGAGGTCGAGTCCGGCAAGTCGGCCGCGTACTACGCGTCGTGGGCCGCAGCCGAGGACAACGACGAGTTGCCCGTCGTCGCCGCGCTGTCGAAGGCGTACTGCTCGGAGGCGTACTTCCACGCGACCGCCGAGAACATCCAGATCCACGGTGGCATCGGCTTCACCTGGGAGCACCCGGCGCATCTGTACTTCAAGCGCGCCAAGAGCTCCGAGATCTACCTGGGTGACCCCACGTACCACCGCGAGCTGCTTGCCCAGCGCATCGGGATCTGAGCGCGACTTCACCGTCGCGGCGTTCAACGCACACTGGGGGGTCGGCCGATTCGGCCGGTCTCACGGTGTTCGTTTCGACGTCGCGCGCGTCGTGCGCACCTTCGGCGCCGACCTCGTCGTCGTGCCGGAAGCCTGGCGCGACGACACCGGCGCGGGCGTGCTCGATGCGTTGCGCGACGACGGCTACCACGTCGACACCGTCGAGCTGATGCGGATGGAGTTTCGGAGGCGGACGCGCAACAGTGAGCGAGGCGGCGTGCCGCGAACCGGCGCGTGGGAGCTCGCGGTGTGCTCACGTTTCCCGGTGCTCGACCGCCGGTTGATCCCGATGGGCATCGTCCCGTCCGACCCGCCGGGATTGCGGCACGCGCTCGCGCTCACCGTCGCGATCGATGGCGTTCCCGTCGAGATGATCGGCCTGCACGTCTCGTCGAGGGTGTGGCGGCTCGCGCCGGTGCGTCACCTGCGGACACTCCGGCGCGGCCTGGTCGAGGGCGGGCCGCAGATCCTGGCCGGCGACTTCAACTTCTGGGGACCGCCGGTCGACGCGCTGATGCCGGGCTGGGCGCGTCCCGTTCGGGGCCGTACCTATCCTTCGCGGCGCCCGCACAGTCAGATCGATCACGTGCTCGTGCGCGGCGGAATCGAGGTGCTCGCAGGCGAGGTGCTGGCGGCCACACCGTCGGATCACCGTCCGATCCGGACCCGGCTGCGGCTGGCCGGAGGAGTAACGTGACCCACATGTCCGCGCCGCCGAGCCGAGTGCCGCGCGCCCCGGGCGAAGCGCATGTCGTGCGCCCGAGCATGTCGGCCCGCGAGCGGCTCGCGCGGATCATTCAACGCCGCGAGCTCCTCGTCGGGATGGTTCGCAACGAACTGAAGATCAAGTACAAGAACAGCGTCCTCGGTTTCGCGTGGTCGCTGCTGAACCCCTTGCTGTACCTCGTGGTGTTCTACGTCGCGTTCACGATCATCCTCGGTTCGGGCATCCCCGCCTTCCCGATCTGGCTTCTTTCGGGTCTGCTCGTGTGGAACCTGTTCTCGACCGGGCTGGGCGCGGCGACCGGGTCGGTCGTTGCCAACTCCGGTCTGGTGAAGAAGGTCTCGTTCCCGCGCGAGATCCTGCCGCTGGCGTCGGTCGGCAGCATGCTGGTGCACTTCTTCTTGCAGAGTCTCGTGTTGTTCGTGGTGCTCGCAGCCGTGCGTTGGCACGTGGCCTGGGCGTACATCCCGCTGATTCCTCTGGCGCTCATCGCGCTGCTACTGGTGACCAGCGCACTGGGAATCCTGCTTTCCGCGATCAACGTGTACCTCCGGGACACCTCGCACTTTCTCGAGCTCGCGCTGCTGGCATGGTTCTGGGTCACTCCTGTCGTGTACTACTTCCAGCTCGTCGGTCATCGCCACGGTTGGTCGAAGTATTTGTGGTTGGCCAACCCGGTCACGCCCATCGTCTTGATCTTCCAGCGCGCGATCTACGCGAAGTTGACGAATCCCCATCCGGCTGGTGGCGGCCCCCCGATCCAGCTGCTTCCGCACTGGCCCTACTGGGGCTTCCTTGCCTATCTCGGGTGGTCGTTCGCGTTCGGGCTCGTCACCCTCACGATCGCGGTGCGGGTGTTCGGGCGTTCGGAGGCGAACTTCGCGGAGGAGCTCTGAGATGGCGGCGGCGATCGAGGTCCGCAGCATCTCGAAGCAATTCAAGCTCTACCACGAGCACTACACCTCGCTGAAGGAACGGGTCATCCATTACGGCCGGATCCCCTACGAGCCGTTCATGGCCCTGGAGGACGTCGACTTCGATGTCGAGGCGGGCTCGACGGTCGGCATCCTCGGGCACAACGGCTGCGGCAAGTCGACGCTGCTCAAGTGCGTCGCCGGCATCCTGCAGCCGACCCGGGGCGAGATCGTCACGCGGGGACGCGTGGCCGCGCTGCTCGAGCTCGGCGCGGGGTTCAACCACGAGCTCACGGGTCGCGAGAACGTCTTCATGAATGCGTCGATCCTCGGATTGTCGAAACGCGACACCGCGAAGATCTTCGACGAGATCGTCGCGTTCTCCGAGCTCGAGCGCTTCATCGACATGCAGGTGCGGCACTACTCGTCGGGCATGTACGTACGCCTGGGCTTCGCGGTCGCCGTGAACGTCGAGCCCGACATCCTTTTGGTCGACGAGGTCCTGTCGGTCGGCGACGAGGCCTTCCAGCGCAAGTGCATCGAGCGGGTCAAGAAGTTCCAGCAAGAGGGCCGGACGATTCTGTTCGTCACCCATGCCGCCGACCTCGTGCGGCGCATCTGCGAACGGGCGATCGTGCTCGACCACGGCAAGTTGGTGATCGATGCGGCGCCCGGCGAAGCCGTGCGGGTGTTCCGCGAGTCACTGCACGGTGGCGAGCTGAACGAGCCCGAGGAGACTCCGGAAGCCGAGGCGGCGTCTCCCGAGTTCGTGGCCGCGAAGCCCGAGGTGACGAACCGGGTGCACATAACCAATGTCGCGATCGACCATCCCGGCTTGCGGCTGAATCGCACCTGGATGCTGCCCGACGAAGCGATGACCATACGTGTCAGCTACCACGCGACCGAGCGCACCGACGACATCCTCTTCGGAATCGCCATCCACGACGAAAACGGCAATCACCTCTTCGGAACGAACACTCGCCTGCTCGGGGTCGACGTTCCTCCGGCCGACGGCGACGGCGAGATGTCGTTCGAATTCCATCGTGTTCCTCTGCTCGACGGCACGTATCTGGTCACCCTTGCGATCCAGTCGAGCGACGAGGGGACCGTGTACGACTGGCGGGAGCAACAGGCCCGCTTCGAGGTGATGAACCCGTCGAGTACGAACGGCCTCGTGTCGTTCCCGATGGATGTGCATTTCGGTGAACCCGGGATGCATCTTGCGGAGGGCACCGGGGCGTGAATGTCCGCCGGATGCTCGTCGCGCCGGTCCGGAAGGCGTTGCACGAGGGCGCGGCCCGGTGGCCCTGCTTTCGGCGAGTCGTCGAGATCGGCGCGCGCGAGCTGGGACGGGCCCTGCACGACGACCTGTACGCCGAGGGCTACTACGGCGAAGCGAGCGGCTCGGTAACCGCGGTCGACATCGGTACGGCCGAGTACACGCGCACCGCGACCCACGCCGACGAGGGTGCGTACCTCGTGTGGCGGTTCCTGCCCGTGCGGCGCACGCTCGATGTCGGTTGCGCGTTCGGTTTCTTCGTGGAGGCCGAGCGCGAGCTCGGCCTCGATGCGCTCGGTGTCGACGTGAGTCAGTACGCGCTCGACCACGCCGCGTTCGGGGCGCGGGGGCACGTGCGGTACGGCAACCTGCTGCACCGCCTGCCGTTCGGTCGAGGCGCGTTCGAAGGTGTGTCGCTCTTCGAGACCCTCGAGCACCTCCCGCCCGAGGTGGTGCCGCGCGCGTTGCGCGAAGTCCGCCGGATGACCACGAAGTACGTGATCGCGACGATCCCCTCTTTCGGACCCAATCCCAACGGTCCCGGTGGATGGTTCGACGTGAAGGTCCGACCCGAGCGCCTCGACCACTACCGGTCGCTCGGCGATGGCTACGACGGTCCGGTCGCGTACGACGACCTCTACCGCGACGAGGACGGCGCGCCGATCGAGGGTCACCTCACGATTGCGTCGTTCGCGTGGTGGACCCGCCAGTTCGAGGCGGCCGGCTTCGTGCGCGACGGCGAGTTGGAGCGGCGCATCCATCCGGAGCTCGCCCGGTTGGGCCTCACCAAGTATTGGAACCTGTACGTGTTCCGGGTTTTCGGCGTCCCCGCAGAGAGCGCTGAACCGCGCTCCGCTTCGGAGATCGCCGACGTCGAGAAGCGATTCGGCTTCGACCGCCGGGTGGCCGATCCCGAAGACCTCGCCCGCGTGCAAGCGACGTGAACCGGCTCGGTCGGCTGCTCCCGCGGCGCGCGCAGGACGCGGTGCACGTCTGGCGAGTTCGCACCCGTGATCGGCTGTTGTTCGGCGGCGACTGGGACATTCGCGACGCGATGCCGGAGCGATTCGTCCGAGCCGCGTTCCAGATCATCTTGCGCCGCAACCCCGATCCCGGCGGTTTGCAGAATTACGTGACCGTTCTCGAAGAGCGGAAGATGACGACGGATGGTGTTCTCGACGAGCTCCTCACCTCCATGGAGCTGCGCGTCGGGGTTCCGTACGAGAACATCCTGCGCTCGCTGCACCAGTCGCGATGCGACTTCGTGCGCATGCTGCCGCGCGCGGCGCGGATCCTCGATCTCGGCGGAACCGACCAGGCCGAAGACGCGGGCGCGCTCGTTTCCATGGGATACCCGTACCGGTTCGAGCTCCTGACGATCGTCGACCTGCCGGGTGGCGAGCGCCACGAGCTGTACGGCTATCTGGCGTCGTCGGAGACCGTTGGATCGCGGTGCGGTCCGGTGCAATACCGGTATCACTCGATGGTCGACCTGTCGCCCTACCCCGACGCCTCCTTCGATCTCGTCTTCAGCGGCGAGACGATCGAGCACGTCACCGAGGACGAGGCCAAGAAGATGCTCGCCGAGATCCGGCGCGTGCTCGCACCCGGCGGCTGGTTCTGTCTCGACACGCCCAACCGGCTGGTCACCGCGTTGCAGCTCGGCGCCGACGTGCTCTCGAACCCCGATCACAAGCTCGAGTACACGCACGAACAACTGTCGACGCTGCTGCGCGACGCGGGCTTCGACATCGTCGGAGCGTATGGGCTGAGCCTCGCCGACCAGTCACTGGCCCACGCCGAGTTCGACGTCGCCGAGGTCGCGGCCAAGCACGGCGTGTACGCGGAGGCGGCCGACTGCTACCTCCTCGCCTACATGTGTCGCACTCCCGCGCCCTGAGCCGTCAGCGGCGGGATCGCTGCACCACGAGCCCGAACGATGTGTGCGTGCAACCGAGCGTCTGGGTGCGGATGTGTGTGTTCGTGAAGGGCGGCGTGTCGACGTGAAGGTCTTCCGGCTGGGCGCCGGTCCGGAACGTGATCTTCATCCGATGACCCTGCCGGCGCATGGCGTGCACCAATGCCTCGAGTTGCGGTCGTTGGTAGAGCACGGTCAGGCCATCTGACAACGTCGGGCCGAAAGGGTCGACGTTGTACTCCGTCGTGTGCACGCCGACACCGCCCGGTCTCATGCACGCGAGCTGGCGCTCGAAGAACTCGAGCCCGGCATCCAGCGAACCAAGGTGCTCCATCGCGCACGACGACCAGACGAAGTCGAACGATCGAAGATCGTCGGGGATCTCACGCATGTCGACGGGACGAAAAGAAGCCCGCTCCCTGAACGCGGCGTCGTCGCAGAGTCCGGCGGAATTGAGATCGGCCAACTCATTGGCGTGCTCGCCGGATTCGCGCCACTCGTCGGCACGCTCGGCGCTCGCGGGTAGGTCGGTCGCCACGATGCTCACCGACTTGTCCGCGGCGTAGGCGGCGATGGGTTCGTTCCCGACCCCGAAGCCGAGGCCCCGCCGTCCTGGACGCAACATTGCGTGATCTTCCAGGACCTGCAGGATGTACACCCACTCCCACGTTTTCCGGTGGTGAAGTGGACGGATCCGGAGCCGGTCGCACCATTGCGTGTATTCACCCGAGCGGATCTGATCGAAGGTGCACGCCTGCGATATCGCGTTACGAAGCTTCGCGGGGCGACGGTATGAAACACCTCGAGCGGATCGAAGAGCACTTGTCGCAGCTCGACGGGGCGAGGTGAGAAGCGACACGTGCACAACCTATCGGCGCGTGCCCACGCGTCGGACGAAGTCCGAGTATCGATCGATCACGTCGCTCCAGGTGTAGTGCCGGTCGACATAGGCCTTCCCGGCACGACCGAGCGCGGCGCGCAGTGTGGCGGAGCCGGCCAGCCGATCGATCTCGACCTCGAGCTCGGCGTAGTTGCCGAACGCGAGACCTCCGCCGGAGCGCAGGGCGTGGTCGCGGGTCACTTCGCAGCGGCTGTTGACGAGCGCCGGAGTCCCGACCGACCACGCCTCCATCAGGACGATCGAGAAGGATTCGAACGCGCTCGCCGACACGAGCGCGTACGCGCCGCGCAACAAGCCCCACTTCACGGCTTCGTCGACCGCTCCCGCCGTCACGATGTCGGGATGCACCGGGGGCTCGTTGATCACCGGCCCCGCGAAGACGAGCTGCAGCGGTCCGGGCCGGCGGCTCTTGTAGCGCGCGAAACACTCCGCGAGCAGCCGTGCGCCTTTCCCGTCGTCGACCCGGCCGAGACAGATCAGGTAGGGACGATCGTCGAGTCCGATCGCATTCCGGGCCGCGGTGGTGCGTCCTTCGCCGACGTCGACGCCGAGCCCGACGACGACCGCGGGTTTCGACGCGACCGCGAAGCGCCCCTCGACGAGGCGTCGTTCCGGATCGCTCCAGTACGCGAGGCCGGCCGCGGCGCCGAACACCGACCGGTAGAGCGGCAGCTTCAGTATGGGCTCGTCGTGCGCGGCGGGGTGAAGGACGGCGCGATCCGCGACGCGCGGCAGCCCCGCGACCGTCGGGTGGTACAGAAAGGGGTGGAACGCGATCGCGTCGGCGTCGCACTGCGCGATCGCGTCGATCAATCCGGGCGCGACCGGGCCTTGCTTGTTGATCCACTCACGCTGCTGCGCCTCGGTCACCCGGCGCCCGCGGCGAACGACGAGATCGGTGCTCGCGTCGAAATCGGCCGCCCGCCGGCCCTTGACCGGGAAACGATGTACCTGCACGCCGTCGAGCTCCGTCGTCCCACTCGGATACTGATCGTCCCAGGTGGTCGCGTCGAGCGCGCAGGTGGTGAGCGCGGAGACTGCGAAACCGGGGCGCGTCGCGAGCCGCGTCGCGAGGAGACGGGCCGCCGTCTCGGCACCGCCGGCGACCTCGCGGCCGTAGCGGGGCGTGACGACGGCGAGCTTCATCGCCTGATCTTCGATGTTCATGCCGGGCGTGCCGCCGACGTCACGGCTTCGACGAACGCGGGCCCGGTGTGCGACACGTCGAAATCGTGCACGCGTCGCGCACCGGCATCGACCAGCTGGCGGCGCAGCGCGGCGTCGCCGACAACGCGATCCACGGCGGCCGCGATGGTGCACGGGTCCTTGACGTCGAAGAGCAAGCCCGCCTCGCCCAGCGTCTCGGGCACCGCGGCCGCCGAGAACGCGACGATCGGCACGCGGTGGTGCATCGCTTCGAGCAGTGGTACGCAGAAGCCCTCGTGTTCACTGCATACGACGAACACGTCGGCGGCTCGGTAGTACGCGGCCAGCTCCGATGGCGAGACCCCGCCGGCGAGGGTCACCGCGTCGTCGAGGCCGAGGGCATGGATGAACCGCTGGAGGGTGTGCGCGTACCCGTCTTCGCGGCCGCCGCCGACGAGGTGCAGACGCGCGTCGGCGTTGTGGAAGCGACGGTACGCGGCGAACGCCTTGACGATGTCGTGTTGGGCTTTGTTCGGCGCGAGGCGGCCGACGAACAGCCAGTTGACGACGTCGGTGCGCGCCGGCGCCGGCGCCGGCGCGGGTCCGGGCTCGACGTCGAGCGAGGCGAGATCGACGAGCACGGGAACGACGGTGGTGCGGGGGAACCCGGCCTCGATCAGGTCGTGTTCGTTGTAGCTCGAGACCGCCACCCCGAGCCGCGCCTGCGCGGCCAGCTCGCGGAGTTGCCCGCGACCCCACGTCACTCCGTACGCGGCCACGGGTTGCCAGCCGGCGATGTAGCGCATTGGCGTGAGGTTGTGATGGTTGACCACTATCGGCTCTTCCCGTGCGAGGACGGCGTCGGCGACGACGGATCCGATCGCCATCTGGTACACGATGACGTCGGCACGACCGCGCGCGTCTCGCAGCAGGTGAACGCCGCGGTCGGCCCACGCGGGATCGATCTCGGACGCGTAGATCTCGGACGTGTGCCCCGCGGCGCGCAGCACGTCGCGCGCGACCAGCGTGTGTGCGCCGACCGCCCCGGGCTCGAGGGTCGGGGCGAACTGATGGACGATCATGACGCGGGCCCGACCACGCCGTCGATCGCGTCGAGGAGCTTGCGTCGCGACTTGGCGATGTCGAACTCGCGCAGCCGTTCGACCCCGGCGCCCACGAGTTGCAACCGCAGGTCGGGATCGGTGACGACGCGATGCACGGCCGTCGCGATCGTGTATGCGTCCTTCGCGTCGAGGAGGAGACCGGCGTCGCCCAGCGTCTCGGGTACGGCGGCGGCCGAGTAGGCGACGATCGGGACGCGATGGTGCATGGCCTCGAGGAGGGGGACGCAGAAGCCCTCGTGGTCGCTCGCGATGACGTATACGTCGGCTGTCTCGTAGTGCGCGGTCAGCGCGCCTGCGCTGACGGGTCCGGTGATCTCGACCGCGTCACCCAGACCGAGGGCGTCGACGAAGTCGCAGAGCGCGGTCTCGTATCGATGCGACGACGAGCCGCCGACCAGATGTAGGCGCGCCCGTTCGTCGTACAGGCGGCGGTACGCCGCGAATGCTTTCACGATGTCGTGTTGCGCCTTGTTCGGTGCGAGCCGGCCGACGAAGAGCCAGTCGGCTCCGCCGCGGGCCCGCGCGTCCGCCAGTCGGCCGAGCGTCGCGGGGTCGGGTGGCGCCGCGAACGCTTTCACGACGTCGATCAGGATAGGGACGACCGAGGTTCGTTCGAATCCGATGTCGGTCAATTCCTGCGCGTTGAACGCGGAATCGGCGATCCCCAGCTGGGCGCGGGTTTCGAGCGCGGCGAGCTGCCGTCGTCCCTTCATGAGCGCGCCGGCGACCGCGGGCTCCCACCGAGAGAAGAACGGCGCGGGCGTGATGTTGTGATAGTCGACGATGAGCGGTTCGTCGCGAGCGGCGACGAAGTCGGCCACGGGCGAGCCGACCGAGGAGTGGTAGAGCAGCCACGTCGGCTCACCGCGCCCGTCGCCCGTGAACGACGTGAACGAGCGGGCGAGACGCTTGTACTCGTCCTTGGCTTCGTACGAGTAGATGTCGGAGCGGTAGCCGGCTCCGCGCAGCGTCTCCTGCACCGCGAGGTAGTGCCCGCCGACGGCGTCTCGCGGTGCGAGCGTGGGGACGAATTGGTGAACCGCGGTCATTCGTCGGCGCGGGTCGCGGTGACGACGTAGGCGTCGGCGCCCGCGGCATGGACCTGTATGTCGACGAAACCCTGCTCGGGGAGCACCGCGTTCCAGGTGTCGGGATGCAGTGGACGGCCGGCGACGAGATCGGCTTCGGCCGCGGTGGCGTCGCGTCCCCATGACTCACGCCGGAGGCTGCAGACGACCAACCGTCCTCCGGGCACGAGCTTGGCTGCGGCCGCGTCGACGAGCAGCAACAGCTCGCCCAGCGGTGCGCGCTCCACGAGCCCGCGCAGCACCAGACCGCCCAATGCGGCCGCGCCGACGGCGTGGAGGTGCGCAGCGCCGTCATCGATGCGGACCTCGAGCCCGCGCGCGAGCGCGGCATCGGCAACCGACGCACGCGGCTCGACGCCGTACGCATCGAGGCCGGTGCTCACCAGCGCGTCGAGCAATACACCGTCGCCGCATTCGACGACGGCGATTCGACCGGCGCAACCTTGCAACGCGTTCGTCACCGATGTCTGCCACGCGCCGTCGTCGCGACGCGCGGGGATCCGGGCTCCGACACCGCGTGCCCGAGCGATGTCGCCGGTGACGTGCTCCAGGTCGACGACGCGCCCGCCGAGGAGTCGGAGCGCGGTGTTGATCGCAGTCGCCAGCGCGCTGATCTGTTGCGCGAGCCAGACGTGATACCACCCGAGCAGCTTCGACATGACCCGCTTGACGGCGCCCAGGACCGGGCTGCGGGACGCGACGGGGATCACCGGGTCGACGATGACGAGATCCTCGGAGCGCTCGAGCGCGGCTTCGAAGTCGTTACTCACCTCGGGCGGCGCGAACCGATCGAACATCCGGTCTAGCTCGCGCTCGAAGCCCGGCGGGTACTCGCCCGCGGCCCGTCGCGCCCGCACCTCCGCTTCGATCTCGGCGGCGAGCTTGTGGATGTCGACGTGGTCGTCCGTCAAGACCGAATCCTCCGAATGCGGGACAGTATCGCCGTCTCCGAGTTTCGCCGGTGTTGCTACTGCGCCAGCTCGACCAGGATGCCACCGGGTAGGCGGTCGACGCGTGCGGCGACTCCGCGCGGGATCTGCCGCACGAGAAGCTCGGCCGTCGCCGGCGCGTAGCGGCCCGCGCCGTCGCGGGCGATCTGAGGGAGCAATCCGGCGGGGGTCAGCACGCCGACCAGCGCTGTCCGCATCACGACGTAGCGCACGCGCAGCCGGCGCAGCGCGGTGAGGGCGTCCGGATTCGGGAACTGATCGAGCGCAGCCGCGAGCGCGTCGAAGCCCTTCGGCTGGAAGCCGGAGTATCCGTTGATCCGGGGGTCGTGGTCGCGCAGGGCCAGCAACTGGCGGGGTGACTCCACGTACGGCCACATGACTCCACGCGCCGCCGACGCGAGGGGGAGCTCGACCGCGATACCCGGCGGCCGGGCCCGTAACGCGAGGTCGATGCCGCCATCGGCCGCAGATGTCGGCACGCGTACGAACACGACGGGGAGCGCCGACTCCGCGATCACGATCGCTATCAAACTGAGGACGAGCCCCATCCGGACGCGCCGGCTCAGCCGTCGGAGCGCGAACTCGATGCCGACCGCCGCCAACAATGCCAGCGCGAGCTCGAAACCGAGCGCGAGTCGAGCCACCGCTCGGATCCCGGCAAAGCCCGGCACGAAATGACGGAACACGACGAACGGCAGGAATATGCGGTGACCGCCGATACGAGTCCAGTCGCCGAACGCCAGCACGAGGCACGCGAGACCGGCCAGTGTCACGAACAACAACTCCCGGGCCCGACCTGTCCGCCAGGCGCGTCGCCGGATCTCGCGCACCGCGGCGATGGCTCCTACGACACCAAAGGCGAGTCCGACGAATCCCGGGAAGAGTCGATTCTCGATGAGCCTGCTGCTCGGAAGCGACCGCGACGCGATGAACGGGACATGCGAGAGCACACGACTGCTGCTCCCGGTCGCAAGGAAGTCCTGGACGTGCGCAGCGCTGTCGCGAGCGAAGCTTCGTCGGAATTCCGGATGACGCTCGAGGCGCAGGTACCGCACGCCGAACGGGGCGATGAGCGCCAAAGCGACGATCGCGGCCACAGCGAGCGCGCCGACGACGGGGCGCACGGCCTGTGGTCGCTGCGCGAGCACCCACCCCGTGGCGACGATCGCGACGATCACGCCCATCATCGCGCCGTAATAGCTCGCAGTCAGTGTGAGTGCGGCCAGGCTGAGGCTGAGCACTACTGCCCGACTCGCGCTGGGCGAGTCGAGGCAACGCAGCAGCAGCAGTAGCACGAGCGGGACGAGCGCTCCCCCGACGACCAGCTGGAAATGACCGTGGTGCACGAGCCGCATCGCCGAGTACGTGTAGACGAGCGCGGCGACGAACGCTGCGCCCCAATGCGTGACGACGCGGCGGGCGAGGCGGTACATGCACCACGACGACCCGACCCACGACCCGAGATAGATCAGGTTGAACGCGAGGACGTCGCCGAAGAGGGTACGCAGCGGCCAGTGCACGAGCGCCACCGGGAAGAGGGTGTCGCTGTACGCGAGCGTGTCGTGCGCCGGGACGAAGATCGGCGCGTTCCACAGAACGTGCCATCCGTGGGGCAGGCCGATCTCGACGCGCCGAAGGACCCACATTTCGAGGAGTGAGTCGCCGGAGTCGCCGGCGATGAATGTGCGCATCCGCGAGATCTGCGGGTAGGTGAGGACGATGGCGATGAGGGTGAACGCCGCCAGCAGCAAGATCGTGGCGGGCTCGCGGGCAGGAGAGATGACGGTCGAAGCGTCCGAGGGATCCTCGGGCGAGGACGACTCGCCGCCGGACTCGGCCGCCGTCTCGCTGTGCACGGGACGACGCTATTCGCCCGACCGCGGCGGGCCCGGTTTCTTGGGCGACTTCTGGAATGGTTCGTCGGGACGTCAAGTGCTTGCGTGATGGCGCCGATACTCGCTCTGGGCATGAACAGAGAGGCTCCCGTTCGGTGCGTGTTCGACTCTTGCCGTTGGCGACGTCGGTCGCGCTCGCAGTAGGCGCTCTCGTCGTCGCGCCGTCCCCGCCCGCGAGCGGGTCGACCGTCTCGGCGAAGCCCTCCTGGACCGATGGCTCGAGCGGCTGGGACCGCACCTCGTCGCCCACCATCGCCGACGTCAATGGTGACGGCCGACGCGAGATCGTCATCGGGCACCAGAACGGTCTCCTTCACGTCATCAACGCCGCCAACGGTCGAGACCTCGCAGGATGGCCGCAGCAGACGGGCTCCGCGATCGACAGTACGCCGGCCGTTGGTGATCTCTTCAGCAACGGTAGGCAGGAGATCGTCGTCGGCCTCGGCTCCACCTGGGTGCGCAATCAGCAGGGTGGCGTCGCGGTGTTCAACTCGAACGGCTCCTTGCACTGCGTGTTCCGGACGCTCGACTACGGGAACATCTGGGCCAACACGCCTGGCCCGGATGGCTACGCCGACGCAGTGTTCTCGTCACCGGCCATCGGCGACATCAACGGCGACGGCTTTCCCGACATCGTGTTCGGCGGCTTCGACCTGCACGTGCACGCGATCGACCGCAACTGCCACGAGATCATGAGCGACAATACCGAAGACAGCGTCTGGTCGTCGCCGGCGCTGTACGACGTCAACGGTGACGGTCGACTCGACATCCTCATCGGCGGCGATCAGTCCGCGGGTGGCGCGATCAACTGGTCGGGTGGCGAGTTCCGTGCGATCGAGTACACGCCCGGCGACTCGGTCGGATGTTCGCATTGCCACGAGATCTGGAAGCACCAGGTCAACGACACCGTCTGGTCGAGCCCTGCCATCGGCGACATCGACGGCGACGGGCGTCCCGAGGTGATCGTCGGCGGCGGAAACTTCTATAACCGCTCCGACGGGCACAAGGTCTTCGCCTGGCACGTCGACGACGGCTCGAGCCTGCCCGGTTGGCCGGTTGCGACGGGCGGCTCGACCATGCCATCGCCCGCGCTCGGCGATCTCACCGGTGACGGGATCCCCGAGGTCGTCGTTTCCAGCGCCGACGGTTGGGTGCGCGCCTACAACCCCAACGGATCACTCCACTGGGCGACGCACCTTTGGGCGTTCAGTCCGCAACAGGGGGGTGGCCCCGTAGCGTCGCCGATCATCGCCGACATGAACGGTGACGGTCGCAACGACGTCGGTGCGGGCAACAACTTCGCCTACTTCGTCCTGAACGGTGTGAACGGTGTGATCATGTCGGTCGTCGACGCCTACCAGTCGCACGAGAGTGCAGCCGCGGTGGGCGACTTCGGTGCCGGAGTCGGTTGGCGCCTGGTCGTCGCCGGGTTCGACACACCGAACCTTCGGAGTCGGCTGCAGTCGTTCCCGATGCCGGCGCCACGCACCGCGCCGCCGTGGCCCATGTTCCGGCGCGAGGCTTTCCACCACGCGGGGCCCGTTGCGCTGCGCCTGCTGCCGCCGGGACAGTGCCGGGCCAGCCTGTATCCCGCGGGGCATCCGCTCGCCGCTTCCTCGAAGGGCTACTGGGTCGCGGGCGCGGACGGGGGCGTCTACGCGCTGAAGGGCGCGCCGTTCTACGGGAGCGCGGCGGGCCGCATTCGCGGCACCGCGGTCGCGATGGCCGCGACACATTCCGGCCTCGGCTACTACCTCCTCGACAACAGCGGCAGCATCCTTCCGTTCGGTGATGCTCGGTCCCTCGGCTCGATGGCGGGTTTGCGTCTCAACGCGCCGATCATCGCGCTCGCGCCGACCCCGTCCGGGCGGGGCTATTGGCTGCTCGGTTCGGACGGCGGCGTGTTCAGCTTCGGCGACGCGCGCTTCTACGGCTCCATGGGCGGGACGCACCTCAACGCGCCGGTGATCTCGATGGCCGCGACGCGCACAGGCCGCGGCTACTGGTTGCTCGCGTCGGACGGCGGCGTGTTCAGCTTCGGTGACGCGCGGTTCCACGGCTCGACCGGCAGCATGCGACTGAACTCTCCTGTCATCTCGATGGCGACGGCACCATCCGGCCGCGGTTACTGGCTGGTCGCGGGCGACGGTGGCATCTTCAGCTTCGGCGTTCCGTTCTACGGCAGTCTTCCGGGGCTCGGACTCTGCCAGTTGGCGGCGGGAGTGCAGATCCGGCCGACGCTCACGGGGAACGGCTACTTCGTGCTCGCACGCAACGGCCGGGTCTTCGCGTTCGGTGACGCGTTGGCGGGTCCTTCGGCTCCGAACCTGGGTGGTTGGAGTTTCGCGGTCGACCTCGCCGTGCGGCCCTGAGCTGGTCCGCTCCGGAGGGACGTCCCAAGGTACATTCGGCGGTGTGGCCGACGCGCAGCCCCCGTCCTCGCCCGAGCAGAGTCCGCCCGATCTCCGGCGCCTCCTCGCGGCTCTACGCGCTCGAGTAGAAAAGCGGCGCGTCGACGGCGAGTACCCGCCCGGCCTCGAAGCCGAGCTCGACGGGCACTTCGAGCGTTTGACGGGCGATCGCCCGCCCACCCCTTCGTTCCTGCTCGCCGAGCTCGAACACGCGCTCGACGACCTCGATCACTTCGAGTATCGCCGTGACGCCATCAGCTACGACAGCCGCATACCCGGAGGCTCGGCAATGCACCGGGCAATCGCGAAAGGCGTCGGCCGTCAGATCCAGAGCGTGCTGGAGCAGACGCAGGACCAGTCGCACCGGGTCGTCCGCACGATCGCGCTGATGGCGCGCGCGACGAACATGCTTGCCGACGCCTACGACACCCGCGTCATCCAACAGCTCGACGACCTACAGCTCCATCTCGCGCAGGAGCAGGATCGATTGCAGCAGGTTCTCGCTCGTCTCACCGAGGTCGCGGCGCGCGTCCCGGGCGTGGCCGTCGACAGGTGGTACGAGGAAGATGCGTTCAACGCGCACTTCCGGGGGGATCCCGGCGACATCGCCGACCGCTACCGCGACCTCGCCGCGCGCTTCGTGGGCTGCGATCCGGTCCTCGACATCGGCTTCGGACGCGGGGAGTTCCTCGAGTTGTTGCGCGAGCTCGACGTGGACGCCCGCGGTATAGAAACCGAGCCGCGCCTCGTCGAGTGGGCACGGTCCAGGGGCTTGCGGGCCGATGTCGGTCGAGCAGTCGAGTACCTGAGCCAGCTCGACGGTGCGAGCCTCGGCGGCCTGGTGATGATCCAGGTCATCGAGCACCTCTCGCCGCAGCACGTCATCGACGTCGTGCGGCTGTCCGCGGAGAAGGTACGGCCGGGCGGCCGTGTCGTCATCGAGACCGTGAACCCCATGTCGCTGTACACGTTCGCCCACGCGTTCTGGGTCGATCCCGATCACGTTCGGCCGGTACACCCGAACTACCTCGGCTTCTTGTTCGCGGAGGCCGGATTCGCGAACGTCGAGCGAGTCGACCGCTCACCTGTCCCCGCCGACGAGAGTCTCGAGTTGATGCCCGGCGACGACGAGCTCTCCAAGCGTCTCAACGCGAACTTCGATCGCATCAACGCGTTGTTGTTCGGCCCGCAGGACTACGCCATCGTCGCAACGCGGTGAGCACCCCGGCGCTGAGCGAGCCGGCCGGCGTCGGCATCCATCAGGTGCTGGTCGCGGCGTCGCCGGGCGACGCGATCACGAATATGGCACTCGGTGTTCGGCGCCTCCTGCGCCGCGTCGGCCCCTCGGAGATCTACGCCCGGCACATCGCGCCCGCGCTCCACGAGGATGTACTTCCGCTCGAGACCTACGGGTCGCATCAGCCCTCCGGAAGTGTGCTGATCTTCCACGCGTCGATCGGCCAAGCCGAAGTGCACGAGTTCTTGACGTCTCGGCCGGAACCGCTCGTCCTCGTGTATCACAACGTCACGCCGGGTTGGTACTTCGAACGATACGACCCCGTGTTCGCGGATCTGCTCGCGCTCGGACGTCGAGAAGTCGAGCGTCTGCGTCCGCGGGTCGTGGGCGCGATCGCCGATTCGCAGTACAACGCGCGCGAGCTCGAGGAGATGGGCTACTCGGATGTGCGCGTCGTTCCGCCGATCGTCGATCTTCGGCATCTTTCGACGGTCGAACCGCGCGCGTCGACCATGCATCACCTCGCGTCGCTCGATGGCCCGATCCTGCTCTCGGTCGGCCAGCTGATGCCGCACAAGCGTCCCGACTTCCTCGTGGAGATGATGCACATCGCCGCGACCTACCAAGAGATGGACGGGTATTTGATGCTCGTCGGACATCAGCGACTCGAGCGTTACGCGCGCGCCATACGGGAGCAGGTCCAAGAGCTCAACCTTTCCGATGTTCACGTCGTCGGCGCGGTCGACGAGGCCGACCTGGCCGCGATGTTCCGTTCGGCCGACGCGATCGTGACCGCGAGCGAGCACGAAGGCTTCTGCCTGCCTCTTCTCGAGGCGATGACGTTCGAGACCCCGATCGTCGCCCGCGCCTGCGCCGCGATACCGGAGACCGTCGGCGCCGCCGCGCTCCTGCTCCCGCCCGATGAGGGTCCGGTGCTCTTCGCCGAGGCGGTCACGGAGTTGCTTTCCAACGAACCCCTGCAGCGAGAGCTGGTTGCCGGTGGAAGGCGCCGGCTGGCCGAGCTCGAACGCTGCCCGCCGGATGCCGCGCTCGTCGAAGCACTGCTCGAGGTCGTCTGATGCGTCTCCTCTATGTCGTGCAGCGCTATGGCGACACGATCGCGGGCGGCGCCGAGCAACACTGCCGGGAGATGGCCGAGCGGATGGCCCGGCGCGGCCATCACGTCGAGGTCGCCACCACCTGCGCGAAGTCGTACGTCGACTGGGCCAACGCGTACGAGCCGGGTGAGTCATTCGTCGGTGGCGTGCTCATACATCGGTTCCGCGTCGCGGCGCCGCGCGAGAGCACACGGTTCAACGAGCTGAATCGGCGCCTGGTGCGCGGGCGCGGTTCGCGCCCGCTGTTCCTCCAAAAGGAATGGATGCGAGAGCAGGGTCCGTGGTCGCCCGACCTGGTCACCTGGCTCGAGCGCGACGCCAAGCGATTCGATTGCGTGATCTGCTTCACGTACCTCTACTGGACGACCTGGGCGGCGCTCGACGCCCTGCGCGGCCTCGTTCCTTTGGTCCTGCATCCGACCGTGCACGACGAACCGCCATTGCGGCTCTCGTTGTTCGACGAGGTGTTCCACGCACCGGACGCATTCGCACTTTCGGCACCCGAGGAGCTCGACCTCATTCGCTCGCGGTTCGGCTTCGACCCGCCGTGCGAGGTGGTCGGCATCGGAGTCGAGGTGGGTACGGCGGAACCGGAACGATTCCGCGCGGCCTACGGACTCGGAGCCAAGCCGTATCTGCTCTACGTCGGCCGCATCGACGAAGGCAAGGGTGCGCTCGCGCTCGTCGACTTCTTCGTTGCCTACAAAGAACGTCATCCGACCGACGACCTCGCGCTCGTGCTGGTCGGTGACGACCTGATCCAGATTCCCGAACGCGACGACATCGTCGTCACCGGGTTCGTCGACTACCAGACTCGCGACGACGCCCTGGCCGGCGCGCTCGCGCTCGCGCAACCGTCGTTCTTCGAGAGCTTCTCGATGATCTTGACCGAAGCCTTCGCGTTCGCGCGACCCGCGCTCGTGCAAGGCAAGTGCGAGGTGCTCAACGGACACGCGCAGCGCAGCAATGCGGCGATTCCGTACGACAGCTACGCGGAGTTCGAAAGCGCGGTAGAGATGTTCCGCGACGACCCGGCGCTCGCCGACGCGATGGGCGCCGCCGGACGCGCGTATGTCGAGCGGGAGTACACCTGGGATGCGGTGCTCGACCGTTACGAGGCCTTGCTCGAACGCACGGCGAGGCTCGTGAAAGACGACGTCTAGATGTAGAGCGCGGTCGCCCGTGTGGACGGTCTACAACGTCTCGCCGCGAAAGCCGGTGCCGCGCAGTCGCCCCCGGGTGTCGAGGACGAGCCGGGCGTGCTCGGCAATGTCGTCGTAAGGCAAGTCGGGATGGTCGACGCACAACACGACGAGGTCGGCCGCCGCGATCTCTTCGACCGTGCATTCGACGCGCGGCGTCGGCGGACCGAGGCGGGCGTCGGCCGGGACGTGCGCGTCGTGCGCGCGCACATCGGCTCCGAGGGCGAGGAGTTGCTCGGCGATGGCCATCGCCGGAGATTCGCGCCAGTCGCTCGTTCCCGGCTTGTAGGCGAGACCGAGCAACAAGATGCGGGAGCCGTTGACGGCGCGCCGCTCCTTGTTCAGCAGCGAGATGATGCGGCTGACGACGTACTCGGGCATGCCGCGGTTGACCTCGTTCGCGAGCTCGACGAAGCGGAAGCGGTGTCCGAGCTGCCGCTCGACCCGCCACGCGAGGTACGAGGGATCGATCGGGAGGCAGTGGCCGCCGACCCCTGGCCCCGGTGTGAACCGCATGAAGCCGTACGGCTTGGTTGCGGAGGCGTCGATCGCCGACCAGATGTCGACGCCGAGGTCGCGCGCGAACATCGCGAGCTCGTTGACGAGGGCGATGTTCACGTGGCGGAATGTGTTCTCGAGCAGTTTGGTGAGCTCGGCTTCGCCGGTCGATGCGACCGGAACGATCTTGTCGACGATGCTCTCGTAGAACGCTTCGACTGCCGAGAGCGAATTGGGACCGACGCCCGAGACGACCTTCGGGGTGTTCACGAACGTCCAAATGGTGTTACCGGGGTCGATCCGCTCCGGCGAGTAACCGATGAAGAAGTCGACCTCGGCCCGCAGCCCCCCGGCTTCGAGAATCGGCCGCAGGAGCTCCTCGGTCGTTCCGGGGTACGTGGTCGACTCGAGCACCACGAGCGCGCCGGGCGACAGGAAGCGGGCGAGGTCGCGCCCGGCCGCCTCGATGAAGGAGAGGTCGGGGGTTCCTTCGTCGAGGGGGGTCTGCACGGTGATGACTGCGATATCGAAGTCGCGCAGATCATCGACGTCACACGAGGGCACGTAGCCGGCCCGGAGCGCCTCGGCGAGTTGGGCGTCGGGGACGTCCTCGACGTACGAACGACCGGCGCGCAACTCGTCGATGCGCGCCGGAGTGACGTCGTAGCCGACGACGGGGAACGCCATCTCCGCCGCGCGTATCGCGACTGGCAACCCGACGTATCCCTGACCGACCACGACGACCTTGGCCTGACGGTCCTCGATCCGAGACTTCAGCCGGCGCAGCTCCGGCAGCGTCATGGCCGGCCGGGTTGCGTCTCCGTAGCGACCGGTACCTCGTCGCGGTCGCGCGACACGCGCACGACGAGGTCGGCGAGCAAGCCGATCGCGAAGACCTGGAAGGCGGCGAAGAGAATGAGCAGCGTGTTCGTCGTGACGCGGAGGTCGTACCGGGTGATGTCGTACACGAGTTTGCCGAGCCCGGCGGCCAACAACACGAAGCCGGTCGGAAGGAAGATGCGAAGCGGGTTGTACGAGAGCACCATGCGGACGACCTGGACGCCGTAGCGACGCGTGTCCTTGATCGGGTGGAACTTGGATTGACCGGCCCGCTTGCCGTATTCGATGGGGATGTACTTCACCGAGTACCCGCCGGAGAGAAATGTCATGGTCATCGTGGTGACGCACGAGAAGCCCGGAGGTAGATGGCGAAGGTACTGGCGGGCGACGTCGGTTCGAAACGCGCGGAAGCCGGAGTTGAGATCGGGGATCTTGGTCTTCGTGAGGAAGCTCGCGAGCCGGCGGATCAACCATTTGGCGGGAACCCGCAGGCTCTTCATGGTGCCCTGCTCGGTCGTGCGCGCGCCGACGACCTGGTCGTACCCGTCGAGCTCCTTCACGAGCCGAGGAATGGTGTCGTTGGGGTACGTCATGTCGACGTCGGTCCACACGGTGACCCGGCCGCGCGCAGCCGCGGTTCCGGCCTTGCGCGCCGATCCCGAGCCTCGGTTCTGCAGGAAGCGGATGACGCGCAGGCCGCCGATCGCTTCGGCGGCCGCGCCCGAACCATCCGACGATCCGTCGTCGACGACGATAATCTCGTAGTCGTAGTCGGACGCGTTCATGGCAGCCCGAATGCGGTCTACTTCCTGCTTGAGGTGCTCGACCTCGTTGTACACCGGCAGGATGATCGACACGTCGAGTTCGGCGCTGGCGGCAGGAGCGCCGAGTGACGCGTGCTCAGTCATGGACGGCCAGCCTACGCGACGATTTCGCCGGAGGATGGGTTGCGCAGGTGCGAGAAGGTCTGTCGATGACTCGGGAAGACACTGAGCGCACGGCCGACGACGAGGATTCGGCCGGGAGCTCACCCCCGATCTGGTTGCGATCGTTCGCCTTGGCTTCGGCAGCGGGCGTCCTGACCTTCGGGTCGGTCGGGTTGCTCCTGGCTGTGAACGGCTGGTACCGGCCCGCGCTGGCCTTTCCGGTCGGTGCGGTTGTGTGGATCGCGGTGCTCGCGTTGGCGCGGCCTGCGCTCGTGTCCGAGGCGACCGTCTCGCGCGACGCGCACGTATACGCCGCCGTCGGTGTTGCTGCGATCCTCGCGATCACGGCATGGAACGCGGCGCACGCGTCGCAACATGTTCTGGTCAATCGTGACGGCGGTTCGTACGCCAACACCGCGCGTTGGATCGCGCGTGACGGTTCACTGGCTGTGAAGCCGCGCGTCGGTCCGTTCGCGAACCCGCCGACGGTGGGGTTCGAGTCGTTTGCCGTCTATCAGATGCCCGACGGAACATTGCAGTTCCAGTTCGCGCATCTCCTCCCGGTCGTAATGGCCGAGGCTTTCGCCATCGGAGGTGACGCCGGCCTCTTCCATGCCCCCGAGGTGCTCGGCGGGATCGCGTTGCTCGCTTTCTACGTGCTCGCGTGGCGACTCCTTCGCCGTCCCCTCTTCGCGCTCGCGGCCATGCTCGCGCTCGCATTCATCATTCCGCAGGTCTCGTTCTCCCGCGATTCGTATTCCGAGATCCCGTCGCAGATCCTGTTGTTCACGGCGCTCTGGCTACTCGTCACGCCGCGGTTCTTGCCAACGTGGCGGGTCGCGCTCGCGAGCGGTCTGTTCCTCGGCGCGCTCGAGGCCACGCGAATCGACGCGATCGTCTTTCTGATCGGCGTCCCCGCGCTGTTGGCCGTCGCGTGGTTGCGCGCCGATCGCGATGTTCGTCGTCGCGCCGTGCTGCCCGCGATCTGCGCGTTCGTCGCCGGGCTGGTTCCCGGTTTGACACTGGGATTGATCGACCTCACTCGTCACAGCGGGAAGTACTACGGCGACCTCTCGCACAACGTGCGCACGCTCATCCTGGTCGCGATCGGATCCGCCGTCGTGTGCGCGATCGCGGTCGCGGCTGGTTCCTGGCCGAACTTGGTTCGCGGCCTGCGCAGACTTCCCTGGCCGGCACTCGCGACCGCGGCCGGGGTGCTGGCCGGGTGCGCGGGATTCTTCGCTTGGTTCGTACGGCCGCGCATCCAACACTTGCACGGCGCGTCGATCGGGCTCGTCGGCGGTCTCCAGGCCGCCGAGCACGTAGCCGTCGATCCGACGCGTACCTACTTCGAGCGTTCGTTGGTCTGGATGAGCTGGTACCTCGGGCCGCTCACGCTGGCCGCGGCCATCGTCGCCGCCGCCCTGCTCGTTCGGCAACTGTTGCTCGGGCGCATGACCAGGGTCATCGGTGTCCTGGTCGTGCTCGCGCCCGGGAGCGTGTTGTATCTCTACAAGGCCGACGCCGTTCCCGATCACGTATGGGTCACGCGGCGATTCCTCGTCAGCGCGTTCCCGCTGCTGATCCTCCTCGCGCTCGGTCTGGCCGCGGCGTGCGCCGGTACACGTCTGCGCAATCGGTTCGGCGCCGCACCTCGATTGGCCGCGGTCGCCTTTGCGGTCCTTGCGGTTGCGTATCCGATGTACACGATCGTCGGACTGCGCTCGATGACCGATGATCGTGGCTTCCTCGCGGTCGTCCACGACGCGTGCGCCGACGTCGGCGACCATGCTGCCGTGGTCGTGTTGGAGCGAGACGACAAAGATCTCTTCGACGATTGGATACCGCAGGCTTTGCGGAGTTGGTGCGGCGCCGAGGTGGGTGTCACTCGTGGTCCGGCTCGAGCCGACGCGCTCGGCCGTCTCGCCCGTGCATGGAAAGCGAGCGGACGGCAGCTCTTCGTCGTTGCCGTGTCGCCCGAAACGGTGCACAAGGTGTTTCCGAAAGCCACGATCACGTCGACGCGTGTCGGCATCAACACGAAGTTCCTCCGACAGACGTTGACGCACCGGCCCGACTCGTACGCGCGTCAGTCGCTCTCCATGGTGGTCGCGCCGGTCCCGACCGGATAGCCGGGGTGTCCGTGCAGCTGCGCGAGGATCAGTCCTCGATGTCGAGCGGAGCGGAAGACGGGCGGGACGCGCGCGATACGGCCCGCCCGGCTCGTCCGCTTCCGTCCTGGTTCGTCACCGGTCTCGTCTCGGCGGTCGCGTGGCCTCGGGCGGCGCGCGCCCGCCGACCACGGCGCCGCGCTCGTTGCAGTGGGTCTGTTCGTCGCGTTCTTCGCCTTCGCGGGCGCGTTCCACTCGGAGCACTTGTTGGCCGACCGCGATCCCGCGATCTATATCGACACCGGACGCTCGATCGCGCGTACGCATGAGCTGAAGCCGAAGATCCAGCGCGGCGCGTTCACCGACCGCGTCTTCGGAACGACATACGGACGGTACCGGCCGGACTTCTTCCCGATGCTTCCGGCCTGCTCGCGATGGGTTGGTCGGTCGGCGGTGATACCGGAATGTTGCTCGTCGGTCCGTTGCTCGGCGCGCTGGGTCTCCTCGCGTGCTACGCGCTGGCCTCACGCGTCGTGGGCCCGCGCGCCGCATTTGCCACGGCCGTGCCGGACGTCGTGCTGAAGCGTGCGCCCGGTGCCACGATCGTCGGTCACGAGGTGATCTCCGACGACGACGAACCCGAGCGGGTTTTCGATCGGGCGCCGCGGCGAAACAAGGCGATCCCGGTCGAGATCTGGCTGCTCCAGGTCCCCGCGAACGGGAGCTGAGCAGATGAGTCCTCGAGCCGACGCCGCGAGTTGCCTGCCGTCCGCCACGTGACCTAGACGCTCACCTGTGGGGCTCGTGACCGCGTTGTTGGTGATCGGCATCGCGTGCGCGATCGCGGCGTGGTTCGTCGTACGGGAGGCGGGCCGGATGGCCGCCGAACCGCCGCCGCCGGTGTTCGACCCCGAAGAGGCATACGAGTGGGTCGTCGAGCACCTGCCCGACGTCGCCGCCGCCACGCTGACGCCCGACGACGTGCGCCGGATTCTCGAGTTCCAGCTCGAGTACTTCCAACGCAAGGGTGTGACGGGCAACGGCTCGTCGTCGCACCCGCCGGGCGATGTCGTCGTCGGCGGGGCCGAGACCGTCGAATACATCCTCGAACGGGCCCTGGCCACGGGGGAGGAGTATCTGCCCGAACAGGTGCACGCCGTCATCGAGACGCAGCTCGCGTACCTCCGGGCGATTGGCGCCATCGGACCTCCTGCCGGCGGCGGCGCCGCGCCCGCGTGATGAGTCCGCTCGCAAAGAGTTCCACCGGCCGGCCGGATCTGCTACAAATTTGCTACCGGAGAAAGGAGGTGGTCCATCAGATGCACGATAAATCTGGGACTTCGGAGGTGCACGGCCGCTAGGCCGTCGTTCTCGACTGGACCACCTTGCGGAATCCAAACCGCTGCACCACCGTCGTAGCTGCCGGCAATGGTCCCACTGGCACATAGGCGCGACGGGTCCGAATCAGTCGAACGAACGGGGGGTGCTTCGGCGCCCCCCGTTCACCTTTTCGGCTTCGGGCAACAGTAGATTCCGCGCGCATGGCCCGGCCCGCGCACTTCGAGCATTACCGCTACCTCGGCGACAAGCGTTCGCAGGTCGTGTACGACCTCGATCTCTACGGCGTCGATCCCGCCGTGACCGCCGCCGTCGACGGAGTGCTCGCCTCCGAGCGCTTCGTCGCGATCTCGCCCCACACCCTTGCCGAGGCGCGCAACCGGGGTTATCGCCCGCATCGATCGATCCGCGCGCAGGCGGCGACCGACTCCGATTCTTAGGGCTCGGTCGGGTTCCAGCACTCCGCGGGCAGCGCGTCGCGGATGCCCTTGTGCTTGGCCTCGAACGCGACGTCGGAGAGCACCAGCTCGGACGGCAGCGTCGCGGGGTCGTCCGGGAGCTCGTCGTAGGTGACCCACGAGGTGCAACCGCCGTACTCGTCCTTCCAGGGCGCGGCGACGGGCTCGGCGAGCCGGTGCGCGCGCAGCACGAGCACCCACAGCGGGTCGCGCCGCTTCCACTTGAACCTCGACTCCACGTAGTCGCGCGCCCATACGAGCTTGGAATCGAGCGCGTCGAGATGCTCGGGCTCGGTGATCGTCGCGACGTCGACGATGTCGGCCCAGCCGTGGACGGTGATCGGTTGGCCGACGGGTGATGCGTCGGCCAGATCGACCCAATGGGCGTATGCCGGCTTGAGCAATCCGGCCTGTTGGTGCTCGGCAGTGGGCGAGAGCCAGAACCGCCGGGACGTGAGACCGAAGTGGCGCCCGTCCTCGTGCAGCCCGCCTTTGCGGATGTCGACGATCTGCTCGCCCTCGAGGAGTGCGTGAACGATCGCCGCCCACTCTTTGAGCGCGGGGGACTTCGACGCGGCAGTGCCCTGGTTCGTGGTCGAGGCGGTCACGCGGGCCAGGATAACCACCGACATGGAAGAGCTCGTCTCGGAAGGACTGCGCCTCGGAGCGCATTTCGCGCGTCCGGCCGGCGTCACACGGGTGCCCGGACTGCTCGTGCTTCCCGGATTTCCTCGCGGCACCGGTGGCGCCGCGGCGCTCGGGAACACCGATCAGACCCTGTGCGATCGCATCGCGCGCGAATCGGGCTGGGCCGGCCTCACCTTCACCTTCCGGGGGACCGGCCCGTCGGCCGGCGATTTCTCGATCGAGGGCTGGCTCGCCGACGTGCGCGCCGCGGTCGACGCCCTGCACGCGCGTACCGACGTCACAGGGGTCTGGATCGCGGGGTTTCGTCTCGGCGGGACGCTCGCGCTCGTCGTGGCCGCCGACGACGAGCGAGTGCGCGGCATCGCGACCTTCGCCGCGCCCGCGTCGCTGCGGACCTGGGTGCGCGAGCCCGCGTGGTTCCTCGAGTACGCGCGCCGAACGGGCGTGTTGCGTACGCCGGAATTTCCGACCGATCCCGAAGCGTGGATCCGGGCAATCGCGAATCTCGATCCGATCGCGGCCGCGCGACGCATCGGGCCTCGACCCTGGCTGCTCGTGCACGGCAGTGCCGACGACGTCGTCCCGGTCGACGACGCGCGGCGGCTGGCCGATGCGGGCGGAGACTGCGTCGATCTGCGGATCGTGGCGAACGGTCCGCACCGCCTGCGTCACGACCCCCGAGCGATCGCGGCACTGCTCGGGTGGCTCGACCGTCAGGAGCCCTGAGCCCGCGCGTCGGCCAGGACGGCGTCGAGCGTCTCGTCGAGCGTGTGTCGCGGCGACCATCCGGTTGCGTCGACGAGCTTGGTCGGATCGCCGACGAGGCGCGGTACCTCGACCGCCCGCACCAGTGCCTCGTCGACCACGACGTCGAGACCGCCACCGGCGCGGGCGATGAGGCGGTCCGCGATCTCGCCGATCGATGTCCCCGCGCCGCTACACACGTTGTACGGCTCGCCCGGTTTCCCATGCTCGACGAGGAGACGGTAGGCGCGGACGACGTCGCGCACGTCGGAGACATCGCGCACCGGCTCCCGAGCGCCGGCCGTGATGGTCGTCGCGTGCTCGCGCTGTGCGTCGACGATGCGGCGCGCCAGCGCGGGGACGACGAAGCGCGCGGATTGACCCGCGCCCGTGTGCGAGAAGGCGCGGACGCGCACCGTCTCGAGACCGGCGCCGAGCCAGGCTTGTAGTGCCAGGAACGACGCCGCGACCTTGCTCGCGCCGTAGGGCGTGATCGGCCGGAGGGGAGCGTCCTCGCTCAGGCGCGGGCTCTCGGCGTCGATCTTGCCGTACTCCTCGGAGCTCCCCACGACGAGGACGCGTCGCACTCCGGAATCACGAGCGGCGTCGAGGACGTTCGCCGTTCCCTCGACGTTGACGCGCAAGCACATGGTCGGATCACGCCACGATGCGCCGACGTCCGACCACGCGGCCAGGTGGTAGACGACCTCGGGCCGCGCCGCGTCGAACACTTCCCGAACTGTCCGCCGGTCGGTGATGTCGAACGCTCCGCTCGCGTCTCCGGGAACTATGACCTCGTCGTCGCATTCGTGGAGATGGGCGAGGAGGTGTGGGCCGACGAAGCCGGTCGCGCCGGTTATCAGCGCCCTCATCCGGGCACGGCCGCCCGGCGCCCGCGACCGCTCGTCCCGCGACCGATGGCCCGGCGGTAGGCATCGACGTGCGCGTCGATCGAGCGCTCCCAGGTGAACGTCGCGGCGCGGGCGGGCCCGGCCGCGCGCAACCGCTCCGCGACGTTCGCATCGTCGAGGACGGTCGACAGCGCGCGGGCGAGCGCATCGGGATCGGCCGGCGGGACGAGCAGCGCCGCATCGCCGACCACCTCTTCGAGGGCCGAACCCGAAGTCGTCACGAGCGGGGTGCCGCTCGCGAGCGCCTCGAGCGCCGGCATGCCGAAGCCCTCGACGAGCGACGGATACGCGATGACCTCGGCTCGCCGGAAGAGGGCGGCGAGTGTGGCGTCGTCGACGTAGCCGGGACGCAGGATGCGCGTCGCGACGCCGCTCGACGCGATCGCGGCGCGCGCCTCCGCCACACCCCACCCGTCACCGCCGGCGAGGACGAGCTGGAGGTCGGGGTGCGCCGGTGCGATACGCGCGAACGCGCGCACGAGAGTGGGAACGTCTTTGCGAGGCTCGATGGTGCTCGCGAACGCGACGTAGGGGCTCGTGATTCCGTGCTTGGCCAGCGCGGCTCGGTCGGCCGCGTCGTCGCCCGTCGGGGAGAAGCGCAGATGATCGACGCCGTGATGCACGACCACGATCTCGCCCTGCAGTCGGAAACGTGCGCGCAGGCCCTCGGCGGCGTCGTTGCTCCCGGTGATGATGACGTCGGCGCGGCGGGCGGACGCGGCGATCATGCGGCGGAAGTAGATGACCTTCGAGCGCTCGTGCCATTCGGGATGATCGAAGAAGGTGAGGTCGTGCATGGCGACCACGGTCGGAACAGTCGAGCGCAGGGGCATCGTGTAGTGCGGACCGTGCCAGACGTCGGGTCGGATCCGCTGCGCGACGCGTGGCCCGGCCGCCTGTTCCCAAGCCAACCGGACTGGCCGGTGCTTCGGTGCGAGCGCGTGCAGTTCGGCCCTCGGCGCGAGGTCGGTCCAGCGTGTGATGTCGTCGCGGCGCGTCAGCAGGTGCACGTCGATGTCGTCGCGCGCCGAGATCCCGCGCGCGATGGCGATCGTGTACACACCCGCGCCGACCGGGCGGGCGGGGACGGCCGAGACATCGAGGAGCACGCGCACGGGCGGAGTCTACGAAGCCGGGTACGTGAGCGCGCGAGCGTAGGCGCGGCTGTGACCCTCGGCCGAGCGGTTCCAGTTGAGCTCGGCCGCGCGGGCGAGCCCGGCGCGTCCGAGGTCGATACGAAAGTTGTCGTCGTCGAGCATGCGCCCGATCTGTTCGACGCACGCGTCGACGTCGCCGGGGGCGAAGAGCGCTCCCGCGCCCTCCACGACCTCTTCGAGCGACGAGCCGGTCGTGACGATCGTCGGAACACCTCGGGCCATAGCCTCCGCCGCCGGGAGTCCGAATCCCTCGTACAGCGACGCCAGGCAGAACGCGGACGCCCGACGGTAGAGCGCGTCGAGCACCGACCAGGGTTGCGCGCCGATCACGCGCACGAACGATCTGTCGAGACCGTGTACCTCTCCCCAGCCGCGCGGACCGGCCACGACGAGCGTGAGGTCGGGTCGCGTGCGGCGGAGACGCTCGACGGCGCGCACGATCGTGATGACGTCCTTGCGCGGCTCGACTGTCCCGACCGTGAGCACGTACGGAGGTTGCACTCCGGCACGCGCGACGGCCCGGTCGATCTCGTCGGGATCGCGTGGCAACGGCGCGTCGACGCCGAACGGAACGACTTCGATTCGGTCGAGGTCGAATCCCTCGCGCGCGAGCTCCTCGCGTGTGAACATCGACGGTACGACGACGATGCTCGCGTGGCGCCGCGCGAGCGTGAGGCCGCGCGTGTGGAAGTTGACGCCCCGTCTGGTCGTCACCTCCGGCAGCCGGCGGAAGGCGATGTCGTGCACGGTCACTACCAGCGGGCGGTCGCGCACCGGCGGTATCGCCAGGCTCGGCGCGTGCACCACGTCGGCCTCGATCCGGACGCGCGGTCGTTGCAGGCGGTGCCAGAGCTCGTAGCGCACGCTGCCGTGGGGAGGTCCGAGGTCGATCCACGGGACGCGCGGAGCGACCCCGCGGGGTCTTTCACCGGCCGCGAAGGCGATCGGCTCGACCCCGAAGTCGGGGAGGTGGCGGAGAAGCGCGATCTCGTAGCGACCGATGCCGCCGGGCACCGGCTGCAGCAATTGACCTGCGTGCACCGCAACTTTCACGCCGGCTGCTCCACGACTCTCCGGTAGCAGGACGCGAGCGCGCGCGCGGTGTGGTCCCACGAGAAGGCGTGCACTCGATCGCGTCCGCGCGCGACGAGCTCGGACCGGAGCGTTTCGTCGGTCATCACGCGATCTATCTCGTCGGCGAGGTTCTGCTCGTTGGTCGGTTCGAACAGCAGCGCGGCATCGCCCGCGACCTCGGGGATCGCCCCCGCGCGCGCGGCAACGACCGGGACGCCCGCGGTCATCGCCTCGAGTACCGGGAAGCCGAAGCCTTCGTAGATCGACGGGTAAGCGAGCAGCGTTGCGTTCTCCAGGAGCGCCCGCCGGCCCGCGTCGGAGACTCCGCCGGCCAGCACGACGCGTTCGCGGGCGCCCGGAGGCAGACGAGCGATCGCGGCTTCGATCTCGGGCCGGCCCGGCCCGTCGTGACCGGCGATGACGAGGCGTACGTCGGCGTGGCGCGCCGCGAGCTCGCCGAACGCGCCGACAAGGTGCGCGAAGTTCTTGCGGGGTTCGAGCGTGCCGATCGCGACGATGAACGGGGCACCGCCGAGGGCGGCCGCGACGGCAGGAGGCATCTGGGCCGCGTCACCCAGTGACGGAATACCGAGCGGGATCACGACGAGCCGCCCGGCCGCGCGCAGGCCCCGACCGAAGATCTCCTCGATCTCGTCGGCCACGAACTCCGATCCGGTGTGAAGCGTCGCGCCGCGTGCGACGGCCCGCCGGATTGCGGGTTCGAACGCGCGTACTTCCGGAGTACAGAGCTCCGGATAGCGGACGAACGAGCAGTCGTACACGCTGACGACCGTCGGCAACCGGCTCGGAGGCGCGAGGTAGTTGGTCGCGTGGACGACGTGCGCGGGGCGCAACCATCGATCGATGCTCGGCGCGTCGGCTCGTACCCACGATCTGAGCAGGATGCGCGCCGGAATCGGTACGAAGCGCGTGTTCGGTGGCACCGCGTCGCGGTGCAGGCGCGCCCGGACGCTGAGTGTGTACGGAACGAGGTCCGGGCCGGCTTCGAGCGCGCGCAGCGCGTCGATGATCTCCGCGACTGCGGCGCCGATGCCGGAACGCGCGCCGAGCAATGGCGTGACGTCGATCGCAACGGTCGGACGCGCCGTCGGAGACACCGCAGGTTGCTACCACACATCGACCGGTACGCTGTAGCTTCGAAGGCGGGCTGAGTTGCCGATGACCCTGGTGGAGAGCTGGACCAGTGCAGCACGACGACAGCCACGATTCCGTTTCTCGTCGTCTCACTCGCCGCGCCGCGTTGCAGCTCGGCGCCGGAGCAGGCGTCGCCGCAGTAGCGGCGCCATATGTCGCGCGTCACTCCGGCGGCACTCACGCGGTCGATCTGGGCGATGTGCAGTCGGTGTTCAGCGCCGTACCCAACTGGCCCGTACCGTCGATCGTGACGCGCCCGCGCTGGGGCGCCAACGAGGGTCTGCGCAAATCCGGCCAGAGTTACGACACGCGGATCACGAAGATCGTCGTGCATCACACGGGAACGCCGAACGACATCACGGACTACGCCGGGTTGTGCCGCGGGATCCTCGCGAACGAGACATCCGGCGAGTACATCGACATCGCGTACAACTGGCTCATCGATCCGAACGGTCGGATCTACGAAGGTCGCTGGGCCCAGGATTATCCGTCGGGCGCGGCGCACACCGGAGAGCGCAGCGGTGCCAACGTGCGCGGCGCGCACGCGATCTATCACAACACGAGCACCATCGGGATCGCGCTGATGGGCACCTACGACACCGTCGATCCATCACCCGCGATGCTCGATGCCCTCGTCTCGCTGCTCGCCTGGAAGTGCGCGCGTTGGGGGATCGATCCGCTCGGCCGTGGTTCGTTTCTCGCGACGAACGGCAGGCTCGAGAATCTGTTCAACATCTGCGGCCATCGCGACACCTCCGCGACCGACTGCCCGGGCCAGCGCGTCGAGCCGATGTTGCCGGCGATCCGCGCGCGGGCGGCGAGCCGCGTCGCCGGTTCCGGCTACTGGATCGCGACCGAGCTCGGCGAAGTGCTGGCGTTCGGCGGTGCGCCTCTCGTGAGCACGGCCGGGTTCCGGCTGACGAGCCGGATCGTGGGGATCGCCGGTCACCCCTCGGGCACGGCGTACTGGTTGTTCGCGGGTGACGGCAGCGTGTACGCGTTCGGCGGCGCCGGGTTCTACGGCGGCATGAACGGGCGCCACCTCAACGCGCCCCTCGTCGGCATGGCTGCGACTCCGTCGGGTCGGGGCTACTGGTTGGTTGCCGGCGACGGCGGCATCTTCAGCTTCGGCGACGCCCGGTTCTTCGGTTCGACGGGAGGGATGCGACTGAACGCGCCGGTTCTCGGCATGACGCCGACGCGCACCGGACAGGGCTATTGGCTCTACGCGCGAGACGGTGGCGTCTTCAGCTACGGCGACGCCGTGTTCCACGGCTCGACCGGCGGCATCCGCCTGAATCAGCCCGTCACGTCGATGGCCGCGCGGCCGCAAGGCGACGGTTACTGGATGATCGCCCGTGACGGCGGCGTCTTCTCGTTCGGACGGGCACCGTTCGAGGGTTCGGCCGCGAGCTCGCGATCGCCGTTGCCGTTCGTCGCGATGCTGCCGTCGACGACGGGCAAGGGCTACGTCATGTTGCGTGAGGACGGCCGGCTGGCCGCGTTCGGCGACGCACCGATCCTCGGCGACTCGCAGGGAAACGTGTTCGGACGCGCGGTCGGCATCGCGGGCCGGCTGAGTCCGCTGTAGTAGCTCGCGTCAGGAGGAGCGCCGGCGCAGCAGGTCGCGGGCGCGGCGCCGGGTGCGCGGAGTGCCTTCCGGCTTCACCGCGACGTACCAGTAGTCGCGCCAGCCCGCGGCCTTGTCGGTCTCTTGCACCGCGACGATCGAGAAGTCGCGCGCGTTCAGCATCGCCTCGACCTCCGCGCGCGGAATGCCGTGGATCTCCATCACCGGCAGGATCTCGGGCTCATCGCGCGAGGACGCGGTCGTGCGGGGCACGACCCGGACGGGGATGGTGGTCGTCGGCGACCCGCGATCCGCGAACCAGGCGACGCCCTCGAGCACGAGATCCAACTCCATGAGGTACGCGCCGGGGTCGGTCGGCGCCTGCATCTCCAGGGTCAGCTGGACCGTGTCGCCGGGCTGCAACGTTGCTCCCATCGAGGCCCGGCCGTCGTCGATCCGCAAGAGCTCGCCGCCGGCACTACGCCAATGATTGCCGAGGTTCACGAACCGATCGGCGGGCCAGGGGGCCGTACTCACATTGCGCACGCGGACATCGATCTCACCGATGACACCGGCCTCGAGCTCGAGCGCGTCGTCGACGGGGAGGATCTCCGCGCGATACGCGTCGTCGGCGATCGATGCAAGCCCCGGAGTGCGTTCGTCGGCTGGCAGCGGATGACTCGGCAGCTGGAAGACCATCACGCCCCCGGGCGCGAGCACCCGCGTGAACTCGCGCACGTAGTTCGCGCTGAATTCCGGGGAGATATGTTGCAGGACGATGTCGGAGTAGATGAGGTCGAAGACCCCGTCGTCGAAGAGCTTCAGGTCGTCGCGGTCGTTGACGTGGTAGCGGCAAGCATCGCCGAATCTATTCAGCTCGTGCGCGCGTTCGATCATCGACGGCGCGATGTCGACGCCGTCGCACTCTTCGAACGTGCGCGCGAGCGCCTGGGTGAGGCGGCCGACACCGCAACCGAAGTCGAGTGCGCGTCCTCGTCGCAACCCGACGTCGAGCTCCTCCAACCAGGCGAACAGCGCGTCGATCTCGTCGATACCCGTGCGGAGGAACTCGTCGAGATCCCAGCGGTTCCCGCGTCGATCGGGACGCGAGATGATCGCCCAGTACGGATCACGACGACCCCACTCGTCCCAGTTGCGCTGGAGATCGTCGAGGTCCACGAGCGGATGCTACCGGCGCATCCGGCCGCGTCGAGCTCGGACGGGATGCTGCGCGAGGGCGAGCATCTCGTCGTCGCCGCCGCTGTTGCCGTAGGCCCACAACTCGACGTCGTCGTCACCGAGGAGCGCGCGCAACCGCGTTGCTTTCTCGGCGCCGCGGCAGTTCGCGCCCCGCAGCTTTCCGGTGCAGCGGCCGCGCTCGTCGACGCCGAGACTCGTGCACAGGACGTGCGCGACTCCCAACGTCCGCGCAACCTCGTCGAGGTACACGTCGAGTGAGGCGGAGACGATCACCACCTCGTGACCTTCGCGCAGGTGCCACGCGATGCGGTCGCGTCCTTCGGTCGTGATCGCAGATCGTGCCAGCTCGGCTCCAAAGAGCCGTCCGGCGGCCGCGACCGCGGCGTACGAGCGCCCGGCCAGCACTCGGGTCAGCACCCGCTCCTTCACGACGTCGCGATCGCCGCGACCGGCGCCCGCGAGCGCGAGCCGCGCCGATTCAGCCGCGAGGGCGCGGAGCACTGATCCGCGCCCGGCAACGGTCGCGAGGAACGGCGCCAGCGTGTCGCTGCGGGTCAGCGTGCCGTCGAAATCGAAGGCGGCGAAGGTCCGCCGGCTCACGAGCTCACGAGCTCACGAGATGGGCAGGCGTCGGAACACCGCGACGGGCAGGTGCCGGAGCACGGCCATCACGTAGCGCATCGCGGGCGGCACCCACACGATGCCCCGCCCGAGGGCGAGCCCGCGCACCACTGCGTCGGCGACCTCGTCGGGTGTGACCGAAAGGGGAGCAGCCTTCAACCCGTCGGTCATCTTCGTGTGCACGAACCCGGGGCGGACGATCATGACGTGCACGCCACTCGACGCGAGCGACGCGGCGAGGCCCTGGTAGTAGCCGTCGATGCCGGCTTTCGAGGAGCCGTAGACGAAGTTCGATCGGCGCACCCGCTCGCCCGCGACCGACGACAGGAGCACCAGGGCTCCGTGGCCCTGGGCGCGCAGGCGGGTGACCACCGGCACCGTTACCGACACCGTTCCCGTGAAGTTGGTCTGCACGATCTCGAGCGCGGCGGCCGGATCGCGCTCGGCCCGATCCTGGTCGCCCAACACGCCGAACGCGACGAGCACGAGGTCGAAGTCGCCGCATCGATCGAACGTCGCGCGCACGAATCCCTCGTGCGACGCGAAGTCGGTGGCATCGAACGCGACCGAATGAACCTCTGACGCGCCGGCGGCGCGCAACTCCGCTTCCGCCGCCTCGCAGGCCTCGGGCTTGCGCGCGGCCAGCACGACGCGCGCGCCGCGCCGCGCAACGATCCTGCGGACGGTCGCGAGCGCGATGTCGGAGGTCCCGCCGAGCACCAGGACCGACTGCATCTCGCCCAACGCGTCTCTCACGCCAAACCCTCCGTCACGAACCTCTCCTTCCCGCGCCGCTGAGATCGAGCCGGCGATCCATGTCGCTGCGAAGCAGGTTGTCAGGGTCGAGGGCGGCACGGGTGGAGCGCCATTCGTCGAGGCGCGGGTACATCGCGGCCAGCAACTCCGGTCGCAGCCGGGAATCCTTCGTCAGGTACACGCGACCGCCGGCTTCCACCACCAACTCGTCGAGGCCGTCGAGCAACGGGGCCAGGCGCGGCGAGGCGGGGATGTCGAGCGCGAGCGTCCAACCCGACATCGGGAACCCGATCAACGAGCGACTGTCGTGCTCGAAACGCTTGAGCACCGCGAGGAATGTGGGCACCCGGGCCGCGCTGAACCGCTCGAGCGCCGTCCGCACGACTTGCTCCGATCCGAAAGGCACGACGAACTGGTATTGCACGAATCCGCGCGGGCCGTAGATGCGGTTCCAGTCGCGAACGCTGTCGAGGGGAAAGAAGAAGGGCTTGATGCCCTCAACGACGCGGTGCGTCGTGCGCGGAGCCCGGCGGAACCACAGCTCGTTGAATGCGCGCACGGTGACCGGGTTGAGGAGACCGTTCGGGATCCACGGCGGAGCGGCGAGCAGCGTGCGCGGCACGTACTCACGCGCGGTCGAGCGGTCGGAGACCGGCAGCTCGTCGAAGGTGGCGTGATTACCCCGCGTCAGCACGGCGCGCCCGAGGTGACCGCCCGACGCCAGGCAGTCGATCCAGGCGACCGAGTAGCGGTACTCGTGATCGCGCTCGAGCATGCGCTCCATGCAGTCGTCGACGTCGTTGGTGCGTTCGGTGTCGCACACGATGCGCGACGTCTCGACGGATTGGAGCTTGAGCGTGGCCTCCGTGACGACACCGGTCAGGCCCATGCCGCCGCTGGTCGCCCAGAATCCGTTGGCATCGGCTTCGGGTTCGAGCATGTATGCGCCGCGCGCCGGCGTGACGATCCGCATGCGGTCGACGTAGTCGGCGAAGGAGCCGTGGCGGAACTTGCCGTGGATGTCGGATGCGATGGCACCGCCGACGGTGACGTAGCTCGTGCCCGGGATGACCATGGGGAACCAGCCGAGCGGCAGGAGCACCCGCAGCAGCGTGTCGAGGCTCACGCCACTCTCGACGGTCACCGTGCCCTTCTCGACGTCGATCGCGAGAACCCGATCGAGCTTGCTGCACGACAACACGTCGCCACCCGCGTTCTGCGCGGCATCGCCGTACGAGCGACCCAACCCACGTGCGATCACGCCGCGCGGGCTCGGCGCGGTCACCTGCGAGACGATCTGCTCGAGGTCGTCCGGCCGGTGCACCGTTGCGAGCGTCGGCGAGGTGCGGCCCCATCCCGAGAGCAGTTCCGGGGCAGCCATCAGAAATTGTGCACCGCGAGCGCGAAGAAAACGGCCCACATCGCGCCCATCGCGAGCAGGACGCGGTCGGAGAGCACGAGCTCTTCCGGCGCTCCGCCCCGCCCCTGCTCCAGGAGCAGCGCGTAGCGCAGGATACCGAGAACGAACGGCACGATCGACAGCTCGAACCACAAGGGACTACCGACGGTCGACGACTTCTCGAACGCCCACAGGCAGTACGCGAGCACCGTGACGCTCGACGCGACCGCGCGTACGTAGCTCAGGAAACCGCGCGAGTACATGTCGAGGGTCAGGCGATGACCGCCCGCCTGGTCACCGAGCTCCACCATCTCCGCGTGCCGCTTGCCGGTGACCATGAAAAGAGAGGCCGAGCCCGCCACGATGAGGAACCACGGCGAGATCGACACACCGACCGCGACGCCACCGGCGATTGTGCGGAGCACGAAGCCCGACGCGACGCACGCGAGATCCAGCACGGCCTCGTGCTTGAGCCACACGCTGTACACGATCGTCTGCAGGAGGTATCCGCCGACGACGAGCGAGAGTTGCCACCGAGCGGCGAACGAGAGCGCGATCGCACCGGCCAGGAGCACGACTCCGCCGGTCATCGCGGTGCGCGACGACACTTCGCCCGACGCGATCGGGCGCAGGCGTTTCGTGGGGTGACGGCGATCGGCGTCGACGTCGAGCGCGTCGTTGAGGAAGTACGTTCCGCTCGCGGCCAGGCAGAAGCACGCGAACGCGATGCCCGTGCGCGCGAGCGCAGTGCCGTTGCCGAGGACCCCGGCCGCACCGGGTGCCGCGATGACGAGAACGTTCTTGACCCACTGCTTGGGCCGCGCGAGGCGCACGAGCGCGGGCAGCGCGGGAGGCCCGTGTCGAGGCTCGTCCTCGGGGACGTCGGATCTCAGCGCGCCCATCGCTCTGCGACCGCTCAGATCTCGAGTGGTTCGTGCTCGACGACCTGCACGAGGTCTCGCAGCGACCCGCCACCCGCCCGCATCCGCGGGATCAGGAGCCCGGCCATGACGATCGCGGCTGCGGTTCCGCCCGCGAGGAAGCCGAGCTCGTTGCGGAGGATCAAGTCGTTACCGAGCGAGACCGCGACGACGAACGAGACGATCCCCACGATCCAGGCGAAGGCATTCTCCTTGTAGGCCTTCAGCGCGATGAGACCCTGTGCGAGGGTCAGCGCAAGGATGAAGGTGGTGGCCGCGAGCGTCAGCAGGAACATGTCGCGGTTGGCGAGATCCCACTTGCTGGCGAACAGCTTCTTGCCGGCCCAGGGGCCGATGAACGTGGCGGCGATCGTTCCGCTCACACACAACGTGACCACGACGGCGATCAGCCGACGCATGCCGATCCGGAAGTCGTCGTGCTTTCCTTCGCTCGCGAGGCCGGCGAGCTTCGGCAACAACGCCGCTTGAACGGCCTGGAACAGGAGCAGCGGGACGCGCGCGATGAACAGACCCGTGATGAAGTGCGAGCTGAGGTCCTTCTGGCTTTCGGTTGCGAGCAGCTTCACCCCGAACACGCTCGCGTACGAGAGCAGCTGGGCGAGCACCGAACCGAGCAGGAGCCACGCGAGCGCTCCGGACAGCTCCGAGTAGGGGGCTTCCGGACCCGGCAGCATGAGGTCGCGTTCGCCTCGCAGCGAGATCGCCACCGCGACAATCGGCGGAGCCGCGAGGGCGAAGCCGTAGAGGCCGGCCGATTTGACGCCGATCACGTACAGAGCGAGGCAGGCGACGAGGCGCACGGTGCCCTCGGTGCCCTGCATGAGGCCGTACGCGCGGAAACGACCGTTCCCCGACAGCGTGCCCCGGGTGATGAACGCCACGTAGTAGCAGAACAAAGCGACGAACAGGCCGACGAAGAGTGTTGCCCGGCCCGTGAACAGTTCGTCGACGATCGGCCGGTACGCGATCGCGGACGCGACGGCGACCGCGAGGGCGAGCATTCCCCCGAGCAGCGCGGCGCGCTTGACGAGCGGGCCGCCGCCCTCGCCGCGGGCTCGCCGGGCCGAGACCGCGCGGCCCACCTCTTGCTCGAGCGGCTGGAACAGGCCGGGCGTGAGAACGAACACCATCGCCCAGAGCACGTTGAGCGAGTTGAAGTCGTCGTTCGACAACCGTTTCGCGGCGAAGATCTGGAAGCCGTACGCGCTGAGGCCGACGATGATCAGGCCCGCGCCGATCGCCCAGGTGCCTTCCGGAACGGGGAGCTTCTTGGCGGCGCCCGTCAGCCGCTGGACACGCTCGACCACGAATGTGAAAGGTTACTCGTCTCCTCCGGATGGGCCCGACGCGGACTCGATGCCGGGGTGGTGGGGATAGCCTCGACGCGTGCGGAAAGCGTGCACGCGAACCGAAGCGAGAGCGCCGAGATTGCCGTGAGTACCCGTACGTACATCGTTCTCGCGGCGCTCACCGGCTTGCTGATCCTGGTCGCGTTCGCCTTCCAGGTCGTGTGGGTGAACCGATGACCGCGTACCTCGACGAGACGCCTCACGACGACAGGAGAGCGCATGGCTGACGACTTCGACCTCGTCGTGCTCGGCGGTGGTCCCGGCGGGTATGCCGCCGCGCTCTACGGCGCGAGCGCGGGGATGAGCATTGCCATCGTCGAGGAGCAGCGCGTCGGCGGAACGTGCCTGCATCGCGGCTGCATTCCCGCCAAGGAACTGCTGCAGACGGCCGAGGTGCTCCGAACCGTGCGCGAGGCCGCCGAGTTCGGCGTGCTGACCTCCGATCCCACGCTTCAGCTCTCGACCTCGCAGACGCGCAAGCAAACGGTGGTCGATCGCCTCACCTCGGGCCTGGAGAGCTTGCTCGGGCGCCGCAAGGTCACGATCGTCGCCGGTACGGGAACACTTGCGCCCGACGGGCGATCGCTGAACGTGTCCGACGGAAGCGTGATTCGCGGGCGCAACGTGCTCATCGCGACGGGTTCGTCGGCGCGCACGCTCGCGGTCGACGGCTTCGAATTCGACGGGTCGCGCGTGCTCTCGTCCGACGAGGTTCTGCAGTTGGACGAGATTCCCGCACGGGTGGCGGTTATCGGCGGCGGCGCGATCGGCTGCGAGTTCGCGTCGTTCCTCGTCGACGCCGGTTCCGAGGTCACGATCCTCGAAGCTCTGCCGCAGGTGCTCACCGGGGTCGATCAGCAGGTGGCGCAGGTCGTCGTACGCGCGTTCCAAAAGCGCGGGATCAAGACGAACACAGGTGTGCGCGTGTTGGGCTTCGACGGCAAGGCTGTGCGCTTCGAGGGCAAGAACGGCGAGGAGTTGCTGCCCGTCGACAAGGTGGTGGTGTCGGTCGGTCGCCGGCCGCGCTCCGAGAACATCGGCCTCGACGGCGCGGGCGTCAAGGTCGACGAGCGCGGCTTCGTCGCGGTCGACGGGAACATGCGCACCAATGTCGACGGCGTGTACGCGGCCGGCGACGTGGTGGCCACACCCCAACTCGCGCACGTCGCGTTCGCGGAGGGGATCGTCGCGATCAAGACGATGCTCGGAGAGTCGCCGGCGCCCGTCGACTACGACAAAGTCCCGTGGTGCATCTACTGCCATCCCGAGGTTGCGTTCTGCGGGCTGACCGAGGCGCAGGCCAAGGAGCGTGGATACGACGTCGAGACGTCGGTGCACCGGTGGGTAGGTAACGGGCGCGCGATCATCGTGGGCGAGACCGACGGAATGATGAAGATCGTCGCGGAGCGCGGTGGCGCGATCCTCGGGGTGCACATCGCCGGCCCGTGGGCGACCGAGCTGATCGCCGAGGGGTACATCAGCGTCAACTGGGAGGCCACCCCGGCCGATGTGGGCCTGTTGATCCACGCTCATCCGACGTTGTCGGAGCTGTTCGGCGAGTCGGTGCTCGCGCTCACCGGACGCTCACTACACGCTTAAAGGGCAGGAGCTCATGGACGTCACGATGCCGCAACTCGGTGAGACGGTCACCGAAGGCACGATCACGAAGTGGTTCAAGCAGGTCGGCGAGAAGATCGACGCCGACGAGCCGTTGTTCGAGGTGTCGACCGACAAGGTCGACTCCGAGGTGCCGGCCCCGCAGGCCGGATACGTCACCGAGATCGTCGTACAAGAGGGGGAGACGGTGCCGGTGGGTGCGCGGCTCGCGGTGATCTCCGAGCAAGCGGGCGCCGGCAGCGCAACGCCTCCCGCCGCGGCCCCCGCCTCGCCGCCCGCATCGTCCGAAGCTCCTCCCGCCGCGCCGGCAGCGCCTGCCGCGCCGCCCGCGGCCGCGCCTGCTCCGCCCGCACCGGCCCCTCCTGCAGCGGCGCCCGCACCGGCCCCTCCTGCAGCGGCGCCGGCCCCCGCCGCGCCGGTCGCCGAAGCTGCTCCGGCGGCGCCTGCGCCCGCGCCGACCGTTCGGAATGGCGGCGGCACGGTGACTTCGCCGCTGGTGCGGCGTCTGATCGAGGAGCAGGGTCTCGACCCGGCCGGGATACGAGGCACCGGAGAAGGAGGCCGCATCACGCGCAACGACGTGCTCGACGCCGCGCGCGCCCGCGGCCCGGCGCCTGCTCCCGCGACCCGTGCACCTGCTGAACCAGCCGGGACCCCGGCCGCCGCGCCGGCTGCAGCCGAGCCGCAGGTCGCGCGCACCGAGGGTGACGAGGTCGTGCCGTTCGACAACATCCGCCGGCGAACGGCGGAGCACATGGTGCGATCGCTGGCGACGAGCGCGCACGTCTACACGTCGGTGCGCGTCGACTTCGAGCGCGTCGAACGCGTCCGTCAGACGCACCAGGCGGAGTGGCGGGCCGAGGAAGGGTTCGCGCTCACGTACCTGCCGTTCATCGTCCGCGCGTTTTGTGACGTCGTGCACGACTACCCGCACGTGAACGCGAGTGTCGAAGGCGAGACGCTCATCGTGCATCGCGACATCAACCTCGGGATCGCCGTCGATCTGCAGTTCAAGGGCTTGATCGCGCCGGTGATCCGCAACGCCGACGGCAAGCGGCTGCGACTGCTCGCGCGGGAGATCCGCGATCTGGCGGCGCGCGCGAAATCGAAGCAGCTCAGCCCCGACGACATCGTCGGAGGCACGTTCACCATCACGAACATGGGTCCGTTCGGAACCGCGCAGACCTTCCCGATCATCAATCAGCCGCAAGTCGCGATCATGGCGACCGACGCGATCCGCAAGGAGCCGGTCGTCGTCGAGGGCCCCGACGGCGACGACGCGATCGCGGTGCACCATGTTGGGTTCCTGTCGCTGGCGTGGGATCACCGTGCCTTCGACGGTGCCTACGCGGCGTCGTTCCTGAACGCTTTGCGGGTGGAGCTCGAGACGCACGACTGGGAAGCCGAGCTCGCGTGAGATCCCGTTGGCTCGGGCTCGTGCCCTACGCGGAAGCGGAAGCGTTGCAGCGTGCGATCCACGAGCACGCCGATACCGACTACCTGCTGCTCCAGGAGCATCCGCACGTGTACACGCTCGGGTCGAGCGCGAAGGTCGAGCACGTGCTCCGCGATCCGGCCACGGTGGGAGCCCAGCTCGTCGAGGCTGATCGCGGCGGCGACGTGACATACCACGGTCCCGGTCAGCTCGTCGGCTACCCGATCATCTCCCTCGAGGAGTGGCGCGCAGGCCAGCGCGACGTCGTCGCCTACGTCCGCAAGCTCGAAGCCGTGCTCGTCGCGGTTTGTGCCGACTTCGGGATCGCGGCCGACCGGTCGGCCGGCTACACCGGCGTGTGGGTCGGCGACGAGAAGATCGCGGCGATCGGCGTGCGAGTGTCGCGGGGGCGGACGCGGCACGGATTCGCGCTCAACGTCGATCCCGACCTTTCGATGTTCGATCACATCGTCCCGTGCGGTATCCGCGATCGTGGGGTTACCTCGATGGCGCGGCTGCTCGATGGTCCGGTCGAGATGCACGCAGTCGTCGACAGTGTCGTCGCTCGGTTCGCCGAGGTGTTCGCGGGCGACGAGCGGGAGCGGCAGGATGTCGCCTGGCATCGGCCCGCGCGTGCCGAGGGCGTCGAGGTCGCGCTGACGCGCAAGCGCCCCGAGTGGATGCGAGTGCGCGCACGGTTCGACGACGGCTACCTCGAGCTCAAGCAACTTGCCCGGCGGCTCGACCTGCACACCGTGTGCGAAGAGGCCGGCTGCCCGAACATCTACGAGTGCTGGGCCGACCGCACCGCGACGTTCATGATCAACGGCGATCGCTGCTCGCGCGCGTGCGGCTTCTGCCAGGTCGACACGCGCAAGCCGCTCGCGCTCGACGTCGAGGAGCCGCAACGGGTTGCCGACGCCGTCGCCGCGCTCGGTCTGGCGCACGCCGTCATCACGTGCGTCGCGCGCGACGATCTGCCCGACGGAGGTGCCGCCGGCTTCGCGGCGACGGTTCACGCGATCCGCGCGACGAGTCCCGGCACTGCGGTGGAGTTGCTGATCTCCGACTGCAAGGGCGACGCGGCATCACTCGCGACGATCTTCGACGCGCGCCCCGATGTGCTCAACCACAACCTCGAGACCGTGGCGCGCCTGCAACGCGCGGTGCGACCGTCGGCGGGTTATGCACGGTCGCTCGCGGTACTCGGTCGCGCCCGGGCCGCGGGCTTGGTCACCAAGTCGGGCCTGATCCTCGGAATGGGCGAGACCGACGCCGAGGTGCGGGCCGCGATGGCCGACCTGCGTGCGGTCGGCGTCGAGCTCCTGACCATCGGTCAGTACCTGCGGCCGTCGGCTGAGCACCTGCCGGTCGTGAAGTGGTGGCATCCCGACGAGTTCGCCGCGCTGCGTGAGTACGGAGAGTCGCTCGGCTTCGCGCACGTCGAGTCGGGCCCCCTCGTGCGTTCGAGCTATCACGCTCGCGAAGGCGCGGATCGGCTCCTCTCGGCACCGCACTGAGATAATGGGCGCATGGCCGAGCGTTTCTCGTCGCTGAGTCCCGATCTTGCGCAGTGGTGGCGTGAACAACCGGTGTTCTTCGTCGCAACCGCACCGAGCGGCGATGCGGGCCATGTGAACCTCTCGCCCAAGGGTCTCGACACGTTGCGCGTGCTCGCCGGCGACCGTGTCGCCTACCTCGACCTCACCGGCAGTGGAGTAGAGACGATCGCGCACCTGCGCGACAACGGGCGCATCACTCTCATGGCGTGCGCGTTCAACGGCAACCCTCGCATCTCGCGCATCTACGGGCGCGGCGTCGTGCACGTCGCGGGTTCGCCGGAATTCGACGAGCTCGCGCCCGAGTTCCCCGATTTGCCGGGCCGGCGATCGATCGTCGAGGTCGCGGTGGAACGCGTGACCACATCGTGTGGCTACGCGGTGCCGCTCATGGATCTCGTCGACGACCGCGATCGCCTGGTCGACTGGGCGAAGAACAAGGGCGACGACGGGATCGCGGCCTACTGGGAGAACAAGAACGCACTGAGCATCGACGGCTTGCCGGGCCTCGACCGGCCCGAGGTCGACGCGTGAGGCTTGCCGCTCGAATCACGCGAGTGCGGGCGCTGATGGCCGAGCTGGGTGTCGACGCGTTGTTGCTCTCGGTCGGACCCGAGCTGCCGTACCTCACGGGTTACGAGGCCATGCCCCTCGAACGCCTGACGATGTTGGTCCTGCCTCGCACCGGCGACGCCCAGCTCGTCATCCCTCGCCTGGAGGTTCCGCGTGTCGCGCCCCGACCGGAGCTCTTCGAAGTCGTGCCGTGGGAGGAGACCGACGACCCGATCGCGCTGGTTGCCGGAATGATCCGACGTTCTGCCCGGCGGGTGGCGATCGGAGACCACACGTGGGCGCGCTTCCTCCTCGAGCTTCAGCACGCGGTTCCGTCGTGCACGTTCGTGCGCGGTTCCGATGTCGTGGCTCCGATCCGTATGGTCAAGGACGCCGACGAGATCGCCGCGCTCACGCGCGCGGCGCACGCGGTCGACGCCATCGCGCGCGAGATGCGGTCGGTCCCGTTCGCGGGCCGGACCGAGCTCGACGTGCATCGCGAACTGGTCGATCGGATGCTCGAGGCTGGCCACGAACGCGCGAACTTCGCGATCGTCGCGGCCGGGGCAAACGCCGCGAGCCCGCACCACGAGCCCACTGCGGCGCGCGTGATCGGCAACGGCGACATCGTCCTCTGCGACTTCGGCGGCACGATGGACGGCTACTGCTCGGACATCACCCGCATGTTCCACGTCGGCGAGCCGTCAACAGAGGTCGGCGACGTGTATTCGGTTCTCGCCGAGGCGCAGGAAGCGGGCGTGCGCGCTGCGACCGTCGGCACGCCGTGCGAGGACGTCGACGCGGCGTCGCGGCACGTGATCGCCGGCGCCGGCTTCGGCGAGTACTTCGTGCATCGGGTCGGCCACGGGATCGGCGCCGAGGCGCACGAGGATCCCTACATGGTCGCGGGGAACAGCAGTCCGCTCGAGGTCGGGCACGCGTTCAGCGTGGAGCCCGGTATCTACTTTCCCGGACGCTTCGGGATGCGGCTCGAAGACATCGTCGTCGCGACCGCCGACGGACCGTTGCGCCTCAACGACGCGCCGCGCGACATCGCGATCGTTGCGTGAAGCTCGACGCGGCGACCTTCCTCTTGCAGTGGGCGACGGGCGGGCTGTTGTTCGGCTGGGTGACGACGCGCCGCCGCGAGGTCAGTCTGGGCTACGGCTGGCTGATCCGCATCGTCTTCGCGACGTTCGCCGCGGGTGCAGGTGCCGTGTTTCTCACTGGTGATCTCACCGCCGCGCGCGCGATCGCGGCGGTGTCCGCGCTCGCGTGCGCCGCGGCAACGGGCGGCGCAACCGTTGTGTCGGTACAGCGTCGCCGCGCCGGGGTACGCGGGCGCGAAGAAGTGCGCGCGGCCCGGCGCGCCCGCGTCTCGGCGATGATCGGCCGCGCCGGCGAGGAGAACCTCGATCGCGGCCCCGAATTCCCCCCGGCTCTCGATCTGATCGCGCCCGTCGTCGGTTTCGTCGGCCTGCTCGCGGCTGCCCAGTTCGCGGGCGGGCCTTATCTGCTCGCCGTTGCGCGGCTGATGGTCGGCGCGGTGTTCCTCGGGAGCGTGAGCGACGCGATGCTGCTCGGGCACTGGTATCTCGTGCAGCCCGGACTCCCGCGCGAACCGCTGAAGGAACTGGTCGTGTGGACCGCGGTCGCCTGGCCGTTCGAGATCGCGGTGTTCTTGTGGCCGACCGGAATGGTGCAGGTGCTCGACGGCGTCATCGACGACGGCTACCACGGCGTGCTCGGTTGGATCTGGATCGCGTCCGCAGCCATGACGATCGGACTCGTCGGCCTCACCTGGGCCGCGTTGCGCGAGCGCTATTACTCGGCCGTCATGGCCGCGACCGGGCTGCTCTACCTCGCGATCCTCACGGCCTTCGGAACGGACCTCGTCGCGAGGGCCGTCATACGTCCCTAGACCACGAAATATTTCGCCTCTGGATGGGGGACGATGATCGCGCTGGTCGACTGCTCGGGTACGAGGTGGAACTCTTCGGTGAGGGCGACGCCGATGCGGTCGATCTCCAGGAGCTCCGCGACTTTCGTCTGGTCGTCGAGGTCGGGGCACGCGGGGTAGCCCCATGAGTAGCGCGACCCTCGGTACTGCTGCTTGAACAGACCGGTGAGAGTGGGACCGTCCTCGTCGGCGAAGCCCCACTCCTCGCGGATCCGGCGGTGCCACAACTCCGCCAACGCTTCGGTCATCTCGACCGACAGACCGTGCAACAGCAGATAGTCCTGGTACTTGTCCTCCGCGAACAATTCCTTCTCGCGGGCGCTCGCGGCCGTTCCCATCGTGACGACGTGGAAGGCCGCGTAGTCGGTCTCGCCGGACTCGATCGGGCGGAAGAAGTCGGCGATCGAGAGCCACGGCGCTTTGCGCTGGCGCGGATAGTGGAAGCGCAGCCATTCCTGGGTACGGGTGTCGTCCTTCCACACCACCAGGTTCTCGCCGTCGCTGTTCACCGCGAAGTAGCCCCACGCGGCCGCGGGTACGAGCAGGCCCTGTTGCTTCGCGATATCGAGTTGGGCGCGCAGGGTCGGACGGATGCGCGTTTTGAAGTCGGGGTCGGGCTCGCCCGACTCCGGACGGAACTGCCACTGGTTGCGGAACAGCGCGGTCTCGTTGACGTAGCCGACGATCTCGTCGAGCGAGATGCCCTTGGCGACCCGGGAACCGACGAACGGCGGCGTGAAAATGGGAACGTCGGTTGCCACGTCGGAGCGTTCCGGGATCTCGATCGTCTCGTCGATCGGCTGCTGCGACTTCCGGGGCGGCAGGTTGCGTCCACCCGGCTCGCGTCCGAACTTCTCGTCGAGCGTTCCGTCGCGCCGGCCCTTGACGAGGGCATCCATCGTGCGGAGGCCTTCGAACGCGTCCTTGCCGTAGAAGACGCGGCCGTCGTAGACCTCACGCAGGTCGCGCTCGACGTAGGTACGGGTCAGGGCCGCGCCGCCGAGCAACACCGGAACGCGGTCGGCCAGCCCGCGCGTGTTCAACTCTTCGAGGTTGTCGCGCATGATCAACGTCGATTTCACGAGGAGGCCGCTCATGCCGATCGCGTCGGCGTCGACTTCGAGCGCCTTCTCGATCATCTCGTTGATCGCGATCTTGATGCCGAGGTTGTAGACGAGGTACCCGTTGTTGGTGAGGATGATGTCGACGAGGTTCTTGCCGATGTCGTGGACGTCGCCCTTCACGGTCGCGAGCACGACGGTGCCCTTGCCGGCGGCGTCGGCCTTCTCCATCATCGGCTCGAGGTAGGCGACCGCGGCCTTCATGGTCTCGGCCGACTGGAGCACGAAGGGCAACTGCATCTGCCCACTGCCAAACAGCTCGCCGACGACCTTCATGCCGTCGAGGAGCACGTCGTTCACGATCTCGAGCGGGGTCATCGTCGCGAGTTGCTCTTCGAGGTCGGTTTCCAGCCCGTCGCGCTGGCCGTCGATGATGCGGTGCTTCAAGCGCTCGGCCACCGGCCAACCCGAGCGGTCTTCCTTCTCGATCGCGCCCGCCTCGACGTTCTCGAACAGCGCCATGAACTCGGTGAGGGGGTCGTAGTTCTCGCGCCGCCGGTCGTAGATGAGATCGAGCGCCGCCGTTCGCTGCTGCTCGTCGATCCGGTGCAACGGCATGATGCGCGCCGCGTGCACGATCGCGGCGTCGAGCCCGGCCTCGCGGCACTCGTGCAGGAAGACGCTGTTCAACACGTGGCGGGCGGCGGGCTTCAACCCGAACGACACGTTCGACAACCCGAGCACGGTGTGCGCGCCGGGAAGCTCGACTTTGATGCGCCGGATGGCTTCGATCGTCTCCATCGCGTCGCGGCGGAGGTCGTCGTCGCCGGTCGAGAGCGGGAACGTGAGCGCGTCGAAGATCAGGTCGGTCGGTTCCATGCCGTAGCGCTCGATGGCGATGTCGTAGATGCGGCGCGCGACCCGCAGCTTCCAGTCGGCCGTGCGCGCCTGCCCCTCCTCGTCGATCGTCAGGCAGATGACGGCGGCGCCGTATTCGCGCGCGAGCCGGAAAACCCGATCCATGCGTTTGCCCTCGTCCTCGCCTTCCTCGAGGTTGGCGGAGTTGAGCAGCGCCTTGCCGCCGTGGTGTTGCAGGCCGGCCTCGAGCACCGGGGGCTCCGTCGAGTCGAACACGAGCGGCAGCGACGCCTGGGTCGCGAACCGACCGGCGATCTCGTCCATGTCGATCGCGCCGTCGCGACCGACGTAGTCGACGCATACGTCGAGCACGTGCGCGCCTTCCTTCACCTGCTCGCGCGCCATCTGGACGCAAGAGTCCCAATCGGCTTCGAGCATCGCGTCGCGGAACTTCCTCGAACCGTTCGCGTTCGTGCGCTCACCGATCGCCAGGTATGCGAGCTCCTGCTCGAACGGCACGTGCGAGTAGATCGACGAGCAACCGGGCTCGAACTCGGGGGTGCGCAGCACGGGCGCGCGGCCGTCGAGCCGCTCGACGACCGCTCGCAGGTGCTCCGGCGTGGTGCCGCAGCAACCGCCGACGACGTTGAGCCCGAACTCGGACGCGAACCGGTCGTGTGCTTCGGCGAGCGCGGCCGGGGTCAGGTCGTAGTGAGTGTGACCGTCGACGACCGACGGCAGTCCCGCGTTCGGCAGCGCCGACAGGAACGTCCGCGCGTGCTGCGCGAGGTAGCGGAGGTGCTCGGTCATCTCGGCGGGGCCGGTCGCGCAGTTCATGCCGATGATGTCGGGTCGCATCGCTTCGAGCGCGGTGAGCGCGGCGCCGATCTCGGTGCCGACGAGCATGCGTCCCGTCGTCTCGACCGTGACCTGCACCATGATCGGGATCGGCGACGACAGCCCCGCGCGCCGCATCGCCGCGCGCGCACCGTTGATCGCCGCCTTTGCCTGGAGAAGGTCGTAGACGGTCTCGACGAGCAGCACGTCGACGCCGCCGGCGATCAGCCCGTCGACCTGGAGCGCGAAGTCGTCACGCAGCGTCTCGTAGCGAATCTGACCCAGCGACGGAAGCCGCGTACCCGGTCCGATCGAGCCGATCACGAAGCGGGGCCGGCCGTCGGCGGCGTGGCCGGCGGCAACTTCGCGGGCGATCTCGGCGGCGCGCTTGTTCATCTCGAACGTGTGGTCGGCGAGTCCGTACTCGTTGAGGACGAGCGGGAATGCGCCGAAAGTGGCGGTCTCGACGCCGTCGACACCGATCGAGAAGAACTCGTCGTGCATCCGGGCGACGAGATCGGGCCGGGTCAGGACGAGCTGCTCGTTGCAGCCCTCCAGCGCCTCGCCGCCGAAATCGTCCGGCCCGAGGTCCTCGCCCTGCATCCACGTGCCGAACGCCCCGTCGAGGACGAGCACGCGCTCGTGGAGCGCGTCGAGGAACGGGTGCACGGCGCCGCTGCCGATCGGCGACGCGATTCCTCTGGGATCGGGCATCGCTCCAGGTTACGTGGCGATTGCGCGGGCTCTCTACCCGTTTCGGCGGGGGCAGGGTCGTAGGCTGCCCCCTCGACATGAAGGTCTATACGCGCACCGGCGACGATGGCACGACGGGTCTCCTGTACGGAGGTCGGGTCGGCAAGGACGAGGTCGGGCCCGAGGCTTACGGAGCCGTCGACGAAGCCGTGAGCGCGTTGGGATTGGCCCGGGCCGAGATCGACCCCGATTCGGAGTTCCACGAGATGCTCGTGCAGCTACAGCGCGAGCTGTTCGTCGTCGGCGCCGAGCTCGCGACCGCGCCGGAGAATCGCGGGAAGCTACAGCCCGAGGTGTCACTCGTAACGGCCGACATGGTGACGCGGTTGGAGCCGATCATCGACGATGTCGCCGGGCGTTTCGAACCGCCGCGGGAATTCGTGCTGCCCGGCCAGAACTCGGTTGCCGCCGCGCTCGACTTCGCCCGGACTGTGATCAGGCGCGCCGAGCGCGTCACGGTCGCGGCGACGCGCGTCGGCTGGCTCGGCGCCGAGAGTCAGGTCGTTCCGTATCTCAATCGCCTCGCCGACCTCGTCTACACGCTCTCGCGTTGGCAAGAAGGCGACTTCCGGCCCTCGCGCAAGCGGTAAGGAATCCCTCATGGCACCTACCTTCGAGCTCGTTACACGCGCGCCTGACGCCGACCTGTTCGTCGTACCAGTGTTCTCCGGCGCGCGGCTCGGTCCGGGCGCGCAGCTCGTCGACGATGCGATCGGCGGAACGCTCGGCGAGTTCATGCAGGAGACCGACTTCGACGGCACGCGCGGTGAGGTCCTCGCGGTTCCGACCGGCGGCCAGTTGGGTGCGCGCGCCGCGCTCCTCCTCGGGGTGGGCGACGAGGAGACGTTCGACGCGGCCGCTCTCCGCCGGGCCGGGGCCGTGCTCGCCCGGCGCACGTCGAGGGTCGCCTCGGTCGCGACCACGTTGCTCGATGCGGTCGGTCCCGATGTCGATCGTGGCGTGGCCGCGCAGGCACTGGCCGAGGGCGTGTGTCTCGGCCGCTACCAGTTCCTGCGCTACAAGTCGGAGGCCAAGGCGTCGCGCCTCGAGCACGTGTTCGTCATCTCCCGCGCCGGCGCGAAGGCGCGAGCCGGCCTCGCGCGGGGCGCGCGGATCGCGGAAGCGGTCGCGTGGGCCCGAGACCTGGTCAACGAACCGGCCGCGGCGAAGTCGCCCGCGGAGGTCGTCGATCTCGCGAAGGTCGTGGCGCGCGCGTCCGGCCTCAAGACGAAGGTCTTCGCGGGCGAGCAACTCGAGCGCGAGCGGATGGGCGGGGTGCTCGGGGTCGGAAAGGGTTCGGAGCGACCGCCGCGGTTCCTGCGCCTCGAGTACTCGCCGCGGAGCCCGCGCGGAACGCTCGCGCTCGTCGGCAAGGGCGTCGTGTTCGACTCGGGCGGGCTTTCGCTCAAGACCGCGGGCGGCATGGAGGCGATGAAGACCGACATGTCGGGTGCGGCCGCCGTGATCGCGGCGATGTCGACGCTGCGCGATCTCGGCGTGAAGGCGCGGGTGATCGGCTACGTGCCACTCGTCGAGAACATGCCGAGTGGCGCGGCGATGCGACCCGGCGACGTGCTCACGATGCGCAACGGGAAAACGGTCGAGGTACTCAACACCGACGCCGAGGGCCGGCTGATCCTCGCCGACGCGCTGTCGCTCGCGAGCGAGGAGGGCGCCGACGCGATCATCGACCTCGCGACCCTCACAGGCGCGGTGACCGTCGCGCTCGGCGACAAGGTTGCGGGCCTCATGGGCAGCCACGACGGGTGGGTCGCGCAAGTGAGCGAGGCAGCCGTTCGGTCGGGCGAGCGCGTGTGGCATCTCCCGCTGCCCGACGACTACCGCCGCAATCTCGACTCCGACGTCGCCGACCTTCGCAACGTCTCCTCGGGGGGTGGCGCCGGCACGCTGACCGCGGGATTGTTCTTGAAGGAGTTCACCGGTGAAGCACCGTGGGCCCACCTCGACATCGCCGGCACCGCCCGGTCGTCGTCCGACGACGCGGAGACGTCCAAAGGCGGCACCGGTTACGGCGTGAGGTTGCTGGTCGACCTCGCCTCGACGTTCCGCAAACCTTCTCGGTGAAGCGGTCGGTCGCGGTCGTCGCGCTCGTGGCGTGCGCGCTCGCCGGCGCCGCCTCGTGCGGGTCGTCGAGGCCGAAGGTCACACCGGCTCCGCCCCCGACCGACCTGCGCGGTCACAAGCAGGTCGCGATCGATGCCGTGCTCGATCAGTTCACGCCGGCCGCCGTCATCGTCGACGTCGGGACGAAGGTGACGTGGACCAACAAGGATGCGATCGCGCACAACGTGGAGAAGTCGGCGGACGCCCTCGACTTCGGCGCGAAGTTCGGGGCCGACGCGAGCAGGTTCGGCCCGGCACAGACGTACTCGTTCACTTTCGCCAAGGCCGGCACGTTCTTCTACACGTGCACGATCCATACCTTGATGTCCGGCAAGGTCGAGGTCGTCGCGAAGGCCTAACGGTCAGTGCGCGGCGACCGTGCCGTCGGCGAGGACGGCGTGGGGCATGCAGAGATCGTCGTACTCCGCGATCACGATGTGCGCGTTCTCGCCGCACGCCGGGCAGTTCGGGTCGCGCCGCACCTTGAAGTTGCGGAAGGTCTCTTCGAGCGCGTCGTATGCCAGCAGTCGGCCGCGCAGTGGTTCGCCCAGGTCGAGGAGGAGCTTGATCGCCTCGATCGCCTGGATCGAACCGACGATGCCGGGCAGCACGCCGAGCACTCCGGCCTCCGAGCACGACGGCGCGAGCTCCGGCGGCGGCGGCTCGGGGAGCAGGCAGCGGTAGCACGGCCCGTTGTACGGGTCGAACACCGTCACCTGACCTTCGAAGCGGAAGATCGACCCGTGCACGACGGGGATGTGCTTCAGCAACGACGCGTCGTTCAACAGGTAGCGGGTCGGGAAGTTGTCGGTGCCGTCGACGATGACGTCGTAGCCGTCGATGATGTCGAGGATGTTGTCGGCGCCCAGACGCACGTCGTAGGTGACGACGTCGACGTCGGGGTTCAAAGCGGTCAGCGTCTTCTTCGCGGAGTCGACCTTGCGGTCGCCGATGCGTTCGAGGTTGTGCAGGATCTGGCGCTGCAGGTTCGACGCGTCGACCACGTCCATGTCGACGATGCCGATGGTGCCGACCCCGGCGGCCGCGAGATAGAGCGCGGCGGGGGAGCCGAGCCCACCGGCGCCGAGGAGGAGGACCTTCGCGCCGAGCAGCTTCTGCTGGCCTTCTTCGCCGACCTCCGGCAAGAGGATGTGGCGGCCGTAGCGGTCGCGCTGCTCGGGGGAAAGGGTGTTCGGCGTGATCCAGGCGCGACCTTCGTTCTTCCAACGACCGAAGCCGCCCGCCATCGACACCACGTCGGTGTAGCCAAGCTCTTGGAGCGTCTTGGCCGCGAACGCGGAACGGGTACCGCCCGCGCAGTAGACGACGACGGGCGCATCGCGGTCGGGGATCTTGTTCTCGACCTGGCTCTCGAGGTGGCCGCGCGGGATGAAGACCGCGCCCGGGATCATCCCCTGCTGGAACTCGTCGAGCTCGCGCACGTCGAGGAACGTGGCCTCGCCGACCCGCGGCTCGGCGTCGGCCGGCTGGATCTCCCGGATCTCGGACTTCGTCTGCTTCAGCAGCTCGCGAAAACTCGCCATCACAACTCCCCAATGACAGCCCCGGAAGGACACTCCCGACGGCTCTGAGGGCTAAATCCTACCGCGGCGGTCGGATATTCCCAACGGTCACACCAGCGCGACCAGGGCCGGGAGGGCCTCGCCGAGCCGGTCCCGCACGACGACGTCGGCGAGCGGATCGAACGGTGTCTCCTCGGCATTGAGGATCACGAGTCGAGCCCCGTTGCGCAGCGCGATCTCGGGCAGGCCCGCCGCGGGATACACGGCGAGCGAGGTGCCGATCGCCAGGAACACGTCGGCGCGCCCGGCCGCGACCTGCGAACGCTGCAGGTCGGCCGCGACGAGGTTCTCGCCGAAGCTGATCGTCGCCGACTTGAGGATGCCACCGCAGTGCGTGCAGCGCGGGTCGTCCTCGCCGGCGCGGACGCGTTCGAGCGTCTCGTGCATCGGCCCCCGCCAGTCGCACGACATGCACTTGGCGTCGCGCACGTTGCCGTGGATCTCGATCACGATTTCCTGCGACTGTCCGGCCGCGTGGTGCAACCCGTCGACGTTCTGGGTCACGAGGGCGTGCAGCTTGTCCTTGTGTTCGAGCGCGACGAGCGCGTGGTGCGCAGCATTGGGCGCGGCCGTCCACATCTCGCTGTTGACACGGTTCTGCCAGGCCTGGCGGCGGACCGCCGGATCCGACATGTAGTACTGCAGCGTCGCGGTCTTCTCCGCCGCGGGGTTCTTCGTCCAGATGCCCTGCGGCCCGCGGAAATCGGGGATACCCGACTCGGTGGAGATGCCGGCGCCGGTCAGGACCGTCACGTGGCGCGCGTTGTGCAGCCAAGTGGCGACCTTGTCGAGCTCGGCCCCGGGCATAGGGGTTCGAGGATATTCGCAGCGGGGCGGGGCGCACCCCACGGCGGCGCCCCGCCCCGGCGATGCGCTACCGGCGGGGGGCGGGTGCCGGCAACGACTCTTCGTTCGTGGCCAGTGCTTGTTCGCGCGCCCAGCGGACGGCTTCGTGCGCGAGCGCGGGATGGAATCCGCCCGCGTGCAGAGCGCGCTCGACCGCGTCGATCGGTTCGTCCTGCGCGAGCAGGGTGAGCGCGAACCGGCGGGCCCGGCGCCGGGCGATGTCGACCGGCTTCGTCGCTTGCTCTTCGATCCATTCCGCGTGTTGTGCCTGCAAGCCGGTCGGCAGGCGGCGTACGTGGCGCCGGTGCACGGGCGGCAACGTGCGGCGAACTGCGACGGTGGTGTCGCCGTCGGAGCAGGCGAGCTCGAACTGCTGGAGACGGGTGAGGCTGCGGATGAGCGGCGACTGCTGTCCCTCACGCGGCCCGAGCCCGAGGGCCGCCGCGGTGTCGGCCACCGGCAGGTCGACACCCTTGGGATTGCGGTCGAAGCGGTCGGCCAGGTGGCGCAGGAGCAGCAACGCGGTCGGCCCGAGCGTGGGAAGCCAGAACGTCTCGACGTACCAACTCCGCGGGTCGTGGCCGATCGCGTCGAGGACCGGGTCGGGCCAGGGCATTACCCGGATCGCACCGGTCATCGCATTCCTCCATGGGGTCAGAGATCACGTCAAGTTGTCTAAAGATGTCTAACACGGCTCACGTGAAGTGCGCAAGGGGTCCGAGTCGATCCGCGGATTGCGCGACGCCTTCCGTCGCAGTGCGCGGGAAGGCGCTCGACGTGGGTACCGTCAGCACATGAAAAAGGAACGCGCCACGTACGTCGTGTGTGACCAGTGCCAGAGCTTGTTCAAGGCGGGCACGTTCAAGGACGGCACGACGCCGACCGCTTGTCCCCCGTGTCGCGTGGGCGTCGACCCCGCCGGGCAGACGGTCACCATCGATACCGAGTCGCGCTTCTAGCGGTATCGAACCGGGGCGCGACTTCTCGGCCTGGGTCATGTCCGTGGTTCACTAATCAACATGACGGAGCCCGACCTCGACCGTTGGCGTGAACTCGCGGCCGACGAGTTGAAGGGCGCCGACCCGGACACGCTCACGTGGCAGACGCCCGAGGGCATGGCGGTGAAGCCGCTCTACACGGCCGCCGACCTCGAGGAGCTCGAGTGTGTCGGTGGGTTGCCGGGCATCGAGCCGTTCGTGCGCGGACCCCGCGCCACGATGTATGCGAACCGGCCGTGGACGATCCGCCAGTACGCGGGCTTCTCCACCGCCGAGGAGTCGAACGCGTTCTACCGGCAGAACCTCGCGGCGGGGCAGATGGGGTTGTCGGTCGCGTTCGATCTCGCGACACACCGCGGCTACGACAGCGATCACCCGCGCGTCGTCGGTGACGTCGGCAAGGCCGGCGTCGCGATCGACTCGGTCGAGGACATGAAGATCCTCTTCGACGGCATCCCGCTCGAGAAGATGTCGGTGTCGATGACGATGAACGGCGCGGTGCTGCCCGTGCTCGCGGGTTACGTCGTCGCCGCGGAAGAGCAGGGCGTCAGCGCCGACCAGCTCACGGGGACGATCCAGAACGACATCCTCAAAGAGTTCATGGTTCGCAACACCTACATCTATCCGCCGGCACCGAGTATGCGGATAGTGGGCGACATCATCGAGCACACCGCGAAACACATGCCGAGATACAACTCGATCTCGATCTCCGGCTACCACATGCAAGAAGCAGGCGCGACGGCGGTGCAGGAGCTCGGCTTCACGCTCGCCGACGGCCTCGAGTACGCACGTTTCGCGGCGTCGCGCGGCCTCTCGGTCGACGACTTCGCGGGACGCCTCTCGTTCTTCTTCGCGATCGGCATGAACTTCTTCATGGAGATCGCGAAACTGCGCGCCGCGCGCCTGTTGTGGTCGCGCATCATGACAGACCTCGGCGCCGAGAAGCCGGGTTCCAAGATGCTGCGTACGCACTGCCAGACGTCGGGCGTGTCGCTCACCGAGCAGGACCCGTACAACAACATCGTCCGCACCGCCTATGAAGCGCTCGCCTCGGTGCTCGGGGGGACGCAGAGCCTCCACACGAACAGCTTCGACGAGGCGATCGCGCTGCCTTCCGATTTCGCGGCGCGTATTGCGCGGAACACGCAACTGATCCTGGCCGAGGAGACCGGTATCACCAACGTCATCGATCCGCTCGGCGGCTCGTACTACGTCGAGGCGTTGACCCAGTCGATCGCCAACGAGGCGTGGTCGCTGATCCAAGAGGTCGAGAAGCTGGGCGGGATGACGAAGGCAGTCGAGTCGGGCATGCCCAAGCTTCGGATCGAGGAAGCCGCGGCGCGTCGCCAAGCACGCGTCGACCGCGGCGAGGAGACGATCGTCGGCGTCAACAAGTACCGACTCGAGAACGAAGCGCCGATCGACACCCGCAGCATCGACAACACCGAAGTGCTTCGTCAGCAGTTGGTGCGCCTCGAACGCGTCAAGGCGACGCGTGATCCGGATCGCGTGCACGCCGCGCTCGACGCGTTGACCAAGGGTGCCGAAGGCGACGGCAACCTGCTCGCTCTGTCGATCGAAGCGACGAGAGCCCGTGCGACGGTCGGCGAGATCTCCGACGCGCTCGAGCAGGTCTTCGGCCGCTATCGCGCCAACATCCGTACGATCTCCGGCGTGTACGGGGGCGCCTATGCCGACGACGAGGAGTTCCAGCGGATCCGCAAGGAGGTCGAGGCGTTCGCGACCGACGAGGGCCGGCGGCCGCGCATCCTCGTCGCCAAGCTCGGTCAGGACGGGCACGATCGCGGCGCGAAGGTGATCGCGACGGCGTTCGCCGATCTCGGCTTCGACGTCGACATCGGCCCGCTGTTCCAGACTCCCGAGGAAGCGGCGCGCGAGGCGATCGAGAACGACGTGCACGTCGTCGGGATCTCGAGCCAGGCCGCGGGACACAAGACGCTCGTGCCTCAGCTCATCGACGCGTTGCGCGCGCAGGGTGCGACCGAGATCGTCGTGGTCGTCGGAGGTGTCATCCCCGCATCCGACTACGAGTTCCTTCGCGACGCGGGTGTCGCCGCGGTGTTCGGTCCCGGCAGCAACATCCCGCACGCGGCTTCGGAGATCCTCGCGTTGGTGCGCCGGCAGAACCCGGCCGCGTGATCACCTCGTTGCCGTGACCGCGCTCGCCGACGCGGTGCGCGCCGGCGACCGTCGCTCGCTCGCCCGGGCGATCACGCTCGTGGAATCGACCCGCGTCGATCACCGCGACGAGGCGGCCGCGCTCCTCGACGAGCTGCTGCCTTCGACCGGCGGCGCGACGCGGGTCGGGATCAGCGGCGCGCCCGGCGCGGGGAAGTCGACGTTCGTCGAAGCCCTCGGTCTGAATCTCGTCGACGCCGGTCACGAGGTCGCGGTGCTCGCGGTCGACCCGTCGAGCACGCTCGGCGGCGGCTCGATCCTCGGGGACAAGACGCGCATGGAGCAGCTGTCGCGCGCGCCGCACGCGTTCATCCGACCGTCGCCGTCGGGAGGGACCCTCGGCGGTGTGGCGCGGCGTACGCGCGAGGCGATGCTCGTCTGCGAGGCCGCGGGTTTCGACGTCGTGCTCGTCGAGACCGTGGGCGTCGGGCAATCGGAGGTTGCGGTCGCGGGCATAGTCGACGTCTTCTTGTTGCTGCTCGCGCCGGGCGCGGGCGACGAGCTCCAGGGCGTCAAGCGCGGGATCGTCGAGCTCGCCGATCTCGTGGTAGTCAACAAGGCCGATGGCGCCCTGGCCGATCTCGCCCGCCATACCGCGAGCGATTACGGGCACGCCCTCCATCTGCTGCGTCCGCACACCGAAGGTTGGTCGGCGCGCGTCCTGACGTGCTCCGCGCTTCAAGGCGTTGGTATCGACGAAGTGTGGACCGTCGTCGAGGAGTTCATGGCCGCGGCCCGTGCATCGGGCGGCCTTTCTCGCCGGCGCGGAGAGCAGGCACGGGAATGGATGTGGTCCGAGGTCAGCGAGACGGTGCTCGAGCGATTGCGGTCTGATGCGCGGGTGCGCGCCGATCTCGACACCCTCGAGGCCGACGTCGTCGCGGGCCGTACGTCGCCGACCGCGGCGGCGCGCCTCCTGCTCGACCGTTTCTCCGCGTGACCGGCAGCGACTACTCGGATTGCCAGAACGCGTCGAACGCGTACTGATCGGAGTAGTGCCCCCGCACCTCGGCGATGCGTCCGTCCTCCATCCGGATGAGCTGGCAACCGGTGACGTCGAGGCGCCGGCCGTCGCGCTCGGCGGTCGCATGTTGGATCGCGACGACGTAGTCGACACCGACCGCCACGTCGATCAGGCCCGCGCGCAACGTACCGCCCGACAGCGGCCCCACCTTGGCCAGGAAGTCGTCGCGGATCGCGTCCCAACCGCGATGCTCGCCGGCGATCGCGCCCCGGCCCGGCAAATGCCAGACTGCGTCCGGCGTGAAACATGCCCGGACGGTCTCGAAGTCGCGGTCGGCGAACGCGGCATAGAAACGCCGGACTGTCTCGACGTCGCTCTCGCTGATGGTCATCGATGCTCCTTCATTCGAGCGCGTTCCGGAACTTCTCTCGGTGCTCGAGCCACCAGCGGTGGCGCCGGTCGAAGCGTTCTGCGCCGCCCATCTCGTTCCACATCGTGATGAAGTTGGGGTCGCCGGCGTCGACCCGGCGCCGCACGAAGTCACCACGGCGAGCGATCGTGTCCGACAAGATCTCGACGAGACCGCGGCGCGACGTGTCGTCGAGCCCGTACGCGTCGGCTACCAATCGCAGCCGCGCCGGCCGGTCGGCGGGCTGCCAACCGAGGCGGGCGGCGTTGACGTCGTCGTCGACGGGGACGCACATGCGGGCCATCTGCGCGACGTCGTACACCGTTCGGCCGGGAGCGGCGAAGTCGAAGTCGAGCAATCCGACCGCGACCCCTTCGCGGAACACGACGTTCTCGAGGCAGACGTCGTTGTGGCAGACGATCGGCCCACCCGCGGGGTCGGCCATCTCGTCGCTCCACGTCGATCCGGCGGCGTCGAAAGATCGGGACGCGTCGTGGAACCGTCGCATCAGTACCGCGAGCGACACGAGCGCGGCGTCGAGTTGCACCCAGGCTGGATACGGCGGGAGCGGAACGTCGCCTTCGATGAAGACGAGTCGTTCTCGCCCGTCGCCGTCGATGCCGACCGGCGCCGACGCGGCCTCGAACCCGGCGCGGCGCAGCTCCGACAAGAAGCGATGGATCGAGGGGGAGTGCGGGTTCGACGGCCGCCGGACTTCGTCGCCGACCCTCGTCACGCTCCCGGCGTTCGCGACTCCACCCGCCAGCGGTTCCTCGTCCACCAGCCCAGTCTGGCTGTTGGTGCGAAGTTACTGGTCAGCTGGCCTTGCGGATCGGTTCGGGCTGCTTCGGTTGGGGCGGGCGCGCCCGCCGGAGCACCTCGCGGGCCTCTGCGACCCCGAGGCGACCGACCGATCGCGTGCGCTCGTCGAGCTGCCAGTCGGGTCGGGCGGACCTGGATCCGCCGAATCCGCCGGGCAGCAACCGCAGCTGGCTCTCGCCGATCTCCTTCTCGCTGGTTGTCCTACTCCGCGCGCTCATGATTGAAGTATCTCCTTCGAGTGTGACAACAACACCCGTCGGAGGTCTCGAACGCCCGGGCCGGAGGTCCTGTTCCCCGGGTCGCCGTCATAGCCTGGTCACGTGCCCGACCGCGCCGATCACGTCTACCTCGACCACGCGGCCTCGACGCCGATGCGGCCCGAAGCGATCGCCGCGATGGCGCCGTTCCTCGCCGATCACCCGGGGAACCCGTCGGGCGGCCATGGCGCGGCGCGCGCCACGAAGACCGCGCTCGAAGAGGCGCGTGAGACGGTCGCCGCGGTCTGCGGTTGCCGTCCGCACGAGGTCGTCTTCACCGGCGGCGGGAGCGAGGGCGACAACCTGGCGATCAAGGGCGCGGCGTGGGCGGCGCGGGCGAATGATCCGACGCTCGACAGTGTCGTAACGAGCGGGATCGAGCACAAGGCGGTGCTCGGCGCGTGCGACCGGCTGGAACGCGAGGGGTTTCGGGTCGTTCGGGTGCCGGCGAACGGTGACGGCGTGGTCGACGTCGATGCCCTGGCCGGCGTGCTCGACGAGCACACCGCAGTGGTGTCGGTGATGCTCGTCAACAACGAGACCGGCGTGCGTCAACCCGTCGAGGAGATCGCGCGCCTCGTGCGCGATCGCGCGCCGCGAGCCGTCGTGCACACCGACGCGGTACAGGCGCCGCAATGGCTCGATCTCGCGGCGGCCACTGCCGATGTCTCGCTGGTCGCGATCTCGGGACACAAGTTCGGCGGCCCGAAGGGCGTCGGGGCGCTGATCGTGCGCGACGGAACCGAGCTCGTGCCGCTCGTCGAGGGCGGCGGTCACGAACGCGGTTTGCGCGCTGGCACGCAGAACGTGCCCGGGATCGTCGCGATCGCCACTGCACTGCTCGTCACGCACAGGCGACGCGCCGACGAGACCGCACGCATCGCCACCTTGCGCGACGAGCTCGAAGCCGGACTGGCCGCGCAGGTTTCGGGCTTCTCGGTCAACGGCGCGTCGGCTTCGCGCGTCGCCGGCATCCTGCATGGCACCTTCGACGGAGTCGAAGCCGAGACGTTGCTCCTCGCCCTCGACCAGCAGGGCGTCATGGCTGCATCGGGATCTGCGTGCAGCTCCGGCGCGGTCGACCCGTCGCACGTCCTGCTCGCCATGGGCATGCCGCGCGAGCGGGCGCTCTCGTCGGTCCGGTTCTCCCTCGGCTACGCGTCGACGCGCGCCGACGTCGACGCCGCGCTCGCGATCGTCCCCGAGGTTGTCGCCAAGCTGCGGATCACCTGATGGCGCGCGTCATGGTGATGATGAGCGGAGGTGTCGACTCCTCGGTCGCAGCCGCGCTGCTCCGCGAGCAGGGTCACGACGTCACCGGCGTCACCCTGAAGCTCTGGGGTGGCGAGAGCGACAGCGGATGTTGCAGCGTCGCCGACGTCGAGGACGCGCGCCGGGTGGCGGCGCAGCTCGACATCCCGCACTACGTGTTCAACTTCTCCGACGCGTTCGACGCCGACGTCGTCGAGCCCTACGTCGGTGCGTATGCGGCCGGCGAGACGCCGAATCCGTGCGTGGAGTGCAACCGCACGATGAAGTTCGGGCGTGTGCTCGAGCGGGCGCGCCGGCTCGACTACGACTTCGTCGCGACCGGTCATCACGCGCGCGTCGTGATGACCGACGACGGCCCGGCGCTCGCACGCGCGGTCGATCAGGCGAAAGATCAGTCGTACGTCCTCTACATGCTCGGCGCCGACGAACTGTCCCGCACTCTGCTGCCCGTCGGTGAGCTGACGAAGACCGACGTGCGCGAGCACGCGCGCACCCTCGGTCTGCGTACGGCGGAGAAGCGGGAGAGCATGGACGTCTGTTTCATCAAGCGCGGCGGCCGGGAAGCCTTCCTCGGCGCGCGCATCCCTCGACGATCGGGCGCGATCGTCGACGAGGCGGGAACGGTCGTGGGCGCGCACGACGGGATCGACGCGTTCACGATCGGTCAGCGGCGCGGCCTCGGTGTCGCGGTAGGCGAGCGCCGGTACGTGACCGATATCGCGGTCGGTACCGCGACGGTGACCGTCGGGCCGCGGGACGCGCTATTGCAGGACCGCTTGCGGCTGCGCGACGTGCGCTGGTCACGTTCGCCTCATGATGCGCGCGCGATGCTCGTGCAGTCGCGCGCGCACGGCACTCCCGCGCTCGCGGCGCTCGAAGGCGACGAGGTGGTGTTCGCGTCGCCGCAGCCTCGTGTAGCACCCGGGCAGGTCGTCGCGTTCTACGACGGCGAGCTCTGCTGCGGCGGTGGCATTGTGACCGACTGATCCAAGATCGTCACGCGCTGATCCGCCGCCTCCGAGCCTGTGCGATCGCGGCGTCGGCGCGTACGACGGCCACGGCGACCAGCCTCGGTGCGAGCACCTCGGCGCTCCGGCGGCCGCGCCGCCGGCCGAACTCGACCGGCTCCGTCAGCTCCATGACGATTGTCCCGGCGAGGGTGCCCAGCCGCAGGTCGAGCGCGTCGCCGGGGAGCGCGGCCCTCGCGGTGCGCCGCAGGGTTGCGATGTGCTCGCGCCGAACCAGGACCGGGTCGGTGAGCGTGAGCGGATCGGCGATCGCGATGCCGGCGGGAACGAGCACGAACCAACGACATGAGAGGGGGTGCAAGGCACGCACGACGAGCACCGCGACCGGCAGCCCGGCGATCGTCGCCAGCGCGCCGACGAGGTAGCGACCGTCGGCGAGGAGCAGGGGTCCGCTCACTACTCCCAGCGCCACGAGTACGACGGCTACGGGTATCGGCCCGAGCAGCAACGGCATCGGGATGCGCAGCACGAAGCGGTGCTCGTCGCCATATGCATGCGCGTTTGCGGTCGCCGACGCGGTGGGCTCGGACAAAGCGAGGATTGCGGCGACGCCGCTCGATGCGAGCGCGAGCGTGGCCGATGCCGCGCTCGTGTATGCCGACGACAACGCGACGCACGCGAATCCGCATGGTGCGACGACGCGCAACAGCGTGAGTCCCCACGGTCGCGGCGCGAACAAAGCGAACAATCCCGCCGCCCAGATCGCCCAGAGGAATACGGCTGCGAGACGCGACGGTCCGGTCGACCAACCTTCGATCGCGTCTGCGAACGCGGCACCGGTCGTCGCCGGGAGGAGTGCCCAGGCCACGCGGGTGCACCACAGCCAGATCAACGTGCACTCCGCTTCGTCGAGTGTGCCGGCGTCGGCCTATCCTACGAATCTTCATGGGCGAACCACTGCTCGGCGGGGCGATCTGCGCGGGTATGGCGACAGCGATCGGCAGCCTTCCTCATCGCGACGCGCACGCCGCCGCGGCACTCACCTTGCGTTGCCTGCCGGAACTGCCCGCAGCGCCGCAGCTCCCGTTGCGCTCGGCGCGTGAAGGGGTCGTCGCACAATGGGCCGGCGCGGTACCCGGCGTCGTGGTGCACGACGACGGTGCGATCGAGATCACTTCCGGCGTCGACCCGTTCGGTCCGCTGCAGCCTTCGTTCGACGCGGTCACCCACGCCGGTCTGCTGACCTTTCTCGACGTCGCGGCGCGCCTGCCCCGACTACCCAAGCGGGTCAAGGTGCAGATTGCCGGTCCGCTGACCCTGGGTGTCGCGTTCGTCGACGCGGGAATGGATGCCGAGCTCGCGTTCCCGCTGGGTGCGCGCGTCGCGCGCGCCTGGGCGGGTGCGATGGCCGAACTGGTATCCGAGCGCCTTCCCGACGCGGCGCTCCTGTGCTTCCTCGACGAACCCGCGCTCGTGTGCTGGCGGAACGACGAGGGTCCGATCGAGCGCGAGGTGGCGACCGACCTGCTGTCGACGGCACTCGCGGCGTGTGGTGGCGTCGCGGGCGTGCACGTCTGCGGGCAGGGCGACCTCCGCCTTGCGCTCGACGCCGGGCCGCAGGTGGCGCACTTCGACGTCGGCGCGCTCGACCTCGACGATGCGAGCACGCTCTCTCGGTATCTCGACGGCGGTGGTTGGATCGCGTGGGGCGCGATCCCGACGCACCGGCCGGTCGGCGAGAATGCGCAGCCGCTGTGGAAGGCGCTCCTCGACGCCTGGTGCGAGCTCACCCGGCGCGGTTGCGATCCCGTTCAGCTGCGGGCCCAGGCGCTGGTCGCGCCCGCGTGCGGGCTCGCGGGCCATGGCGCGAGCCAAGCCGAGCACGCGATGTTGCTCGCGCGCGAGATCGGCAACCGCGTACACGACCACGCGGCCGCCACGAAGCTCGCCGTCGGCGCGTAGATTCGGAACGTGGCCGACCGGTCTTCTGAAGTTCGCCCGTCGAAGGAAGTCGTCGACCGCGTCCGTGAGTTGCGCGCGCTCGTCGAGTACCACGACGAGCGCTACTTCGTGTTCGACGAGCCGGAGGTCGCCGATGCCGAGTTCGACGCGCTCGTGCGCGAGCTACGCGAGCTCGAAGCTCGGCATCCCTCTCTCGTAACCGCCGATTCGCCGACGCAAAGACCGGGCGGGCGTCCCGCGTCGACGTTCGCGCCGGTTGTGCACCGCATGCCGATGCTCTCCCTCGACAACGCGTTCTCGCGCGACGAGCTGCTCGCCTGGGGCACGCGCATCCAGCGCCTGATCACAGAGCCGATCTGCTTCGTCGCCGAGCCCAAGCTCGACGGGCTCGCGATCTCACTGCAGTACGAGGACGGGCGGTTCACGGTTGGCGCGACGCGCGGCGACGGCGTGACCGGCGAGGACGTCACCGAGAATCTGCGCACCATCAAAGCGGTGCCGCAGAAGCTGAAGGGGAAGGCGAAAGACCTCCCCGCGCTGCTCGAAGTGCGGGGCGAGATATTCATGCCGCTCGCCGCGTTCGAGGCGTTGAACCGGCGTCAAGGAGAGGCGGGAGAGCGCCTGTTCACGAATGCCCGCAACGCGGCCGCCGGGAGCTTGCGCCAAAAGGACCCGAGCGTCACCGCGACCCGCGACCTCGCGCTGTACACGTATCAGCTCGGCGCGAAAGAAGGTGGCCCGCGCCTGCGGACGCACCAGGAGACGCTCGCGTGGCTCACGGCGCTCGGTTTCCCGGTGAACCCGCACATCGCTCCGTTCGACGACCTCGACGCCGTCTTCGCGTTCTGCGAGCAAACGGAAACCAACCGCCACTCGCTCGGTTACGACATCGACGGTGTCGTCGTGAAGGTCGACGATCTGGGCCAGCGCGCGGAGATGGGGACCACGTCGCGCGCGCCGCGCTGGGCGATTGCGTACAAGTTCCCGCCCGAGGAGAAGTCGACTCTGTTGCGCGACATCATGGTGAGCATCGGTCGCACCGGGCGCGCCACGCCGTTCGCGGTGCTCGAGCCGGTGTTCGTGGGCGGTGCGAACGTCGGGATGGCCACCTTGCACAACGAGGACGACGTCGCGCGCAAGGATGTCCGGCCCGGAGACACAGTGATCGTGCGGCGCGCGGGCGACGTGATCCCCGAGGTCGTCGGGCCGGTGCTCGCGAAACGCCCGCCGAAGACGAAGCCGTGGAAGTTCCCCAAGAAGTGCCCCGAGTGCGGTCAGCCGCTCGTGCGCGTCGAGGGCGAGGCGAACCACCATTGCGTGAATGTCGATTGTCCCGCGCAGCGGGTGCAACGGTTGGTGCACTGGGCCGGCCGCGGCGCGATGGATATCGAGGGGCTCGGCGAGGAACGGGTACGCCAGTTCGTCGAGGCGGGGCTACTCGAGGACGCGGCCGACGTGTACGCGCTGACGGTCGATCGCCTCGTTCCCCTCGAGCGGATCGGCGAGCGCTCCGCGCAGCTTCTCGTCGACGCGATCGAAGCCTCGAAGCGACAGCCGTTGTGGCGCGTGCTCGTCGGGCACGGCATCAACCACGTCGGACCGACGGCCGCGCAGGCACTCGCGCGCGCGTTCGCCGATCTCGACGCGATCATGGGCGCGAGCGAGGAACAGCTCACCGCGGTCGACGGAGTCGGTCCCACCATCGCGCAGAGCATCGCCAGGTGGTTCTCGATCGATCGGAACCAGCGACTCGTACAACGGCTGCACGCGGCCGGCGTCAACCTCGAGGGCGACCGTGGTCCGCAACGCGAGGCGGTCGACGCCTCGTTCGCGGGGCTCACGTTCGTCCTCACCGGCTCGCTGCAACACCGCACTCGCGACGAGACGGCCGACGAGATCGGCGCGCGTGGCGGCAAGGTCACGTCGAGCGTGTCGAAGAAGACGAGCTACGTCGTCGTCGGTGAGAGTCCCGGGTCGAAGTTTGCGAAGGCCGAGGAGCTCGGCGTGACGATTCTCGACGAGCAGGGCTTCGAATCACTGCTCGAGAGTGGTCAACCGACGTTGAACGACCAGGTGTAGCTGCGGAATTGTCCCTTGGCGCGCGCCGCCTCGGCGGTGGCGATCGTGCGCGGCCACCACTCGATCACCGCGGTGTGACCGCCCTTCGAGAATTCGCGGATGTCCTTGCCCGGACCGGGATCGAACTGCAACTGCCCGAGGTTCGGGTCGCCCGTGATCTGATCCTGGGGGATGACGCGGCCGTCGATCGTGATCTGCCCCGTGAAGTCGGCGCGCGTCAGTTGGACACCGACTTCACCCTGAGGGAGGAGCTGGTCACTCTCGTTGGGCTGCAGGAGTGCGATCTCGTCGGGCCGCTGCACGGTGGCCGGACCGTTCACCTGTGATCGGCCGCCCCAGATGAGCACGTTGACGCCGACCAGGACGATCCCGGCGACGATCGCCACGCGTACGGGATTCGTAGGTCGGGTGAGCGACACGCGGACGAACTTACCGTCGCCGACCCCACTGCCGGGAACGGGCTGCGCCCGGTCGTGACGCGTGTCGCGCGCAACCGGCCACTACCGTTGAACCCATGCCCGGCAGTGTGGTGAGCGACCTCGCGGGCCGTCTCCTCGCGGGTCGGTACCTGCTCCACGGCGCCGTCGGCACCGGCGCGAGCGGCCGGGTCTACGTCGCCGAGGACACGCGGCTGCGCCGCCGGGTGGCGGTGAAGGTGCTGCACGCGGCACTGGCCGAGGACTCGGCATTCCTGCGGCGCTTCCGGGCCGAGGCCCAGCTGGCGGCGTCGTTGCACCACCCGCACATCGTCACCGTGCACGACTGGGGTGACGACGACGTGCCCTTCATGGTTCTCGAACTGCTCGAGGGTGGTTCGCTGCGATCGATGCTCGACCAGAACGAATTGCTGACGGTCTCGCAGGCGGCGCGGGTAGGCCGCGACGTCGCCTCCGCCCTCGAATACGCGCACGCGCGAGGCGTCCTGCACCGCGACATCAAGCCCGCGAACCTCTTGTTCGACGAGCACGGAATCGCGCGGGTCGCCGACTTCGGCCTCGCGCGCGCGCTCGCCGAGGCGAGCTGGACCGAACCCGCGGGCGCGGTGTTCGGCACCGCGCGGTACGCGTCGCCGGAGCAGGCGCGCGGCGCGCAGCTCGACGCGCGCTCCGACCTCTATTCGCTCGCGCTCGTCCTCGTCGAGAGCGTGACCGGTCGTCTCCCGTTCGCGGCCGACACGACACTCGGGATGCTCACGGCGCGCACGCTGCAGCCGATCGTCGCGACCGAGGAGCTCGGACCGCTCGAGTCGGTGATCGATCGCGTCGGCGCCATCGACCCGAACGACCGGTATCCCGACGCGGCGACGATGCGCCAGGCCATCGCCGATGCCGCCGACACCTTGCCGCCGCCGGGTCCGCTGCTGCTCGCGGGCATGGTCGACCGCGCCGATCCGCATCCCACTCGCGCCGCTCCGGAACGCACCGCGCCGCTGTTCGACCAGGACGCCACCGAGGTCGTGCGCGCGCGCGAGTTGACCAGCACCGCCGAACCGATTCGCACCCGGCGGGATACCGGCGAGCGCCGGCTCGTGCCCTGGATCGTCGCGATCGTGTTGATCCTCACCGTCGGCCTCGCGGCCGCGGCCCTCGCCCAGGTGAGCAGCGCCAAGGCCGTCTCGATCCCGGGCCTGCGCGGGTTGAGCCTCAAGGAGGCGACCGACGCGGCGCGGCGCGCGGGTCTCAACGTCTCGGTGGGTGCGACCCGTGCCGCACCCGATCCGAAGGGCACGGTCATCGCGCAGAGCCCGGCGGCCGGCGTTTTCACCGGCGGTCGTCGCGTGACCCTCGTGGTGTCGGGTGGTCCTGCCGACGTTGCGGTGCCGAAGATCGTCGACACGCCTTGGACCACGGCCAAGCAGGCGCTCGACGCTGCAGGTCTGCTCTACGCGAATCCGCCGCCGACGCAGTCCAGTGAGACCATCGCCGGCGGAAACGTACTGTCGGTCAATCCGGCGCCGGGCGCGCGCGTCGCGCCCGACGCGAGCGCCACGGTCGTGCTGAGCTCTGGACACGCGCCGGTGAACGTGCCCGACGTGTCGAAGAAGTCGTTCGACGACGCGACGAAGTTGCTCACCGCGGCACACTTCCGAGTGCAGCGCGCCAAAACTGACGCGTTCTCGCCGACCGTGAAGAGCGGCGACGTGATCGGCACCGGTCCTCCAAAGGGCGCGAGCGCGCCCTACGGATCGATCGTCACGGTTCAGGTGTCGAAGGGCCCCGACCGCGTCGTCGTGCCCGACGTGACGTTCGAGACGATCGAGCAGGCGACCGCCGACCTTGCCGCGGCGGGACTACAGGTCGGGAACGTCAGGAATTACCGGCCCGGAGGCGTCGTGATGAGTCAGAGCCCGACCGGTGGGAACGGCACCAAGGTGCTGCGAAACTCGCAGGTCGACCTCGTGCTGAGACAGAACGGGCGCAACGGCCCTTGAGCGCAACGGCCCGGCGCTGCGTACCATGCGGCTCCGCCACGAGCCGACGACCAGGAGCCGAACATGGGTGCACTCGACGGAAGGGTCGCGATCATCACCGGCGCGGGCCGCGGTCTCGGCCGCGAGCACGCGCTCCTCTTCGCGAGTGAGGGCGCGCGGGTCGTCGTCAACGACCTCGGCGGCGACATGCACGGCGAGGGCGGCGACCCCAGCGCCGCGATGCAGACCGTCGAGGAGATCAAGGCGCGGGGCGGTGAAGCGGTCGTCAACGGCGAGAACGTGGCCGACTGGAACGGTGCGCAGCGGCTCGTCCGGCAGGCGATCGACACCTTCGGCGACCTCCACGTGCTCGTCAACAACGCGGGCATCCTGCGCGATCGCGTCATCATCAACATGACCGAGGCCGAATGGGACGCGGTGGTCACTGTTCACCTGAAGGGTCACTTCGCGCCGACACACCACGCTGCGGTGTACTGGCGCGAGCAGACGAAAGCCGGCAAGGACGTGCAGGCGTCGATCATCCACACGACGTCGACGTCAGGTCTGTTCGCGAATCCCGGCCAGGCGAACTACGACTCGGCCAAGAGCGGTATCGCCACCCTCTCGCAGGTCTGCGCGAAGGAGCTGACGCGCTACGGCGTGCGTTCGAACGCGATCGCGCCCGGTGCGCGTACCCGTCTCACCGAGGCGACGCCCGGTCTCGGCGACGCGGTGAAGGCCCCCGAAGAAGGCTTCGACGTGTGGCACCCGGCGAATGTCTCACCGTTCGTCGCGTACCTCGCCACCGTGGATTGCCCGATCACGGGCGAGTGCTTCCTGGTCCAGGGGGGCAAGGTGCAGCGCGCGCAATCGTGGAAGGCCGCCGAAGTCGTCGAGAAGGGCGACCGCTGGACTGTGAAGGAGCTCGCAGTGGTTGCCCCGAAGCTCGTGCCGCCCAAGAAATGAGAACCGCCTCGCCTACTCGGTGATCTCTTGGAGTGCCGCGCTCAGCGCCGCGTTGCCGCCGCCCGAGCCCTGCATCATGAGCTTCGTCATGTCGCCCTGCACCCGCACCTTGCCGGCCATGAAGGCCTGCATGCCGGCCTGCTGATCGCCGGAGACGAATACCTGGCGGGCGGTGTCGATGTCGGTCGAAAGCGTCAGGTCGGCGGCGTCGGTCTTGCCCTTGCCGAACAGCGTCTCGCCGTTCTTCGCACCCATGAAGAATTCGATCGTGCGGTCACCGTCGGCGACCTCGAGGTTCATGACCAGGTTCACCGGCGGCGCGGTCGTCTCGTGTTCCCGGATGAGCGTCTCGGCCGCGTCGAACCAGGCGTCGGAGAGGAACGGGTACTTCTCGGGCACGTGTGCCTCCTCGAGCTCGGCCGCGACGGCTTCCTGCCGCGGCCGGATCGTAGCTGAGGCTCGGCGAGCGCCGTCTAGCCTGAAGTGGTGGCCGGAGCGACGAGGCGTGAGCGCATCGCAGATCACGAGCGCAACGCGAAGTGGAAGAATCCTCCGCTGCGCATCGAGATGTCGGAGTGCATCAACTGCGACGCGTGTCTGCGTCATTGCCCTTCACAGTTCGGTGCGATTTTCAATCACGGGGCCGACGTCGTGATCGTTCCGGAGCTCTGCAGCGGTTGCGACAAGTGCCTGCCGGTCTGCCCCGTCGACTGCATCTATCCCGATCCCGACTGGACTCCCGCCCCCGGCGAGTGGTGGGAATTGCCCCTCAGCCGCCTCGACCCGTACAAGTAGCCTCTCGCCGATGGCCGAACGCATCACTCGCGCCGACGTCGAACACGTCGCGCAACTCGCCCGCCTTGCGCTCAGCGAGGAGGAGATCGTGTCGCTGTCGGAGGAGCTCGGCGCAATCCTCGACTACGCCGCGCAGGTGTCGGCGCTCGACACCCACGACGTACCCCCGACCGCGCATCCCTTGCCGCTCGTGAACGTGTTCCGACCCGACGAAGCGCGCCCCGGATTGCCGCGGGACGAGGTGCTCGCCGCCGCGCCCAGCGTGCAGGACAAGCGCTTCCGGGTCCCGCGGATCTTGGGTGAGGAGCCGTGAGTGGCGCGAGCCGTATCGCCGACGACGTCCGTTCCGGCGCCCGGTCGGCGCGCGACGTGCTCGACGAGCACCTCGAGGCGATCAACCGGCGCGAGCCGGATATCCACGCCTTCAACGCCGTTTTGGCCGACGAAGCGCGCGCCGCGGCCGATGGCGTCGACGCGGCGGTCGCGCGGGGCGACGATCCGGGGCCGCTGGCGGGGGTGCCGCTCGCGCTGAAGGACAACATGTGCACGCGTGGCCTTCTCACTACGTGCTCGTCTCGCATTCTCGAGGGCTGGCGCCCGCCTTACGACGCGACTGTGGTCGAGCGCGTGCGGGCCGCGGGCGCAGTCGTGATCGGCAAGACCAACCTCGACGAATTCGCGATGGGGTCGTCGACCGAGAACTCGGCGTTCGGCCCGACGCGCAACCCGCACGATCTCACGCGGGTGCCCGGCGGCTCGAGCGGTGGATCCGCGGCCGCGGTCGCGGCCGGCTTCGCACCGTTGGCATTGGGCTCCGATACCGGAGGGTCGATTCGACAGCCGGCGGCGCTGTGTGGTGTCGTCGGCGTGAAGCCGACGTACGGCGCAGTGTCGCGCTACGGACTCATCGCGTTCGCGTCGTCGCTCGACCAGATCGGACCGTTCGCCGCGACGGTCGAAGATGCCGCGTTGCTGCTGGAGGTGATCGCCGGTCACGACTCACTCGACTCGACGTCGATCGCGGGTCCCGCACCCCAGCTCGTCGCGGGGCTCGACGAAGGAGTGTCGGGACTGCGCGTCGGCATCGTCGACGAGATGACGGAGATCGACGGGATCGAGCCCCAGGTGCGCGACGCGGTGCGGGCGGCCGCCGCCGGATTGGAGGCCGCGGGCGCGAAGGTCGACACCGTCTCGGTCCCGTCCGCCACCTACGGCATCTCCGCGTACTACCTGATCGCGCCCGCGGAAGCGTCGTCGAACCTCGCGCGGTACGACGGGGTGCGCTACGGCCTGCGGGTCGATGCCGACGACGTCTCGCACATGAACTCCGCGACGCGCGAGGCGGGCTTCGGCCGCGAGGTGAAGCGGCGCATCATGCTCGGTACGTATGCGTTGTCCGCCGGCTACTACGACGCGTACTACGGCCAGGCGCAGCGGGTCCGCACCCTCATCCTCCGTGATTTCGAGCGCGTATACGAGCAGTTCGACGTGCTGATCGCCGCGACCTCGCCGACCGTGGCGTTCGAGCTCGGCGCGAAGACGGCCGATCCGCTCGCGATGTATTTGTGCGACGTCTGCACCGTCCCGGTGAACCTCACCGGCCACCCTGCGATGTCGGTACCGTTCGGCACCGGCGACGCGGGGCTGCCCATCGGCGTGCAGGTTCTCGCGCCCGCCCTCGGCGAGCCGACGATGTTCCGCGTCGCGCGTGCGATCGAACAGGCGGCCGGGCGATGACGGCCTACGAGACGGTGATCGGTCTGGAAGTGCACTGTGAGCTGGCCACCGCGAGCAAGATGTTCTGCGGCTGTCCGAACGAGTTCGGCGACGAGCCCAACACCAACGTTTGTGCGGTCTGCCTAGGCCTGCCCGGCTCTCTGCCGGTGCTCAACGCGATGGCCGTCGAGTACGCATTGCGTGTAGCCGATGCGTTGAACCTCCGCGTGCCCGAGCGTTCCGTCTTCTCCCGCAAGAACTACTTCTATCCCGACATGCCGAAGAACTATCAGACGTCGCAGTACGACGAGCCGATCACTATCGACGGTTGGCTCGAGATCGACGGTGTGCGTGTCGGAATCACCCGTGCGCACCTCGAGGAGGACACGGGGAAGTCGCAACACGTCGGCGTAGGCGGCCGAATTCACGACGCCGAGTTCTCCCTCGTCGACTACAACCGCGCGGGCGTGCCGTTGCTCGAGATCGTGTCCGAGCCCGACATCCGCTCGGCCGAACAGGCGAAGCGCTATGTCGAGGAGCTGCGTGCGACGTTGCTCGCAGTCGGTGTCTCCGACGTGAAGATGGAAGAAGGGTCGCTGCGGATCGACGCCAACGTGTCGGTGCGTACTCCGGGATCGCCCGAGTTCGGCACTCGGGCCGAGATCAAGAACCTGAACTCGTTGCGGTCGTTGCTGCGCGCCATCGAATACGAATCCGACCGTCAATGGTCGTTGACGCAGGCCGGCGAGAAGGTCGTGCAGGAGACGCGCCACTGGGACGAGGAGAGCGGGCGGACGATCTCGGGTCGCTCCAAGGAAGAGGCGCACGACTACCGCTACTTCCCAGAACCCGATCTCGTTCCAGTCGAGCCGACGCAGGAGATGCGCGAACGGGTGCGCGCGTCGATGCCGGAGCTGCCGGCCGCGCAGCGGGCGCGCTACATCGAGCAGTGGGGCATCGGTGCGGAGGACGCCCGGGTCCTGGTCGACGTTCCGGGCCTTGCCGCGTATGCGGAGCGCGCGGTCGCGGCCTTGCCTGGCGACAGCGGCGGCTCGGCGAAGGACGTCGTCAACTGGGTGCGCCAGGAAGTGTTGGCGTACATCAACGAGACCGGACTTTCGCCCGCGGTGCTCGCGCCCGAGATGCTCGCCGAGCTCGTCGCACTGGTCGCGGCGGGGACGATCTCCCGCCAGCAGGCGAAGGACGTGCTCGCCGAGTCGTTGCGCGACGAGAAGTGGCCGCGCACGATCGTCGAAGAACGGGGTATCGCGCAGGTCAGCGACGAGGGCGCGATCGCCGACGTCATCGATCGCGTGCTCGCGGCGAATCCCAATGTCGCGGAGGAGTACCGCGCCGGCGACGAAGCCGCCAAGAAGAAGAAGTGGGGATTCCTGATGGGTCAGGTGATGCGCGAGCTGAAGGGCCGGGGCAACGCGCAGGTCATCAACCGGATTCTGGAACAGCGCGTCGCCGGCGAGTAGTACGAGGCCTACGGGTCGAGCAATGCCCTCTACGGGCGTCAGCGGACCCGTGAGTGGGCTTGACCCGCCGGGGGTCATCGCTACGGGTCACGTACTTGTGACGCGCTCGTGATGCAACGCCGTGTTACCTGAAGCGAGACCCGAGACGTCGATGAGCGACGTAACAGTACGGAAGGTGCGAGCAGGTGCGCCCAGACCCCGCGGACCGCCTCTTTGTGAGGAACGGTGGTGGTCATGCCGAGCGAGAAGAAGCTTTCCGGGGTCTTGAGTGAGTTCGCTCATACGCTTCTGACTGACGTGCCCATTCAGGCGATCCTCGACCATTTGGTCGAGCGCATCGTCGAAGTGATGCCAATCACATCGGCGGGCGTGACACTTATCGCACCCGGGATGAGTCCGGAGTATGTCGCGGCATCCGACGAAGCCGCTCTGCGGTACGAAGGCTTGCAGAGCGAACTGGGCGACGGCCCCTGCCTCGCGGCGTATCACTCGGCCACGCCGGTCGCGGTGCCTGACCTACGGGAGGAAGCGCGGTTTCCACAGTTCACTCCCCGCGCCATAGACGCGGGATTGGCCGCCGTGTTCACGTACCCTTTGCTCAACGGCACCGAATGTCTCGGAGCGCTGGATCTCTATCGGGATGTTCCGGGACCGTTGAGCCGCGCCGCAGGAGACGCGGCGCGGACGCTGGCGGAAGTGACTTCGGTGTATCTGGTGACCGCGAGGGCTCGGCACGAGCTCGAGGCGTCATCGCTCAAATCGCGTAACGATGCATTGCACGACCCTTTGACCGGCCTTCCGAACCGGACACTTCTCGACGAGCGGCTCGAGCACGCGCTTCTTCGGAGCGAGCGCAGCGGACTTGCGCCTGCGATCCTGTTTCTCGACCTCGATGGGTTCAAAAGCGTCAACGATCTACACGGCCATGCCACTGGTGACGAGCTCCTGATCGCAGTCGGTCGGCGCGTCGCGGCGATGCTGCGCCCGAGCGATACCGTGGCCCGTCTGTCGGGCGACGAATTTGTCGTGCTGTGCGAGGACCTGCCGAGTGACGTGGCGCTCGACGCCATCGCAGTTCGAGTCGGCGCCGGTCTGGCGGCGGAGTTCGTTCTATCGACGAAGAAGGTTGCGATCACGGCGAGCATAGGAACCGCGACGGCGGTTCCGGGTGTTGCAACCGTCGACGGTCTTCTCCATGAGGCCGACGTGGCGATGTACACGGCGAAACGCAACGGAGGCGCCGGACATCAGAACTTGGCGGCGCACTACGGCCCGCAGGCCGATCGGTCGGTCGATCTCGAAGTAGCTCAGTCTGATTGATCGTCGTCGCTTGCCGAGCGAAGGTCCGCCGTCAATCCAGTGCGCTTGCGCCAGGATCAGTTGCGGTCGTGATCGAGACGACGATCCCGCGCAGGTGCGCCGCACTCAGGCCCAGCGTCGCGCTCAGTGACTCGAGCACCTGCATCTCGGACGCAGTGAGCGGTCCGTCGGCGAGGCCGATCCGCGCGACCTGTTCGACGAACGTTTCCTTCCCTTGCGGGTCCAGACCCTGGGCCAATGGCCCGAGGTAGTCGCGCAGTTGCGAGGCGTCCAGCGCGGCGAGGTCGTGAACGAGCCACGACTCGTCGTAGTTCTCGGCTCCGGTCTTCCGAGCTGCGTCGACCGCCGCGGCGCGCGCGGCATTGCTGGTCGGGTCACCGGCCGCGAGCATCGACATGGATGCGACCCGCATTGCACCACGCAAGTTCTCGCTGAAGGACGCGGAAGTGGGCGTATTCAAGACCTCGGGGCGGAAACCCGTACCGCACGTCGAGCACTTGACCTGCTCGCCGAGCACCTTTCCGGCCGGGAAGAGCGGGATGAAGAACAGCGTGAACCACCGCCGGATCTGCTGCAGTACGTACGAGCGATCGGCGCCGCAGCGAGAGCAGAAGAATTCTCCCGTGGACACTGTCTTCGCGCGGTTTCTCAAGCCCCAAATGAGAATCATGAACAAAACGGTACTACGCGGCCTGGTGAGCGAGTGCGAGAGACTGATGGTGTGGCCGATGACGTGAACGTGGTACGCGAGTTCACGAGTGAGCTTGCTGCTGCACTCGCGAACGTCGCGGCGGGCGTCCTGGTCGGCGTATACCTGCACGGTTCGGCGGTGTTGGGCGACTGGAGCGCGCGGGCCAGCGACGTCGACGTGCTCGTCGTCGTCGAAGACGGTGTGACGTCGAGCATGGCCGAGCGTCTGGCCGAATTGCTGGGCTCCGATCTCGAGTGTCCGGGTGCCGGGCTCGAGGCCTCGGTGGTGGTTGCGGGAGCGGCTTCGGCGCCGACCGCACCGTGGCCGTTCGTGATCCACGCGACCACAACTCACAATGATCGAAAGCTTGTGTGGGGAACTTCCGGCGGTGGCGACGTCGACCTGATCCTGCACTATGCCGTCGCGCGCAGTCACGGTTGGGCGGCCTGCGGCCCGGAGCCTCAGTTGGTCGTCGGTGCAATTCCCGACGTCGTCGTCGCGAGCCAACTTGCCCAGGAGCTGTGTTGGGCGGTCGAACATGCCGGCGCGTCGTACGCGATCCTGAACGCGTGTCGCGCCTTGCGCTTTCGCGACACCGGCACTCTGTGCTCCAAGACCGATGGCGGCGACTGGGCGCGGGCTCGTGGGATCCAACCCGAGCTCGTGCAAGCCGCGCTCGACGATCGCCGCCTCGGCGTGTCCTCATCAGTTACCGAGACGGTTGCCGAGTGGGTCCTCGCCGTAGCTGCAGATGTCTCATGACCCGGTGGCTATTTCTGCCTCCCGCGGAAACCTCCGAGCACTCGCGCGACGCGCTCGGGTCCCAGCTTGTCGGGGGTATCGAACGAGACCCGTTGGACGATGTCTCCGTAGCGTTCGTGGAGCCGGGGGCCGATCTCTTCCGGAGTCCCCGACACGCTGAACGTGTCGACCATCTCGTCGGTGATCATCGACGCCATCGTCGCCCAGTCGCCGGTCTTCGACAGTCGGTTGAGCTCTGATTGCAGTTCGCCCCATCCGTGCGTGTCGAGCACCACTTTGTATGCGGGTGTCGAGCCGTAGAACGCGAGTCGCGGGCGAATCGCGTCGCGGCCACGCGCGAGCTCCTCTTCCGACTCCGCGACGATCACCATCGACGGGAATGCGATCTCGAGCTGCGAACTGTTCCGACCGCTCTTCGCCAGCCCTCGTTCGAGCGCCGGCACCGTCGTCTCGCGCATGAACTTCTCGGTCGAGAACGGGTGGATCATGAAACCGTCGGCGACCTCGCCGGCGACCTCGGTCATGCGGGGCCCGACGCCTCCGAGGAAGATGCGCGGCACGCCGAAGGGGCTCGGGCCCGGGTCGAAGAACGGCGTCATGAGGGTGTGCGTGTAGAAGTCGCCGTGGAAGTCGAGCTTCGTGCCTTCGTGCCAGCGCGCCCAGATCGCGCGCACGGCGAGTACCAGCTCGCGCATGCGCTCGACCGGCTTCGACCACTGCATGGAAAACCGCTTCTCGATGTGCGGCTTGATCTGGGTGCCGAGCCCGAGGTTGAAGCGGCCCCGCGACGCGAGCTGCAGGTCGTACGCGGATTGGGCGAGTGTCATCGGATTGCGGGCGAACGCGATCACCACTGCGGTGGTCAGCTGTACGCGTTCGGTGTGCTCGGCCGCGAGCAGGAGCGGGAAGAAGCCGTCGTGCGCGCCCTCGAACGAATAGATGCCGTCGTATCCCGCGGCTTCGATGCCACGAGCCGCGTCGGGGACGGCTTGCAGGTCGGTGGTCGTCAATGCAGCGTCGACGAGCATGGGCGATCCCTACGATTGGGCGATGGAGCACTTCGGTCCGGAAACCTACGGCGAGCGCGTCGCCGACGTCTACGACGAGTGGTACATGCCGGTCGACACCGCGGCCGAGGTGGCGCTCTTGACCGAGCTCGCGCAGGGCGGGCGAGTACTCGAGCTCGGCATCGGAACCGGACGGGTGGCGCTCCCGCTCGCGGCGAGCGGTGTCGAGGTGCACGGGATCGACGCCTCACCTGCGATGGTCGAACGGCTGCGCGCCAAACCGGGAGGCGACACGATTCCCGTCACGATCGGGGAGATGTCGGAGGTGCCGGTCGACGGCGAGTTCGCGCTTGTGTTCGTGGTGTTCAACACGTTCTTCCAGCTCTATTCGCAGGAGGCGCAGCTGCGTTGCTTCGGCAACGTCGCCGCGCACTTGCAGCCGGGCGGACGGTTCGTGATCCATGCGTTCGTTCCCGACACGTCGCGCGTCGAATCCGGTGACCACCTCGCGGTGAAGGAGGCTTCGCTCGACTTGGTGCGCCTCGACGCGAGCGTGTTCGACTCGAGCCGGCAACGACTCGACACGACGCAGGTGCGGATTACCGAGGACGGAATCCGCCTCGTACACGCGAAGCTGCGATTTGCGTGGCCGCCCGAGCTCGACCTCATGGCGCGGCTCGCGGGCTTGACCCTCGAACATCGCTGGGCGACGTTCGACAAGCAACCGTTCAGTGGCGAGAGCGCCTTCCACGTTTCCGTCTATCGCGCATGATCTGCCGGGTCGCGTGGAGGCCGGGGATGCCGGTGACGCCCCCTCCTCCGTGCGTCGCGCTACTCGCCTGATACAGCCCCGCGATAGGTGTGCGAAAGTCGGCGTAGCCCGGGGCCGGGCGCATGTGGAACATCTGGTCGGGCGACAGCTCACCGTGGAAGATGTTGCCGCCGACGAGGCCGTACTCGTGTTCCATCTCGTACGGCCCGATGACCTGCCGGTGCAGGATCGAATCGGTGAATCCGGGAGCGACCGCGTCGACGCGTGCGATGACCCGATCGGCGTACGCGTCGAGAGCCGCCGTGTCCTGTGTGGTCGCGTACGTGTGCGGAACCCATTGCGTGAACATCGACACGACGTGCTTGCCTTCGGGCGCGAGAGTGGGATCGAACACACTCGGGATGCAGATGTCGGCGAAGGGAAGGCCGGCGGCCCGACCCGCAACTGCGTCCTGGAACGCGCGTTCGATGTCGTCGAGCGACTCCGCGAGCACGATGGTCCCGCCGTGCACCTCGGGGTCGTAACCGGGCTTCGCCGTGAACTCGGGCAGCCGGTCGACGGCGACGTTCACCTTCACGGTGCCGCTGCGGGAACGCCAACGCTCGATGCGCTCGACGAAGTCGGTCGGCAGGAGAGCCGGCTCGATGTGTTCGAGGAACGTGATCTTCGGATGGGTCGCGGCCACGACGACGTCGGCGCGCAGCTCCTCGCCCGATTCGAGCGTGACTCCGCGTACGCGTCCGTCGCGAACGTCGATGCGGGCGACAGGCGCGTCGGTGCGCACGGTCGCGCCGTTGGCGATCGCCGCATCGCGCAAGGCCCTGCTCACCGCGCCCATCCCGCCCTCGGGGAAGCCCCACGAGCCGAGCTGACCTTCGCCGACGTCACCGATCTTGTGATGTGCCATCACGTACGCGGTCCCCGCCGACCGCGGCCCCGCCCACGTGCCGATGACGCCGCTCACCGCGAGCACGCCCTGCATCTGAGGTGACGCGAAGTACTCGTCGAGCAGGTCGGCGATGCTCATCGTGAACAGGCGGGTGACGTCGGCCGTTCCGTCGACACCGAGCCGGCGTAATCGCCATGCGAGCTGCAGTTGGTCCACGAGGTCGCGCGGACGCCGCGACCCCACGCGCGGTGGAATCGTCGTGAGCAACGGACCGAGCACGTCGGCGAGGCTGCCGAGCCACGAGTCCCAACGGTCGTACGCCTCGGCGTCGGCCTTCGAGAACTGTGCGATCTGGTCGCGGCGGCGCGACGGATCGTCGGGGAGTTGCAGCGCGCGACCGTCGCGGTACGGCGCGAAGTAACCGTGCTGCGGGTACACCTTGTAGCCGTGCCGTGCGAGCTCCAGCTCCTGCACGATCGTCGGCGGCATGAGGCTGACGACGTACGACAGCGCGGTGACGTTGAACTCCGGACCCCACGGCTGCTCCGTCGTCGCCGCGCCGCCGACCTGCGATCGGCGCTCGAGCACCGTGACGCGTGCCCCGCGCCGCGCGAGGAGCCCGGCCGCCACGAGCCCGTTGTGCCCACCACCTACGACGACGACGTCGAAACCGTCGGCGCTCATCGCGCGACCTGATCGAGCATCGGGCGCCAGCTGTCGAGCGCAAGGGGCCGCGCGGTCGGGTCTTTCGCGCTCTCGTCGGCGCGGCGGAGTGCGAGGATCGCGGGAAGGTCGGGATCCGACGCCAATGACGCGATCGCCGACGTGTCGAGCGCATCGCCCTGCAACTGCAATGACTCGATGCTGCGCGGGCTGAGCCGGGCGCGGTAGGCGGGATCGGTTGCGACCAGATAACGCTTGGCGTCGACGTGCGCGCCCACGAGCCGCGCGACGCGCGCGCCGAGCAGAGGCTCGACCAGCTCGGCTCCCCGGCGCGCGTGGTCGCCGTGGTCGTTCGGGAACACGATGTCGGCGATGTCGTGCACCAGCCCCGCGACGGCCAGCTCCGTATCGGCGGGATAAGACGCGCGCAGGTTCGCTCCGCACTGCAACGCGTGGGCGAGACCGTCGACGTCGGGCTCGTCGTGCACGCCGGCGCCCCGCGCGAGCAGCGCCAGGAGGTCGTCGACCGACGCAGGCGCGGTCACAGTTGCGCCTCGATGTCGGCGATCAGCCGCTGGAGATGCAGGGCGCGGACCGCGTTCGCGGGATGTTCGGCGCCGCGCGCGACGGCGGCGAGGTCGGTGCGCATCCGATCGGCGCGGGCCTCGTGGTCGACGGCGCGGGCGTCGAAGGACGCGACCCCTCGCGGGGAGTACACCTCGATCTCGGTGCGGCCGGAGGTCGCGGCGGTGCAGCACATCGACGCGCTGCTCGTCGCGCCGGACGCATGCGTGCAGTTGACCGAGACCCAGCCGAGCGGATCCCCGGACGCCTGCACCGCGACGATCTCGCCCAACCCGCCTTCGAGCAGGTCGAGCACGTGGGGACCGATGTCGAGCACGGCGCCGCGTTCGAGGCGCCAACCGTGCGCGAACTCCCCACCGAGGAATGCCCCGGAGATGAAGCAGGCCCGGCCACCTACGGGCTCGATGCGCGCCGCCTCGGCGATGAAGTCGTCAAGCCGCGGATCGAAGCGGTTCGTGAGCATCACCAGCGTTTTGACGCCGGTCTCGGCGACCACGTCGACGATCGCCTGCGCGCCCTCGACGTTTTCGCCCAGCGGCTTCTCGAGGAGGAGCGTCTTGCCCGCCTTCGCGGCGCGGATCGCGAGCGCCGGCTGCGCGGCCGGAGTCACGGCGATCGCCACCGCCTCGCAGGCATCCAGGAGTGCGTCGAGGTCGTCGAAGGCGGCGACTCCCAGAGCCGCGCCGAGCTCCTGCGCGTGCGCAGGCGTGCGCGACCAGGCGCCGGTGACGCGGGTCTGCGGTCCGGCCGCGAGCACGGGTCCGGTCACCATGCGCGCCCACGGACCGGCGCCGATGAGGCCTACGGCCAAGGGTTCGGACACAGGTGCGACGCTACCCTTGCGCCCCATGACAGACATGAAGCCGCGCAGCCACGAGGTCACCGACGGCATGGAGCGCGCGCCCGCCCGGGCGATGCTGCGCGCCGTCGGCATGACCGACGCCGACTGGGGCAAGGCGCAGGTTGGGGTGGCATCGAGCTGGAACGAGGTCACGCCCTGCAACATGCCGCTCGACCGGCTCGCCAAGCGGGCCAAGCAGGGCGTGCGCGATGCGGGCGGATTTCCGCTCGAGTTCGTCACGATCGCCATCTCCGACGGCATATCGATGGGGCACGAAGGGATGCGCGGCTCCCTCGTGTCGCGCGAGATCATCGCCGACTCCGTCGAGTGCGTGATGCACTCCGAGCGGTTCGACGCACTGGTGACGTTCGCCGGCTGCGACAAGAGCCTGCCGGGCATGTTGATGGCCGCGGCGCGGGTGAACCTCCCGTCGGCGTTCCTCTACGGCGGTTCGATCCTGCCCGGCCACTACAAGGACCAGGCGCTCGACATCGTTTCGGTGTTCGAGGCGGTGGGAGCGTGCGCCGCGGGCACCCTTACCGAGAACGAGCTCGGTGAGATCGAGCGGCGCGCGTGCCCGACCGAAGGGTCGTGCGCGGGCATGTTCACCGCGAACACGATGTCGTCGATCGCCGAGGCGATCGGCATGGCGCTGCCGGGTTCCGCGTCGCCGCCCGCCGTCGACCGGCGGCGCGACGACTACGCGTACGAGTCGGGGCGCGCCGTCATGCATCTGCTCGAGCTCGATCTTCGGCCGCGCCAGATCATGACCAAAGACGCGTTCGAGAACGCGATCGCGATCACGATGGCACTCGGTGGTTCCACCAACGCGGTACTGCACCTGCTCGCGATCGCGCACGAGGCGCGCGTCGAGCTCGAGCTCGACGACTTCAATCGCATCGGCGCGCGCGTTCCGCACCTCGCCGACATGAAGCCGCACGGCAAGTACCACATGACCGATCTCGATCGCATCGGTGGGGTGCAGGTCGTGATGAAGATGCTGCTCGACGGCGGCCTGTTGCACGGCGACTGCCTGACCGTCACCGGGAAGACGATCGCCGAGAACCTCGACGACCTCGCGCCGCCCGGACCCGACGGCGACGTCGTGCACCCGCTCTCGAAGCCCGTGCACGTACAGGGCGGCATCGCCGTGCTGCGCGGTTCGCTCGCGCCGAACGGTGCGGTGGTCAAGGTCGCCGGCCTCGATCAGATGCGCTTCGAAGGCCGCGCCCGCGTCTTCGACGGCGAAGACCTCGCGATGGCCGCGATCCTCGCGGGGCGCATCGAACCCGGCGACGTCGTCGTGATCCGCTACGAAGGTCCCAAGGGCGGGCCCGGAATGCGCGAGATGCTCGCGGTGACCGGCGCGATGAAGGGCGCCGGTCGCGGCGCCGACTGCGCGCTGATCACCGACGGTCGCTTCTCCGGCGGAACGCACGGCTTCTGCGTCGGCCACGTCGCGCCCGAGGCGGTCGACGGCGGACCGATCGCGTTCGTCGCCGAGGGCGACCGGGTCGTGATCGACGCCGACGCGCACACGATCGATCTGCTGGTCGACGCCGCGGAGCTGGCGAAGCGCAAGGCGAACTGGAAGCTGCCGGAGCCTCGCTACACCAGCGGCTTCCTCGCCAAGTACGCGCGTCTCGCGCAGGGGGCCGAGACGGGCGCGATCACCAACACCTGATCGCATCGATTCACCAGACGTGCCCGAGATTCTCGAAGTCGAAGCCGCGCGCAAAGTGCTGGAGGCGCGCGCCCTCGACCGTGAGATCGTGAAGGTGCACGCGCCGGATACGTGGTTCATGAAGCGCGGGACGACCGCGCCCGCCCTCCGCCACGCGCTCGTCGGCAACGCCTTCACCGCGGCGCGCCGGCGCGGCAAGCAGATCGTGCTCGACACGCGCGATCCCGACGTTCGCGTCGGCGTGCACCTGGGGATGAGCGGGCGCGTGCTCGTCGACGATGAGGAAGCGGGCGATCCCCTCGTGTACGCGAGCAACCGCCGCACACCGCGCTGGCACCGCTTCGGGGTGCATTTCGCCGACGGCGGCGACTTCATGCTGCGCGACCCGCGCCGGCTGGGCGCCGTCGAGCTCGACCCGGACGAGAGCCGCCTCGGGCCCGATGCCATGACCTTGTCGTTCGCAGAGCTCGACCGGGCGTTGGCTCAGCGAACCGCGCCGATCAAGGCCGTCCTCATGGATCAGCACCGCATCGCCGGTCTCGGCAACCTGCTCGTCGACGAAGTACTGTGGCGAGCGGGCATCGCGCCGGCCCGCACGCCTTCGGCCATTGATACTGATGAACGGCGAGTGCTGCACAAGTCGATCCGAACCGCGCTGCGGACGCTCGATCGCCGCGGCGGCTCGCACACCGGCGACATGCCCCGCACCCTCGACCGCCCGTGCCCGCGCGACAGTTCGCCGCTCCAGCGCGCCAAGATCGGCGGCCGCACCACCTACTGGTGCCCGGCACACCAACACTGAACCACTGTCACGGCCTAGGGCTTGCGCGGTAGTGGCTCAGTTTTGAGATTCGCGATCTCGGTGGCCCGTCGTAGGCTTGTCGCATGGCGAAGCGCAAGAAGATGCCGACCGACCTGAACCAGCGGGCCAAGGCCATCGTCGACTTCGCGACCTCGGACGAACCGGGCGATGAGAAGGACGAGGCACGCGCCGCGGGGGGGTCGCAAAGGCGCTCAGGCCCGAGCGAACAAGCTCTCGGCGGAGGAACGCTCCGAGATCGCGCGCAGGGCTGCTGCGGCGCGCTGGGAGCGTTAGAAACCTCGAAGCGTTCCGCGTGCTGACGCCTGTTCATCTTGTAGGGCGCGCACTTTTTCCTCCGTTACCAGTCCCGTGGCGAGCCCATGCATGATCACGAACGGCTCCATCATGGGTTGATGAACCGGTACCGGTACTTCCGAATGGTGCCCGTTTTCTGAAGAAGGGGACCGTGAGCCGGTTCGGTGAATTCCTTCAGATGCTGGAGAAACGCGCGGATCTCGTACTTCCGGTCAGCGATGACGCTCAACGGCTCGCGAACGTCTGCCGTCGCGAAGTAGCCGAGGAAATCGGTCGGCGCGAGCGCGCATGCGAGCAGCACCTTGCCGAACAGGTTGTCGTTACGCGGGCTCGACGTCGCCTTGTGATAGGCGCCGCGAATGCTTTGCTGCGACGTATTCACGGCGGTTTCAAGAGCGGCGGCTACGTCGGATTCTGCTACTTCATCGCGGTCGTCGATGATTGCGCGCTGGACTGCCTCCAGGGCAAGCAGGTGCGTGTAAGTAGGTAATCCCTCGGAGATCCGGACGATTCGCTCACGCGCTGGCGGCATGATCGTCATGCTGAGTTCGGTGAGCCCTTTGTCGATGATTTCGTACACTCATCGCGCGACATTCTCGGCATTGGGATCTGCCGTCGTTGCACTTCATGCACTACAACTTCGCCCGCCGGCATCAGACGCTCAAGGGCGCAGCCCCGGCGATGGTCGCGGGCATCGAGCGCCACCCCTGGTCACTCACCCAGATCGCCGAACTGCTTGACTGACCGAGGTGAAAAACGTTCGGTGTCGCCCGGCCGGGCCTGAGGACTTCACCTTTCTCGCGACGATGCTTGGCGAGTCCGCAGTCTGGCGCCCCGACAAGCCGACACCGACCTCTGACCAGGTGCTCGCCGATCCCCGCTACGCGCTATACCTCGTTGGATGGCCGAGGCAAGGTGACTATGGACTGGTGGCCGAACAAGACGGACCGGTGGGCGCGGCTTGGTATCGGACGTTCACTGAGGCGAGCCATGGCTATGGCTTCGTCGGCGAGGATGTCCCCGAACTGGCGATCGCAGTCATCGCGTCCCGTCGGCACGAGGGGATTGGTCGTCGGCTCCTCATCGACCTCATCGACGCCAGTGTTGGGCAGGGATACCCGGCTCTGAGTCTCAGCGTGGCCGAACAGAATCCAGCGCGTGGCCTCTACGAGTCGGTCGGCTTCGTCTCTGTCGAGAAGCAAGGATCGTCCTGGACAATGGTCCGACACGCCGCTCGATCAAACTGAGCCACTACCGCTTGCGTCCACCCCCGCAATCTGGTGTTAGGATCGCGCCCGATGTCGACCTCCTACCTCCTCGTAGTAGTTACGTAGCGCCCGGCACGCCCTCGCGCGCCGAGCGCTACCTCGCCCCTCGCAGCCGCGAGGGGTTTTTCATGCCCGGAATCGTCCGAAGAAGGAACCCATGAAGCTGACCGGAGCCCAGGCCCTCATCAAGAGCCTCGAGATGGAGCAGGTGGAGGTCATGTTCGGCCTCCCCGGTGGAGCGATCCTCCCCGTCTACGACCCGCTCATCGACTCGTCGATCCGCCACATCCTGGTCCGCCACGAACAGGGCGCGGGCCACATGGCGAGCGGGTACGCGCACGCGACCGGGCGGCCCGGCGTCGCCATGGTGACGAGCGGCCCGGCCGCGACCAACATCGTCACGCCCCTGTGCGACGCCTACATGGACTCGATTCCGATCGTCGTGATCACCGGCCAGGTCGCGTACTCGGTGATCGGCACCGACGCGTTCCAAGAGGCCGACACGGTGGGCATCACGATGCCGGTCACGAAGCACAACTGGTTGATCAGTGACGCGCAGGACATCCCGCGCGTCGTGCGGGAGGCGTTCCACGTCGCGACCACGGGCCGGCCCGGCCCGGTGCTGATCGACCTACCGAAGGACATCGCCAACGCGCCGATGGAGTGGTACTGGCCGGAGAAGGTCGACCTTCCGGGCTACAAGCCGAACGTGAAGGGTCATCCGCGGCAGATCAAGGACGCGGCCCGCCTGATCAACGAGGCGCGCCGGCCGGTCATCTACGCGGGCGGCGGCATCATGCTTGCGGGCGCCTCGCGCGTGTTGCGCGAGCTCGCGGAGTTGACGGGATTTCCCACGGTCACGACGTTGATGGGCCGGGGCGCGCTCCCCGACGAGCACCCGCTGTGCCTCGGCATGCCGGGCATGCACGGCAACTACACCGCGGTGACGTCGATGCAGAAGGCCGACCTCCTGGTGACGCTCGGCGCGCGTTTCGACGACCGGGTCACCGGCAAGGTCTCGACGTTCGCGCCCGACGCCAAGGTCATCCACGTCGACATCGACCCCGCCGAGCTCGGCAAGGTGCGGTTCGCCGACGTGCCGATCGTGGGCGACGTGCGGACGGTGATCGAAGACCTGATCCAAGCCGTGAAGGCCGAGCAGGCCAAGAACGCGCCGGCCGACATCGCGCCCTGGATGGCCCAGATCCGCGAGTGGCAGGACCGTTACCCGCTCAAGTACACGCAAGAGGAAGGCGGTCCGCTCAAGCCGCAGTTCGTCATCGAGCGCCTGCGCGACAACACACCCGACGACTGCATCCTCGTCGCGGGAGTCGGCCAGCACCAGATGTGGGCGAGCCAGCTGTGGAAGTTCAAGCAGCCGAACACCTGGGTGAACTCGGGTGGTCTCGGCACCATGGGCTACGCGGTTCCCGCCGCGGTCGGTGCGAAGGTCGGCCGTCCGGATCGCATGGTCTGGGCCATCGACGGCGACGGCTGTTTCCAGATGACCGCGCAGGAGCTCGTCACCGCGTCGGCGGAGCGCATCCCGGTGAAGATCGCGATCCTGAACAACGCGTACCTCGGAATGGTGCGGCAGTGGCAGGAGCTCTTCTACGAGGAGCGCTACAGCGAGGTGTACCTGTCGCCCGACCTGCCCGACTACGTGAAGTGGGCAGAGGCGATGGGTTGCGTGGGCATGCGCGTCGACAACGCCGACGACGTCGTGGCGACGATCGAGAAGGCCAACGAGATCGACGACCGGCCGGTCGTGATCGACTTCCGAACCGACTGGCGCGAGAAGGTGTACCCGATGGTGGCCGCAGGTGCGTCGAACGACGACATCATCCTCGGTCCCGAGTTCGGGGAGGGCGGGCGATGACGCTCCTGGCGCCGCATCACATCCTGACGGTCACCGTCGAGAACAAGCCGGGCGTGTTGTCGCGCGTCGCGGGTCTGTTCTCGCGGCGTGCGTTCAACATCGTGTCGCTCGCCGTCAGCCCGACCGACGACGAACGCTTCTCGCGCATGACGATCGTGGTCGACGCGGAGTCGGCGCCGCTCGAGCAGGTCGTGAAGCAGCTCAACAAGTTGATACCGGTGATCAAGATCACCGAGGTCCCACCCTCGGAGGGTGTCGAGCGCGAGCTCATGCTCGTGATCGTCAAGGCCGCGTCCGAGACCCGCAGCCAGGTCACGGAGCTGACTGCCATTTTCGAAGCCAAGATCGTCGACGTCGGCTACGAAGCGATGACGATCATGGTGGTCGGCGAGCCCGAGAAGCTCGACGCCTTCAGCGACCTGGTCAAGCCGTTCGGCATCATCGAACTGCAGCGCACCGGGCGCATTGCGCTCCCGAAGTTGGCCCGGGAGTCGACTCGCCTGCGTTCGGTCAAGACCGGTCGCGGCTGATTTCCGTTTCTCGCGCTCATTGACGACACTATTGGCGTTCCTACGTCGAGGAGATCTTGTTCGATGCCCGCAACCGTGTACTACGAGAACGATGCCGACCTCGGCCTCATCGCCGACAAGCTGGTCGCGATCCTCGGCTACGGCTCGCAGGGTCACGCGCACGCGCTGAACCTGAAGGACTCGGGCATCGACGTCGTGGTCGGTCTCCGCGCGGGTTCGAAGTCGCAGGCCAAGGCCGAAGCTGCCGGCCTGCGCGTGCTCCCCACTGGTGACGCCGTGCGCGAAGCCGACATCGTCATGGTGCTGCTGCCCGACACCGAGCAGAAGAAGGTCTACGAGGCCGACATCGCACCGAACCTCGTCGACGGGAACTCGCTCGCGTTCGCCCATGGCTTCAACATCCACTTCTCACAGATCGCCCCTCCCGAGGGCGTCGACGTGTGGATGATCGCGCCGAAGGGACCGGGTCACCTCGTCCGGCGGACCTACGACGAGGGCGGCGGCGTCCCGTGTCTCGTCGCCGTGCACAACGACGCGACGGGCAAGGCCAAGCAGACCGCGCTCGCGTACGCGAAGGGCATCGGCGGGACGCGCGCCGGGGTGCTCGACACCACGTTCGAGGAAGAGACCGAGACGGATCTGTTCGGCGAGCAGGTTGTGCTCTGCGGTGGTCTCGTCGAGCTGATCCGCAACGGCTACGAGACCCTCGTCGAGGCCGGCTACCAGCCCGAGAGCGCATACTTCGAGACACTGCACGAGGTGAAGCTCATCGTCGACCTCATCTACGAGGGCGGCATCGCGGCGATGAACTACTCGATCAGCGACACCGCGGAGTACGGCGAGATGTCCCGCGGCCCGCGCGTCGTCACGCCCCAGACCAAGGCCGAGATGAAGAAGATCCTCGGCGAGATCCAGTCGGGCGACTTCGCCCGGGAGTGGATCGCCGAGAACGAGAACGGGCGTCCGAACTTCAACCGCATGCGCGACGCGGCGGCCAAGCACCCGATCGAGAAGATCGGCGCCGAGCTGCGCTCGATGATGCCGTGGATCGCGGCCGGGAAGCAGCGGGTCCAGGACATCTCGGGGGGCTGAGCCCCGGCGCTCCTCTCCGCGGGCTCGGCGCGCCCCGAAGGTGGCGAAACGGGACGCGATTCCGGTCGCCGGCTAGCGAAGGTTGCCGCAATACCTCAATTCGAGAGCGGCGACGACCGACACCGTGACATGGAGAATTTGGGTGAGGCGCGCCTCACCGCGCGCTCGGGCGCCACGCTGTTCTTCGGCTCGGGGCTGGTAGCCCTGGGCAACTCGGCCGCGCCCCGTGTCCTCGGTGTGTCCGGGGTCGACGTCGGGCGCCTGCGCATCGTGGGATCCCTGGCCCTGGTCTCGGCCCTCGTCGTGTTGCTCGTGCCGTGGACGCGCTTGCGGCCCCGGGCCCAGATTGCGGTCGCGCTGTGGGGCCTCGTGCTGCTCTTGGCGTGCGGTCAGTGGACCGGTTACGCGGCGACGGGCCAGGCACCGAGCGCGTACCCGGTCTTCTTCATGCTGATCTTCGGCTGGCTCGGCCTCACCCAGCCTCGCTTCACATCGCTGCTGTTCGCGCCGGTCGTCGTGCTCGGCTGCGGATGGCTCACCGCGACGACGCCCCACGTGTCGGTGTCGTTCGCCGGCCTGCTCGTCGCCGTTTGCTCGTCGCTGCTCATCGCAGAGACGATCGCGTGGGCGATGGCGCGTAGTCGCCGGCACGCCCAGGACCTGCGGACGCTCGTGTCCGCCTCCTCGGATCTGCGCGAGGTGTTGAACCTCGCCGAGGGCGCGGAGCTGGCTTCGGTCTCGACGCGAGCGGTGTTGCACGCCGATCGGGTCGAGCTCCTGGTTCTCGAGTCAGGCGTCGTGCCGGTCGTGCCCGATGACAGGACGCCGACACCGCTGTTCGGGTTGGCGGCGGCTGCGGCTGCGACGGGCGTGCCCTACGGCGACCGAGAGGGCCTCGCCATCCCACTCGTCGGCCCCTCGGGCGTCATCGCCGTCGTGATCGCGTTCGGCGTCACGCGTGACCCGATCACGGATCAGATCGTGCAGCTGCTGTCGAGCGAGTTCGGCGGCCGCCTCGAGCAACTGCGTCTCCTCGAAGCGCTGGGGGAGCAAACGCTGCGCGACGCGGTGACGGGCGTCGGAAGCCGGCGCCACGCCGACGCGCTCATCGCGGGACTGCAGCCCGACGACTCATTGCTGTTGATCGATGTCGACCACTTCAAGCGCATCAACGACACGCGCGGACACGTCGGTGGCGATCGGTTGCTCGAACAGCTCGGTTCTCATCTCCGCAGCGGCCTGCGCGATCGCGACAGCGTGGCGCGTTACGGCGGCGACGAGTTCCTCGTGCGACTCCGCACGAACGACGGCGACTCCCTCGAAATCGCGCGGCGGCTGCTCGACAGCTGGATCGCGACCGGCGACGTCCCGACGTTCAGCGTCGGGATCGCCGTACACGGGCGCGGCGCCGACCCCAAGACGACGTTCGCGGAAGCGGATCGCGCGCTCTACATCTCGAAGCGCGAAGGCCGGGCGCGCATCGCCGTGGTGTGAACCGGCCTGCGGTCAGATGATCTTGATCGCGTCGAGAACGCGCGCGGCGTACGCCTCGTCGCCGTCGATCTTGACGATGTCGCGCCACGCCGCCCGTCTGGTTCCCCAGATCACGAAGTCGTGATCGGTGCTGTGCACCGTCGCCGCCGCGTCGGGGCTTGCGTTCTCGCTGACCGCGACGCGGCCTTCGTCGCCACCGGGCGCGATCGTCCACGCTCCACCGCCGGGACCGTCGAGCCGGAGCACGATCGGCCGGTCGACGACGCCGGAAAGGGCGTCGGCGCACATCCACGGCAGGCCGGCGATCATCCATTCGATCGTGGGGCGCAGGCGCATCTCGTCGCGCGGCGGCTGCGGACGGTCGATCGAACCGGTCGGCGTCAGGATGTCGTTGCGAAGGTGCGTGTAACCGTCGAAGAGGAATGTGCTCGGCAGGATCGATATCGGGTGCGTACCGAGCTCACCCATCGGCAGCATGGTCTCCGAGAGCGGCGCGTCCTGCACGCTCGCGAACACGTTCGCCGCTTGATCGCTGTACGTCTCGTACTCGTCGATCACGGCTTCGATGGGCCACGTCCGCCGTTCCGCGACCGCCGGCTCCATGCCGCGCTCGGTACCGCTCGCCGTGTCGGGCAGGAACGCGGGGTCGATGACACCGTGCAGCGTGCAGGCCATGTGGCCCATGACGTCGCGAACGCTCCAGCCCGCACACGCGGACGGGAGCAGCCACTCGTCGGCCGTCAGCCCTTTCGCGACCGTGAGGATCGCGTCGCGCTCGGCGCGGAACCCGTCGACAGCCAGCTGACTCATGAGTCCCCCTAACTCCGCGGAACCTGCGACCATGGCAGGTCCCGGTCGACACGCGGTTCGCCGGGCAGACCCAGGATGCGCTCGCCGAGGATATTGCGCATGATCTCCGAGGTGCCACCCTCGATCGAGTTGGCACGGGCGCGCAGGAACATCTTGCGCGACGACCCGAGCGGCGCGTCGAGCCCGGCCTCGTCGGGACGCTTGAACGCGTAGTCGTAGCCGACGATGCCGTCGGCGCCGAGGAGGTCGACGCAGAACTCGTACATCGCCTTGTTCATGTTGGCGAGCGCGAGCTTGGCGATCGAACCTTCAGGACCGGGATTGCCGGCGCGGGCCTTGGCCGAGGCGCGCTGGTTCGTGTAGCGCAACACCTCGTTCTCGATCCACAGCTGCGAGAGCCGGTCGCGGTTGACGGGGTCGCGTTCCGCCGCCGGACGCTTGCTCCAGAGATCGAGCGCTTCCTGAATGCCCGAGACACGCTTGCTGTTGCCACCGCCGCCGCTCGCGGCACCGATCGTGGTGCGCTCGTTCATGAGCGTGGTCATCGAGACGCGCCAGCCGTCACCGATGTCGCCGATGCGATCGGCATCGGAGATACGCGCGTCGGTGAAATAGACCTCGTTGAATTCGGCCTCGCCGGTGATCTGGCGCAACGGCCGCACCTCGACGCCCGCCGCGTGCATGTCGACCATGAAATAGGTGAGGCCCTTGTGCTTCGGGAGCTCCGGATCGGTGCGCGCCACGAGCATGCCGCGATCGGCGAGCTGCGCGAGCGTGTTCCAGACCTTCTGCCCGTTGACGACCCACTCGTCGCCGTCGCGCATCGCGCGCGTCGCGAGCCCCGCGAGATCGGAGCCCGCGCCTGGTTCGGAGAACAGCTGGCACCAGATCTCCTCGCCCGTGAACATCGGTCGCAACGCACGCCCGCGTAGATCGTCGCTGCCGTGCGTCACCACCGTCGGGCCCGCGAGCGAGAGGCCGAAGAACAGCGTGCCGTGCGGAGCCCGGGCGCCGGCTTCGCGCAGTCGCCGGTCGATGTGACGCTGCACGATCGGCGGGAGATTCAGGCCGCCGAACCCCTCGGGGAAGTGCACCCACGCCAAGCCGCGGTCGTATTGCGCGCCCCGGAACGCAGCCGGCTCAGTGGTCTTCGGGTGGTGTGAATCCAACAGATCGTCGATCAAGGCGTCGACGCGAGCGAGATCGTTGTCGGCCATTCGCCGAGCGTAACGTCAACTACTTCGTGGTGGCGATGCCACCGTCGACGGGGATCACCGCGCCCGTCACGTAGGCGCCGGCGCGGCTCGCGAGGTAGATCGCGATGCCCACCATGTCGTCGGGCCGACCGATGCGCCCGAGGGGCGAGGAACGGGCGATCGAGTCGCCGAAATCCCGCAGCGTTGCGGCCATCATCTTGGATTCGAACGGACCGGGCGCGACGGCGTTGACCGTGATGTGGCGCGGACCGAGCTGGCGCGCGAGATGACGGGTCAGCTGATGGATCGCCGCCTTGCTCGACGAGTACGCGTAGGTCTCGAGCAGGGGGACCTGGATCGCATCGATCGAACCGATGTTGATGACGCGGGCGGGATCGTCGGCGGTACCGGCGGCTTCGAGCATCGGCACGAGCGCGCGAGTGAGCAGGAACGGCGACTTCGCGTTGAGCGTCATCACCTTGTCCCACGCGTCGGCGGGATAGTCGGCGAGCGGCGCGCCCCACGTGGCGCCCGCGTTGTTCACGAGGATGTGGAGACGGGCCTCGCGTCCCGAGATCTCCGCGGCCAGGCGCTCACATTCGTCGTCGCGCGAAAGGTCGGCGGGGATGCTCACGCAGGTGCCCACCTTCGAGAGCTCGGCCGCGACCTCGTCGCACACCTCGGCTTTGCGCGACGAGATGTAGACCTTTGCGCCCGCTTCCACGTAGCCGCGGGCGATCATCAGCCCGATGCCCCGGCTTCCGCCCGTGACGAGGGCGGTCTTGCCGGTGATGTCGAAGAGATCTGCCACCGTGCCTCCTGGTTGCTGCGCCCGAGGAATGGGGCCGCGGGATATTACGGGTGAATTTCTTCTCAAGTTGGCTCCCGGACCTGCCGATAACCCGGTCGGGCACAGGTATGTCTTGGGAGGAGAGCGTTGGCGCCGGTCTGGCCGCGGATGCGCAGCAACGCCGTCGGAGTGTCGCGCGAGCTGCGCGTGTCACTTCGGGAGATCGACCCCTACGTGCTCGCGCCCCGGGCTGCCGCGCTCGTGTTCCTGGCCGGCGGATTGCTTGCCCTCGCGGTCGGCCTGGTCGTTCCCTTCCGGGGTGAGCCATCGATCGGGTTGATCGCGGTCGTCGCGGCGCTGTTCGGCGCGAACGCGATCGCGTTTCCTTGGCCTCGCTTCGGCCCGCGCGCGCAGCTCGCGTTGCCCGTCTTCGCGTTCGTGCTCTTTGCCTGGGGTGGCGTGCTGGCGCGGGGCACGCCCGAGCCGTATATCGCGTTGCTTTCGCTTCCGTTCGTGTTCGTCGGCTTCACGCAGCGGCCGGGTACCGCGAGCGCGCTGGCGCCGGTCGCTGCGGTCGCGCTGGTCGTCGCCGATCGCTTCGGTTTCGACGCGACCTTGATGTCGACAGGCGTCTTCGCGCTCCCGATGCTGGTGCTCATGGGCGAGGTGCTGGCGTTCGCGCAGGCGCGACGCACCCAGGCCGAAGCTCGCGTCGAGCGCCTCCTCGAGGCCGTCCGAATCCTCGCCCGAGTCGTTGACCAGCGCACGGCTGCGCAGATGGTCGCCTCGCTCTCGGCCGAGATGCTCGACGCCGACGCCGTGGCCGTGCTCCTCGCGGATCGGGCCGGATCGCGACGCTTGTTGAACCGAGCGTTCTTCGGGCATCCCGCGCTCGCCAACGCCACGCCGCTACTCGTCGACGCGCTCGGTGCGGGCGGTTTCGACGCGCACGCGACGAGCTTCATCACCGACCCGAAGGGCGTGCGGACGTTCGCGCGTGCTGCGTCCTGCGTGCGGTCCGTCGCGACCGTGCCGCTTCCCGGTGCCGGAGCGACGCCGATCGGCGTGATCATCGCCATGTGGACGGCGCCCCGGCGTCGTCTGCACGCCTCGGCGCGCCAGGCGGCCGAGCTGCTCTCGGAGGAGGCGGGGCGGATGTTCCAGCGTTTGAGTGCATCGGCCGCGCTCACCCACGAAGCGGAAACCGACCCCCTCACCCACCTCGCGAACCGCCGGACCTTCGCGCGCGCGCTTGCCACCATGCAGCCCGGCGATGCGTTGGTGCTCGTCGACCTCGACCATTTCAAGCAGGTGAACGACGTCCATGGGCACCAGGTCGGCGACCAGACCCTGCGCTTGCTCGCACGCGACCTGCAGGACACCGCTCGCCAGGTCGACTGCGTCGCGCGCTACGGCGGCGAGGAGTTCGCAGTGGTGCTGCCCGAGGCCGGAATCGACGGCGCGCAGATCATGCTCGGCCGCGTCCGGCGGGCGTGGGCCGCGAGGCAGCCGGTCGCGACGTTCTCGGCCGGGATCGCTCGCCACGAGCCCGGACGGCCGCCTCGGGAGACGCTGCGGCTCGCGGATGAGGCGCTCTACGCGGCCAAGGCGGCCGGTCGCGACTGCGACATGCTCGCAGTGGATCCGGAGGTCGAGGTCGTCCTGCCCTGACGGTGCGGCGGTTCAGGAAGCGGCTTCGGTCGGCTCGGTCGAGCCGTCGGCGCCGGCGATGTCGTTCGCTTCCATCTGCTTTTCGATCTCTGCGATCTCGGCGACCTTCGCGTCGATCTGCGCGGAAGCGTCTTGCGGCGCTTCGTTTCGCTTCTGCGCGACGACGAGCGCGCCGATCTCCTGGCAAAGGTCGTTGATCTTCTTCTGCAGGCGAACGTCCTCGAGCTTCTCTTTACCAACCGCAGTGGCGTGCTTGGCCTGATCGGCGGCCTTGCCGGCCGCGTCCTTCACCTTGTCGAGAAAACCCATGTTGTCGTCCTCCGACGCGAGAGTCAGTCGTCGGCGAGGCTACCCGAGCGTGAGGCCTTTGTAACCGTCCGCACAGCCTGCAGCGCGCAACGCCGCGGCGCGAGGCGATGTGCGCGCGGGTTCGTCGTCGATGCGTTCGATGCGGATCCGCGGTAGGCGTCCCTGCTTGTGCGCCTCGACCAACGCCTCGGCCCAGAGGTCGATCGTCGGGTCGAAGGTGACGAGCGCCTTACCGCCGCGTTCGAGATACGCGGCGCAGTCGCCGTCGACGAGCACGACGAAGGCGCCCGCCGAGCGGGACGCGCGGGCGGACCCTGGGGGCCGCTCGGGCCACGACAAGGCGGCGCCGTAGGGCTGGGCAGGATCGGTGGCGGCGAGCACGAGCACGCGCGCCCGGCTCTCGGGATCGATCGTCCGATGAGACCGCAAACGATCGACGGCGCCGGGGAGCGCGAACTGCGCCGCGCCCAGACCGTCGACGAACCAACCGCGCCGGGCGCGCCCCGACTCCTCGAGCGCGCGCAACACGGGGTACACGCCGGCGAAGCCTCCACTCGACCCCTCGGCGCGCACGGCCTCTCGGGTGACGACGCCTTGGCGCGCGAGCATTTGCAACGCCGACGCATGCGAGCGTTCGGTGGGCGACGGCTCGGGATCGAGCAGGGGGACGACGAGCGACCATCGGCCCGCGCCCGCGGGCGGGCCGAGCCGGGTGAGCCGGCCCGGATGCGGACGGCTACGCGCCGATCGCTTCGCCGCAGCCGCGCGCCTCGGGACGCGGAGCGGTCCGAAGGTGTCGTTGGTGATCTCACCCGCCCACACGAGGTCCCACAGGGCGGTGAGGACGACGTTGTCGTCGGCGACACCGGTCGCGGCGACGAGGTCGGGCCAGAAGCTCGCGCCCGCGCGCAGCAGACGGTCGCGGATCGCATCGTGGATGTCGCCGTCGGGCCCCTCGAGCGCGGGACGGGTTGCGAGCAGGCGCACGCGGTCTCGGAAGAACACGCGGACCCTGCCGTCGTCGGCGCCGAGCGCGCCTGCGCCGATCCAGACGAGCTCGCCCGCCGCGCACAGCTCGTCGAGCATGCCCGGCCGGTAGCCGTCGACGCGTGCCGGCAGCACGTCGCGCTCGAGAACGGAGGCGGGAATCGCCACGCCCTGCAGCTGTTCGAGGGCCTCGACCAGAGCGTCGGTGCCGCGGCGGCCGCGTCCGACGTTGTGCCAGGCGCACAGGAACCGCGCGTAGGTGGACGCGTCGACCGGCTCGATCTCGTGCCGCAGCGAGGCGAGTGAACGGCGGCGCAAGATGCGCAGGACGTTGGTGTCGCACCATTCGCGCTCGACGCCACCCGGGCGGAACTCGCCGAAGACGACGCGGCCGTCGGCCTCGAGATGGGTGAGGGATGCGCGGACACGCTCGATCGAGACGTCGAAGCGCGCCCTCAGCTCCTCGATCGTGAACGGCACATGCGTGCGCGCGTAGCGGGCGACGACGTCGTCGAGCGGCCGCTCGACGGGATCGGTGAAGGCCGCCGGCAAGCCGTGGGGAACTGCCCATCCGAGCGCGTCGCGCAGGCGGCCCGCGTCTTCCGCGGCTGCCAACCGCCCCCCGATCTCGATCACCCGCCGTTCGGCTCGCAGCGAGTCGAGCCACGGTTGCGGATCGGCCGTGCACCGGGCCGCGACCTCGTCGAATGTGAGCGGCCCGAGATCGGAGAGGAGGTCGTGGAGATCGTCGGCGTGCCGGGCGTGCCGGGCCGGGACCAAACGCTGCAATTCCAGCTCGAGCCGGCCCAGCGCTTCGGGATCGAGCAGTTCGCGTAGCTCCTCCGCGCCCATGAGGTCGCGCAAGAGATCGCGGTCGAGCGCGAGCGCGCTGGCCCGGCGTTCGGCGAGGGGCGCGTCGCCCTCGTACATATAGGCGGCGATCCAGCCGAAGAGCAGGGATTGCGCGAACGGTGAGGTCCGGCGGGTCTCGACCGGCACGACGCGCACTTTGCGGGAGCGGATATCGGTGAGCACCTCGCGCAACGCGGGGACGTCGAACACGTCGCGCAGGCATTCGCGCGTCGTCTCCAGCAACATCGGGAACGACGGGAAGTCGCTCGCGACCTCGAGCAGGTCGGCCGCCCGTTGCCTCTGCTGCCAGAGCGGTGTGCGCTCACCGGGACGCCGCCGGGGCAGCAGCAATGCCCGCGCCGCGTTCTCGCGGAACTTCGACGCGAATAACGACGTGTTCGGAAGACCGGCGACGAGGAGCTCGTCGATCTCGTCGGGATCGGGGAGGAGCAGCTCGGTGGCGACGTCGTCGATCGACTCCGGGAGGCGGAGGATGATGCCGTCGTCGCTCCAGAGAACCTGTACCGGTAGGTCGGCGCGCGCGAGACGTTCCTCGATCGCGAGCGCCCAGGGCGCGTGCACACGCGAGCCGAAGGGCGTGAGGATGCATACGCGCCAATCGCCGATCTCGTCGGGGAAGCGCTCGATAACGATCGTCCGGTCGTCGGGGATCGCGCCCGTCGACTCGGCCTGCTCGTCGAGATACGCGCGGAGATTCGACGCGGCCCGCGCGTCGAGGCCGTTTTCCCGCAGGTTTGCCTCGACCTGTGTGGCGTCGAGGTTGCGGAGCTCGCGCACGAGCCCGCCCAGCGCGCGGCCGAGCTCGAGCGGTCGGCCGGGCCGGTCGCCCTTCCAAAAGGGTGTCTTCGCGGGTTCGCCGGGCGCGGGAGTGACGATCACGCGGTCGACGTTGATCTCCTCGATCCGCCAGGTGGACGCGCCGAGCACGAAGCACTCGCCGACGCGGCTTTCGTAAACCATCTCCTCGTCGAGCTCGCCGACGCGGCCGCCGTCGGGGAGGAACACACCGAACAACCCGCGGTCGGGGATCGTCCCACCGCTCTGCACCGCGACCCGTTGCGCGCCTTCGCGCGCCCGGATGCGACCCTCGATCCGGTCCCACACGACCCGTGGTCGCAAGCCGCTGAAGCGATCGGAGGGATACCGTCCCGCGAGCATGTCGAGCGTCTCGCGGAATGCGTCCTCGGAAAGCTCCGAGAAGTTCGCGCACCGGCGCACCAGCGCGTAGAGGTCGTCGACGCCCCAGTCGTCGATCGCGCACGTCGCGACGATCTGTTGCGCGAGCACGTCGAGCGGGTTGCGCGGGTATCGCATCTCCTCGACCAACCCTTCGCGCATGCGCCGCACGACGATCGCGGCCTCGAGCAGATCGCCGCGGTACTTCGGGAAGATCTTGCCGGTGCTCGGCTCGCCGACCTGGTGGCCGGCGCGACCGACCCGTTGTATTCCGCGCGCGACCGAGCCGGGCGACTCGACCAGCACGACCAGATCGACCGTGCCCATGTCGATGCCGAGCTCGAGGCTCGACGTGGCGACGATGCCGCGCAGCCGGCCGTCTTTCAGCTCGGACTCGACCTGTACTCGCTGCTCGCGGGCCAGCGACCCGTGGTGCGCGCGCACGAGCTCTTCACCCGCGAGCTCGTTGAGGCTCGCGGCGAGCCGCTCCGCGAGCCGGCGGGCGTTGCAGAACACGATCGTGGTGCGGTGCGCGCGGATCAGCTCGAGGATGCGTGGGTGCACGTGCGGCCAGATGCTGTGATTCGACTCGGGATCGTCGAGCCCGAGCGCGCCCGCGGTGGCGCCGGAGGCGGCGGAGTGCGCGCCCGGCTCGTTCATGTCGTCGACCGGGACGATCACCTCGACGTCGAGTGCCTTGCGGGAACCGGCGTCGACGATGGTGACCGGGCGCGGCCCGTGCTCGCCGTAGCCGCCCAGGAAGCGCGCGATCTCGTCGAGCGGCCGCTGCGTGGCCGACAGGCCGATGCGTTGCGGCGCCGCGTCGGTGATCGCCTCGAGCCGCTCGAGCGAGAGCATGAGGTGGGCACCACGCTTGGTCGGGGCGAGCGCGTGGATCTCGTCGATGATTACAGTCTGCACGCCGCGCAGCGTTTCGCGCGCCTGCGAGGTGAGCATCAGGTAGAGCGACTCGGGCGTCGTGATGAGGATGTCGGGCGGGTTGCGGACGAGCTGCTGGCGCTCCTTGGCGGGGGTGTCGCCCGTGCGCATGGCCACGGTCGGCGCGTCGAACGATTCGCCGAGGCGCTCGGCGGCGAGCGTGATACCCGCGAGCGGCGCGCGGAGGTTCTTCTCGACGTCGAACGCGAGAGCGCGTAGCGGGGAGACGTACAGGACGCGGCACCGGCGGTCCTTCGGAGGCCGGGGAGTGACGCCGAGCCGGTCGATGGCCCAGAGAAACGCGGCGAGGGTCTTTCCCGACCCGGTGGGGGCGAGCAGCAGCGTGTGCTCGCCGTTGGCGATCGCGGGCCAACCCTTGGTCTGCGCGTCGGTGGGCGCGGCGAAGCTCGTTTCGAACCAGGCCCGCACGGGCGCACTGAAGCGATCGAGCGCCATGGGTGTCACGGTATCCCCGAGCTGCGACGGCGTGATCCCCGACTTCTCTCCCCGGAGCTTCGAGCTACTCGCTCCTCAGGGCGCTTGGAGCAACGCGGCCGAGAAGCGGTCGCGCTCACGTTCCACGGCCGCCCGGTGCACTCGTAGGCGCTCCATGTGCTGGGCGATCGTGCGCGCGCCGGACGGTACGGGGTGCGCGGCGACGAACTTCAAGACGTCGTCGGGCAGGCCGTCTTCGACGAGCCAGGTGGTGCCCTCGACGACCCGCGGGATCAGTGACGGACTGAAGCGAGCAAGCACGCGCGGCCAGCTGTCGCGGACGAACGCCCAGACCACGGCGCCATGCTCGCGGTTGCGGAGCGCCCGCTGAATGACGAACGGACCATTCTGGGCGCGGATCTCGTCGGAGAGCGCCAGGTCGGCCGCCCGCAACACCAACTCCTCGCTCGGGAATTCGGCCAGCGAGTACAGGTATCGCATCTGCTCTTGCGGATTCGTCGTTTCCGTCGCCCGCGCCACGAACCGCTCGAAGTCGTCGGCGGTGCCGTTGCTCGCCACCACCGAGATCGCCGCCGCCTGGACGTCGGCGTCGGCACCTTCGGCATGCTCGTGGATCTCGCGCGCCCGCGCGATCGTCTCGGGGTCGAAGGTGGTCGATCCGAGCACGTTGACGAGCAGGCCGCGCAGTTGGCGCGTGCGCGCGTCGTCGGAATGACCGTCCCAACCGAGTCGCTTCGTCGCGGGCTTTACGATCGCCGCGATCTCGATCCGCATCCGTTCGAGCGCTTCGCCCTCGACGAGTCGGGACGCGGTGCGCAGGTGTCCGACGACGGCGCGCCACACGACCGGGTCGGTCTCGCCGGCGAATCGGCGCGCGCATTCGAGGAACTCGGCGGCGGTCGCGTCGCCCGCGAGAACCGAAGCCCACAGGTCGTCGACGAGTGCGAACCGTTCGAGCGGTTGCAGCACGCCGGCGTCGAGCAGGCGGTCACGCCACGCGGTGGGGTACGCGACGCGGTAGAACCCTTCGCCACCTGCATTGAGCACCACGAGTGAGCCGTCCGGGACTTCGAGCGGCACGACTTCCGCATCGGTGAGCAACGACCGCGTCTCCACGCTCTCGCCGGTGTGGATGCGAGCCAGCACCGGAAGCACCCATCGCTCGTCGTGTCCGGCGCCCGAGTAACAAAAACGCCGTTGCTCGAGCCGGCCCTCGCCGACGCGCACAGTCGGGAAACCCGGTTGAAAGATCCAGGTGTCCATGATCCGGCGCACCGGCCGGCCGGTGGCTTCCTCGAGCGCGTCCCACAGATCGGTCGTCTCGGTGTTCGAGAGCTGATAGCGCGACAAGTAGTGCCGCACGCCCGCCCGGAACGCGTCGGCGCCGAGCCACCGCTCGAGCATGCGCAGTACGGAGCCGCCCTTTTGGTACGTGAGGAGGTCGAACATGCCGTCGGCGTCCTGGGGCGTCACGACCTCGTACTCGACCGTCCGCGTGTTCTCGAGCGCGTCGACGTCGAGCGCGGCGGCGCGTGCGAGCGCGAACTCGTCCCAGGTCTTCCACTCGGGCTTGTACGCGTCGATGCCCAGGTGTTGCATGAAGGTTGCGAACGCCTCGTTGAGCCAGATGCCGTTCCACCATTTCATCGTCACGAGGTCGCCGAACCACATGTGCGCGATCTCGTGGACGATCGTCAGTGCCGCGCCGGTCGTCTCGTCGAGCGTCGCCGCGTCGGGGTCGAGGAGCAACCGCGTCTCTCGGAACGTGACGCAGCCCAGGTTCTCCATCGCGCCGAAGGAGAAGTCGGGGAGCGCGACGAGGTCGCACTTCTCGCCGGGATACGCGATGCCGTAGTAGTCCTCGAAGAACTCGATCGCGAACGCGCCGACGTCGAGCGCGAACTGCGTGAGATGGCCGCGCCCGGGCACGTGCGCGACCCGCACGGCCACTCCGCACGCGTCGACCGGCTCGGTCACCTCGAGCGGGCCGACGACCCACGCGACGAGGTAAGTCGATATCGGGATCGTCGTCCCGAATCGGACCCGGACGTTTCCGTCGGGCAGTTTCTCCCGGTCGATCTCGGGGCCGTTGGACAATGCAAGCAGTCCGTCGGCCACCACGAGCGTGATCGCGAACATCGCTTTGAACTCGGGTTCGTCGAAGCACGGGAAGGCGCAACGGGCATGGGCCGCCTCGAACTGCGTGGCCGCCAGGACGCGCTCGGCCCCCGCCTCGTCGAGATATGTGCTGCGGTAGAAGCCGAACAGACCATTGCTGATCGGGCCGTCGAACTGCAGCTCGAGGATGGCGTCGCCGGCCAGGAGCGGCTGCTGCGCGGTGATGACGATGTACTCGCGTTCCGCGTCGATGCGGAGGTCGGCGGCCACCGGGGCACCGCCCTGGCTCAGCTCGACCAGGGCCACGTCGAGGCCTTTGGCGTGCAGCACGATCGTGTCGGTCGGCTCGGACATCTCCAAGGCGACGACGACCTCGCCGGAAAACGTGGAGGCGTCCAGGTCGGGGGTGATCAGCAGCTCGTAGCGGCGGGGGCGCGTTGTTCGGGAGAGGCGACCGGTCTGGTTCATCGGGGCCGAAGCGTAGGGCCCCCGAGATCTCTCTCAGGGGTTGCCGATCGCGACCGATATACGAAAGGTCCGGGACGACACGGAGGTGCCCGGCGGAGAGCCTCGATGGGGGCAGAACAATGGCGACAGCGGAAGCAAACGACCTGATCACCGAAGTCACCCAGCTGCCGGTGCAGCCGGGTGCCGCGATGCGGCTTCTCTGGATGCTCGAGGACCCTCGCACGTCCGCTTCGGACCTGGGTCGGCTGATCGAGTCCGACCCCGCGCTCTCGACGCAGGTCATCCGGCTCGCGAACACCGCGTTCTACGGGCTCTCGGGCAAGGTCTCGAGCGCGTGGCGCGCCGTGACCGTGCTCGGCTTGGCCACGGTGCGTGCCATCGCCACGACCGCCGCGTTCGACCTCTTCTCGGAAAAGGGCCGCTCCGTGCCCGACGACTTCTGGCCGCATTCGGTCACGACCGCCGCCGCCGCGGCCGCGATCGCCCGCCGTATCGGCATCCAGCCGAACGACGCATTCAGCTCGGGCCTGCTCCACGACTTGGGGAGCGCGCTCGTGTTCCGCCGTGCGCCCCGCCGGTACGACGCGGTGCTGGACCTTCTCGCCGGCGACCCCACGCTCTCGCGCCTCGACGCCGAGCGCATGGAGTTCGGCATGACGCACGCCGAGGTCGGCGCGTCTGCGCTCTCGGTAATGCGTTTCCCCGCGGAGATGGTGGAGGCGATCGGCTCGCACCACACGCCGCCGGCCGACGTGTCGTCACAGCTCGGACGCGTGCTCATCGCCGCCGACGCGGTGTCACTCGTGATCGACAACGTCGCGTCCGAGCAGAACGCGCCCCTCGAAGAGACCCTCGCGGCGCTGGAGATGCCCGCGGGTTCGGGCGAGTCGCTGGTTGCCGAGGTGCGTTCCGACCAGGACAACCTGGCCGGCTTCCTCTCCGTTCGTTAGTCGCTCAGTATCTCGTCTGCCCAGGAGACGTCGGGGCGGGGGCGACGGCGATCGGCCATCGACTCCGGGACGTCGATCTCCATGCGCACCAGCGCGCCGCCGAGTGCCTTGCCCAAGCTGTCGGCGCGCAACGATCTCGGTCCGCCCCCACCGAGGGCACCCTGCATGACGAAGTTGAGGGCGCGCACGTTTGCGGCCTCGTAGCGGTCGACCCGTCCGTGCACCATGGCGCCGAAGTGCTCCTTCACGCGGGCGTCGGTGACCTCGCGCACGATGAGCGCGTAGGTCTCGTCGTCGTCGGCGAACAGCGCGACGTTCGCGATGTCGCCCTTGTCGCCCGCGCGGTATCCGCAGAGCTCTCGCAACGGGATCCGGGCCACGGTTACTTGACCTCCTCGAGCACGACGCGCACGTCGGCGTCGACGACGGACTTGTCGATGAGCGTGGGCCAGATCGACAGGAGCTCCGTCGCGCTGGTACCTGCGCCGCGTCCGGCTCCGGTCATGCCCGCGGGTGGGGCCGAAAGGGTCAGCGGCACGAGCTCGCGTCCGACGAGTCCCGCGGTGCGTTGATCCGCGCATCGCCACGCGACCCGCAGCGTGCATTCCGGTGGCTCGGACGTGGTGGGCGGCACCGTCGGGCCGCCGAGGGCGTTCACGCCCCAGTATTCGACGAGCCACTCGTCGACCTCGAGCGCTGCGAGCTCCACGCGCTTTCGGAGTATCGCGGCCGTGGCCTTCGCCTTTTCGTACGCGTCGGGCCACGCGAATGCGACGCGCGCCTCGCCGGCCCAACCCGCGTGCGCCGAGAGCAGAAGCTTGTACGTCTCCGTTGCCGGCGTTCCGTGCACGCCGCTGATGCGGACCCGGTTGTCGGCGAGGTCCTCGAAGTGCGCCGAGGTGAAGTCGGCGACGACGTCGGGCGAGAGGTAGCGGGCCGGGTCGTGGACCTCGTACAGCAACTGGTGCCGCAAGGTGTCGGTCGAGACCCGGCCTCCCGACCCTCTCGGTTTCGAGATCACCGCGGTTCCGTCGGCATCGACACTCGCGATCGGGTACGGCAGGTCCCACGGGTTCGGCAGCGCCCACCAGTCGCCGGAGTAGTTGCCGCCGATGCTCTGGCCCGAGCACTCCAGTAGGTGACCGACGAGGATGCCGGCCGCGAGCCGGTCCCAGTCGTCCCAACCCCAACCGTGCTCGTGCACCAGCGGAGCGAGGAACAGCGACGCGTCGGCGACCCGTCCGGTGATCACGATGTCGGCCCCCTGCGCGAGCGCGTCGACGATCGGGCGCGCACCGAGGTAGGCAGACGCGAACAGCGGCGGACCGGGGAACGCGTCGAACGGTTCGCCCGTGTCGAGGTGCGCGAAGGGCTGCGCGTGTTGGGAGTGCAATGCGGGAAGTCGGGTGAGTACGTCGTCGCCGACGACGGTCGCGATCGTGATGCCGTTCACACCCAACTTGCGCGCGGTGTCGATCGCGGCGCGCGCGGCTGCGGTCGGGTTGATGCCCCCGGCATTGGTGATCACCTTGGTGCGACCGTCGGCGACGAATGGCAACGCGCGCGCGAGGTACGCGGGAAGATCGCGCGTGTAGCCGCGCGACTCGTCGCGTTGACGATCCTTTTGGAGGATGGCGAGGGTCAGCTCGGCCAACGCCTCCAGGCACAGATAGTCGACACCTTCGGCAAGGAGCGCGTCGACCGCCGTCGGCGTGTCGCCGTAGAAGCCCTGTCCACCGGCGATGACAACTTCACCCATGTTCCGGCTCACGCATGAACGGGTGGCAGGCGATCGACCCACGGTCGCGCCTGCTCGAGCTGCGCGGCGACACGGAGCAGCACGTCCTCGCGGCCGTAGGCGCCCGTCAGCTGTACGCCGATCGGCAGGTTGTCGGCGTTCCAGTGCAGCGGCAGGGAGATCGCGGGCTGGCCGGTCATGTTCGCGAGCGGGGTGTACGGCACGAATGTCGCGGCGCGCATGAAGCCGAGCAGCGGCTCGTCGGGTGTGCTGAACGTGCCGAGCTCCACCGGCGGCTCGCCCAGCGTGGGCGTCAGCAGGAGGTCGTAGCCCGACGCGTGCCAGCCTTCGACCTGGCGTCCGAGCTCGAGTACGGCATGCTGCGCGTCGACGTAGTCGGGCGCGGTGATCGAACGGCCGAGCTCTCCTAACGACCACGTCAGCGGCTCGACGTCGGCCGGTGTGATCTCGCGGCCGACCTTCCGCTCCCAGTACCGCAGGTTGTACACGAGCGTCGCCGCCCACAGTGTCGTGAAATGACCGACGAGCGCGGGATCGAGCAGTGCGGGCGGGAACGTCTCCTCCACGGTGTGCCCGAGCGACTCGAGGAGCTGCGCGGTCTCGCGCGCCGCGGCGACGCAGTCGGGATGGATATCGCCGGTGTCGAGCGGATTGTGGGTGAGCAGACCGATGCGCAGCTTTCCGGGCGATGCGCCGACCTCGTCGCGGTACGAACGATCGGGCGCGGGCGCGCGCACGGTGTCGCCGAGCGCGGCGCCTTGCAACGCGTCGAGCACGCCCGCCGTGTCGCGTACGGTCTTCGTGACACAGAGCTCCACGATCAGGAGCTCGTCGATCACGCTGAAGTCGGGCATGAGCGACGTGCGGCCGCGCGACGGCTTGAGGCCGACGAGGCCGCAGCAGCTCGCGGGGATGCGGATCGAACCGCCGCCGTCGTTCGCGTGCGCGACCGCCACCATTCCGCTCGCGACCGCGGCGGCCGAACCGCCGCTCGACCCTCCGGTCGTACGGTTCGTGTCCCACGGATTGCGCGTCGGGCCGTAGGCCTCGGGCTCGGTCGTGGGCACGATGCCGAGCTCGGGCGTATTGGTGCGGCCGATACAGACGAAGCCGGCATCGAGATAGCGCTGCGCCAGCGCGTCGGTGTGATCGGCGCGGTAACCGGCGTCGCGCAGGAACTTCATGCCTTCGTGCTGGGGATCCCCTTCGATTCCCGCGAGCAGGTCCTTGACCATCAGCGGCACACCGCGGAAGGGACCGTCGGGCAACGTGCCGCGCGCTTCGTCGCGGGCCCGATCAAAGCGCGGATGGATTACGGCGTTCAGCTCGGGATTGAGCTTCTCGACGCGCGCGATCGCGTCGTCGACGAGCTCGAGCGCCGAGGCCTCGCCCGTGCGAACGAGCTCGGCCTGGGCGGTCGCGTCGAGGAAGATGTCCGCCATGTGTGGCTCCTTAGTATGAGTTCGCTACGCGTGCACGGGCGGGCGCCGGTCGGCCCACGGTCGTGCCTGTTCGAGCTGCGCCGCCACTCGGATCAAGAGATCCTCGCGGTAGGGCGCACCGACGAGCTGGATGCCGACGGGAAGTCCCGACGCGGACGACGCGAGCGGTACCGACATCGCGGGTTGGCCGGTGACGTTGAACGGCGCGGTGAACAGTACGAACGGCAACAGACGCGAGCCGCCGGTCTCGGGATGGGTGAGGTCACCGAGCACCGGCGGCGGCTCGGCGCACGTGGGCGTGAGCAACATGTCGAACCCGCCTTCGAACCACCATGCGATCGCGCGCCGGGCCCACGCCTGCATCCGCGTGAGCGCCCGCAAGTAGCTCCCGACATCGATGGCGGCGCCGGCTTCGTAGCTGGCCCATGTGGTCGGCTCCATGTCGTCGGGCGTCACGGGGCGCCCGATCGCGTCCTCGACGTCGGCCATGTCGGCGCGCAACGACGCGAGCATCACCGTGCCGAACGTCTCGAGCAGCACCCCGTCGTCGAGGGCCTCGGGCGCGGCCTCCACAACCGAATGGCCGAGCGACTCCAGCAACCGCGCGGTGTCGTCGACCGCGGTGACGCATTCCGGGTCGACCGCGGCCATACCGAGGGGCGCACTCGTGCGCACGCCGATCCGCAGCTTGCCCGGTTGCGCGCCGACCTCGTCGGTGTACGGGCGCGCGGGCGGCGGTGTCGTGTACCAATCGCCCGTCATGTATCCCTGCAACACGTCGAGCACCGCCGCGCTGTCTCGCACACTGCGCGTCACGACGTGGCGCATCACGAGCCCGTGCCACGCTTCGTGCTCGGCCGGTCCGAGCGACACGCGACCGCGTGTGGGCTTGAGGCCGAAGAGTCCACACATGCTCGCGGGGATACGGATCGAACCACCGCCGTCGCCGGCGTGGCCGACCGGCACCATCCCGCTCGCAACGGCAGCGGCCGAACCGCCGCTCGAACCGCCGGCGCTGTGCGCGGGGTTCCAGGGGTTGTGCGTCGGCCCGTACGCCTGCGGCTCCGCGGTCGGCATCAGGCCGAACTCCGGCGTGTTCGTCTTGCCGACGATCACGAAGCCTGCCCGCTCGAGCTTCTCGAACAGGAAGCTGGTCGTCGTGGCGACGTGCTTCGCGGCTTTCAACGCCTTGTTGCCGGCGTGATACGGCGCACCGGCGAGGGTGCCGTCGAGGTCCTTGATAACGATCGGGACACCGGAGAACGGCCCTTGCGGCACCCCGCTCTGCGCGAGTGCTCGCGCCCGGTCGAACAGCGGGTGGATGACCGCGTTCACCTCGCCGTTCAGCTTCTCGATGCGGGCGATGGCCGCGTCGACGAGCTCCGCGGCCGACGCGTCGCCGGTGCGCACGAGCTCGGCCTGCGCGGTGGCGTCGAGAAGAGCGAGATCCGTCATTCGTTGTGGCCCCCTGATTGCGGCTGTCCCGCTGACGCTAGTTCGGTCGACGCGGTTACGCTCGGGGCGTGGGCGCCTTCCCGTACGGCCCCGTTCACGGGTTCATGGTCTGGAACCTGTTTCTCGCGACGGTTCCTTTGCTCCTCGCGCTTGCACTCTTCGCGACTTCGGCCCGGCGGAGCGTCGTCTGGTGGCTCGGGCTCGGTGCGTGGGTGCTGTTCCTCCCCAACGCGCCGTATCTCCTCACGGATGTCGTGCACATGGTCCACGACATACGCGTCGCTCCTTCGGACGCGCGGGCGTATGCGGTCATCGCGACCTACGGCGGGCTGTTCGCGTTCGGGCTCGCCGTGTACGCGCTGTCGCTGCAACTGTTCCGCCGGTTCCTCCACCGGACGGTCCGCTCCCGACTCGTCGCGCCGGCGATCGTGCTGCTTCACGCAGTGTGCGTGCTGGCGATGTACCTCGGGCGCTTCATCCGGCTCAACAGCTGGGACGTCATGCTGGCGCCCCAGCGTGTCGCGGCTTCGGTGATGCACGTTCCGCGGCCGATCACGCTCGCGGTGCTCGCGGTGATGTTCGTCGTCGTCGGTGTCGGTGCGTTCGCGACGGCCGCGATCGGCGACAAAGTGGTCGCGCACGCCCGCAGGTGGCACCTGCACTAGGCGCAACAGGACGGAAGTACCGTGTATACGGTCCGAGGCGGTGCAGCGTTGCTGCCGGCTTCGACCCTAAAAGTCTCATGGCTGAGCGGGAAATCGGTGGTTAGGGTCTCCACTCGTGTCTGGTGTTGCGAGCAGTCGGCGCGTAGCGCGAGGGCGGCGCACCGGCCGACTTCTTGCGATCGTTGCTCTTGCAGCCGCACTGACGATCACTTCGTCGACGTTGGTTGCAGCTGGAGCCTTGGGCGCGAGCCAGGCACCGGCTCGGCATCCGGTCGACGCGGGTGCCTCCTTTGGCCAGCCTCTAAAGCCAAGTGCGAACACGTTGCACGTAAAACTCAAGCGTCAGAGCGCGATTAGCGCGAGCGCGACTGCGTTTCGGCCGGTTACCAGTTCAGACGCGCGCCTTGATGCGCTGCTGAAGACCCGCGGCCATGTCGGGAAGATATCCAAGCTGTACGCACCTTGTTGATCCAGAACTCCACGCCGCAGAACACCTCGACGGGCGCGCTGACGGGCAAGATCGGTCCCTACCCCGATCTGTACAAAGCGCTGCAGAACATAGATGCGACGGCACCTTCGATCACGATGCTTCAACCCGCCTCTGTGGTGGGCCTGTCAACTGCCGTGCCCGTCGGCTGGGCGGCGCGAGATGTCTCGGGTGTCGGTTACGTCGACGTTCGTCGCAACAGCGCAGCCTGGAACGGAGTCCCGGGGGCGTGGTTCAGTTGGCTCTCGTCATCGCACGCGAGCTCGGCGACATACGCGGCCAGCTACGGGCGCACCTACTGCTTCAGCGGGCGCGCGCGTGACAGCGTTGGGAACCTCTCCGCCTGGTCGGCGTCGCGTTGCACCGCGGTGCCCTTGCAGAGCGATCAGCTGTCGTACTCGTCCGGCTCGTCCGGCTGGTCCAAAGTGACGAACCCCGGGTTGTACGCGGGCTTCGGCTTCCAGACGAAGTCGCACGGCGCGGCCGCGACCCGAACCGGCGTCGTCGCGAAGCGCATCTCGCTGGTCGTGTCGGAGTGTGCGTACTGCGGTGTCGTGCAGGTGCGATGGAATGGAACTGTCATCGCGAATGTCAACACCTACAACGCGACGACCATCCACAAGCAAATACGCCAAGTCGCGAACTGGTCATCCGCACGTTCGGGCACCCTGACGCTCACCGTCAGCAGCCCGACTGGCAAGGCCGTCGTGAACGAAGGGCTCGCCATCTACAACACTTAGCCGCTCGATCGAACAGCGACATTCGCAGCGACGGTCAGCGCGATACGTCCCACCCCCGTAGATCGACTGGCCAGGTGTCGACCACGTGCGCGTCGACGCCGGGGCCGTCGGCGAGGTGCATGCGGTCGTGATACGCGACCGTCGGATCGATGTGCGCGGGCCAGACCAGTACCCGATCGCCCACTCGGACGGAGCCGTGCGGTGTGAACGTGAGGTGCTCGTCGGAGCAGAACATCACCTCGGCGTCGTCGATCGTCGGGTTGCCGTGGTCCATGCCCAGGGCCTTCAGCCCGCAGTCGGCCACCGACCAGCGATCGTTCACGTGGACGACCGTCGCGGTGATCGCGAGCGCGCGCTTGAACGGGAGACCGAGGTTGCCGTAGTCACCGTCCATGAGCGCGTAGGAACCGGCCTGGATCTCGGTGGCCACGGTGTTGAGGTCGTAGGTGCCGGTCCCGCCGGCCGAAACGATCTCACCGCCGACCTCCTTCGCCGCCTGCGCCAGCCGCTCCATGGCCTGCGCGGTCTTGGCCGCGCGCTCGGAACGATCGGGGATCGCGACCGCGTGGCCTTCGTATCCCATGACCCCGCGCACCTCGAGTCCCGCGGCGCGGGCGCGCGCCGCGAGGCGCGGTGCGGCCTCGGGCCGGCACCCGCAGCGGGGAAGGAACACGTTCACGTCGACGAGCACCTCACGAATCCCGTTCGCCGCCGCGGCGTCGACGGTCTCGTCGCTGTCGACGGCAACGGTCACACGACCCGGGCAGTCGGCGAGAGCGCGCAGTCGCAGCGGATCGACGCACTCGTTGGCGAGCAGGAGGTCGGCGCCGAGCCCGGCGCGGGCCATGCCGACGATCTCCCGCGGAGTCGCGCCCGTGAAGTGGGCGTGGCCGCGGCGTTCCTGCTCCCGCGCCAGCGCGGTGCACTTGTGCGCTTTGACGTGCGGGCGCAGGCGCGCCCCCGGTAGCGCGGCGCTCATGGTGTCGAGGTTGCGCGCCAGCGCGGTGGTGTCGACGACCAACGCGGGTGTGGAGAGATCGGCGATCGTGGTCACGCGTGGGAGCATGGCACGACATGCCCACTCCTGCCGAAGAGCGACCGCCGACCGAGCGCGACTGGCACACCGACGAGCTGCCGCCCACGCCGCAGCGCGATTTCCTCATCCCGGCGACGCGATGGGTCGAAGCGCCGGCCGAGTTGCGGTCGCTCGGCGCCGATCTCGGCATCGACCTCGTCGCCTTCAAGCGCCGGATCCGGCGCTACCTCTTGTGGCGCGCGGGCCCTGCAGTCCGTGCCGACGCGCGATACATGGCGATCGACGCGCGCGACGCGCGGCGTAGGTTTGTGTTCCGGTTGTTTCCCGACGGCTCGGGCGAGGGTGCGGGTCCGGACGGGCAGGTGCACACCCGGTTCCGGACCTGGAAGGAGGCTCTGCGTGACGACGACACCTGACAATCCGTTCTTGGCCGGAGATGTCGGCGCGCTCTACGCGCGGGGTCGCCCGTACCATCATCCGCGCTCGTTGACGCGGCTGCGTGCGCTGCTCGCGGGCCGCGACGGCGAGGTCGAACGGGCGCTCGACGTCGCCTGCGGAACCGGCATGTCGACGCTCGCGCTCGCCGAGTTCGCGGGCACGGTTGTCGGTCTCGACATCTCACCCGAGATGATGCGCGTCGCGCCGCAGGCGCCGAACACGTCGTACATGCTCGGTAGCGCGGAGCAACTGCCCTTCTCGGCGGGCGTATTCGACGCAGTGACATGTTCGACGGCGGTCCACTGGTTCGACCAGGCGAGGTTCTACACGGAGATACGGCGCGTCGTGCGACCGGAAGGGTGGATCGGGCTCTACGACCACTACTTCATAGGGATGCAGGGCGTCGACGAGTTTCGCGCCTGGACGATTGAGCTGTTCGAGCGCTACCCGCTCCCGGCGCGCGGCCTGCAGGTCGGCGATCCGCGAGCGGAGACGCCGCCCGGCTTCGAGTTGGTCGGCACCGACGGCTTCGAGGATCCGATCGAGATGACGCCCGACGAGTTCGCCGACTACCAGCTCACGGTCAGCCACTGTGTCGAGGCCGTGGAGCGGGGCACGCCTCGTTCGGAGATCCGCGACTGGCTGATGACATCCACCGCGCCGTTGTACGGCGACGCTTCGACCCGGGTGGTGCAGTTCCTGGGAATGATCACCTGTCTGCGCCGTCTCCCGTAGCGCGCAACAGGCGGCGGAGGGGCTTGCCGCTCGCGGTCCGCGGGATCGTGTCGACGGCGCGCATCGCGCGCGGCAGTTTGGGACCGCTGAGCCGATCGCGACCGAACGCGCGCAGCTCGTCGATCGACGGCGGCCGCGCCCCGACTCGGGCTACCACGTAAGCGACCACGAGCTCGCCCCATTCGTCGTCGGGCTCGCCGACTACACAGACGTCGTGCACGTCGGGATGGGTCGCCAATACTCCCTCGACCTCGGTCGGGCTCACATTGACGCCGCCGGTGATGACGAGATCCTTCAACCGGTCGATCACGTGGACGCGCCCGGCGTCGTCGAACGCACCCACATCGCCGGTGTGGAACCAACCGTCGGCATCGATTGCTTCCGCGGTACGGATCGGGTCGAGCCGGTACGCGCGCATCACCATCGCGCCGCGGACCACGATCTCGGCGTCGTCATCGAGCCGCACCTCCGCGCCCTCGATGGGCACCCCGTCGAGCGCGAGGCCGCCCCACGTCTCCGAGAGCCCGTACGCGTCGACGACGCGGACGCCGAGGCCAACGGCTCGCGCCCGCAGCGCGGGCGGACACGGTGCTCCGCCGCTTATGACCCATCGGAACTCGTGCAGAGGCGCGTCGGCGTCGAGCAGCCGACGCATCGCGGTCGGTACGAGCGAAACGATCGTCGTTCCCTCGTCGCGCGGAGATCGCGCGACCCGTTCCATGTCGAAGCCGTCGTGCACAGTGCACGGCACACCGGTGACATGGGAACGCGCGAGGGCGCCGAGGCTCGCGACGTGGTGGAGGGGGAGGCACGCGAGCCAACGGTCGGCCGGCCCGGCGTCGAGGCCGTCGGAGTAGCCGCGGCCCATCACCTCCATGCCCGCACGCGTCAACTCCACACCCTTCGGCGCGCCCTCGGTGCCGCTGGTGACGACGATCGCCGCGGTGCCGGCCGGCGCGGGCAGGCCGCCCGGATACGCCGAGGGGTCGCCGGCGTCGAGGCCCGCGATGAGCGTGGGCCGGAGCCGTTCGAGGAGCGTCGTGATCTCGGCGCCCGTGAACGCGGGGTTGATCGGCAGGACCGCGCGGCCCTCGTCCCAGCAGCGCCGGGCGGCCTCCGCCAACGGGGGTCCGGTCGCGACCACGGCGACGACCTCGGTTTCGTCGTCGGCGGACACGCTCGATACCCTAACCGTAGGAGTGATCGCTCCCAGAATCTCGCCCGCATGGATCATTCCGCAAAACGATCTTCTCGGAGGCCCCATGGAGCCCGTAATCCGGCCCGGCGCCGACTGGAAACCGGCGACACCCGACGGTTTCACCGACGTCACCTACGAGACGTCCGACGGCGTCGCCAAGATCACGATCTGCCGGCCCGAGGTGCGAAACGCATTCCGGCCGCGCACGCTGTTCGAGCTGCGCGACGCGTTCGAGATCGCGCGTGACGATCCGGAGATCGGCGTGATCGTCCTCACGGGCGAAGGGCCCGACGCGTTCTGTTCCGGTGGCGACCAGCGCGTGCGGGGCGACGACGGCTACCGCGACGACAAGGGCATCGGCCGGCTCAACGTCCTCGACCTGCAAGTGCAGATCCGCCGGCTTCCGAAACCGGTCGTCGCGATGGTCGCCGGCTACGCGATCGGTGGCGGTCATGTGTTGCACATCGTGTGCGACCTGACTATCGCGGCCGACAACGCGCGCTTCGGCCAGACCGGACCGCGGGTGGGTTCGTTCGACGGCGGTTTCGGGTCGGGCCTGCTGGCGCGCATCGTCGGGCAGAAGAAGGCGCGGGAGATCTGGTACCTGTGCGAGCAGTACGACGCGCCGGCGGCACTCGACATGGGTCTGGTGAACAAGGTCGTCCCGCTCGCCGATCTCGAGGTCGAGACGGTCGCGTGGGCGCGCAAGATGTTGCAGCATTCACCGCTCGCACTGCGCATGTTGAAAGCGTCGATGAACGCGGCCGACGACGGTCTCGCGGGCATCCAGCAACTCGCGGGCGATGCCACCTTGCTCTACTACATGACCGAGGAGGCGCAGGAGGGCAAGAACGCCTACCTCGAAAAGCGCCGGCCCGAGTTCGAGAGATATCCCAAGCGCCCGTGACCACCGCGCGGTTGTGGTACCAGGGAGCCCGGCCCAAGACGTTGGGTGCGGCGATCTCGCCGGTGCTCGTGGGGACTGCGGCCGGGTCGCTCGACGGCCCGATCGACTGGCCGCGCGCGGGCGCCGCGGCGGTGGTCGCGCTCGCATTGCAGGTCGGTGTCAACTTCGCAAACGACTATTCCGACGGCGTGCGCGGTACCGATGCACAGCGGCGCGGACCGGTGCGGCTCACCGCGACCGGGCTCGCGACGCCGCGTTCGGTCCGGAACGCGGCGTTCGTTGCGTTCGCGGTCGCCGCGGTCGTCGGCGCCGGGCTCTCGCTCGTAGTGAATCCGTGGCTCTTGCTCGTCGGTATCGCGGCGATCGGCGCCGCCGTCACCTATACGGGCGGACCGAAGCCCTACGGCTACATCGGGCTGGGCGAGGTGATGGTTCTCGTCTTCTTCGGGTTCGTCGCGACGGTCGGAAGCGCCTACGTGCAGCACGCGACGCTGCCTGGTGTCGCGTGGGTCGCCGCGTTCGCGGCCGGTCTGCCGGCCTGCGGCATCCTGGTTGCCAACAACGTGCGCGACGTCGACACGGATCGGGTCTCGGGCAAACGTACGCTCGCCGTGCGGCTCGGGCGGGAGCGCGCTCGCGGGCTCTACGTCGTGTGCATCGCGGGCGCGATCGTCGCCGTGGTCGCGTGCGGCGCGTTCGTGCCGCCGGCTTTGTTCGCGGTGCTCGCGCTGCCGCTCGCAGTCGCGCCGGTCCGCGCCATGTTGACCCGCCACGATCCTCCCGGTTTGATCGCGGCCCTGATCGGAACCGTGCGGTTCCAGTTGGTGCTCTCGGTGCTGCTCGCGCTCGGGCTGTGGGCCGGCTAGCCGTGCCGCGCCGCGAACGACGCGATGAAGCCGCCGAGAACGGCCGGTTGCTCGAGCGGCAGCGCGTGGCCGCCGTCGAGACGGACGTGCACGACTTCGCCGCGCATGCGTTCGAGCATCGTGAGCGCGATCTTCTCGTATTTCGCGTCGGTCTTGCCCGTGACGAGCGCAACGGGCACCGCGAGCTCGGGGAGCCGATCCCACATGGGCTCCATCGCGCCGGCGCCGAGCACGCGCAGGCAGTGCGCGAGATACCGCTGCGACAGGGCGCGACGTTCACGGAGTCCCGGTGCATCGGGCGGAACAGTTGCGAACAGCGGTTGGGCGAGCCACCGGTCGAGGAACGCGTCGACGCCGTCACGCATGACCGACTCTGCCAGCGCCTCGTCGGATGCGATGCGCTCGCGGCGCGCGGCTTCGTCGGTGATGCCCGCGGTAGAGCTGACGAGCACGAGTGCCGGTACGAGCTCGGGCTGGTCGAGTGCCAACCGCAGCGCGAGGCGACCGCCCATCGAGTAGCCGACGTACACGGCGCGCTTGCCTTGTCGCCCGAGCGCGGCGGCCGTCGCCGCGAACGTCTCCTTCGCCGGCACGTCGAGCGCGGCGACCTCGCACGATTCCTCGAGGATCCGATTCACTCCCCGCCACGACGCGGCCGTCTGCGTGAACCCGGGAACGAGCACCACTCTCGGCCCTTGCGAACTCATCGGGGAAGTGTGGCGCAATGAGCGGCTTCGATGCGACGACCTCGTTCGCGCGGACGCTCGTCGACGAATGGGTCCGTAACGGCATCACGGCGGCGGTCGTGTCACCGGGGTCTCGGAACACCCCCCTCACGCTCGCACTCGCGCGGGACGGGCGGATGAACGTCGACGTCGTGCTCGACGAACGCTCGGCCGGTTTCCGTGCGCTCGGCATCGGTCTGGCGACCGGCCGGCCCGCGATCGTGTGTTGCACGTCGGGTACCGCGGCCGTGAACCTGCACCCTGCGGTCGTCGAGGCTCACCACGCGCGGGTGCCATTGCTCGCCTGCACGGCGGATCGGCCCGCCGAGTTGCGCGATTGGGGCGCCGGTCAGACGATCGACCAGGCCGGCCTCTACGGCGGCGCCGTTCGCTGGTTCCACGATCCCGGTCCGCCCGACGAGACGCTCTCCGGATCCGAAGCGAACGGGCGCTGGCGGGCGCTGGCGTGCCGCACGGCTGCCCACGCGTCGGGGCCGCCGGCGGGCCCGGTGCACCTCAATCTGCCGTTCCAGGAGCCCCTCGTACCCACCGGCGCGCCGCTGCTCGATACGCCGGGCCGCGCCGAGGGCGCGCCGTGGATCCGCGCGTCGAGGGCGCGCCGCGAGCCGGCAAATGACGATCTGGCGCGCATCGGCGCGCTCGTGCGCGCACATCCGCGTGGCGTTCTGGTCGCGGGGTGGGGCGCGGGCGTCGATCCCGTCGTCGCCGAGCGGTTCGCGCGCGCCGCGGGCTGGCCGATCGTCGCCGATCCGATCTCGCAATTGCGGACAGGTCCGTACGCGGTGTCGACGTACGACGCGCTTCTGCGCGTCGACGGGTTCGCGCGCGCACACGAGCCCGAGCTCGTCGTCCGCGTCGGCGGCCCCCTGACGAGCAAGATCGCCAATGCGTGGCTCGACGACATCCCGACCGTGCTGGTCGACCCCGACGACGCGTGGTTGGATCCGCAGCACGCGGCGCACGAGCGAGTTCAAGCCGATGGCAACGCGCTGCTCGCCGCCTTGACGAAGGAACTCGCGGGGCCGTACTCGCGGCAGTGGCTCGCCGAGTGGCGCGCCGCTGAACAGCGGGCCCGGCGCGCGCTCGATCGGGTACTGGACGACGACATTGCCTGCGAGGGCCGCATCGCCCGCGATGTCGCGGCCGCGGTTCCGGTCGACGGCGCGCTCCTCGTCGCGTCGAGCCTCCCGGTGCGCGCGCTCGAGTGGTGCATGACGCCCCGTGCTCATTTGCGGGTGCTTGCAAATCGGGGTGTTAACGGGATCGACGGCTTCGTGTCGACCGTCTTCGGCGTCGCGAGTGCTCACGCCGGGCCTGTCGTCGCGCTGTGCGGCGATCTCTGCCTGCTGCACGATACGAATGGCTTGCTCGTCGGCGACCGAAGCGGGGGTCGGGCCGGTGCGCGACCGCCGGTGACGTTCGTCGTCGTCGACAACGACGGCGGCGGAATCTTCTCCTACCTGCCGCAGCACGAGCTGGCAGAGTTCGAGAGACTCTTCGCGACTCCGCAAGCGGTCGACGTCGTCGCGGTCGCCCGGGCGCACGGTGTGGCGGCGGAACGGGTCGAGCTCGCCGCCGTGCCCAAGTTGGTCGCGGAAGGCGCCGACACTGATCGGGTGCTGGTCGTTCCCGTCGACCGCCGCGCCGCCGTGGAACAACACACCCGCGGGTGGCACGCGGTTGCGACGTCGCTCGCGTGAGGGTTCCGAATAGCATCGGCGCGTTCCTTACAGGGGAGCGGGAATTGTGCTGATGCCGGGAAGTGACGAGCGCGAACGATGGGCCGCGCGGGCCCGCGCCGAACCGTGGGGCCGCGTGCTCGTCTACGTCGCGCTCACGACCGCGACGGTTTCCATCTCGACGTTGCTGCTCGCGGTGAAGTCGATCACGCCACCGCAACGCGCCGGGCTCGTCGCCGTGGCGCTCGGCGCGTGGGTGCTGCTGGTGGCGTTGGGCTGGACGCGGGGCACGCTGCCCTTGAAGCCGTTGCTCGCGGCGATCGGGATCACATTGCTGTTTGCGGTCGCGACGCCGTCGAACCAGTCGACCGACGTGAATTCCTATGCAATGTACGGACGCATCCTCACCGTGCACCACCAGAATCCGTTCGCGTCGTATCCGATGCACTTCGAGGGAGACCCGATGCGGCGGCGCGTCGGCCCGATCTGGCAGCGCACGCCCGACATCTACGGGCTCAGTTTCACTGTGGTCATGGCCGCGCTGGCGCCCGTGATCGGCGAGTCCGGCTTCCTCGTTCACTTCACGTATCAACTCGTCGCGTTGTGCGCGGCCGGAGCGATGCTGTGGCTGTTGTGGCGGCGAACGCGCAAACCCGCCGTCCTCGCGTTCGTCGGCCTTCATCCGCTCCTCGCGGTCAGTGTCGTGAACGGCGGTCATCCCGATGCGCTCGTCGCGCTCGGCGTGCTCGTCGGCCTGATGCTCGCGATCGAGCGGCGACCCGTGCTCGCCGGCGTCGCGTTCGCGTTCGCCGCCTCCGTCAACTTCACTGCCCTCGTCGCGGCCGCGGTGCTCTGCGTCTGGGCGTTGCGACGCTGGAGCCGCCCCGAGGTCGCGAAGTTCGCCGCGATCGTCGGAGGTTTGGGCGCGCTGCCGTACCTGCTCCTGTCGGGTTGGCTGCAGAACGCGCACGAGCACTCCGGCCTCGTCAGCCGGCAGTCGATCTGGAACGCGATCGGCAACTTCATCGGCAGCGCCGACCTGCTGCGCACGCTCGCGTCGAACGGCACGACGATCGTCGCGGGCGCCCTGCTCGTCGTGATCGCGATCCGGCACACGTCGCGCGGAACGCCCGAGCTCGCGATCGCGGCCGGGCTGGCGTCGTTCCTCGTCGCCAGCTCCTGGGTCATGCCGTGGTACGCGTTCACGGCGCTCCCGCTGCTCGCGCTGCGCCGACCCAACCTTTTGAGCTGGACGGTCGCGCTCTACTCGTCGCTGGTATTGCTGGGCGAGCAGTACCCGTCGCTCTCGGCCTCGGCGATCGGTTCAGTCGGACACATGCTGTTGCAGAACGTGCTTCCGATCGTGGCGTTCGTCTGCTGCGTGAGCGTCGTCGTGTTCCGTCCGCGCGAGGTTCTCGCCGGCGATCTCACGGAAGCGCCGGTCGACGCGACGGTTACGGTCGCACCAACGCTTGCAGCATCGGCGTGAGCTTTTGCTGAGTTTCCGCCCACTCGGCATCGGGGTCGGAACCGGCGACGATGCCCGCGCCGGCGTGAATCACCGCGTGAGTACCGTCGATCTCGCCCCCGCGTAGCGCGACGACGAATTCGCCGTCGCCGTGGCGGTCGATCCACCCGCAGGGACCCGCGTAGCGCCCGCGCCCGACCGTTTCCATCGCGTCGATCGCATCGAGCGCGAGCCGGCGCGGGGTGCCCGCGACGGCCGGGGTGGGGTGCAGCGCGGCGACGAGGTCGGCGATCGACGTCGTCGCGGATTCGGCGCGCCCGGTGACAGTGGTCGCCAGATGGCTCACGTCGGCGAGCTCGAGCGGCGACGGCCCGTCGGTACGAACGTCGGAGCAGAAGTTGCGCAGGGCGTCGACGACCGCATCGACGACGAGCCGGTGCTCGTGCGCGTCCTTCGCCGATCGGACCAGAGCGGCCGTCTCGACGGCGGTCCCGGCGAGGGGGCGCGACGTTACGGCCGTGCCGACCTTGCGCAGGAGCAATTCGGGGCTGGCTCCGAGAAAGCCGCGGTCGGCGTACACGATGCACCCGGGTTGTGAACGACGCAGGTGCGCGAGCACCGCGGCGACGTCGAACGGGTGGTTGGCGTCGATGCGGACCGCGCGTGCGAGCACGACTTTCTCGAGCGCCCCGCGGCCGATGTCGTCGAGTGCGCGACGAACCATCGTCCGCCACTGGTCTCGTGTGATCGCGGCGACGACGCCGAACTCGGACGGCGGGGAATCCGGATCCGCGGACAACTCGGGGCGCGGCACGTCGACGTCGTCGATGACGGTGCGCCACGTACGGCCTTCGTCGTCGCGCCCGACGATCATTGCAGGCACGACGAGATGACCCGGTCCGCCGAACGGCAGCGCGCCGACGGCGCGCGGGCCCGCAGAATCGGGCACGGGCGCGCCGGCCGGCGAGTGCGCGATGGTCGCGAGGAACGACGGCGCGTCGGCCGGTGCGACGACAGCTGCCACTCCCCACGTCACGAAGCCGTGATCACCGTCGAGCCACGCGAACCCGTCGGCGGTGCAGTAGTCGATCAGGTCGATCGGGCCGTCGATCGCGAAGCTGCGGGCGGCAAGGCGGTGACCGGAGCGCAGCGAGATGCCGGACGTCGTCATCTCGATGCCGCCCGACTTCCCGTGATGAGTTGAGCCGCGCCGAATCCCAGCGTGCGCCGGCTGACGTCGACGATGCCGGCCGCGACGACGAGCCCGAGCAGCTCGGGCACCGGCGGGAGGTACGCGGTCGAAGCCGGCAGGTAGCGATATGCCGCGCGATCAGAGACGAGGCCGCCGACGAACGGCACTACGTGGCGGAACCAGGCGCCGTGCACGAAGCGCACCGCCGGGCTCACGGGCTCGGCGACGTCGAGCAGCGCGACGCGCCCGCCCGGGCGCAGCACCCGGCCGCACTCGGCCAGCACGGTCGCGAGCGCGGCGAAGTTGCGCAATGCGAATCCGCACGTGATGCCGTCGAAGGTCGCGTCGGCGAACGGCAACTGCATCGCGTCGCCGCGCACGAGAGGTGCGTTGGTGTGTGCCGCGCGCAACATGCCGGTCGAGAAATCGACGCCGACCGCATCGTGGCCGGCCTCGACGAGCGTCCGGCACAGGTCGCCCGTACCGCACGCGAGGTCGAGCACTCGGGAAGATCGGGGTAGCAACAGGGCGCGCACGGCGGTTCGGCGCCAGCCGACGTCCATGCGGAACGTGAGCACTCGATTCAGCGCGTCGTAGCGAGGCGCGATCCGATCGAACATCGCCTCGACGACGCGCGGCTTGTCGTCGACGTCGGGGAGGTCGGGGACTGCGGCGATCGCGGTGTTCGGAGCACGGCTCATGTCGTCCAGCTCTCGAGTCGGCTCGCGGCGGCGATGTTGACGGCGGCGAGCTCGGTCTCCTCTCCCACCGATTCGAGGTGCTCCTGCGCGACCTCGAGCAGCACGCGCCGGAAATGATGCGTGACGAGTGCGGTGACGGCCGGGAGCAGTGCACGGAAGGCTTCGACGAGCCGTTCGGCCTTCTCGTCGTCGGGCAGGTCGGACGCGCGCAGCGGTGCGCGGACGTAGCGATCGAACAGCCCGACGGCCGTCTCCGCGATGTCGCGCGTCGTCTCGTGATGTTCGTGCGCGAGCGCGAGCAGTTCCGGGAGCGGAAGTCCCTGCTCGAGCAGGTGCAAGCCTTGCTGCACGATGGCGACGTCGGCCGTGGTGTAGCGCGCTTCGCCGTCGTGCACGCGCGCGACGAGGAGGTTCTCGCGAGCAACGGCCTCGAGCAGCGCGCCCGGCACGCCGGAGCGCTCGGCGAGCTCGGCGAGGGTGAGGAATTCTTCGGGAGCCTCGGCGTCGGCTCGCGCAACCGCGGCCGCCAGCGGCGCGTCGGTGGGGTCGAGATCGCCGTCGAAGATGCGACCGATGAGGGCAAGGGTGAGGCCGCGGCCGCGCAGTTCCCTTACGCGCCCCAGGCGCTCGAGGTGGTCGGGGCCGTACCAGGCGACCCGCCCCGACCGCTCCGGCGGCGGAAGCAGACGACGCTTTTGGTAGAAGCGGATGGTGTCGACCGAGAGGTCGGCGCGGCGGGCCAGTTCCTCGACCCGCCACTGCTCCGTGGGCTGGTCCGTCGCCTCGGCCGTCACGGATCCGATTCTAGGAGTGTTCACTCCCAAGGTCCCGATCGGCCCATTCGGTGCCAACTGTTGGGCGCGAAAAACCGGCCAGGGTCACCGGTTTCGGTGCCAACAGTTGGGCGCGAGAGGGGTTAGGTGCTGCGCCAGACGGGCGGGCGCTTCTCGGCGAAGGCGGTTGCACCCTCGACGGCGTCGCCGCTCTCGAACACGGGCATCATCAGCTCCATCGTGCGCTTGAAACCCTCGGCCTCGGTCAGCTCCGCGGCCTCGCGCACCAGTCGGCGGGAGTTGCGCACCGCGATGGGCGAGTTCTCGCCGATGCGCTCGGCGATCGCGATTGCTTCGTCGACCACGCGTGTCGCGGGCACGACCCGGTTCACGAGCCCGAGCTGCAGCGCGCGTTCCGCGTCGATCGGGTCGCCCGTCATCGCGAGCTCTAGCGCGATCGCGAGCGGGACGCGTTTGGGTAGCCGGATCAAACCGCCGGCCGCGGCCATGAGTCCGCGCTTCACCTCGGGGATGCCGAAGCGCGCGGTCTCGGCCGCGACGACGAGATCGCACGAGAGCACGATCTCGAATCCGCCCGCGAGCGCGGGTCCGTTGACCGCGGCGATGATCGGCTTCGGGAAGTCGCGCGTCACGATGCCGGCGAAGCCGCCCTTACCCCGAGCGATGTCGTTCGCCTTGCCCTGGGCGACCACCTTGAGGTCGGCGCCGGCCGAGAACACCTCGCCCGCGCCGGTGAGCACGACCGCGCGCACCGCNNGCGTTGCGCGCCTCGGGACGATTCAGCGTGACGAGCGCGATGTGCTCGCGTCGCTCCAGTTCCACCACTGCCATGGATGGCGACCCTAATCCAATGCCCGAATCCGGTGCCTCAGTCCGACGGAGTGTCGAGCGCGCTCGTGACGCCCGGCCGCAAGAGGCGCGNNCGAGCGCGGCGGCCATGAGCGCGCTCGCACCGAAGGTGGTGGCGCGCAGGCCGATGTCGTCGGCGATCTTTCCTTGGATGACCGCTCCGAGGGGGTACAGCGACCCGAGGATCATCGTGTTCACCGCCACCACGCGACCGCGGATGCTCGCGGGCGCGCGCAGCTGCGCGATCGTCGAGAACGTCGAGAGCGCGCCGAGATAGAGCGCACCGACCACGAGGAGCGCTACGGCCGACAGCGCGAGGTTCGGCGCGTACGCGTAGGCGGCCAGCGCGGGCGGCAACGCTCCCATCAGGCCGACGAGCAACCGGCGGGGTCCGTATCGCTGCACGAGCGCTCCGAGGAAGAGCGCCATGGAGACCGCACCGATGCCCTGGGCGACGATCAAGACGGATGTTCCTACGTTGCCGTTGTGCAGCACGTTCTCGGCCATCGCCGGGACGAGGGCGATGAACGGCGCGGCGAGGAACGTGTTGAGGCACATCGCAGCCGCGTTGACGCGGAGACCGCGCTCGCGCCGCACGAAACGGAATCCTTCTGCGATCGACCGGAACAGCTTCTGTTCACGCGCGTGCACGCCGGGCTTCGGCAGCGTGAGGGTCAGGAGCACCGCGATCACCGCGAAGAAACTCGCGGCATTGACCGCCTCGGCCCACGCGTAGCCGCCGAGCGCGATCACGATGCCCGCGAGCGCGGGACCGAACACGCGGCCGAGGTTGTACTGCGCCGATGACAACGCAATCGCGCCGGGGAGAACCTCGACGGGTACGAGATCGGGAAGGATCGCCTGGAACGCCGGGAACCCGAGCCCGGCGCAGACACCGTTCCCGAAGGCGATGAGCGTGAGTGTCGGGGGCGAGGGATGTCCGACTGCGAACAAGAAGGCGAGAAGGGATGCCAGCCCGGTCTGAACGATGGTGGTCCCCATCAGTAGCCACTTGCGGGGAAAGCGATCGGCCAGCGCGCCGCCGATCGGACCGAAGAACGCGATCGGAACGAAGGCGGCGGCGGCGATCGTTCCCGTCCACGCGGCCTGGTGCGTGACCTTGGTCACGTAGATGCCGAGCGCGAGGGTTTCCATCCACGTCCCGATGTTCGAGACGAACGCACCGGTCCACAGCCGCGCGTACGGAGGATGACGCAGAGGCGCGATCGCGTCGAACCGGCGCCGAACGGGGATGTCGGCTAACGGTTCCACCACTGTGGTGCCCGCTTCTCGAGGAACGCGCGCATGCCCTCGTGCGCGTCGTCGGCCTGGGCGTTGTCGACCATCGCTCGGTACGCGATGTCGTAAGCGCCGTCTTCGGGAAGCTGGTCTTGCGCGTAGAACGCGCGCTTGCCGAGCGCGAGGACGTACGCGCTGGCGCTCGCGATACGTCGCGCGAGGTCGTCAACCTCGTCGTCGAGTCGATCGGCTGCGACCACGCGGTTGACGAGGCCCCATTCGAGCGCAGTGCGCGCGTCGATCATCTCGCCGGTGAACAGCATCTCGAGCGCCCGCTTCCGACCGATCGAGCGCGCGACCGGAACCATCGGCGTGGAGCAGAACAATCCGATGTTGACGCCCGGGGTGGCGAAGCGGGCGTCGTCGGACGCGACCGCGAGATCGCACGCCGCGACCAGTTGGCAGCCCGCGGCCGTCGCCACGCCGTGAACCTTGGCGATGACGGGTTGCGGCAGCTCGTGCACCCGTGTCATCAGCCGAACGCACGTCGAGAAGAGCTCTTCGTAGAAGTCGGCGGCGCGGTTCGCGGTCATCTCCGCGAGATCGTGACCGGCCGAAAACGCAGGACCCCGACCCTCGATGACGAGCACGCGCGTCGTTTTGTCGGTCGCGACTGTGTCGAGCGCTTGCAGCATCTCGAGCATGACCGCCTGCGAGAGCGCGTTCCGGCGCTCCGGCCGGTTCAACACGAGGCGGGCGACGAGGTCGCCGCGTTCGAGCTCGACGAGGTTTCCGGCGGTCGGCACGGCCCGAGGCTAACGGGGAAATGTCGGGATGCAGACGCCCGGCCGCGGCGACAATGCACCAATGTCCGACGCTTCGACGCCCTCGTTTCCGCAGGCCTCCGGGCGACGGATGCAATGGGCCCAGATGCCCGCGCCGGTTCGGTCGGCAATCGAAGATCGACTCGGATCGCGTGTCGTGTCGGCGCGGTCGCAAGCCGGTGGTTTCTCACCGGGGGTCGCGGCGCGCCTCGAGCTGGCCGACGGCGCGCGCGTGTTCGTCAAGGCTGTGTGCGGCACGCCGAATCCCGACTCGCCCGCGATCCACCGGCGAGAAGCTCGTGTCGCGGCCGCGTTGCCGGCCCACGTTCCCGCGCCGGCGCTGCTCTGGTCGTCGGACGACGGCGATTGGGTCGTGCTGGCGTTCGACGACATCGACGGCCGCGAGCCCGAGTTGCCGTGGCGTGCCGACGAGTTGCAACGAGTGCTCGCGGCGTTGCACGCGCTCGCCGACGGGTTGACGCCGTCGCCGGTCTCGCTGGAACCCGCGGGCGAGTCGCTCGCCCGTCTGTTCGGTGGATGGCGCCGCATCGCCGACGACGCGGCGGATTCCGCGCGTGTCCCGGCAACCGTGCGCGCACGGCTCGAGGACCTTGTCGAGATCGAGTCGCGATGGCCCGAGTCGGTACGCGGCGACACCCTGGTCCATCTCGACGTGCGAGCCGACAATCTCTTGCTCACACCGGATCGCGTGCTCGTCGTCGACTGGCCGTGGGCTGCCGTCGGCGCGCCCTGGCTCGATCTCGTCGCGATGCTGCCGAGCGTGGCGATGCAGGGCGGACCCGATCCCGAACGTCTTTGGCGCGCGCACCCGCTAGGTCGCCGAGTCGACGACGACCGGGTCGACGCGTTCATCGCCGCGCTCGCAGGCCTGTTCGTGCACGCGGCGCTCCTTCCTCCGGCGCCCGGGATCCCGACCCTGCGCGCGTTCCAGGCCGGTCAGGGTGAACAGGCACTGGCATGGCTCGCGCGCCGACGCGGCTGGCGCGACTTCGCGGTCGCTGATCCGTCCGCCTACACTTGACCGATCGGTCAAGTTCTGGGAGGAGCCTCGGTGACGGCGGACGAGCAGCGTGTGACCCAACTGTGCGACGACCTCCTCGCGGAGCACGATCCCAAGTCGACGCCGGCGGCGGAGTTCCTCGGCGCGCAGTACGACCGGGGCATCGCGTGGGTGCATTTCCCCGAAGGCTCCGGCGGCCTCGGGCTGTCCCCGAAGCTGCAGAACACCGTCAACGCCAAGTTGTTCGGCGCGGGCGCTCCCGTTCCCTACGCACGCAATCCGATCGGCCACGGCATGTGCGCGCCGACGCTCGTCGCCCATGGTTCCGACGAGCAGCAGCGTCGCTACCTGCGCCCCCTCTTCACGGGCGAGGAGATCTGGTGCCAGATGTTCAGCGAGCCAGGCGCGGGCTCCGACGTCGCCGGCCTGTCGACGCGCGCCCTACGCGACGGCGACGAGTGGATCGTCAACGGCCAGAAGGTGTGGACCACGCTCGCGCACGTCGCGACTTACGGCATCGTCCTCGTGCGCACCGATCCCGAACAGGTGAAGCACAAGGGCATGACCATGTTCGTGATCGACATGCACGCACCGGGCGTCGAGGTACGACCGCTGGTGCAGGCAACCGGTGACGCGGAGTTCAACGAGGTCTACATGACCGACCTGCGCATCCCCGATCGCGAACGGCTCGGCGATGTCGGCGAGGGCTGGGGGGTGTCGCTCACCACTCTGATGAACGAGCGCGTGTCGATCGGCGGGCAGGTGAACCCGCGCGGCTCCGGTGTGATCGCGGTCGCGGTGAATCAGTGGAAGCGCAACGAGCAACGCCACGACGCGGTCGCGCGCGACAACCTGCTGCGGCTCTGGATCGACGCCGAGGTGAATCGCCTCACCAACATGCGGGCGAGCCAAACCCGCCGTAAGGGGACTCCGGGTCCGGAGGGTTCGGTCGGCAAGCTCGCCATGGCCGGCCTCAACCAGCGAATCATGAGCTTCGTCATGGATCTCATGGGTCCCGACGCGCTTCTGTATCCGAGCGGCTACACGTTCGATCGGCCCCGCAGTGCAATGGACCTTTCGAATCCACAAAAGGCATTTCTGCGCGTTCAGGCCAATTCCATCGAGGGTGGGACCACCAACATCATGAAGAACATCCTCGGCGAGCGGGTACTCGGGCTGCCGGGCGAACCGCGTCCCGATAAAGGTCTTCCGTGGAGCCAAGTGCCCCGAAGCTGACACTGGGTCCGGAATGGGACCGCTCCATACACTGCGGACTTTCCTGCCATTCCTGAAGATCCGACGTGCGAATGCCGACTGGAAAAGAGATGTTCGGACTCTCGCGCGCGCGGGTTGCCGTCGTCGCGGCCGTCGTCGCCTCCGTCGCGGCACCCGGGGCCGCGTATGCCCTGGCGACGCCGACCACCACCAAACCCACCACTACGACGACGATCGGTGGTCCGCGCATTCCGTCGCCGTCGGACGGCTCGACCACGACGGTGCCTTCGACGGGCCCGACGACCACGACGACGATTCCCGGCCCGCCGCCGGAGATGCCTGCGTTCACCCTGCCGACCAGTGTCGGGATCGAGCTCCTGAAGACGATGCAGCAGGCCAAGACCGACCTGACGGCTGCGCAGGGCGGGCTCGGGCCGGCGGAAGCGGGCGTTGCGGCCGCGCGGAAGAAGGATGCCGCGGCGCGCCGGGAGCTGCAGAAGCTCGAAGCCGCGGCGCGCAAGACGCAGCGACTCCTCGACGAGACGCGCACTCTGTTGCACCGGGCCGCGGCTGAGGCATACATCCACGCCGGCGACGCCCAGATCATGAATGCGATCTCGGGATACTTGAACACCACTTCGATCGTCCAGGCGGGAAGCCAGCTACACGTGCTCGGCACGTTCGGCTCGAATCAGAAGCACCTGCTCGACCAGTACCTCGGCCTGAAGCGGCGCGTCGACGGTCAGGTCGCCAACATCAGGGACGTCGCGGCGCGCGCCGCGGCCGCGGTCCGTTCCGCCGAGAAACGCCTGACGGAGTTCCACTCGAAAATCGACGACGCGCGGACGCGTACGGCCGTCGCCCTCGCGGGAATCCACGACTTCCAGACCGCGGCGACGAGCGCGACGAGCCCGATCCTGGGTCCCAGCCGGCTGACCGCGAAGCAGATGTCCGACTTCGTTGTTTCGCAGCACTACACGACGCACATCACGGTGCCGATCGAAGTGCTCGCACAGATCTACCTCGACGAGGGCGCGGCGACGGGCGTGCGCGGCGATGTGGCATTCGCGCAGTCGATACTCGAGACTGCCGGCTTTGCGAACCCGGGGAGCGCGGCGACCGACAACAACTTCGCCGGGATCGGTTGGTGCGATTCCTGCGCGCACGGCTTCGACTTCCCCGACGCGAAGACCGGCGTGCGCGCACAGATGCAATTGCTACGCGTTTACGTCGACCCGTTCTTTCCCGACGCTGCGTACACGGCCAAGGATCCGATCCTCTTGCCGGGCACGCTGACGCTCGGCTTCCGGGGCAAGGTGCAGACGTGGTGGGACCTGTGGGGAACGTGGGCGACGGGCGCGCTCTACGGACAACGGGTGTACGACATATACCAACGCATGGTCACGTTCTCTCTGTTCGACCCCACGCCTCCACCCCCGGCCGCGCCGACCTCCAAGCCCAAGCCCAAGCCCTAGCCGTCGCGAGTCAGCCGTACCGGCAGGTGGCGGATGCCGGTGTGCTTGTTGCTGCGCGTCCACTCGACCGGGCCGGTCAGCTCGATCTCGCCGACGCGTGCGCACAGCTCGTCGAGCACGACGCGGATCTCGAGGCGCGCCAGGTTCGCGCCGAGGCAGTGGTGCACGCCGTGACCGAACCCCAGATGCGGATTCGGGTCGCGGTCGAGGTCGAAGCGGAACGGATGCGCGAACACGTCCTCGTCACGATTGGCGGACGCCTCCCAGAACACGACTTTCTCGCCCGCATGCACGAGTTCTCCGAAGAGCTCGAGGTCGCGTGTCGCGGTGCGACGGTTGTACGCGGCGGGATGGGTCCACCGCACGATCTCCTCGACCGCCGCGCTGCTCGCGCAACGAGCGGCGCGTAGCGCGCGCCACTGGTCGGGGAACGCGTCGAGCGCGACGACCGCGCCCGCGATGGCGTTGCGCGTCGTGTCGGCGCCGGCGGCCCAGAGCAGCGAGAAGAAGAACTGCAACTCCTGGTCGGTGAGCTCGGGCGGATCCTCGCCCGCGAGGCGGGCGTGACAGACGACGGAGAGCATGTCGTCGGCGGGGTGCGCGCGCTTTTCGGCGATGAGCGCCGTGCCGTACTCGAACATCGAGATGGCGGCGCGAGACACCTCGTCGGTGGTCTCGAAGGCCTCGCGTCCGCCCTTGAAGTCGAACGCGTGCTCGATCCAATCGAACAACTGATGACGATCAGCTTCGGGGATGCCCATCAAGATGCAGATCGCCTGCATGGGCAGCTCCCCGGCGATCTCGTTCACGAAGTCGCAGTCGCCTCGGTCGATTGCCGCCGCGACGAGTTGCGCGGTCCGCGCGCGCAGGTCGTCCTCGAGCCGCGCGATCATGCGCGAGGTCAAGCCCTTGCTCACGAGCATCCTGACCCGTTGGTGACGCGGGTCGTCCATCATGTTGAGCATCAGGCCAGCCACGGGCAGGTCGTTGAGTGTCGTGCCCCCGAAGGGCCGCGTGCCGCCGGTCTCCGAAGAGAACGCGCCCGGATCATGCACGACCGTCATGCACGCGGCGTGCGAATTGACCGACCAAAATCCCTCGCCCTCGGGCGTGTGCTCGGTCGGCTCGTGCCAGAGCACCGGCGCGACGTGGCGGAGCCGGGTGAACACGTCGTGCGGGAAGCCACCGGCGAAGAGGTCGAGGTCGGTGAGGTCGACGCCCTCGGGAATGCGCGCCACGGGTGTCGACGTTACTCTCGGTTATATGCCGAACCTCGAAGACTTCAACAACGATTTCAACGCGTTCAACAACGCAGTCATCGACGAGTTCCGCAACAACGGTGGCCAGGTCACCGGCATGTTCGCGGGTGCCCCGCTGGTGTTGGTCACGACCACCGGAGCCAAGTCGGGGAAACGACGCACGAGCCCGGTCGTGTACACGACCGACGGCGATCGGGTCGTCGTCATCGCCTCCAAAGGCGGCGCGCCGACGAGTCCCGACTGGTATCACAACCTCGTGGCGAACCCGGACGTGACGGTCGAACTGCCGACCGAGACGTTCGAGGCTCGCGCCAAGGTGGCCGAGGGACCGGAGCGGGATCGGCTGTACGACGCGCAGGCCGCGCTGATGCCGAACTTCGCCGAGTACCAAAAGGCGACGACCCGAAAGATCCCGGTCGTCGTACTCGAACGCGTCTGAGTTCCCAACGGAGTCGCCCAGCGACTCACGAACTCATATCCTCACCGCGTGTCCGATCCGGAGGCGTTCGTCGACGATTTGTATCGTCGCCTGCTCGGCCGTGCGGCCGACCCGGGCGGCCTCCGGCACTTCGTGGCTGAATTGACGGCCGGAGTATCCCCGGCCGAGGTCGTGATGAGCCTGGCCACGTCGCAGGAGTACGTGGAGCGCGTCCGGGCGGCGGCGTCACCGCGCCGACGCTCTCCGGATCGCTACCGACACGCGGTCGACACGTCAGGAACCAGTCCGTTCTGGGCGTTCGACGTGCACGATCCTTCCGACTTCGATTGGCTCGAATCGGTGATCATCGACGACGGGTACTACGAGCGTGCCGGCGTATGGACTCTCGAGCCCGACGAAGACAAACGCATCATGGGCGAGCTCGTCGCAAGTTTGCAGCCGCGGCGGGCACTCGAGATCGGCTGTTCTTCGGGAACGGTGTTGAGTGTGCTCGCCCGTCATGGCGTTGACGCCGAAGGTGTCGAGATCAGCCGTATGGCGTATGACCGCGCGGATCCCGAGGTGCGGGCTCGCATTCACGTCGGCGATCTTCTCGACCTGGAGTTGCCGTCCGACTACGACCTGGTTTACGGGCTCGATGTCTTCGAGCATCTGAATCCCAATCGCTTCGCGAAGTATTGCCATGCGCTGCGCGCTCGGGTGCAAACGGGCGGACTGCTCTTCGCGAACATTCCGGCGATCGGCCACGACGACGTGTTCGGCGAGGTTTTCCCCATCTATGTCGATCAATGGCCGGACGACATTGCTGCGAGCCGCCCCTTCCGGGTGCTGCACTGTGACGACGACGGGTATCCGATGCACGGGCATCTCATCTGGGCCCACACGAACTGGTGGGTCGAGCAATTCGAGGCGGTGGGCTTCGCGCGCCAACCGTCGGTGGAGCGTGAACTGCACGAGCGCTATGCCGAGCACTTCCGGGTCGCGCCCGCGCGGCGATCCTTCTATGTGTTCCGTGCAATCGCGGCGCGCCCGGCTTGATAGGGCACACTGTCGGCATGAGCGGGGAGCGCGATGAACGACCGTGGGGACGCTACGAGGTGCTGCTCGACGAGCCCGACCACAAGGTCAAGCAGATCGTCGTCAAGCCCGGCAAGCGATTGAGCTATCAGATGCACTCGCGTCGCTCGGAGCATTGGTTCGTCGTCAGAGGCACCGGAGTCGTGACGCTCGACGATGCCGCCATCGAAGTGAAGGCCGGCTCCGCCGTCGACGTCGCGCAGGGCGCGTCACACCGCGTCGAGAACACCGGACTCGAGGATCTCGTCTTCGTCGAGGTGCAGCACGGCGAATACTTCGGCGAGGACGACATCGTCCGCTTGGAAGACGACTTCGGCCGCGCCGGCTGAGATTGCACGTGGTGCAGACTGTTGCGATGGCGGGCCGGTCCGTCGTGACGTTCTTGTTCACGGACATCGAAGGCAGCACGCGTCTATGGGAAGACCATCCCGGCGCGATGGAAGTAGCACTCGCGCGCCACGACGGCCTGATGCGTCGTGCGATCGAAGATTCGGGTGGGGTCGTCTTCAAGACCGTCGGCGACGCGTTCTGCGCGGTGTTTGCCGCCACGTCCGATTGTCTTGGTGCCGCGAAACCTCGTCGCGCTCGACATCGACCGTCAGTAGCCCGAAGCCACGGCGCTCCGAATACCCTTCAACGCATGCCCGTCAAAGAAGGACCCGTCCCGCCGTTTCCTCCGGGTGCCGATCCGGACGAGTACGACCGGCTTCGCCGGCGCGTGCTTTGGAAGATGCCGAGTGGTCTGTACGTGGTCGGGTCGACCGACAAGGCGCAGCGCCGCAACGCGATGACCCTCAACTGGGCGACGCAGGTGTCGTTCGACCCGAAGTGGATCGGCATCGGGGTGGAGCGCGCCGCGTTCACGCACGAGCTGATCGAAGCCGGCGGCGTGTTCAGCCTGTGCATGATCGATCGCGAAGACCGTGCGATCGTCCGCAAGTTCACCAAGCCGGTCGAGGTCGACCTCGAAGCGCACACGTTGAACGGCTTCGCCTATCTCGACGGGTCCGCGACCGGTGCGCCCGTACTCGCGCAGTCCATCGCGTACGTCGAATGCGAGGTCCGCCAGCCGGTGGCCGTCGGCGACCACACGTTGTTCCTCGGTGAGGTGGTCAACGTCGCGTTCTTGAAGGACGAGGAGACCGAGGTCCTCCGCATGGAGGACACTCGGATGAACTACGGCGGCTGAGCTCAGCCGAAGAGGAGCCGCCGCACCGGCGCGGGAGGCGGGAGCGGCGCCTTGAAGGCGCGGTGGTAGTCGGCGAGGGCGTTCGCGGCCGCGGTCCGGTTGACGGCGATGGGTGAGCTCTGCTCGCCGTCGCGGTGCTGCCAGTACCAGCGACCCTCCTTCGCTCCGACCTTGCCGATGCTCATGCTGCTCGGACCGCCGGTAGAGAGGCGGACCTCGGCGGCGGTCTGCGAGAGCGGCAGCACCTCCACCTGACTGGTCTCCGGTGTCGTCATCGTCACTCGCTCCACCTCCGTCGCAGGTGTCATCGCGCGGCTCCTCCCGGCTGCGAGTCGGGCAGGGTTTCCGTGTTCCCTTCTAGGCTTCGGCGTTATGGCAGACACTTCTGCAGCGCAATCCGCGAAGAGTCCGACCAGAAGTGGCTTTTTTCATAGTTGGCGGTACGTCCTCGCCACCACGAATCCGCCCCCGGGGCACCTCGATCCGGTGTCCAAGTGGCTGTACCTGACCCGGGCCGGCGTACTTCCGATGACCCTGGTGGCCGGGGCTATAGCCGGGCTCCTGGCCGTCTACCGGGGCGCGGACGTCTCCTGGGGCTGGTTCGCCCTGGCGGCCGCCGGGATCGTGCTCGCCCACATGGCGAACAACCTCATGAACGATCTGTTCGACCTGCAGGTCGGAACCGACCGGGTCGACTACCCCCGCAATCTCTACTCGCCGCACCCGGTTTTGTCCGGCGTGATCACCCGCAAGGGACTTGCGGCCTGCGCCCTCGCGGTCAACGGGCTGTGCCTCGCGATCATGGTCGTGCTCACCGTGGCCCGCGGCTGGCCGATCGTCGGTTTCGCGCTCGGCGGCTTCCTGCTTTCGGCGGCGTACACCGCACCGCCTTTGCGCCTGAAGAAGCGCGGCCTCGGTGAGCCGACCGTGATGGTGGTCTGGGGTCCGTTGATGGTCGGCGGCACCTACTACGCGGCGACGGGCACGATTCCGGGCGCGGTCGTGCTCGCATCCCTTCCGTACGCGCTGCTGTGCACGACGGTGCTGATGGGCAAGCACATCGACAAGATCGCGTGGGACGCGTCGGACGGCACGCAAACGTTGCCCGTGATCATGGGTGAGGCCGCGGCCCGCCGGCTCACGCAGGCGATGTTCGTCGCTTTCTACCTCTCGATCTTCGTGCTCGTCATCGCGCGCGTGCTTCCCGTCGCGTCGGTGCTGGTCGTGTTGTCGTGGCCGGTGTTCCGGCGGACGTTCGCGGCGTACTCGCAGCCCAAGCCCGACGTCTCTCCCATTCCCAACCCCGTATGGCCGCTTTGGTTCGCCGCGATGTCGTTCCTGGTGACCCGCCGCGCGGGCGGGTTGTTCGTGCTCGGCCTGGTCATCGGCGCGATCCTCGGTTGGTGAGCGCGAGCGAGGTCGCGCCCGACGGGCGGCGGCTCGATCTCGCGTTGGGCGCGGCGGGCGCGTTCGCATTCGGCTGCACGATCCTCTTCAGCCGCGCCGTCGCGCGCGACAACCTGTCGCCTCCCGTCGCGCTCGGCATTCGCTTCGGCGTCGCTGGACTACTCCTGCTCGGTGTGCTCGTGGTGACGCGTCGGCCGTTGTTGCCTCCGCCGGGGGAGCGGATCTTCGCGATCTCCCTCGGTTTCGTCGTGTACGCGGTGGAGTCGACCTGTTTCTATCTCGGACTCGAGCACGGCACTGCGGCGGCGGTTGCCTTGATCTTCTATGCCTACCCGGCCGTCATCGCGATCACCGAGGTCGTGCTCGGCGCCGCGCGTTGGCGGGCGCGCACGTTCGTCGCGCTCGCGTTGGCCGTCTCCGGGAGCTCGGTCGTGGCGATAGGAGGTGGTCGGCTCGCGATCTCGACGAGCGGCGTGTTCTTCGTCGGCGCATCGATCCTGATGTTCTCCGCCTACGTGCTCCTCAGCGATCGCGTGCTGGTGCGCACCGACTCGATCACCGCGGCGACGTGGACGGCCATCGGCGCGTCGATGGGAACCGCGACCTTCGGGGTGTTGCGCGGCGACCTGGAGGCGCCGTCGGGTCACGCGCTCGCGGCGCTGTTCGCCAACGGCTTGGCGACCGCGACCGCGTTCACGCTGTTTTTGGTCGTGCTCGACCGGATCGGCGCCACCCGTACCGCGATCGTCATGGCGCTCGAGGCGGTTACCGGCATCGTGCTCACCGCGGTCTTCCTCGGTGAGTCGGTGCGCCCGGTCGTGGCGCTCGGCGGTGCGGCGGTGCTCGCGGGCGCGGTGATCGCCGCGTTCAGCGCTCCGGCGTCGGTCGAGGCCCTCGAGTCGGCGTCGCCGCCATAGTGATACGACGTTACGCTTCGCCCCGAATGAAGCGCGACCAAAATCAACGGGACTGAGGGAGGCGAAGTGATCTCGAGCACGATGCAGGATTTCCCGTTGACGATCACCGCCGTCCTGCGCCACGGGATGAGTGTCTACGCCGATGCCGAGTGCGTCACCTGGACCGATGCGGGCCCCCGGCGCGCCACGTACGGGTCGATCGGCGCCAACGCCGGACGCCTGGCGAACGCGCTCACACGCCTCGGCGTGCAGGCGGGCGACCGCGTCGGCACGTTCATGTGGAACTCGCAGGAACACATGGAGGCGTACCTCGCCATTCCGTCGATGGGCGCGGTCCTGCACACGTTGAACATCCGGCTGTTCCCCGAGCAACTTGCCTACGTGATCAACCACGGCGAGGACAAGGTCGTGCTGGTCGACGATTCGCTCGTTCCGGTACTCGCCAAGGTCGTCTCCGAGCTGACCAGCGTCGAGTGCTTCGTCATCGTGGGCGACGGCGACGCGTCGGCGCTCGGGACCGACCGCCCGATCGCGCGCTACTCCGAGCTGCTCGCGCAGGAGTCTTCCGATTTCGCGTGGCCCGAGATCGACGAACGCCAGGCCGCGGCCATGTGTTACACGTCGGGGACCACCGGCAACCCGAAGGGCGTCGCGTACTCGCACCGGTCGGCGTTCCTCCACTCGATGGCGGCACTGACCGGCAACGCGCTCGATCTGTCGGAACGCGATCGCATTCTCATGATCGTTCCGATGTTCCACGCGAACGCCTGGGGCATTCCGTACGCGGCCTTCTTGTGCGGAGCGTCGCTCGTGATGCCGGGCCGGTTCCTGCAAGCCGAGCCGCTCACGCGCATGGTGAAGGAAGAGCGCGTCACGTTTTCGGGCGCGGTGCCGACCATCTGGGCCGACATCTACCGCTACGGCGAGACGAACGACATCGACCTGTCGAGCATCCGCATGATCGTGTGTGGGGGCTCGGCCGTCCCGCGTTCGCTCATGGAGAACTTCGAGAAGAAGTACGGCGTGCGCATCATCCAGGCATGGGGCATGACCGAGACGTCGCCGCTCGCCGCGGTCGCGCATCCTCCCGCGTCGGTCGCGATCGGCTCGACCGACGAGATGGACTGGCGCGCGCGCACCGGTCGGGTCGTGGGCGGCGTCGAGATCCGTATCGTCGACGACGCGGGAACATCGCTGCCCTGGGACGGCGAGGCCGTCGGCGAGATCCAGGTGCGGGGTCCGTGGATCACGGCGTCCTATTACCGCGACCCGTCCCCCGAGAAGTTCGACAACGGTTGGCTGCGCACCGGCGACGTCGGCAGCGTCTCGCCCGAGGGATACATACAGATCACCGACCGGGCAAAGGACGTGATCAAATCCGGTGGCGAATGGATCAGCTCGGTCGAGCTCGAGAACATTTTGATGGGCCATTCCGACGTGCTCGAGGCGAGCGTCATCGGCGTTCCCGATCCGCGTTGGGACGAGCGTCCGCTCGCGTGCGTGGTGCGCTGCAGTGGCTCGGAGGTCGGCGCGGCGGAGCTCGCCACTTACCTCGCCGGGCACGTGGCCAAGTGGCAGGTACCCGAACGATGGGCCTTCATCGACGAGGTTCCGAAGACATCGGTCGGAAAGTTCGACAAGAAGGTGCTGCGGGCCCGCCACGAGAAGGGTGAGCTCTCCATTGAACAACTGGATTGACCAACGCAGATCCGGCGGAACGTCGGGCGAGACGAGCAGCGTCGACGCGGTCCCCGCCGCGACAGTGGTGCTGCTGCGCGACCGATCCGGCGGGCTCGAGGTCCTGCTCGCACGACGGTCGTCGAAGTTGGCCTTCCACGGCGGCGCGTGGGTGTTCCCCGGCGGGCGCATCGATCCCGGCGACTACGGCGACGCGCCCGACGACCTCCCGCGCGCGGCGCGGCGCGCCGCGGTGCGCGAGGCGAAGGAGGAGGCGGGTGTCGACGTCGACGGCGATGCGCTCGTGCACCTCTCGAACTGGACGACGCCCGAAGGATCGCCGAAGCGGTTCGCGACCTGGTTCTTCGTCGGGCCGGTCGCCGGCGGCAACGAAGTCGCCGACGGCGCGGAGACCGAGGCGTTGCAGTGGTTCGGTCCCGACGAGGCCCTTGCCGCGCGCGCGGTAGGCGAGATAGAGCTCGCGCCGCCGCAGTACGTGACGCTGCTCGACCTCCGCGAGTTCGCGACGGTTGCCGACGCGATGACCGCAATCGAGGCGGCCGAATCGGTCGACTACCTGCCGCGATTCCACTTCATCGACGACGGCGCGGTGTGCGTCTACCCCGAAGACGTCGCTTACACAGATCTCGGGCGCCTCGAGACTCCCGGCCCTCGCCACCGGCTGTACCTGCGTGGCGAGGCCTGGGAGTACATCCGCGACTGACCTCCGACTGCCGGACGCCGACGACGCGGCGCTACTTGTTCGGTTGCGGCGTGACCCGGAGGTACGGCTTCAGCGCCTTCCAACCCTTCGGGAACTTCTTCTTGGCGTCCTCGTCGGAGACCGCGGGCACGATGATGACGTCCTCGCCGTTCTTCCAGTTGACCGGCGTTGCCACGCTGTAGCTCGCGGTGAGCTGCAGCGAGTCGATGACGCGCAGGATCTCGTCGAAGTTGCGGCCGGTCGACGCCGGATAGGTGATGATGAGCTTCACCTTCTTGTCGGCGCCGATGATGAAGACCGAACGCACCGTGAGCGTGTCGTTCGCGTTCGGGTGGATCATGTCGTAGAGGTCCGAGACCTTGTGATCGGAGTCGGCGATGAGCGGGAAGTTCAACTTCGCGCCTTGCGTCTCCTCGATGTCGTCGGCCCAACCTTTGTGGTTGCCGAGCTCGTCGACCGACAGGCCGATGACCTTCACGTTGCGCTTGTCGAACTCGGGCTTCAGCTTCGCGACCTCACCGAGCTCGGTGGTGCACACCGGAGTGAAGTCCTTCGGGTGCGAGAACAAGACCCCCCAGCCGTCGCCGAGGTAGTCGTAGAAATTGATCGTGCCTTCGGTGGTCTCAGCTGTGAAGTTCGGGGCTTCGTCGCCCAGGCGCAACGCCATGCGATGCCTCTTTCGTCGTCGTTTTGGGGTGTCGGTGTCGGCGAGCAGGCTAGATCGCGCGCCCGTCAAAAAGCCAGTAGTCAAGTCGGGATTTGCAACCGACCGCCCGTCGGTATTGTTCCGCGTCCTGTGACCGCACCTGCCCCGGGCCCTCGCCGCGCCCTCTCCGGTCGGGTGCGCGGCCTCGCGATCGACATCTCGCCACTGCGCGTGTCGCGCGACTTCCGGCTCCTCTGGGGCGGTGAGCTCGTGTCCCAGATCGGCAGCCAGATCATGGTGGTCGCGCTGTTCTTCCAGGTGTACCGGCTCACAGGCTCATCGGTGGCCGTAGGAGCGATCGGCTTGGTGCAGCTCGTTCCGATGCTGTTGGTGTCGATCGGCTTCGGACCGCAGATCGACCGCCGCGATCGCCGCCGGCTGCTCTTGTTCGCGCAGTTCGGGCTGATGGCGGCGTCCGTGCTGCTCCTCTACGGCGCGCACCTGGGTCGTCCACCGCTGGCACTCGTCTACGGGGCGGCCGCGCTCAACGCCGCGTTCTTGTCGATCTCGATGCCGACCCGCACTGCGATGACGCCGAACCTCTTTCCGCGTGAGTACCTCCCGTCCGCGATGGCGCTCAACCAGGTCATGTGGAACGGCGCGGGCCTGGTGGGCCCCGCACTGGGCGGGATCGTGATCGCCCGGGCCGGCCTCACCTGGGCATACGCCATCGACGTGGCCAGCTTCGTGGCCGCGCTGTCCGCGGCGTTCATGGTGCATTCGCAGCGGCCGGTTCCGGCGGAGGGCGCCGAGGACGACGTCGGGTTGGCGGCCGTGTTCAACGGGCTCCGCTACGTGAGGGGCAAACGGGTGCTGCAGTCGACGTACACCGTCGACATCGTCGCCATGGTGTTCGGGATGCCGCGCGTCCTCTTCCCGGTGCTCGCCGACAAGCAGTTCCATCGCGGCCCGGAGGCTCTCGGCTGGCTGTTCAGCGCGGTGGCGCTCGGTGCGGTCGTGGCGGCCCTGAGCTCGGGCTGGATCCGGCGGGTCCGACGCCTCGGCCTCGCGATCCTGCTCGCGGTCGCGGTTTGGGGAGCTGCCATAACCGCGTTCGGGCTGGTGGGAGCCAACCTCTTGCTCGCGCTCGTGTTCCTCGCGATCGCGGGAGGTGCCGATGTCATCTCCGCGGTGTTTCGCGGAACATTGCAGCAACTCGTCGTACCCGACGGGCTGCGGGGACGGTTGGCTTCGTTGAACATCTTGGTCGTCACCGGCGGTCCTCGTGTGGGTGACCTGGAGGGTGGCCTGGTTGCGAGCGCGTTCACGCCGACGATCTCGGTCGTCTCCGGCGGTTTGTTGTGTATCGCAGGCGTCGCGGCAATTGCGATGACGGTGCCACGATTCGCGCGTTGGCATGTGGGCGATCCGCCCTGATTGACCCCACGCTTCAACCGCGATTGACTGCGACCAATGGCGGGGTACTCGGGGACGCCCCTTCCCCAAAAGCTCGGCGTGAAGCCGGGGGCACGTCTCGCGGTTGTGCGCGCACCTGCGGGCTTCGAGCGCGCGCTCAATCCGTTACCGGATGGTGTGCGACTTCGAACGCAGGCGCGCGGCGCGCAGGACGTCGTGCTCTTCTTCGCGACGCGTCGCGCCGAGCTCGAACGTCGCTTCGACGGATTGGCGCGCACGATCGAACCGGAAGGTGGATTGTGGATCGCGTGGCCGAAGCGCACCGCGTGCGTCGCGACCGATCTGCGCGAAGGCATCGTGCGTGAGCTCGGGCTCGCGCACGGCCTCGTCGACAACAAAGTGTGCGCGGTCGACGAGACGTGGTCGGGTTTGCGATTCGTGTTCCGCCTTGTCGACCGTCCGGCGCGCAACGGCAAGTCGCGTTGACGCGTCAACGCGGTGACGAATTGGCGCGGCTCAGCTCGCGCGCACCAGCGGGAGCGAAGCCTCGTACTCGCCGCCGGCCCAGCGAACCGTCGCTTCGGGAGCGAGCTTGCGGACGAGGCCGAGGGCAGCCCGGTTGTCGGGGAGCATCGTGGCCACGAAGGTGTCGTAGCCGCGGTCGGTTGCGAGCGTGGCGAGCCGCAAGGCCAGGCGCTGGCCGACCCCCCGGTGCTGCCAGGCGTCCTCGACGGTGATGGCGATCTCGGCCTGGTGACTGGCTGTCGGGCCGTTGTCGGGCCGTCCGTCGTAACGGGCCACGGCGACGATCTCGTCGCCGTCCATCGCCACCAGGGCGTCCCGGCGCCGGTGGTCGACGTCGGCGAGCCGGAGCAGGGCGGCGCGCGGCGGTCGCGCGATCGGCGAGAAGAAGCGGAAGTGCACGCTCGAGGGCGAGAGGCGCGTGAACAGGCGCGCGAGTCGCTCCGCGTCGCGGATCGTGATCGGGCGCACCGTGAGGTCGGTGTCGCCCACTCGCATGATGCCGGTGTCGTTGTGCGTGTCGTTCGTGTCGTTCATCGTGCTCCTCCTTGTACGAGGCACGTCGACTTTGCGTGCGCGTAGAGGGTGCCCGCGTCGTCGGCGCGCGCTTCGGTGGTCGCGACGCGTCCACCTCTGTGCACGACCCGGTCCTCGGCGTGCACCCGTTCGGTCGTTTGCGTGATCGCGCGGTTCTCGTGCAACTCGTCGGCCACGACCGAGAACCCGGTGCGTCCGCGTTCGAACTCGTCGAGCGAGAGGCCGAGCAGACCACGCAGCCGGAAACGCGTGCGCGCCGGATTGGCCCACGTGATCGTGCGCGAGCGCGCTCCTTCGACGCGAGACGCGTCCGTGTCGGCCATCGCGCTGTCGGAAGGAGTCATCGTTGCCCCTCCTTCACTCGCAGCGACTCGATGTGCGCGACGAGATGATCGACGACGCGGTCCATGTGCGCGGCGTCGGCGTAGAGCTGCGAGAGCATCAACGCGCCTTCGAGCGAGCCGGTGATCGTCGATGCGAGCGCGTACGGATCGAGGTCGGGCGCCAGGGTTCCGGCGGCCTTGCCGTCCTTCACGATGCGGCCCACGAGGCGGTGCCACAACGTCATCGATTCGCGGGCCCGGTCGCGCAGATCGGGATGCGTATCGTCGGCTTCGATCGCGGTGTTCATGATCGGGCACCCGCCCTCGACCGAGGGCCGGCGGGCATTGCGCGCGAACGCCCGGATCATCCGGGTCAGGCGGTCGATCGCGTCGGTCGCGCCGTCCTGCGAGCGGGCGAGGCTCTCGGTGACCCGGGTCATCGCATAGTCGTAGGCCTCGAGCGCGAGCTGCTCCTTGGAGCCGAAATGGTTGTAGATCCCGCCCTTTTCCAGCCCGGTGGCGCCGATGAGGTCGCGCAGCGATGCTCCGACGAAGCCCTGGCGGTTGAACACCGGCGCCGCGAGCTCCACGATGCGCTGGCGGGTGCGCTCGCCCTTCGTCGCGCGGGTGCCGACCATTTCCGCTCCTCCGGCCCCTCGAGAAAGAAAACCGACCGGTCGGTCTGATTCTGGGGGATTGGAGGGGTCTTGTCAAGGCCGGAGCCCGGTACCGTCCAAGACCTATGTGCGGCCGTTACGTCTCGGTTTCGTCCCCGACGATCCTCGCCGAGCGCTTCCACGTCGAGGAGGTGCGAGCCGGCGCAACCGAGGCGAACTACAACGTCACGCCCCGGGCCGAGGTTCCGGTGGTTGCCCAGAGCGACGGCCGCCGGGTGCTCGATCTCGTCCGCTGGGGCCTGGTGCCGTATTGGGCCAAGGACCTCTCGGTCGGCGACCGGATGATCAACGCACGCGCGGAGCGGCTCTCGAAGAGCAACGCGTACAAGCGTCCGTTCGAGCGGCATCGATGCATCGTCGCCGCCGACGGCTTCTACGAGTGGCAGGCGCTTCCGGGAAAGCAGCAGAAGCAACCGTGGTTCGTCCGTCGCCGTGACCGCGAGCCCCTCGCCTTCGCCGGACTCTGGGCGATCTGGCACGACCGCGCGCTCGGGGACGAAGCGCCCCGCGTACGAACGTGCACGATCATCACGACCGAACCGAACGACCTCATGCGACCGATCCACGATCGCATGCCGGTGATCCTCCCCGAGTCGGTCTGGGACACCTGGCTCGATCCCGACAACCGCGACGTGCGATCGCTCGGGGAATTGCTGGTGCCCGCGCCGTCGGAGGAGTTCGAGCGGTGGCCGGTCACGACGCTCGTCAACAAGCCCGTCAACAATGGCCCGGAGCTGCTCGAACCGGCGCCGGTAGATTCCGGCTGATGGAACATTCCGCGTTCGTAGACGCCATTCGACGTGAAGGCGCCGCGCTCGCCGATGCCGCGCGCACGGCCGGCTTCGAACATCCGGTGCCGACGTGCGGTGAGTGGACGATCGGCGACCTCTGCTCGCACGTCGGCCGGCTCCACCGCTGGGCGACCGACATCATCGAGCGCCGTCCCGCCGATCCCGTCGGCTACTGGAAGCAGCTCGAGGTACCGGAGGGTCCCGCGCTCGTCGACTTCGTCGCGCAGGGCTACGGCCCTCTGGCCGACGTGCTCGCGTCGGCGGGCGCCGACGAACCCTGCTGGTCGTGGACGGATCAACGCACGGTGGGCTTCTGGTCGCGGCGCCAGGCGAACGAGCTCGCGGTGCACCGTTGGGACGCGGAGTCTGCTGCGGGCGCGCCCCAACCGATCGACCGCGACCTGGCGGTCGACGGCATCCAGGAGTTGTTCGACATCCTTCCGTTCCGGCCCGGCGGACCGCCGACCGGAAACGGCGAGACCATCCACCTGCACTGCACCGACGGCGAAGGCGAATGGCTGGTCCGACTCGGCCCGGAGGGGGTCACGGTCGTCAACGAGCACGGCAAAGGCGACGTCGCCGCGCGCGGCGGTGCCAGTGATCTGCTGTTGATGATGTGGGGGCGCGTACCCGTCCGTCAGCTCGAGATCTTCGGCGACGCCTCGCTGCTCGAGCGGTGGAGCGACGGGAAGCTCTGAACGGCTACAGCGCCACCGCGGTGCGCATCACGTCGATGACGTGCTCGCGCCGCTTCGCCAAGGCCGCCGGAGAGAGCGGGTCGAGGTCGAGCAGGCCCGACATCAACTGTCCGTCCGAGAGGTACGACAGCACCGCGCCGTAGCCGGTGAGGAGCAGCTGCCGCGCGTCGTAGCGCCGGAGCCGGCCCGCGTCCATCTCGCGCTCGAGGAAGTCGGCGCCACGATCGAACAACGGTCGCAACAAGAGGCTGAGCTCGTCGCGCAGGATCGGGCCGCCTTCGAGCGCTTCCCAGCGCACGAGCCGTACGAACTCGGGGTGATCCTCGAAGAACGTGAATGCGGCGCGCAGCATGCGCTCGACCTGCGGCCAACCTTGACGTGTTCCCGCCGTCGCCTGTTCGACGAGGAGGGTCCAGTCGGCGAACGAGGCGAAGAGCACGGCGCGGTAGAGCGCTTCCTTCGAGGGGAAGTGGTGCAACAGGCTCGGACGCCGAATGCCGACCTCGTCGGCGATGTCGTTCAGGCTCGTTCCGGCGTAGCCGTGGTCGCCGAAGCGCTTGAGCGCCACCTCGAGGATGAGATCCTTGGTCGACGAGGGGCCGGAAGCGACAGGTAGGGCCACTTCGTCATTCTACCGACACGCATCTACCGACTGGTCGGTAGTACCATTTTCAAGTGACGTTGACCAATCTGATTGCCGCCGTGATCGCCGCTTTCGCGGTGACGCAGCTGGCGATTTTCACGACCACCGTGTACCTGCACCGGGCGCTCTCCCACCGGGCGCTCACGGTCGGCGATCCCGCCGCGATCCCCTTCCGGGCAGTCATCTGGATGACCACGGGCATGCGACCGCGGGAGTGGGTGGCGGTGCACCGCAAGCACCATGCCGCGACCGACACCGCCGACGACCCGCACAGTCCGTTCCAAGTCGGGTTCTGGCGCGTGCAGCTCGGCAACATCGGGCTCTACAAGCGCTGCGCGTCGGATCACGCGAACGTGCAGAAGTACGCGCGTGATCTCCCGCCCGACCGCCTCGACCGTCTCGCGTTCGACCACTCGTTCGTGGGGCTGGCTATCGGGATCACGATCATCGTCGTGACGATGTGGGTGCTCGGCTTCGGCCTGTTCGCGGGCTTTCTCGCCGCCGGCCTGCACGGCGTCATGTACGTGATGCTCTCGGGCGCGATCAACGCCGTCGGCCACACGCGGGGCAAGCAGCCCTACGTGAACTCCGCGACGAACATGCAATCACTCGCGTTGATCACCGCCGGCGAGGGACTGCACAACAACCACCATGCCGCGCCCACGTCGGCGCGCTTCTCGCTGCACAAGGCCGAGCTCGACCCCGGTTGGTGGTTGGTACGCGTCCTCGTAAAGCTGCGCCTCGCCCAAGTGCGCCACGAAGACGTGCACCTAAAGACAGCTGCGTGAGGTAACCCTCCGGGCCCAGAACTATCTCGCGAGCGCCCGGACGACGTCGCTGATCTGATCGGGGCCGCAGAACAACGCGGGGGCGGGAGTCGTCACGCCGTTTTCGATGTAGCGGGCGATGTGCTCCTTGCATTGTTCGGGCTTGCCCCAGACGAGCAGGTCGTCGACGACCGAATCGGGGATCGATTCCGCGGCGGCCTTGCGGTCGCCTTCCTTCCAGAGTCGCCACAGGTCGGCGAGCTCGTCGCCGCGGCCGAGCCACTCGTGGAACGCGGCGTACACGGGCACGGTGAGGTACGACGCGATCGCGCGTTTGCCAACGGTTCGAGCCAGTCCCGCGTCGTCGACGGGGAACACGAAGATGCGCGCCGCGATCTCCTTCCCGGCGCCGACGTGGGGTGCGACCGTCTTGACGTCGTCGGCCGACAGCCAGTTGATGATCGCACCGTCGCCTTCGCGCCCGGCGAGTCGCAACATGCCTTCGCGTAGCGCGGCCACGAGGATCGGCGGCTGCTCGGCGACCGGGATGCCGAGGCGAAAGCCGCGGACGCGAAACGTCTCGTACTCCTCGTCGACCTTCTCGCCCGTCAACGCTTTGCGCAGGAACCGGATCGTGTCGCGCACGCGCTGGTACGGCTTGTCGAACGTCAAACCGTTCCAGCGTTCGACGATGACGTCGGAGGAGGTACCGATCCCGAGGGCGAAGTGGCCCGGGGCGGCCTGGCACATCGACGCGACGGTCGACGCGAGCGTGTGCGCGCCGCGCGTGTACGCGGGAACGATCGCCGTTCCGAACCGCAGTTCGGGTGCCCACTGCGCCGCGACCGCGAGCGGGATGAACGCGTCGTAACCGCCGGATTCGGCCGACCACAGATCGGTGTATCCGAGGTCGACGAGCTCGCGCACGAGCTCGCGCTGTTCCAACAGCGGAATGCCGTCGAACGGAAACGTGATGCCGTAGCGCTGCGGAATGGTCATGACCACATCCTTGCCGCGATCTGCTCAGCGCTGCACGTCACCTTCGAGCTCCGTGAGCGGCGCGACCTGGTCGTCGCGCCACGCGCGCACGATCGTCGACTGACTCGCGGTTCCGAGCAGCGTGCCGTCCTCGGCCCAGAGGTGCACGAGCCCGTGACCGAAACCGTCGGCGACCGCGTGCACCCGCACGTCGGCGAGAACCCACGTGGTCGGGACGCGGTGCGCGACGCGCAAGGTGTTGTCGAGGCTGTTGCCTCCCGCGCGCTTGCCGAGCGCCTGGCTGATGCCGAACGGCACGAAGTCGCCGATGATGGCGAGCGCGGCTGCCGACATGTCGAGTAACTCCGGCATGCGGATCCACAGCGCGGCGTGGCCGGAGCCTTCCGGGCCGGGAAACTCCCACGGTGTGCGTCCGCTCGCGAGCTTGGTGTCGAGGCGGCTGCTGATCGTGCCTTCGTGGCGGTTCATGAGTGCTCGGGGCGGGCAGTCGTCGGGGCCCGGTACGTCGGGGCGCACCGCCCACTGACCCTCGAGCGGGAGGGGACGGCGCCCGAGCGCGCCGAGCACCGTGAGGATCTCCGTGTCGCCGACGCGCACGATGACGCGCGCTTGCGAAATCTGATGGCCGCGCACAACCTCCAACACGTCGAGCTCGACGATCGAAGGCGGGCGTGCGAACGAGAGATACTGCGCGGTCGCCCAGATGCACGGCCGACCGGTCACCTGCTCCATGACCTCGATGCACGCGCCGAGTCCGCAACCACCGAACAGTGCACCCGTACCCGACGTCAGTCCGCGCACGACCTCCATGCGCCAGCGCGTGCGATCGGTCGCGTCGGGTTCGAGTCCGAAGAAGGTGCGGGCGTCCATCGGCCGGGCACGCTACCCGTCCCGCATCGATCGCCGAGGATGACGTGAGCGTTCAGCGCCTCGGCGCGTTGCGTTCGACCAAGCCGGCGTGCATCGTCAGCTTCATGCCGGTGAGCGTGCGTTCCGTGTGAGTCATGCGCCACGTCAGCATGCGCTGCGCGTAGTCGAGCACTTTCGCCGCGTAGGCCGGATCGCCCGCGACGTTGCGTATCTGCGCCGCATCGGTGTCGAGATCGAAGAAGATCGCCGGCAGCATCGGATAACCGGAGAACTGTACGTACTTGCCGTGGTCGTCGCGCAGCACCGCGAGCGCGCACTCCTCCATCGTGATGCCGAACGCCTCTTCGATGAGCGGACTGTCGGGATCGCGGAAGTCGAACTCGAAATGTACTTCTCGTCGCCAGTCGTCGGGTGACGCGCCGCGCAGCCACGGCGTGAGCGCGCGACCGTCGCATTGCAGCGGTATGTCGGCGTCGAGCAGCTCGCAGATCGTCGGCAGCACGTCGACGTGCTCCGTGAACGCGTCGACGATGCGGCCATCGGACACGCCCGGGCCCCGTACGATCAACGGTACGTGGTACGACTGGTCGAACCAGCCGAGCTTGTGCAGCATGTAGTGATCGCCGAGGTTCTCGCCGTGGTCGCTCGTGAAGATCACCAGCGTGCGGTCGGCCTGCCCGGTTGCGTCGAGCCAGTCGAGAACGCGGGCGACCTGGTCGTCGACCTCGGCGAGCATGCCGTAGTAGGTCGCTTGCAGCTCGCGCTGCTCTCGATCGTCGTCGGGCGACTTCAGGAACGGATGGTCGATCATCATGGCGAGCAACGGATGCTGCGCGCCCTCTTCCGCGCGTGACGCCGCCCGCACCGGTGCCGGGACCGACCCCGGATCGAACATCGTGTCGTACGGAGCGGGCGCAAGGAACGGAGGATGGGGTCGCAGGAACGACACGTGCGCGAACCATGGGCTCTCGCCCTGCCCGTCGGCCCATTCGAGGAACCGGTCGGTGAGGAAGGTGGTCTGCGAGTGCTTCGCGTCGTACTGGGTGCGCCCAAGCGAACCGGCGGCCGGTCGGTCGACGAACGCGCGCCAGTCGTCGGGGACTTCGAGGCCGTCGGCTCGCATCCAGTCGAGCCACTCGAGCGGCTCGCCCTCCGGGAGATGGCACACGGGGTCGAAGCCGGGAAGGACGCCCTCGTAACGGAACAGACGGGGGTCGCCGGGCGCGACCGTTCGGGGGTCGATGCTCGTGTCGGTGTAGCCGAAGAGCGCCGGCTCGTACCCAAGCCGGCGGGCGACGAGCGCGACATTGTCGTGGCGGGCGTCGAGCGGCGTTCCGTTCGACACCGACCGGTGGTTCATCAGGTACATGCCGGTGTAGAGGGCCGCCCGGCTCGGCCCGCAGGGCGCGGCCTGGGCGAAATGCCGCCGGAACGACACCCCGCCGGCGGCAAGGCGGTCGAGGTTGGGCGTGCGCACAACCGGGTGCGCGGCCGCGCCGAGGCAGTCGCCCCGCCACTGGTCGGCGGTGATGAACAGGACGTTTACGCCGGGTGCCATGGGAATGCCGACCGCGGGAATCGGGAATCGCCCTTCGTCGTTACAACTCGCACTATGTCAGACACCAAGACTCAACTCCTGCCCCTGTTGCCCCTCACGCAAGGTGTCGTTCTACCGCAGATGGTGGTCACGATCGCGCTCGAAACCGACGAGGCGAAGCGGGCGGGCGCGGCGGCCGCCGATGCCGGCGACCGGATCGTGCTCGTGCCGCGCATCGACGGCCGATTCGCTCGCGTCGGAACCATCGCCGCGGTCGAGAGCGCCGGCGACCTCCCGAACGGCACCCGAGCCCTCGTGATCCGAGGCGTTGCCCGGGGCCGGGTCGGAACCGGCGAGCTCGGCGCGCACGGTGCACTGCACGTGCAAGTGGAGCAGCTGGAGGAGACCGAACCCACCGGCCGCGCCCGCGAGCTCGCGCGTGAATACCGTGCCGTGGTCGAGACGATTCTCGAGCACCGTGGTGCGCGTCGCATCGCCGACGTGCTCGCCGGGGTCGAAGACCCGGGCCAGCTGGCCGACACCGCGGCGTACTCGCCCGAGCTCACGATGGACCAGCGCGTCGAGCTGCTCGAGACGATCGACGTCGAAACGCGCCTCGAGCTCGTCCTCGGGTGGATGCGCGAAGCGCTGGCCGACCTCGAGCTGAAGGACAAGATCCGAAACAACGTCACCGACGGCCTCGACAAGCAGCAGCGCGAGCTCCTGCTCCGTCGCCAGCTCGACGAGATCCGCAAGGAGCTCGGGGAAGGCGACGACGACGTCGTCGCCGAGTACCGCGCCAAGCTCGCGGACAAGGAGCTGCCGGACGCCGTGCGTCTGGCGGTCGACAAGGAGTTCGACCGGCTCGAGCGCATGGGCCAGCAGAACCCGGAGCAGGCGTGGGTGCGCAATTGGCTCGACGCGGTCGTCGACCTGCCCTGGGGCGAGTACGCGCACGAGAGCGACGACATCCCCGACGCTCGGCGCGTCCTGGACGCCGATCACGAAGGCCTCGGCGACGTGAAGGACCGCATCCTCGAGTTCCTCGCGGTGCGCGTGTTGCGGCGCGAGCGCGGCCTGGGTGCCGTGAGCGGCCGCGGCTCGGGCGCGATCCTGGCGCTCGTCGGTCCTCCCGGCGTCGGCAAGACGTCGCTGGGTGAGTCGGTCGCGCGGGCACTGGGTCGTCCCTTCGTGCGCGTCGCGGTTGGCGGCGTGCGCGACGAGGCCGAGATCCGCGGTCACCGTCGTACCTACGTCGGTGCTCGTCCGGGTCGGATCGTCCGGGCGCTGACCGAGGCCAAGGCGATGAACCCGGTCGTGCTGATCGACGAGATCGACAAGCTCCAGTCCGGCGGCTGGTCGGGCGATCCCGCCAGCGCGCTCCTGGAGGTGCTCGACCCGGCGCAGAACCACACGTTCCGTGACCACTACCTCGAGCTGGATCTCGACTTGTCCGACGTGTTGTTCCTCGCGACCGCGAACGTGCTCGAGACCATTCCCGGGCCGTTGCTCGACCGTATGGAGATCGTCTCGCTCGACGGTTACACCGAGGACGAGAAGGTCTCCATCGCGAAGCATCACCTGTTCCCGCGCCAACGTGAGAAGGCCGGGTTGCGAGACGACGAGCTCGACGTCACCGACGCCGCGTTCCACGCGCTCGTGAACGGGTGGACGCGCGAGGCCGGTGTGCGCGGTCTGGAACGCCAGCTCGGCAAGATCGCACGGAAGTCGGTGCGGAAGGTCGCCGGACACGAAGCGACGAGCGTCGTGGTCGACGAGCCCGACCTGAAGGAGTACGTGGGTCGCCCGCGCTTCCGTCAGGACGACGCGTCGCGCGCTCCGATCCCGGGGCTCGCGACCGGTCTGGCCGTCACCGGTGCCGGCGGCGACGTGCTCACGATCGAGGTGACCGCCATGGACGGCGAGCCCGGACTGCAGGTCACGGGTCAACTCGGTGACGTGATGTCGGAGTCGGCGCAGATCGCGCTCTCGTTCGTCCGTTCGAATGCGAACGAGCTCGGCGTGTTGCCGGGCGCGTTCGAGCACCGCAAGTTCCACCTGCACGTGCCGTCGGGCGCGATCCCGAAGGACGGCCCATCGGCCGGCATCACGATGACCACGGCGCTCGCGTCGTTGGTGACGGGACGCCCGGTCAAGCCGAACGTCGGCATGACCGGAGAGGTCACGTTGCAGGGACGGGTGCTGCCGATCGGTGGGCTGAAGCAGAAGTTGCTCGCCGCGCACCGCGCCGGCCTGACCGACGTGGTCATCCCGATCGACAACGAGCCCGATCTCGACGACGTGCCCGAGGAAGTGCGCGAGCTCTTGCACGTGCACCCGGTGCGCGACGTGCGCGAGGTCCTCGCGATCGCACTTACCTGATCCGGCGATATCCCCACCCCCGAGCACCTACGGGGCGGTGGCCTTAGGCTGCCGCCCCGTGCTCGAGGGCAAGGTCGCGATCGTCACGGGCGGGGGTGGCGGGATCGGTCGCGGGATCGTCGAGCGTTTCGTCGCGGAGGGCGCGTCGGTCGTGTTCGCCGAGGTCGACGTCGACCGCGCCCGCGAGACCCAGGCGGCAGTCGGAGAGCGGGTCGTGGGGGTTGTCTGCGACGTGCGCGAACCTCACACCTCAGAAGCGCTGGTCGTCGCGGCACGCGACAACTTCGGCCGCGTCGACGTCCTCGTCAACAACGTGGGGCACTTCGGTGGGCGGCGGGTCGCGTTCCACGAGCAGACCGACGACGAATGGGACGCGCTGTACCAAGTGAATCTTGCGCATGTCTTCGCGTGCTCGCGTGCAGTGCTTCCGCGACTCGTCGAGCAGGGCGACGGCGGCACGATCGTCAACGTCTCGACCATCGAGGCGTTCCGCGCGATCCCGACCCGCGCCGTGTACTCCGCGTTCAAGGCCGCGATCACGGGCTTCACCCGTTCGTTGGCGGTCGAGTACGCGCGCCACGGGGTGCGGGTGAACGCGATCGCTCCCGACGTGACGGAGACACTGCAGGTGCCGTACTCGCGATGGGTCGGGCCGGAGGACGAGCATCTGATCCCGACGTGGGTGCCGCTCGGTCGGTTCGGACAGCCGTCCGACGTCGCCGGCGTCGCGGTGTTCCTCGCGTCGGAGCTCTCGAACTTCGTCACCGGTACGACCGTGCACGTCGACGGCGGCACGTTCGCGGCGGGAGGGTGGTTTCCGACTGAGGAGGGTGGGTGGACCAACCGGCCGCGCCGACCCTGACCCCGATCCGAAAGCTGTGGCGCACCTACGTCACCGACGTGCGGGCCGACGCGGATGCGCACGCGTCGACCACACCCGAGACCGATCGCAAGATGGTGCTGGTCTTCGTGACGGCTGCGGTCGCGCTCACCTGCGGGAACTTCCTCTCCGACGGCAGCCGGCCCGAGTGGCTCGAGACGATCCTGCGCACCTTCGGCCTGCACGGTCTCGCGTCGCGGTTGCACGACGCCATGCTCGTGTCGGCGCACCGCGACTGGAACCAGCTCGCGTTCTGGGCCGTCATCGTGATCGCCTCGTACGTCATTCCGCCGATGCTGGTAATCCGGCTCGTGCTGCATGAACGCGCGCGCGACTACGGGCTGCGCGTGCGCGGGATCATGCCGCATCTGCGCACGTACGCGATTCTGTACGCGGTCGCCGCGCCGTTGATCGTCGCGGCTTCGTTCACGGCGTCGTTCCAGGACCGGTATCCCTTCTTCCATCCCGCGGCCGGCCACTCGCTCTGGCCGTACCTGTACGCGTGGTGGTTGCTCTACTGGCTCCAGTTCTGCGCGCTCGAGTTCTTCTTTCGCGGCTTCCTCCTGCACGGGCTCGCGCCGCGCCTCGGTTGGGCCGCGATCTTCGCGATGGCGCTGCCGTACAACATGCTGCACTACGCCAAGCCGATGCCCGAGGCGCTCGCCGCGATCGTCGGAGGGATCGTGCTCGGGACGTTGAGCCTGAAGACGCGATCGGTGTGGTGGGGCGCCGCGCTCCACATCTCGATCGCGTTCACCATGGACGTCTGCGCGCTCACGCACGCGGGCCGCATCTTCGGGTGAGTCATCGGTTCAGGTGACGTCGCCGTCGCCGTCGATGTCGACGACGGGCGCCACGAACTGCGAGTTGTAGAGCCGGTAGTAGGGACCGTCGTGGTCGAGCAGCTCGCGGTGCGAACCCTGTTCGACGATGCGGCCGTTTTCCATCACGAGGATGACGTCGGCGCCGCGGATCGTCGACAACCGGTGCGCGATGACGAAGCTGGTGCGCTCTTTGCGCAGCGCGTTCATCGCCTCTTGGATGAGGACCTCGGTGCGGGTGTCGACCGAGCTGGTCGCTTCGTCGAGGATGAGAATGGCCGGGTCGGCGAGGAACGCTCGGGCGATGGTGAGCAACTGCTTCTGGCCGGCGCTGATGTTGTCGCCTTCTTCGTTGATCATCGTGTCGTACCCGTCGGGCAGCGAGTGCACGAAACGATCCACGTAGGTCGCGCGGGCGGCCGCGAGAATCTGCTCTTCGGTCGCGTCGGGGTTGCCGTACGCGATGTTGTCGCGGATCGTGCCGCCGAACAGCCACGTATCCTGCAGCACCATGCCGATGTTCGATCGCAGTTCGCGCCGTGGAATCGACGAGATGTCTTGCCCGTCGAGCGTGATCACACCGCCGTTCAGCTCGTAGAACCGCATGATGAGGTTGACGAGCGTGGTCTTGCCGGCTCCGGTCGGACCGACGATGGCGATGGTCTGGCCGGGCTCGGCGACGAGCGAGAGCGACTCGATGAGCGGCCGGTCGGGGTCGTAGGAGAAGGTCACGTCGCAGAATTCGACGCGGCCGCGTACGGGGGGCGGGTTGTCGCTCTCGACCGCGTCGGGACTCTGCTCCTCGGCGTCGAGGAACTCGACGACGCGCTCGAACGAGGCGATTCCCGACTGGAAGACGTTCATCATCGACGCCACTTGCGTCAGCGGCATCGAGAACTGGCGGGAATACTGGATGAACGCCTGGATATCGCCGATGGTGATGGCGCCGCTCGAGACTCGGAGACCGCCCACGACCGCGACGATCACGTACTGGATGTTCCCCATGAACATCGTGAGTGGCTGCATCAGGCTCGACATGAACTGCGCGGCGAACGACGACTCGTAGAGCTCGTCGTTGGTGTCGCGGAAGCGCCGTTCGACCTCGCGTTGGCGGCCGAACGCCTTCACGACCGCGTGACCGGTGAAGGTTTCCTCGATCTGCGAGTTGAGCAGCCCGGTGCTCCTCCATTGCGAGATGAACTTGGGACGGGAGCGACGCGCGACCGCGCGCATCCCCCAGATCGACACCGGGACGGTCGTGAGCGCGACGACCGCGAGCAGCGGCGAGATCGTGAACATCATCACGGCGGTGCCGACGAGTAAGAGCACGGACGTGAGCATCTGGCTGAGCGTCTGCTGCAGGCTCTGCGCGACGTTGTCGATGTCATTGGTTACCCGGCTGAGCAGATCACCGCGCGACTGCTTGTCGATGTAACTGAGTGGCAACACGTTGACTTTGTCCTCGACATCGGATCGCAGCTTGAACATCAGTCGCTGGATGACACCGGCGAGCATGTACGCCGCGACTATCGACAACGCAGACGAGGCCGTGTAGAGCACGATCGCCTGGATCAGCACGTGATGCAGCGCGCCGAAGTTCATGTGATGGTGTATGACACCTTGAACGATGATGTCGGTGCCGTGCCCCAGCACCTTTGGCCCGAAGACGTTGAGGGTCGCGCTGGCCATGGCGACCAATACGACGATGCCGAGCACCACCCGCATCGGCCCGAGCATGCGGACCATCCGCCGGAGCGCGTTCTTGAAGTCCTTCGAGCGTTCTCCCGGAACGCCCGCCGAGTTCCACCGGCCCGCGGCACGTGTCTCCGGCGCCGCGAGATCGAGATCTTCTTGCTCTTGTTGCTCTTGGTCGTCGATGATCGTCATGCGGCCGCGCTCTTCTCGCCGATCTGCGACTGCACGATCTCCGCGTACGTCGGATTATCTCTGATCAGCTCGTCGTGCGTACCACGGCCGATAACGACGCCGTCCTCGAGCACGAGGATGTTGTCGGCGGTCGCAATTGTCGACACCCGTTGGGCCACGATGATCACAGCGGAGTCGCGCGTATAGGGACCGAGCGCGGCGCGCAGGCGCGCGTCGGTCGAAAGATCGAGCGCCGAGAACGAGTCGTCGAACACGTAGATGTCGGGCTTGCGGACGAGCGCCCTCGCGATCGAGAGTCGCTGGCGCTGGCCCCCCGACACGTTCGTGCCGCCCTGTTCGATGCGGGCTTGCAGCCCGCCGGGCATGCTGCGGACGAACTCGCTCACCTGCGCGACGTCGAGCGCGGCCCACATCTCGTCCTCGGTGGCGTCGGGCTTGCCGTATTGCAGGTTGCTCGCCACCGTCCCCGAGAATAGATACGGCCGCTGCGGCACGAGGCCGATGGTGCTCCACAACACGTCGGGGTCGAGGTCGCGCACGTCGACGCCGCCCACCAACACGTTGCCCTCGGTGCTGTCGAACAACCGGAGTATGAGATTGACGAGCGTCGACTTGCCCGCGCCGGTACTACCGACGATCGCGGTCGTTTGGCCCGGCGCGGTGGAGAAGGAGACACCGGTGAGCACGGGGTGCTCGGCGCCGGGATAATGGAAGCCGACGTCGCGAAACTCGAGCGCGCCCTGCTCGATGACGTCGTGCACCGGATTCACCGGCGGCACGACGCTCGGGTCGGTGTCGAGCACCTCTTGAATCCGATCGGCCGATACCGATGCGCGCGGGATCATCGAGATCACGAAGGTGGCCATCACCACCGACATGAGGATCTGCACGAGGTACGAGAGGTACGCGACGAGCGTCCCGACCTGGATCTGGCCGGAGCTCACGCGACTCGCGCCGATCCAGAGCACCGCGACGAACGACACGTTGATGAGGAGGTTCACCGTCGGGAACATCGACGACATGAGCCGGCCGGCGCGCAGCGATACGGCGGTCAGGTCGGCATTGGCCTTGCCGAACCGCTTCGCCTCCTGGGGCTCGCGCACGAACGCCCGTACGACGCGGACGCCGGTGATCTGCTCGCGCAGCACGCGGTTGACCTGATCGATGCGCTCCTGCATCAGGCGGAAGGCGGGAACCATCTGCGAGACGAGCAGGCCGAGCACAACGCCCGCCACCGGCATCGCCACGACCAGGATGATCGATAGGCCGACGTCCTGGCGAAGGGCCATGAACACGCCGACGACGATCGTGATCGGTGCCGCGATGGCCATGGTGGCGGCCATCACGACGAGCATCTGCACCTGCTGCACGTCGTTGGTGATGCGCGTGATCAGCGACGGCGCACCGAACGTGCCGACTTCGCGGGCCGAGAAGTCGGTGACCTGATGGAAGAGGTTCTTGCGCAGGTCGCGCCCGAAGCTCATCGCGACCTTGCCGCCCCAGTAGACCGCGGCAACCGAGAACGCAACCTGGACGAGCGCGAAGCCCAACATGATCGCGCCCCACGTGTAGATGTAATGCGTGTTCCCGGCGATGACGCCCTTGTCGATGATGCGCGCGTTGATCGTCGGCAGCGTCAGCGCGGCCGACGTCTGCACAGTCTGCAGCACCACGATCAACCACAGAGCCCTGCGGTACGGGCTGAGGTGTGAGCGCAGGAGTCGCTTCAGCACGACGGGTCCTTTCCTCCGACCCCGTGCAGGAACAGGTGCACGAGCTCGGCGGGCGACCTCGGTTCACCGGCGAGCATCGGGTGTGTCGTCGACAACGTGAGCGCGCGCAGCAACCGCGCCGCGACGATCGGCTCGACCGTGATCCGGGCGCGGCCCGCCTCGAACCGCCGAACGAGCGCGTCACTGTCGGCCATGGGGCGCCGCGTCATCTCGTGGAACCGCGTGCCGACGCTCGACACGAGCCGCCACATGTCGATGACGCGCTGCTGCATGATCACGACCGCGGCGGCGAGTCCTTCCTCGAACGGCAGGCCTTCCGGGATGCCGTTCAAGGCCGCTTCGAGGGGCTCCGGGTCGAGCGCCGACTCGACGACGGCCGCGATGATCTCGTCCTTGTCGGCGAAGGCGCGGAAAATCGTGCCCTCGGCGATGCCGGCCGCGTCGGCGATCTGCCGGCTGGTCACCCGGTCGCCGTGCTCGAGCAGCAACGGCAGCGTCGCCGCGACGATCATCGCCCGCCGGTCGTCGGGCGCCAGGGACGGGGCCCGCTTGGTCTTCGGTTCTGTCTCGGTCGCCGGTCCGGTCACGGCCGTCCACCATAGCTGAGTGAGTCCTCACTCACCTAACGGGGCAGGTCAGGACCCAGCTCTCGCCAGGTCAGGACGACAAGCTCACCGGGAGCTGGGCGAGGCCGCGCAGCACGATTCGGCCGTTCCACTCGGGCGTGTCGGTGGCGAGGTCGACGCCCGGGAAGCGCCGGACCAGGGTCGTGATCGCGACCTCGCCTTCGAGCCGGGCGAGATGCGCGCCCAGGCAGGAATGGAACCCGCCGCCGAACGACATGTGGTCGCGGGCGTCGGGCCGCCGGAGGTCGAGGTCGTCCGCCGTGGGTCCCCACTTGTCGGGATCGCGGTTGGCCGAGCCGAGCGCGGTCATGAGCATGGAGCCGGCGTCGATCGTCGTGCCACCGATCTCGTAGGGCGCGATCGTCACGCGCCGCGACATCTGCACCGGTGAGTCGTAGCGCAGCAACTCGTCGACGAACGTCGTGTCGACCGAAGTGTCCGTGGCGAGCAACTCGAGCTGGTCGCGGTGGCGCAGGAGCGCGAGCGTGCCGTTGCCGATGAGGTTGACGGTCGTCTCGTGCCCGGCGACGTACAAGAGCATCACCTGCTCGATGAGCTCGATCTCGCTCAGCCGGTCACCCTCGTCTTCAGCGGCCACGAGGGCACTGAGCAGGTCGCCGCTCGGGTGCTCGCGCTTCCACGCGATCACTTCGTTGACGTACGCGTTGATGTTGTCGATCGCGTCGAACGAGGCGAGTATCTCGTCACGCGTCAGGATGGGGTCGAACGTCTTCACCACTGCGCCCGACCACTCCCGGAGCTGGGAGCGATCGCGACCTTCGGGGATGCCGAGCAACTCCGAGATCACGATGAACGGCAGGGGAAACGCGAGGGCCGCGATGAGGTCGACCTCCGTCCCGGCCGCGATTGCGGCGTCGAGGTGCTCGTCGACGAGCTGCTGCACGCGGGGTCGCAGTTCCTCGATCGTGCGGGGCGTGAAGACCTTCGATACCAGGCGGCGCAGCCGGTGATGGTCGGGCGGATCGAGGTTGAGCATGGTGTGCGTGCCGCCCTCGCGCCGCTCGGCGAGCATCGCCTCGATATCCGCGTCGGCGGTGACCGCGAGTGGCTTGATGTGCCGGTCCTCCACGCTGAGGCCGGGGTCGCGCAACACGCGATGTACGTCGTCGTAGCGGAACAGCGCGAACGCGCCGATCGGGCTGAGGTGCACCGGGTCCTGCTCGCGCACGAGCCGGTACTGCGAGTACGGGTCGTCGAAGAAGCCGGGTTCGAACGGGTTGAGCATCACCGGCAGGTAGCCGGTATCGGGCGTTTCGCTCGTCGTCACGAGAGGACCGTACGCCCTTCCGTGCCCGGAGCGCGACGTGACATCGGTCACATTCACCGCTCCGGAGTAGCCGGAAACTAGTTGCATGTATCCTGTAACTAATGGCAGACTGACGGCCATGACGACGGTCGACGGCCGGGTGCGACGAGGGGCGCGCAATCGAGAGGCGATCGTCGACGCGCTGCTCGCCTGCTACGAGGCCGGCGCGTTGCGGCCGAGCGTGCCCGAGGTCGCAGCCCGAGCGGGCGTGTCGGTGCGATCCGTGCACAACCACTTCGCCGACGTCGAGGCGCTGCGCGCCGAGGTCGCGCAGCGGCAATGGCAGCGGTACGCGTCGCTCATCGGGCCGGCCGCGACCGTCGACGAGCTCGTCGGCCAACGGGCGACGTTCTACGAAGCGGTCACGCCGGTGCGCCGTGCCGCGCTGCTGTCGATCCACGACTCGCCCACGATCGCCCGCAATCTCGCGCGCCTCGACCGGTTGCTACGGCGGCAGCTCGAGGCGACGTTCCCGGCGCTCGCGAGCACGGCGCTCGACGCGCTCGAGCTCGTCACGAGCTGGGACGCGTGGAACCGCCTGCGTGCCGCGCAGGGTTGCAGCGTCGCCCGCGCCCGCCGCGTCGTCATCGACGTCGTTCACAAACTCACCGAGGAGACAGTCGCATGAGTGGGATCCGCCCCAACAAGGAACAGTTCCTCGCGCTCATGAACGCGCCCGACGAGGGCCCGGTCGTGATGCTCAACCTGTTGAAGTTCAAACCGCGCGAGGGCGTCTCGGAGTACAACAAGTACGGCGACGCCGCGGTGCAGATGGTCGAGGCGCGCGGCGGCAAGGTGCTGTGGATGGGCAAGGTCGACCAAACGCTGATCGGCGACCTCGATGCCGACGCGTGGGACGCGATCGCGCTCGTGCAATACCCCAGCCGGAAGGCGTTCGTCGAGATGACGACGTCGAAGGAATACGACGCCGCGCACGAGCATCGGGAGTCCGGGTTGGAACGCACGGTGTTACTCGCGTGCACGCCGGGACGAGGTGCTCTCTGATGGGACGCAAGATCCTCTTCGTCACGACCGATCAGCAGCGCTACGACTCGCTCGGCTGCAACGGTGGCTCGATCGCGCGGACGCCGACGGTCGACGCGCTCGCCCGCGCCGGCGTGAACTACCGGCGCGCGTACAACCAGAACACGGTTTGCATGCCCGCGCGCTCGACCATGCTCACTGGCCAGTACGTGCGCACCCATGGCGTGGTCGCCAATGGCGTGCCGTTGCCCGCCGACGCGCCGAGCGTCGCCGAATACCTGCGCGACACGGCGGGTTACCACACCGCGTTGGTCGGCAAGGCGCACTTCGAGCCCGGCTTCGACCTGAAGCTCCAGTGGCCGGAGAACAGCATGGCGGCAAATGGCCTCACGGGTCCGTACCGCGGTTTCGAACATGCCGAGCTCGCCGTGCACGTGCCGGCATTCGGTAAACGCGCGCTGCAGCACTACGGCCGTTGGCTCATCGACAATCACGGCATCGAAGCCACCAAGGGATTTTCGCCGTTGCTCGCGGCGGAGCCGGGCGGCGAGACCGGCGCGCCCGAGACGCGCCTCAACCCGATCCCGCGCGAGTGGTACCACACCGACTGGGTTGCCGATCGCACGATCGCGTATCTCGACTCGCTGCCCGACGACGCCGACTGGTTCGTGTGGATGTCGTTCCCCGATCCGCACCATCCGTGGGACCCGCCCGCGAGCGAACAGCATCGCTGCAACTGGCGCGACCTCGACTTGCCGCCGGGTCATCCCGGGAGCAAGGACGAAGTCGAGCGGGTGCTCGCGCAGAAGCCGGCGCACTGGCTCGGCGTGTGGGAAGGCACGTTCGTCAACACCGAAGGCGGGCCCGGCACATACCGCCCGCAGAACGTCACCGACGACAACATCCGCGAGATCAACGCGATGACGCACATCATGAACGAGCTGATCGACGACGCGTGCGGGCGCGTGCTCCGCCGCGTCGAGGCGCGCGGATGGGACGCCGACACCGACGTGTTCTTCACGACCGATCACGGCGAGCTGCAGGGCGACTACGGCCTGATCTTCAAGGGGCCGTTCCACACCGACTCGTTGATGCGGCTGCCGATGGTCTGGCGGCCCGCGCCCGCCGCAGGAGTCGCCGGCGGCAAGGAGATCAGCGAGCCGGTGGGCCAGCTCGATCTCGCGCCCACCTTCTGCGAGATCGCCGGCGTGCCGCAACCCGACTGGATGCAGGGCGCCCCGCTGCCGACCGCGCCCGGCTCGGGGCGCGAACGCGTGCTGTGCGAGTGGGACTCGCAGTTCCCCGGCTACGGGATGCACCTCCGGACGATCTACCGCGACGGCTGGTTGTGCACCGCGTATGAGCCGTCGACCGTCGGCGACCCGAACGGCCTCGAGGAGTTCTTCGCCGCGACCGGCATGTTCGGCGGGGGCATCGGACCGGTCAGCTCGGTGGCGTACGAAGGTACTGAAGGCGAGTTGTACGACGTCGAGGGTGATCCGCACCAGTGGGAGAACCGCTGGGACGATCCCGAGTGCAAGGCGCTGCGCGAAGACCTCGTCGCCGACCTCTACGAGAGCCTGCCGAGAGAGCGCAAGGTCCTGAAGGTCGAGCGACCGGCGTAGCGCGGGGGCGAAGTCGGGATCAGAACGCCCGCGTGTGCGCGTCCGCTTCGATCGGCGCGACGCGGATGTTGCCGGGTCCCGCCGCCTTCGCCTGGTACATGGCGTGGTCGGCGCGACGCAGAATCAGCTCGGCCGACTCGTCGGGCGTTCCCGTGGCGATCCCGACGCTCGCGCTCAGGGGGAACTTGGCGATCGATCCGACCTGGACGATCCCGTCGATGATCCGTTCGGCGACGATCTGACCCGCGACGACGTCGGAACCCTGCATGATCGCGAGGAACTCGTCCCCACCGAGACGCCCGACGGTCACACCACTCCGCACCACGGACGCGATCCGCGACGCGACATCGCGCAGCACCCGGTCGCCTTGCTCGTGGCCGAGCGAGTCGTTCACTTCCTTGAAGCCGTCGAGGTCGATGAACAACACGGTCACGTCGACGCGTTCACGCTGACCGAGCTGTTGGGTCAACGCGGCACGGTTCGGCAACCCGGTGAGCTCGTCGACATTCGCGCGGTGCTGGAGCTGGGCCTCCAGCGCGCGCTGCTCGGTGACGTCGCGCAGGTTGAGGACGAGCGACTTGTCGTGCCGCAGCGTCAGGCGCGCATAGACCTGGCGTTGTCCGCGCAACGCGTTGGTCAGGCGCCACTCGCAGCTGACGTAGTCGGAGAGCGTGAGGGTCTCGTGCGCCCGCGCGATGTCGGCCGAGGCGTCGGGCCCGAGCACGTCGCGGATGTGGAGCCCGATGCACGCGGCCGCGGTGCACCCGACCATGGGCTCGATCCCGGGGCTGACGTATTCGAAGTGCAAGTTCTCGCTGACCAGCGCGATCACGTCGGCGGCGTGTTGCACCAGATCCCGGAAGTACGAGCGGCCCTCCTCGATGCGCACGGCCGCGTCCTCACCGGTCTTCGCGGATACACCGAGGGTTCGTACGATGAGCGCGAGACAACACGTCGTCGCCCCCGCGACCGCGTGCGAGGTCGAAGGCTTCATGATCGAGGGCGCGAGTCCGATCTCGATCGCGACCTCACCGCCGAAGACGGCGACCATGCTCCACAGGAGCCCGGGGCGCCAGGCTCGAGAGCCGTGCACCCGCATCGCGTCGGCGATCGCGATCGCATACGCGATCACGAGCAGTGATCCCCAGCCCGACGCGTAGATGACCCATGCGGTACTGATCGCCGCGACGGCGGAACGGAGCTGCAACCCCCATGCGGGCGGGAGCCGACCCTCGACCGCGATGACCAGTGCGTTCGAGACGCTGCAGGCGACCAGCAACGAGATCAGGAGCCAAAGCGGCGTCGGCGCGATCAGGCTCGCTCGCTGCAGCCAGGGAATCGCGATCGCCGCGACGGGACCGGCCGCGAAGACGACGAGAGACGCGCCGAGGAGTCGCCAGCCGCCGTCGTTCCTTCTCACAAGGAGGTCTATCGGGCGATCCTGCCGGCAACCTGACCGACGAAGGAAGGCGCTACGGGGGTGTTACGGATTGCACATTGCGGCGCCAATACCGAGAAAGTGCTGGTCACCGAGAGTGGCAATCGTGTTCACTGTGCGAGGGGGAAGCGGGAGGCATCCTCGGCGTGAGGTGACGGGTGGGGTCACGCCGAGGTTGCCGCCGCCCGGCTCGACTATCCCTGCGGCACGTGACGGCGTAGATGCGCGGTTTGCGTGGCGATCGCGCAGAGCCGGCCGTCCTCGTCCCACAGTCGGGCCGGACCGGTCGCGTAGCCGTCGCCGACGTGCCAGGCCTCGATCTCTTGGAGGACCCAGGGCGTCACGGGCGTGCGCACGAAGCGGATTCCGATCTCGAGCGACAACACCATGAACATTTCAGCAGAGTCGTCGGGCGGTCCGAGGGCGCGTCCGACCGCCGGCCCCAGCACGTCGCCGTGCACCGCGAGGCTGAGCAGGTGGGGCTCGGTCTCCCGCAGGCGCACCCACGACAGGAAGTGACCCTTGCCCGGATCGTCGAGCGGGCTGACCGGCCGCCACTCGGTCTGTCCGTGGAAGTTGATCTGGCCGAAGGGGTTCGGCCGCTCGGGCGGCATCTCCACGCCGGCCGGACCCGGAACCTCCGGGAACCGGACCTGCTGATGGGACAGCTCCGTGTCGTGCGCGGCGCCGAACACACCGTGCACTCGCAGCGCGGGGCCGTCGACGCCCGGGACGCGCAGGTCGGCCGCGACCTGGGAGGCACGCCGGCCGTCGCGCAACACGTCGACGTCGATGGTGATCGGCCCCGCGGGAACCGGCGAGAGGAAGATCGCGTTCGCGGTCACGAGCGACAGATCCGTGCGTCCGAGGTGCTCCTGCATCGCGCGCAGCGCCGCGTACATCGAGACGCCGCCGAAGATGTAGACGACCTTCCAGGCGTCGGGGAGATTCCCGTGGAATCGGCCGCGCCGGTCGGGGTCGGCGGTGAGGATCGTGTCGTCGCGGAGGTCGCGAGGCATCGGAGCAGCCTACGCTCTGGCCTCATGGAACCTCGCCTGCGGCCACTGCCGCGCGAAGAGTGGGACGACGAGACGCGCGCGTTGCTGGGCGACCGCACGCTGAAGGTCTTCGCCACGTTCGCGCATCATCCCAAGCTCATGAAGCGTTGGCTCGTGTTCGGCAACCACGTGCTCGCGAAGAGCACGTTGCCGGCCCGCGATCGCGAACTTCTCGTGTTGCGCACAGGTTGGAACTGTCGTGCGCAGTACGAGTGGGGTCAGCACGTCGCGATCGCGCGTGGGATCGGCATCGGCGACGACGAGATTGCGCGCGTCGCCGAAGGTCCGGATGCCGGCGGTTGGTCGGAGGCCGACGCGGTACTGCTGCGCGCCGCCGACGAGCTGCACAACGAGCAGACGTTGTCGGATTCCACATACGCCGCGCTCGAGTCGCGCTACGACGTTCAGGGCCTGCTCGACCTCGTGTTCACGGTCGGCCAGTACCACTTGGTGTCGATGGCGCTGAACGCGTTCCGGGTCGAGCGCGACGACGATGTCACGGGCGTTCCGATCCCAACTCGCGAGTGATCGCGCCCGCGCCCTCGACCTCGGCCCCCAACTCGCGCGCCCGTTGCGCGAGCTCACGATCCGACGTGACGACCGTGAGCGACGCCGGATCGTCGTCGCGTGCGATCTCCTCGACGATGCGATCGTCTCCCGCGTTGCGACCCGCGCGCGTCGCGTAGGCAACGTGCACGCCGTCGTGCATGCCCTCGGCCAGGCCCGGCACCGGCCGGCCGTCGAACACGGCCACGACCTGGTCGCCCGTGCGCGCCGCGTACGCGGCGAGCTCGGCGACGAGCCGGCGGGCTGCACCCTGGCGGTCGCGCCACCAACCGTCGGGGCGGCTACCCATCACGTTGTTGCCGTCGACGAGTAGGCGCCGGCGGGCGTCGGGCACGACGAGATGATGCTCGCCGGAGCGGGCGCGTGTCGACGAGACGTCCGCGAGTTCGGGATCGACGTCGAGCGCCTCCGCGCCGACGACCTCGAATCCGGGTCGGGGCGCGACCAGGACGCGAGGGAGCGCGGCCAGCGCGACGTCGCGAGCCGCCGGGTCGTCGCCGTACCAGGCGGGATCGCGTATCTGGGCCCACTTGTCGGCGCCCATCACGACGACGTCGTAGCCCGACGCGATGTCGGCGATCAGTTGCGCATCGGTGACCGCGACGTCGAGCCACGGGCGGGTCCGGCCGGCACGTCCGATGGCGGCGGCGCGCGCCTCG
>PLBO01000151.1:253617-365478 GCA_003134555.1 Actinomycetota bacterium
GAGGCGCGTCGCGGCGCCCCGCCGGTAGAGCGCCGCCGGACGGCCGTCGGTCGGCGCGGTGCCGCCGGTCGGTTCCACGAATCCCGGGGTCGAGAGCACCTTGCGCCGGAAGTTGCCCTCGTGCAGCACCTCGCCCCACACGGCCTCGTATACGCGGCGCAGCTCACCGAGTGTGAAGGGCTCGTCGAGGAAATCCGTCGCGAGCGTCGTGTACTCGAGCTTGGCGCGTGAACGCTCGATGCCGTCGGCGATGATCTGCGCGTGATCGAAGGCGAGAGGTACTCCGTCGTCGCTCCCGAAGCCGGGTATCGCGAGGTCGTCGATCGCCCAGAGCCGGACGTCGGTCGCGTCGGAGCCCGCGACCGCGGGCTCGTTGTGCGCGGTGAAGCCGACGTACGCGACCGACACCACCCGCATGCGCGGGTCGCGATCCGGCGTGCCGTAGGAGCGGAGCTGCTCGATGTGTCCCAGCGCGACCGACTCGCCGCCTCCCGAGACGAGGACACCCGTTTCCTCCTCGAGCTCGCGGCGGGCGGCGCCGTCGAGGTCGTCGTCGGGCTCGACGAACCCGCCCGGGAGCGCCCAGCGCCCGCGGAACGGATGCCCGCGGCGCTGCACGAGCAGTACGGAAAGCCGCCCCGAGCGCACGGTGAGGAGCACCACGTCGACCGTGACCGCGACGGGCGGGTACCGGGCCGGCTCGTACTGCTCGAGGAACTCGGCCTCGTTGCTCACGCCTCCCTTGTACTCGCGGTGAGCATAAGGAGCAACCGACTGCGGACCGCCGCAGGACGCGATCCAGGGCGCGAGCCCGGGAAGTAGCGCACGTTTTCGCCCGGGTTGCCGATGAGCCCTACGAGATGCCCAACCGTGTGGAGGAACCATGACTGCCCCGGCTGCGCCCTACGAAGCGGATGCGCTCGACCCGAATCTGTATGTGCGCGGCGTCGCGCACGACCTCTTCCGGTGGATGCGCGAGAACGACCCCGTGCACCGCGACGAGCGGAACGGGATATGGGTCGTGTCGACGTACCAAGACGTGTCGTACGTCGAACGGCAACCCGAGTTGTTCTGCAGCGCGCAGGGTGTGCGTCCGAAGGGCGGCGGCGCCGACGCGTTGTCGATCGTGTCGATGGACGACCCCGAGCACGCGCGGCAGCGTCGCCTGATCAGCCGCGGGTTCACCGGAGCTCGGATCACGTATCTGACAGATCACATTCGCGAGGTCGCACGCGGGCTCGTCGACGACGTGGCCGCGCGACGCGAATGCGACTTCGTCGAAGACATCGCCAAGCCGCTGCCCCTGATCGTGATTGCGGGCATGCTCGGCCTCGCCGTCGAAGACCGCGAGCGCCTCGCACATTGGTCCGACACGATGATGGCCGGTGAAGGTTCCGAGGCCGACGATCCGCGCCAGGCGGCCGCGGGCGAGGCGTGGGCCGAGTACATCACCTACCTCGTCGGTCTGCTCGAAGACCGGCGCACCCACCCGCGTGACGACCTCATCTCGGTGTTGCTCTCGTCGGCCGACGCGGGGGAGATCTCGTTCGACGAGGAGGCGCTCCACAGCCGCGTGCACGAGGGCGATCTCGCGGGCGCGAGCCTCGGCCTGGGCTCCGACGACCTCCTCTCGTTCTTGGTGTTGTTGCTTGTCGCGGGAAACGAGACGACTCGAAACGCCCTGTCGGGCGGGATGCTCGCGCTGTCGAACTTCCCCACCGAGCGCGCCAAGCTCGTGGGCGATCTCGGCCTCGTGAACAGCGCTACCGAGGAAATCCTGCGTTACGTGTCACCCGTGATCAGTTTCTCGCGCACGGTCACCCGCGACACGGAGCTCCGTGGCCGCGCGCTGACCACGGGCGACGTGCTGCTCAACGTCTACCCCAGCGCGAATCGCGACGCCGACGTGTTCGACGATCCCGACGCGTTCCACGTCGATCGATCGCCCAACCTTCACCTCGCGTTCGGCACGGGACCGCATTTCTGCCTCGGCGCGAACCTGGCCCGCACCGAGATCAGGATCCTGCTCGAAGAGTTGCTGACGCGCTTACCCGACATCCACGTTCCGGATGGCGTCGACGCCGAACGCGGCGCCAACGCCCTCGTCACCACGATCCAGCATCTCCCCGTGGAGTTCACGCCGACGTAGCGCACGTCACGATCGCGAGCGCGGTCGTGCGCGCGGCACCTTCGTCGCGGACCTCCACCCGTAACACGTGTCCGTCTGTACGCCGGCCGAGCACGCGTGCGCTCGCGCGCACGGGACCGACGCGATTGGGTGCAAGGAAATGGAGCACGACGTCGGTCGTCCAACCGCCGCCGGTGGCGTGCTCGGCCGCGAGGTCGACGAGCGTCGCGACGACCCCGCCGTGGAGGATGCCCCACGGATTCCGGAGCTCGGCGGCGAGGTCGATCTCGACGGAGCGATCGCCGACCGGGCGGACGCCGAGCCACTCGGGAATCGGCGGCAGATCGGGCGTGGCGTCGAAGAGGGGCTCGAGCACGAGCGGACGGCTCCACTGGGGCGGACCGTTCTCGGGAACGAGGATCGCGGACGTGAGCACGCCGCTCGCGACCAGCGCGCCTCGCGTGCCTTCGTCGCGGATCTGCACGCTCGTGACGACGTTGTTGCGGCCGCGGCGCAACAACCCGGAATCGATGCGCAACGGCCCGACGTGCGAGAGCGCGACGACGCGCGCGGCGAGGTTCGTCGACACGACCCACCCGTCCGGCAGCGCCGCGAGGCCGCCGGTGAGGCCGCCGACGTTGTCGAGCATCGTCAGGAGTGCGCCCGTGCGGACGCCACCGGCCGGACCGCGCAGGTGGGGCGCGACCGCGGCGTGCCCGACGAGGTGCAGTTCCTCGACCTCGCGCATCGTGACGCCCATGTAGCGCCCGACGTGATGCCCCGCTTCGGGGCGCTCGTGGCTGTTCACGTGAGGGCCCGGGTCGCGACCGCGTGCACGACCGTCATCTGCCGGCTCTCGGCACCGGCATCGACGAGCTCGACGCGGGCGGAGCCGTGGCCGGCACCGGATCCGAGCACGTCGACCGCGGTGCGGACGGGCCCGACCCGGCCGAACCCGAGGTAGGTCACCTGGAGATCGGCGACGACGAGCTGCTCGTTCGTTGCCGCGCGGAGCGCGGTCTCCGCTGCGACCTCCGCCACCGTCGCGACGACTCCGCCCTGCATCGCGCCCATCGAATTGCGCGACCAGTCGGTGACGGGGACGTCGATCACGCCGCGCGCCGCGTCGCGCACACGCACACCCAGTTCGTCGAGCAGCGGTCGGTCGAGTCGCGAGCTCGCCGTCGCCATCGTCGAGGGGCTGTCGCGCACCCGGTCGACCTCGGGGTTCGTCTCGCGCCGGGGGAGCACCGAGAAGCTCATCGTGGCCGTGCCGATGTTCCGCTCGTGCTCGTCGACGAGCGCGACTTCGATGACGACCGTCGTCCGCCCCGCGCGCAGTACCTCGGCGCGAGCCTCGACGACCGATCCCGGGCGCGCCGCGCCGACGAGATGCAGGGTGAGGTCGGCCGTCGCGATCCAGCCGGGCGCGGCCGCGCTCGCCGCCAAGCCGCCGCCGATCACGTCGACGAGGGTGGCGAGTGCTCCCGCCCGCGCGTGGCCGAGATCGGTGCACAGCTCGGGGACCACTGGCATCCACGCGCGGCTTCGGCGTGCGTCCGCGTCGTGGTCGAACGAGAAGCGCAGGTCGCGCAGGAGATGGTGGTCGGGCGGATAAACGGCCGTCATGGGAACCGGGACGGTACCGAATGGGCGCGCGGCCGCGCCGTTCGGGGAGGACGTCAACTCAGTTCGAGCACGACCGTTCCGTCATCCTCGCGGATAACCAGCGTCGCGACCGAGCCCTTGGGATCGATCCGGCCGAACTCGTTTCGCTTGTACGCGTTGCCGTCGCCGTCGAACGCCCAGGCATGACCCGGACACACGAGCTCCTCGTTGGAGACGTGGCCCTCGGCGAGGTCGTGATCTAGGTGCGGACACCACCGGGGCGTGCTGCGGAGGCGTCCGTCCATTCCCCGCCACAGCACGTATTCCTCGCCTGCGACGTCGATCGGGCGCACCTCACCCGGCGCGATCCCAGAGGCCGCAAGCTGCACTACGCGTCGCCCGCGAAGTCGTGGACGGCGCGAGCACAATCGTCGAGGGTGGCGCCGCGCGCGATCGCTCGGCCGAGGACGTGACACAGCAGCGGCGCATTCGTGCGGTCGCCGGACGTGTGCGCCGCGATACCGGCGAGGTCGAGCAATGTCTCCTTGGCGTCGGCGTCGAGCAACAGATCGGCCGCGTCGAGCTTGGTCGCGCTCGCGAGGTGCAGCGTCATCTCGGTGATCCAGTCCATCGTGGCCGTCCCTTCGCGCGCGTTGCGCTTGCCCACTGCTAATTGACCGATGCGTCCTCGGGATAGTTGGAGAAGAGGGCAAGCCGTCCGCGCTGGCGCCGCAAGACGTCTCGCCACAGGAACTCGGGCGTGCCGACGAACGGATCGCCCGGCTCCGAAGCGACCACGAACCACGCCCCCTCTTCGAGCTCGGCTTCGAGCTGACCGGGTGACCAACCGGCGTAGCCCGCGAATACGCGCAGCGACGCGAGTGACGCGCCGACGTCGAGCGGGTCGTCCGCGAGGTCGACGGTGCCGAGGTCGTCGAGGATCTGGACGAAGCCTCCGAGCTCGTCGTGACGGCGTCGAGCGAGTGCAATGACCGCGCCGGTCGACACTGGACCGCCGACGAAGACGACATCGGGCGGCGACACGAGCTCGAACCATTCCGGGAAGACGTCGTCGATGGCCGTCTCGCTGCGGCGATTCAACACGATGCCGAGGCCGCCGTCGTCACCGTGTTCCAGCATCAACACGACCGTCCGGTCGAAGTTGGGGTCGACGAGGGGCGGTGCCGCTACGAGCAACCGTCCGCGGAGCGATCGCTGCCCGGGCACGCCCCGATCTTCGCACGCGGAGCCGTGTGCCCACAGCCGTAGCATCGTCCGCGATGAGCGTCTCGTCCGGTTTGCTCGCGGCGTTGCGCGACACGGTTGGGGCTGCGCACGTGCGCACCGATCCCGATGTCGTCGCCGCGAACGTCGTCGACTGGACCGGCCGGTTCCGTGGTGCGACCCCCGCGGTCGTGCGCCCGGGCACGGTCGACGAGGTCGCGACCGTGCTTCGTCTGTGCAATGCAGAGAGAACGGCCGTCGTGCCCCAGGGCGGCAACACCGGGCTCGTCGGCGGCGCGGTGCCGCTGCACGGGGAGCTCGTCCTCGACGTCCGGCGGCTCGATGCGATCGGGCCCGTCGACGCGCGCACCGGGCAGGTCACCGCACAGGCCGGCGCGACCCTGGCGCGCCTGCAACGTCAGGCGCGCGACGCGGGTTGGCAGTACGGCATCGACCTCGGAGCCCGCGACGTCGCGACCGTCGGCGGCATGGTCGCGACCAACGCCGGCGGAGTGCACGTGTTGCGCTACGGGCCGACGCGCCGCCAGCTCGTCGGCATCGAGGCCGTGCTGGCCGACGGGCGCGTGATCCGCCGGCTCGACGGTCTCGAGAAGGACAACTCCGGCTTCGACCTGGCCGGACTGTTGTGCGGGAGCGAAGGGACGCTCGCCGTGGTCACTGCCGCGCGACTGCGCCTGCACGCACCGACTCGTTCTCGGGTCGTGGCGTTGTGCGCGTTCGACGACGTCGACGCGGCGCTCGACTCCGTCGGGGTACTCCGGCGTGAGCTCGACTGCGTGAACGCGATCGAGCTGTTCTTCGAAAAGGGGCTCGAGCTCGTATGCGACCGCCTGGGCCTCGCGCGTCCGTTCGCCGCGTCGCATGCCGCCTACGTGCTCGTCGAAGCGGCCGCCAACACCGACCCGACCGAATCCCTCGGACGGGCCGTCGATCTGTGCGTCGACGTGGCGGATGTCGCGGTCGCGACCGACGAAGCCGCGGCGCGCGCGCTCTGGCGCTACCGCGAGGGACATCCGGAGGTGATCAACCTCTTGGGTGCGCCGCTCAAGCTCGACGTGTCGCTTCCCGCCGACCGGCTCGGGGAATTCATCCATACGGTCCCGGGGTGTATCGCCGCGATCGCGCCCGACGCGTCGGTATGGATGTTCGGCCACGCCGCCGACGGAAACGTCCACGTCAACGTCACGGGTGTCCCGGCCGACGACGAGCGCGTCACCGAAGCGGTGTTCGAGTTCGTAGCCAGTTTGCACGGCTCGATCAGTGCCGAGCACGGGATCGGGAGCGCCAAGCGCCGGTACCTGCATCTGGTGCGCAGCGCGGTCGAGATCGAGACGTATCGCGCGATCAAGCGGGCGCTCGATCCGTTCGGGATCCTGAATCCGCACGTCCTGCTACCCGACGAGCGGAGCCCTTGACAACGGGTCGCATCTGGCAAGACTGTGGCCCGTTGGTCGCATCGGCGTGCGGCGCCGCCCGCGGGTGTGGCTGGCTCGGGTCGTCGCTCGGACGGACCGCCCGCCGCCGCCCGGCGACCCGAGCCTCTTCTCAGATGAGCGGTTCGGCCGCGCGTGCCGGATCGCTTTCGGGCAGGTAATCCTGCGCCCACGTCATGCGCTTCCAATCGGGGATCGGCGCTTCGACGTTGTTCTTCGGCACGAACTTCGAGCGTTCGACGAGTTGCATCTTGTGGATGTAACGCGAACAGTTCGGGAACACCTGCGCGGTTCGCACCCGGACGACGAGCGTCGCGCCGGTCATCTCGGCGCGGAGTGGATCGTCGAGATCGACGGTCGCGACGCCGTTGACGCGAACGCGGTTCGGCTGTTCGAAGTCGATGAACAGCATGCCGACGTTGGCGTGGGCGCGGATGTTGCCGAGCGAGAGGAACATTCCGTTGCCGTCGTAGACGGGGAAGGCAAGAGTGCGGTCGTCGACCACACGAACGAAACCGGGGTCGCCGCCCTTGTAGGAGCACTGCGGGTTGCCGTCGGCATCACAGGTCGCGAGGAAGAACATGTCGCGCGACTCGATGAACGCCTTGGCGTTGTCGTCGATGCGTTCACTTACGAGCAGCTCGTCGATCCGGTCGGCGACGCGACGGGTGTCGAAGCGATCCTGCCAATAGCGCTGGTCGTCGTTGAAGGTGGCCACCCCGCCATCGTCGCGCACCCCGGACGATTAGCGAAGCTCGTATAGCGGGTTGACGATCGCGAGCCGACCGCGGTGGTCGATCGCCATGCCTTCGACGGTGATGGTGGCACCGATCGTGATCCCCTCGATCTGGCGTCGACCGAAGAACACGATCGAGACCCCGCCGGTCTCGTCGACAACCGTGCACTCGAGGCTGGGGCTGCCGCCGAGCGGCTCGACGCGCACCGCCTGCACCCGACCGTGCACCTTCACGTGCTGACGGCAGCGCACCTCGCCGATCGGCGTGGTGCCGGCGGGCCGGACGATCGGCACGGTATCGGTGAGCACCTTGGTGGCGGCCTTGACCTTGCCATTGCCATTGCCATTGCCATTGCTTCTGCTGTCGTTGCCGTTCGTGTTCGGCGGGGTGCCGCCGTCGGCGACAGAGATCTCTCCGCGGTCGTCGAAATGGAACGGCACGATCGTCACGTTCGCGTGGGGCAGCCGTGAGATCTCGCGCGACAGCGACTCGGCGGTCTGGTCGTGGAGGATGCGGTGCCACGCGCCGTTGAACTTGCGCTCGGGCAACAAGACACACACCTCGGAATCGCCGGAGCTCAGCTCGTGCGCGACGGTCTCGACCGCGGAGCGCGTGAGCCGTCGATCCGGGCAATCGATCAGCTCGAGCCCGAGATTGGTCAGACCATGTTCCCGCCACTCTGCCGCGAGCTCGTCGGCTTGGTGCTGGTCGATCACGAAGTGGACGGCTCGAAGCTCATCGGGTCGGAGTGCGCGTCCGAACTGAATCGCCCGGGCAACCGCGAGATCGAGGCGGTCGACGAACACCATCACGACCAGCCGCTTACGCACCGGCGCGGCGACGGCCTTCGGCACGTCGTGCGCGAGGGCTTCGTCCTCTGTCTTGTACTGATTGGCGAGGCGCATGAGGAAGAAGACCATGACCGGTACGAAGATGATGACCGCCCACGCACCGCCCTCGAACTTCGTGATCGCGATGACGATGTCGACGACGAGCGAGAGGATCGCGCCCATGCCGTTGACGAAGAGGCCCCAGCGCCAACCCTTCTCCTTCTCGCGGATGTGGTGCTTGGCCATCCCGGCCTGCGAGAGGGTGAATGACGTGAACACGCCGATGGCATAGAGCGGGATGAGGCGGGCGACCTTCGCATCGGTCGCCACGAGCATCGCGATGGCGGCAGCGGCCAGGAAAATGATGCCGTTCGAGAACACGAGGCGGTGGCCGCGCTTGGTCAACTGGCGGGGCATGAAGTTGTCGCCCGCGTGGAACGACGCGAGCCGGGGGAAGTCGGCGAAGCTCGTATTCGCCGCGAGCACGAGGATGAGCATCGTGCCGCCCTGGAGGCAGTAGTAGAGGATGTTGCCGAGCAGTCCGCCGCCGTAGGCGAACTTGCCGATCTGCGAGATGACGGTCGGCGTGCCGTTGAGGAACGGCGCGACGTGCATCTTGCTGTCCATCCACGACAGACCGAAGAACATCGCGCCGAGCAACGAACCCATGATCACGAGGGTCTGCCGCGCGTTCTTCCATGCGGGCTTCTTGAACGCGGGCACACCGTTGGAGATGGCCTCGACGCCGGTGACCGCCGCGCCGCCCGAGGCGAACGACTTCAGCACGATGTAGAGCGCGGCTCCCATGAATAGGCCATCGCCCGGATGGCCGAACTTGACCAGGTCGTGCGTTTGTTGGGTGCTGTAGACGGCGTGTCCGAGGCCACCGAACATCGCTTTGAAGACGCCGACGCCGAGCAGGATCGCCATGTTGACGATGAAGAAGTAGGTCGGGACCGCGAAGATCTTGCCCGACTCGCGAACACCACGCAGGTTGCCGTAGGCGATGATGATGATGAACGCGATCGAGATGGGCAGGATCCAGCGGTCGAATATCGGGAACGCCGATGCCAGTGCCGCCGTTCCGGCGGCCACCGATACGGAGACGGTCAGGACGTAGTCGGTGAGGAGCGCGACCCCCGCCACCTGCGCGGGCATCAGACCGAAGTTGTCGCGGGTCACCATGTAGGCGCCACCCGCAGTCGGGTACGCCTTGATCGTCTGGCGGTAGGAGAGGATCAAGAAGCCGAGCACGACGAGGAGTGCCATCGTGACCGGTAGGACCAGCGCGAACGCGGCGACGCCGATCGCGGGGAGAAGTACGCGCAGGATCTCCTCGGTTGCGTACGCCGAGGACGACAGGTTGTCCGACGCGAAAACGGCCAGCGCGGTGGGCTTGCCCAAACGCTCGTCGTCAAGCTGCTCGGTGTGGAGCGGCCGGCCGAGCAGCTTGTTCTTCAGCCGGTAGCGCGCGCTGTCGGGCGGAAGCTCGAGACCCGGGACGATCGGCACGGGCATGGGCCGAGCACGGGTGTCGCCTCCCACGGCGGGAGCCGTCTCGGTCGTCGGCGTCGGCTGCTCGGTCAGCAAGGTGTCTCCCGCGATGTGCGCGCGGCCGGTCGGCCGCCTTTCATCACACCAGGAGACCCGTCAATGCGGTATCAGGAACGCATCGGGGACCGTCAAGAAGATGTCAAAAGGGTCGGGACCGCCGCCTCCGAGGGAGCGATCTCGGCGCGGGGAGAACCGATCGCGTGGGCGCGGCGGCGTGGCGCCAGAACGCGGAACGCCACCAGGAGGAATACGAACAACCCGCCGGTGAGGGCCACCCACTGCACGGCGAGGTTCTTGTTGTCGGCGCCGGAGGTGAAGCCGTGCACGGTCGCGAACCCGAACATCGGGATGCTCATGAGGTGCACGGAATGCCACACCTTCCGCGGCAACCTCTTCATCGCCCACGACGTCAGTTGGATCGCGACGAGCAGGTAGGTCGCCGCGATTCCCCACGCGACCGCGCTGGTTCGCCAATGCGAAGCGAGGGGCACGAACAGCTCGCGCGGACCGAAGTACACGAAGTTGTCGGCCCAGAGTGCGACCACGTGCACACCGACGAAGACGAGGGAGAGCGTGCCGAGGAACTTGTGCAGGTCGAGCAACCAAGCGGGCACGCCTTTGCGACGGACGAGGCGCGTCGACAGCGCGAGACCCCAGAGGATGCTCGCGGTCACGACTGCCCAGGCGATCAGCCCCGAGGCGCGCGCCGCGTACCAGGAGAGCTTCGCGTTCAGCTCGCCGAGCATTGTCACCGTCACTGTTCAGAGCCGGCCTCGAGCACGCGCCCGTCGTCGAGGAAGAGCCACGCCCGGACGCCCGCATCGCGCACGAGGTGCCCACCGGCGGCGGCCCCTCCGATGACGACCGCCTTCGCGATCCCCTCCGCCCACCACGCGTCGCGTCCCGCGCAGACAACGGCAGTGACTCCCGTTCGGGCCGAATCGCCGGTCGCCGGGTCGACCAGGTGGTGGTAGCTGCGACCGTCACGCCTCCAGCAGCGCATGCGTGTGGTGCTGGTGACGATCGCGCCGTCGACGAGGGGAAAGCGAAAGGCGACGCGCGAGTCGTCGAACGGGTCGAGCACGGGAATGTCCCACCAACCGTCGGGCGGGGGTTCGCCGCGTGCGCGCAGGTCGCCGCCGAGGCCGACGAGCGCGCTCCGGGCTCCGCGATCGACGAGGCCGCGCGCGACGAGATCGGCCGCGAGGCCCTTGCCCACACCGCCGAGATCGACGCGTGCGCCGTGGGGGAGGCGCACGCGCGAGCGCGCGGTGTCGATGTCGACCCGCGCGAAGCCGGGGACCGCACGCGAGTGAGGCTCGGCGCCGGCGCCGATGTGCGACTCGCACCCGGTCGTGATCGACTCGAACGTTCGGTCGTAACCCGCGCGTTCGAGCGCGTCGAGGATCGTCGGGTCGAATCGTCCCGAGGTGGCGCGGTGCAGGTCGGCCGCGCAGGTGAGCGCGAGCAGCATCGACGCGCCGACGTCTGTCCACGCGCCCGCATTCGCGTTGAGGTGCGACAGCTCGCTGTCGGGCCGGAACCGGCTCCAGCACTGCTCCAGCCGCTCGAGCTCCGTTGTCGCCCAGTCGACGACGCCCTCGGGCGCGTCGCCGGCGATGATGTGCGCGCGGCTGCCCATGACTCGGGCGAGACGACGTTCCGACCAATACGCGTCGCCGGTGTCGATCGACACCGTGTCGATCACCGGCTCGCTCACGGGCACCTGGTGCCGCTGCATGCAGGCGGCGGCGGGGGCGGCGGCGCGAAGACGGTGGTCGGCGGGGAGGTGCTCGGCGGGGCAGTGGTCGGCGTCGGCACGCGGACGGTCGTCGGGGTCGGCTGCGAGGTGGGAGGCAAGAGCGTCGTTGCCGGGGGAGTGGCGGGAGTCGCGGTCGTCGGTACGTTCGGCGCGGGCGACATGGTCTGCGGCGGAGCCCACGGCGTGCCGACCGCGGGCGTGCCCGCGCCGCCGGGCTTCGGCGACGCGCCGGCGGGTTGACTCGGTAGCGGCGTGACGACGGCGCCCTTCGGCAGCGACGTCGGCGCGATCGGGTGCCCGAGCCGGTCGACGTACAGCGAGTGGGGCACGACCTTGACGACCACCTTCGGACGAGGCGCGGATCGCGTCGTCGGCGGGCCTGCGGTCGCCGCGCGCGCGAGGGGCGGTGCGGCGCCGGCGTTCGTCGACGCACCTGACGCCGTCGCCTGCGCGCCGAGCGCTCCGACCAACGAGAAGAACGCCGACGACGACAATCCCAAGCTGAGAATTCGCCCGGCGGCCGCCGGATGCTTGCGCCGCTTCCGCGCGCGCTTCGCCGTCGCACCGCTCGACGCGCCGCTCGGCGTGGCGATGCCGGTGGTGGTCTTGCGCGCCGCGAGCCGTGCGAGCCGCTCGTCGAGATGGGTGACAGGTTCGGTCATGGCCGTACCTCAGTCGTCGCTCTGGCAGTTCCACACGCCGTTCAGCTCGAGCTGCGGCTGGCGACAGTTCGTCGGCATCGGCGGGATCGGCCGGTCCGCTGGCCAATCGTGCGGAACGCCCGGCGGGAAGGTCGTGGGCGTCGGCGTGGTCGGGACAGTCGTCGTCGGGATCGCCGGCGGAACCGTGGTTGGAACGGAGGGCGGCGTCCCCGACGCCCCGGGAGTGGTCGTCGGGCTCGTACGCGGCGCTTCCGGCTGCTTTGCCGGAGGAACGGTCGCAGACGTCGGCGTCGGTGTCGTGGGATCAGTGCCGGCCGTCGCGCGTGGGCCCGGTGTCGCCGTCGCCGACCCTGCCGACGCGAGCCCCACGCCGGCGCCGGTGTCGACGACATAACGGTCGTAGACGTCACGGGAGCGGAAGATGACGCGACGCTTCGCGCTCGCGTTGCCGGCGCTCGCGGCGAACGAGCCCGAGCCGTGCGTCGACGCGCCGCCGAACCCGAGCAGCGACGTGCCGCTGACGGCGGCCGCGGCCACGATGGCGCTTCCGAGCAAGATCGTCGCCGCGCTCGCGACGGCAAGCGCCTTCGTCCGTTCCATCGGCTCCCCTCCGAGCAGCGTCCGAGGGATTGTCGGCGTTTCGGGCGCTCGGCTCGAGCGCCGTGGCGAATCTTTGGCCTAGCCGACGCGTCGTACGACGATGATGGGCGTGAGCTCGTCGTTCTGGCCGAGGGGGTTGTCGAGCAGCACCTCGCGGACGACCGACCGATCGGTGGTGAACCCCGGGCTCGTGCCGAGGACCTCGACGTTGATGTTGTTGGCGTCGACGATGGCGACCGGCACGCCGCCCATATGGGCGGAGATGTCCGCGGCCGCGGCGTCGGGATTCGCCGGTCCGAGCATCGCGAACTCGTCGAAGGGTTTCACCGTGGCCGGGCTGAAGCCGTCGATCTCGGAGATGCGGTGACCGGCGACGCGATAGAAGTCGCCGCGCCGGCGAAGCACGAGCCGGCTGGTCGCGCCGATGATCATCGCGAACAGCATGCGCCACCACCCGGCCTGCATGATCGCGACCTGCATCTTTCGCGGATCGGAGTAGCCGACGTCGTCGGGGTGCTTGGTGACGCCCTTGACGAGCAGCTTGGCGAGCACGCCGGGTCGTACGACCGAGTGATGGATCACCCGGCCCTGCGAGATCGTCACGAACTTCTCCGACACCGCGAGCCAATCTCCCGGCTGCAGCACCGGCTTCACGTACTCGTCGAAGACGGGCTCGAGCGGTTCCTTGATGTGGATCAGGTGCGTCTGCACCGCGATCCGCTCGTAGTCGATCCCCTGCGCGCGCCGGATCGTCATACCGCCACCGCCTGATCCATGTACCGACGCATCCACAACTCGGTGACGAGCACGCGCCAAAAGACGAGACCGTCACCCGGACGGCCCGCGAGGTACTCGTCCCACGCGGTCACGAGCTGCGCGGGGTTGTAGAGGTCGCGCGACGTGAGCTCGGGCGACGAGAAGATCGCGCGGATCTCGGGCGCCTTCTCCTTCATCCAGGCGATGTCCGGGTTCGTGAAGCCGATCTTCGAGCGGCGCAGCCGGTTCTTCTCCGGCATGCGCCCCTTCATCGCGTTGCGGTACACCGCGCGGTTCCAGCCGCCTTTGATCTTCTGGTCGATCGGCAGGGAGAAGATGAATTCGACCAGCTCGTGGTCGAGGAACGGAACCCGGGCCTCGATCGAGAATGCCATCGAGTTCTTGTCCTCGTAACGCAGGAGATCGGGCGTCGAGTACTGCAGCACGTCGCTCGCGAGGCGCTCGTTGAGATTTTTGTGCGCGCTGAAGTGCGCGGTCGTCAGCGCCGATCCGGGCTCGAGCAACTCACGAGGGTTCACCGGGTTCGCGGTCCGTCCGGGCAGCTTCGAGCGGAACAACTCGCCCGCATACTTCTTGTAGAGGTCGCGGCCCTTGACGATCTCGCGCGCGGCCGCGAGATAGTGGCGCTGCGCGATCGCCGAGCTGAGATAGGTGCGGAAATAGGGGATGTAACCGGCGAGCAACTCGTCGCCTCCGTTACCGCTCACCATGACCTTCACGTGCTCGCTCGCGAGCCGGTACACCGAGTAGTAGGCGTAGGGCGCCGACGCGATCGTGGGTTCCTCCTGGTACCAGATCCATTCGTCGATCTCGTTCCAGAAGTCGTCGAGCTTGGGGTACACGTAGTGCGGAATGCTGCCGACCGCGTGCTCGACCTCGCGGATGTACTCGCTCTCGTCGATGCTCTGGCCCGGATACAGCGCGGAGAAGGTGTAGAGGCCGGCGGTGTGCAGGTCGGTGCCGCTCGACATGAGCCGTGCCATGGTCGACACGACCCCGCTGGAGTCGAGCCCGCCGGAGAGCGGGACGCCGACGGGCACGTCGGAGATGAGATGCCGTTTCACGACGTCGTCGAAGCGGCTCGCGAACTCCTGCGCGTAGTCGTCGTCGGCTCGACTCGACGCGAACTCCGGATTCACCGGCGGATTCCAGTAGCGCTCGATCTTCACGATGCCGTCGGGCCGGACGAGCATCGAGTGCGCGGGAAGCAAACGCTTCACCCCGTCGAAGAAGGTGTCCTCGCCGTCGTCGTGCACACGGAACAGGAGAAAGCGCCGCAGCGCGTCGACTGCGGGGCGGCGCGCCACGCGCGCGTCCTGGAAGAGCGCCTTCAGCTCGGACGCGAACGCGAAGCCGGTCGGACCGTCGACGTAGTAGAGCGGCTTGATACCGAGGCGGTCGCGCGCGAGGAAGAGCTCGCCGCGTTCGTGATCCGAGATCGCAAAGGCGAACATTCCGGTCAGATGGTCGACGACGTTGCGACCCCACTCCTCGAAGCCGCGCAGGATGACCTCGCTGTCGGAATGGTGGGTGACGAACCGTCGACCTCGCTGCTCGAGCTCCCGGCGCAGCTCGGCGTGGTTGTAGATCTCGCCGTTGAACACGAGTGCGAGGTTGTGGTCGTCGCTGTAGATCGGTTGGTCGCCGGTCGCGACGTCGATGATCGCGAGCCGGCGCATCCCGATCGAGAAGTGCGTCCCGACGTCGGTGCCCTGTCCGTCGGGCCCACGGTGGACGATCGAGCGCAACATCTGCTCCAGCAGCTCGGGATCCGAGCCGGCGAACCCGACGATGCCACACATTGCGAGGCAGCCTACGGGGCCGCGTCGGATGCCCACGCGCGCTCGTCGCCGAATTCGGCGTGCCGGGAGAGTGATCAGTCGGGCTCGGGCGGAGCCAGAGTGCTCGGACCGACGTGGCGGTCGAGCCATCGGTTCACCGGCGCGGCGTCGCGCCACGCCGTGACGATGCGTTCCGAAGCAGCCTTGGTGTGCAGCCAGCGGGGCGCGTCGAACACGCGACCCACGTGCATGCCCTTCATGCGTAACAACTCGGCGCGCGGATGGTCGGGATCGATTCCCCGAGGAACGCGCTTCAGTGCTTCGCGTGCCGCGACCTCGTACTTCTTCTTGCGCAGCGCGTCGACCGCGGCTGCGAGCTTCGGCCCGGTTCGCGTGTCGACCACCGCGTCGCGGAATCGCTGCAGCTGGTCGCTCGCCAACATGTAGTACCCGCTGCCGGCGTACAACCCCTCGGCCGAGATCTGTACGTAGTACGCGGCGCCGCCTTCGCCTTCGGTCACCGCGGCCGCGGCGGTTTTGTACGGAGATTTGTCCTTGGAGAAACGCGTGTCGCGGTTGGGCCGGAACAAGTGCAGCGGTCCGAACTCCTTGCCGATCAGCGCCGACAGCTCGCGGAATGGCGCCTTGACGCACTCGTCGTAGGTCATGCGGTGCGCATGCCAATACGCCTTCGAGTTGTCGGCCTCCAGGCCGACGTAGAACTCGAGCGCGGCGTCCGGCCAGCCCTTGAACGTCACGCTCGGAGCCTACGCGGGTGTCCCTGAGCGGGTGTCACGTGTCCTTCTTGCGGGCGCGACTGGGCGCGACCCGCGGCGGCTCGCCCGGCATCTTCGGGTAGACGGGCGGCCACGGGGCGTCCTGGAGCCCGCCCGCGAGATCGCGCTCCGACATCGCCAGCAACGGCTCGATCGACTGCGGCTCCAATGGCATGTCGGCCCACGGGTCGCCGAGCTCTTCCACGCGAGCCGGCACGGTCGCGATCGTCTGCGCATCGGGGTCGATCGTGTCGAGCTCGCTCCAGGCGAACGGCGTCGACACCTGCCCGCCTTCACGTGCGCGCACACACCAGGCGCCGAACACCGTCTTGTGGGGCGCGTTCTGGTTGAAGTCGACGAAGATCCGCTCGCCGCGCTCTTCCTTCCACCACGCGTCGGTGATGAGCGCGGGATTTCGCCGCGCGAGCTCGCGCGCCACCGCGACCGCGGCGGCGCGCACCTGGATGGGATCCCAGCGCGGGAGGAGTCGCACGTACACGTGGATGCCGCGGTTGCCCGTGGTCTTCGGGCGCCCGACGATTCCGAGCTCGTCGAACAACGCCCGGACGTCGGCGGCCGCGGCGCGAGCCTCGTCGAAGGTGGTGCCCGGTTGCGGATCGAGATCGATGCGCAGCTCGTCGGCGTGCTCGGGATCTGCCGCGTGCGCGGGCCACACGTGGAACCCGAGACATCCGAGGTTCACCGCCCACGCGATGTGTGCGAGGTCGGCGGCGACGAGCGCACGTGACGTCGTGCCGTTCGGGGTGCTGACGATCGTCGTCTCGAGCCATTCGGGCGCGTTGTCGGGCACGCGCTTTTGAAAGAACGACGAGCCGGTCGCCCCGTGGGGGTACCGCTGCATGAGCACGGGTCGGCCGCCCATCGCGCGCATGATCGGCTCGGCGACCGCGAGGTAGTAGCGCACGAGGTCGAGCTTGGTCTCGCCGCGCTCCGGGAACAGCACCTTGCCCGGGCTCGTGACGCGTACCGGATGCCCGTCGATCTCGAGCTCGATCGCGTCGTCGTCGCCCTTCGCCACGGGGTTGGACGATATCGCCCCTGAATAGTGGTAATATGCCCACTATGGCGTACGTAGTGGCTCGTCCCGCCAATCGGCCCGACGGTCGGGGAGCGTCGAGATACGAGATTCGAGAATCCGTGAGCACTCCGGCCGGCCCGCGAGCGCGAACGCTTGCGACTTTTCGGGTCCTGACTGCGAACGTGATCGCAGAAGCGGCCGGCCGGGCTCGCCGACCATTCGACGCCGGAAAAGTCCGGGCCCGAGCCGCCGCGCTCGGCGCACCACAGCGCTCGAACGATGCGGCCGCGAGCGCGACCGCACTCCTCACGCAGCTCCGCAACGGTGAGCCCTTGCCGCCGGCGCTCGTCACGGAACTTCGGCGCGCCCTGCCCCGGAGGAAGCCCGAGTTGCCCGACAGCTTGGAGTCGGCCGTCGAGTGGATTGGCGTCGACGATGCCACGAGGGGTCGGGCATTGCGCGATCTCCTCGACGTCGCGAGCCGCATTCCGTCGCGACCGCGTCCGCCTACCTCATCGTTTCCTCGTGTGTCTTCGAGCGGGCGCCGATGACTGCGCCGGAGCCATCGCTGAGCGAAAAGATCAGCGCATTGTCTCGAGTGCTCGAGGCATCCGACGTGCCGTTCGCCTTCGGTGGTGCTCTGGCGCTCGCTTACTACGCAGAGCCCCGCGCGACCGTCGATGTCGACGTGAACGTATTTGTCGCGCCCGCAGAGGTAGACCGCGTGGCCGAGGTTCTCGGCTCGCTCGGTATTCGCACCTCCGCGGCCGACCGGCGCCTCGTTCTACGTGACGGTCAAGTTCGCCTGCATTGGGGGCTCACACCCGTCGATCTCTTCTTCGCGTACGACGCATTCCACTATCACGCGGCGCAGCGAGTTCGGCAGGTCCCATTCGGCAGTGAAACGATCCTCGTCCTTGCGCCGGAAGACCTCCTCGTCTGCAAGGTGGTCTTCAATCGGCGCAAGGACTGGATCGACATCGAGCAGATGTTGCTGCTGACCGCCGGGACCCTCGATCTCGACGACGTCCGGCGCTGGATCGTTGCGATCGTCGGCGCGGACGACAATCGCTGTCACCGCTTCGAACGCGCCGTCCGAGAGGTGCTCGGCGATCAGTAATTAGTAGATGTTGACGTCGGGATCGAGGCCGATGGTCGAGGCGTCCGCGCGGCCGGTCGCCACGAGTGCGAACTGCAACGCGTCGCCGGTGATCTCCGGCCCGCCGCCGCTCACGTCGTGGCGGCCGACTTCGTCGAGCGCCAGCGTCGCCGGACCCCAGTTCTTCGCGGTGAGCCGACCCGCGAGATACGCGATCGTCGCGTCGAGACCCGGGCCTCGCTCGGACGTGCGACCGATCGCGGCGCGGATGTCGTCGGCGTGGACGTAGGTGTCGTACCAAAGCGTCAGTACACCCTCGCCGAGCGTGAGGTCGGGAACGCCGCTCGGCCCGTTCCACACGTCGTCGTCGATCGCGTCGAGCAACGCGCGCAGTGTCGCGGTCGCAGCCCGCAGGCGCGCCGCGGCACCGGCGGGCGACTCGTGACGGACCGAAGCCGCCTCTTCTTCGGAGTTGCGGCTTCCGGGCACCCCGGCGGCCGTGTCTTCGGCGAGGCCGATGACGTGGCCGGCTGTGTCGCGGGCCTGCCAGCCGATGCATCGGGTGGCGGCGTTCCATTCGTTTTCGTTCAAGCCTGCGACCAGATCGGCGAAGGCTTCGTATTCGGTCAGGCATCCGTCGGATACGTGCGTGCGGGAGAGCATCGTTGTCGTCATGGTGCGAGTGTGAGCGGCCGTGCGACGCGCGTCGATTCCCTCCGAGGTAATGGCCTTGGCGCGCGCCCGTCGGTACGGTGATCCCGATGCTCGATTCATCTTCAACATCGGCCGCGGCGCCGGCGGGACAGCTGCTGCGCGACTGGCGCGTCCGCCGCCGGATGAGCCAACTCGAGCTGGCCTCGACCGCCGGCATCTCGGCCCGTCACCTGAGCTTCGTCGAGACCGGTCGCTCGCGGCCGAGCCGGGCGATGCTGTTGCGTCTCGCGGAGAACCTCGACGTCCCGCTGCGCGAACGCAATCCGTTGCTCATCGCCGGCGGATACGCGCCCACCTATCACGCCACCGATTTCGATGCGCCGGAGATGCAGTCGGTGCGCGACGCGGTCGAGCGCATCCTGGCGGCGCACGAGCCGTATCCGGCGATCCTCGTCGATCGCCGGTGGCAGCTGGTCAGTGCGAACCGCGCCGCGACGGTGCTCGTCGACGGCGTCGCGCCCGAGCTCCTGGCGCCGACCTGCAACGTCTTGCGCGCGAGCCTGCATCCGGAAGGTCTCGCGCCGCGCATCGAAAACCTCGCACAGTGGGGTGCGCACATCGTCGACAATCTCCGACGACAGATCGCGGTCACCGGTGACGACGAACTGCGCGAGCTCGAACGCGAACTGGTCGGTTACGCGGACGACATGGGTGTCGCGTTGCCACCTTCGGTCGAGGCGCCGCGCGCGATCGCGATGCCCATGCGGCTGCGGACCGACGGAGGCGTGCTGGCTCTCATGACGATGATCGCCACGTTCGGTACCGCGCTTGATATCACACTCGCGGAGCTGTCGCTAGAGACATTCTTGCCGGCCGATGCCGCGACCGCTTCCGCGCTCTTCGCGCGCATGGAGACTGTCACTGCGTGACCGTTTGACCCCCTGGTCCGGACCCGTTGTCGCCGGTACGCTTGTGGCTCTGCGGCGGCGGGTAAGGGGGCCTCATGGCTTTGCAGACCGATCTCCCGACGATCCAACCGTTGATCGAATCTTCGATCGAGTCCGTTCCCGACACACGTGCGCGGTGTCTGTGCCGGTTCGACGACGGTGCGGTGTTCGCGTATGCCGAGCGAGGACACGAATTCGTTCGCGCGAGCGACCGCGAACTTTGGGCCGTCGAGCGTGACGACGCGCTCGTGTCGGTGCGTTCCGGTCTCGTGCTCGCGTACCGGCGCGGCCGCGTGTACTTCGCGCAGGAGAACGGCGAGCCGGTGTACTACGAGCGCGCGGTCTGACGAACTCCGGCGCGCGGCGAATCCGGGTCGAGCAGGAAAGCGATCGCATCCGCCAGGTCGTCGGAAACAGCCGTGATCGATATCCGGCCTGCGATCCACGATCGCAGGCGCGCCGCGAGAACGGCGTCGATCACCCCGACGACGCGCTGCGCGGTGTCGCGGTCGACATCTTGGATCGCTTCGAGGTAGATGTCGTTGGTCGTCTGGGCGAGGCGGGCGAGGATCTCGGTGGCGAATGGGTCGGCCGACGTCTCGAGCGTCGCGACGAGCCGCGCCAACGAGGGTTGCCGCTGGAAGGCTCGGACCGATCGGTTGATCACCTGCGTGAGGCGCTGTGTGTCGGTCGGACCACGCAGGGGATTTCGGGAGATGTTCGTGCGCAACGTCCCGGCCCACCGGACGAGGACCTCGGCGAAGAGGTGCTCCTTCGACGAGAAGTAGTGGTAGAGCGTGCCCAGCGCGACGCTTGCTTCCTCGGCGACGTCCTTGACCTGGATCTTGTCGTAGTCGCGCTCGGCCAGCAGCGCGAGGCCGGCCTCGACGATGCGGTCGCGGCGGGCTTGTTGAGCGTGGGTAAGAGACGACTTGGCTTCGGGCATCGAATTTCACTATACTAGAATCGAATTCTAGTTACAGGCGCAAGCTTGCAGGAGGACTCGTGTCGTCAGCGACCGATCAGCACTACACGATCATCTCGTCCGACACGCACGCGGGCGGGAGTCACGCGCAGTACCGCGAGTTTCTCGAGTCGAAGTATCTCGACGACTTCGACGCCTGGCGCGCGAAGTACAAGAACCCGTTCAAGGACCTGGGCGACCAGCGTCGTTGGCGCAACTGGGACAACGACATGCGCAACGGCCAGCAAGATGCCGACGGCATCGTCGGCGAAGTCATCTTCCCGAACACCGTGCCGCCGTTCTTCCCGAGCTTCGTGTTGTTCGCGGCGCCGCCGACGCCGGATCAATACGAGCACCGGATCGCGGGCGTGCGCGCACACAACCGCTGGCTCGAAGACTTCTGCGGCCAGTTCCCCGAGCGTCGTGCCGGTATCGGCCAGATATTCGTGAACGACATCGACGACGCGATCGAAGACGTCAAGTGGATCAAGGAGCACGGATTGCGCGGCGGTGCGTTGCTGCCGTCGGTACCGCCCGACGCGACGTGGCTGAAGCCGCTGAACCATCCCGACTACGACCGGCTCTGGGCCGTCTGCGAAGACCTCGAGGTGCCGCTCAACTGTCACGGCGGCGTCGGCGGCCCGTCCTACCTGCCGCACCCTTCGTCCGCGCTGATCCAGATCACCGAGCTGGGTAACTACTCTCGGCGCCCGCTGATCTTCATGTTGCTATCGGGCGTTTTCGAGCGCTTCCCGAAGCTCAAATTCGTCATGACCGAGCAGGGTTGCGCGTGGATCCCGTCCTTTTTGTCTCAGATGGACGACGTGCTCAAGCGCGTGAAGAAGGACGGCGCGATCGGCGAGTTGCGCTTCAAGCCCGAGCACATCCTTCCGAAGTCGGCGACCGAGTACTTCCAGCAGAACGTGTGGCTCGGAGTCAGCTTCCCCGGCCCCGCCGATGCGCGCGCGGCGAAGGACACGGTTGGGCTCGACAAGTTCATGTGGGGTTCCGATTACCCGCACGACGAGGGCACCTACCCGTTCTCGCGCGAGGCGTTGCGCCAGGTCTTCTCCGATTGGAGCCCGGCCGACATGCAACGCATCCTCACCGACAACGTCGCGAAGCTGTACGAATTCGACGTCGCGGCGTTGAAGCCGCTCGGGGACGAGTTCGGGCCGACCCGGGCCGAGCTCGCGCAACCGTTGCTCGAGCTGCCGGAGAGCCCGAACGAGGCGCTGCTGCGCGCGCGGGCGGTGCCCGCGGCCTGATCGCAAGCGGTCGATCTACGGGTCGAGTGTGCGTTCGCGCTTCTCGATCTCGCGCTCACGCAAGGAGAGCTCGCGCTCACGCAGTTCCGTTTCGCGTCGGTCGAGCTCGGCCTTCTTGAGGCGCTGTTCGGCCTCCCAATCGTCGAGACGACGGTCGAGCTCCTCGGAGCGACGGTCGGTGATCTCGGGCGTCGCGCTGTAGCGCGGATGGTCCTCGTACGCGATCGGGCGGCGAGGCGCGGAGTAGTCGGTCGATCCCGGCTTCCAGCTTCCTTTCTCCGGTCGACCCAGCAGGAGCCAGGCGATCGACCCGATATCGGCGAGGACCAACACGAGGATCAGCCAGACGACCTTGGGCAGGTTCCGGCAGAGTTCCGCTTCCGTCGCGATGACGTCGAGGATCGCCCAGATCCAGAAGGCGAACAGGACCAGAAATACGACACCCTCGGCTTCGAACAGCACCGGCGCCCCCCGAGCGGTCTCCTGCACACTGCAAAGCGAGGCAAGGCTAGCGGTCGACGGGCCTTCCAATACACTGCTCTACGGCGAGCCGGTCGAATTGGTCGGTCGGTCGCGTATCAGAAACGAGTATGTAGTGGCACAAGGTACGGTCAAGTTCTTCAATGCCGAAAAGGGTTACGGCTTCATCTCCCGCGAGCAAGGCGAAGACGTGTTCGTTCACTTCTCCGCAATTCAGGGTGACGGATACAAGACCCTCGACGAAGGCCAGCGCGTCGAGTTCGATGTCGCGCAGGGCCGCAAGGGCCAAGAGGCCCAGAACGTCCGAGTCATCTGACGTCGAGTCACTTCGCGGGAGCCGCCGGTGCAAGATGCCGGCGGCTCTTTCGCGTCAGCAACTCTGGTAGTCGCCGGTGCCGAGCAAACGGTCGAGGCGGACTGCCGAAAGACCTTTGTCGCGCAGGCCCTGGAGGATGAGCGGCAGGGCTTTTACGAGAACGTCGCGGTTGGCCGACGGGTTGCCGTCGAGGCCGTCGTGCAGCAGGAGGATCGCGCCGGGGTGCGCGCCCGCGAGGATGCGGCGCGCGACGAGCCGGGAGTCGTTCGTCGCCCAATCGCCGGCTGATGCACTCCACAGCACCATGCGCATGTGGTGATCGCGCACCACCTGCGCGAGGAACGGTGTGCGGTCGCCGTGCGGCGGTCGGTAGAGAACCGGGCACGTTCCGATCGCGCGGCGGAACGCGTCCTGCGTCCGCTGCAACTCGGGATAGCGGGGATCGAGCCAACGCCACTGGTCGTGGTTGTACGAGTGGTTGCCGAGGAGATGGCCGTCGTCGTATAGCGCGCGCGTGATCTGCGGATCGGCGTCGATGGCTTTGCCGACCTCGAAGAACGTTCCCTTGACGTCGTGCGCGTCGAGGATCGCCATGATCTTCCTGGTCGCGCCGAGGTTGGGTCCGTCGTCGAACGTCAGCGCGACCTCGCCGGTGTCGACCGGCCCGTGCACGGTGCCGCCGCCGAACCACGTCGCGCCGGGAGTCTCCGCGCCGACGTATCCGGTGAAGACGAGCATCGTCGCAACCAGGACCGTGCCGAATACGACGGCCCGTCCCCGGCGCGGCCTGCGAGTGGGGAACCGACCGGCCACCGTCGCCGCGGTCGCCGCTGCGACGACGCACACCACGACGATGAGCAGAGTCTTTTGGGAGACCGTGAACCGGAGCGCGAACATCGCGATCAGCCCGGCGAGCAGCCCGAGTTGGGTCGAGCGCGACGGCGGCGGCGGCTCGACTGCGATGCCTGCGCCCAGCGCGAACAAGACGGCGAGGATCACCGCGGCGGCCACATCGTCGCGTTGGGGGAGGAGCCACGCCGCGGTCACGGCGACCACGCCACCCACGACCGCAAGGGTGCGGTTGGCCGGGAGGCGGCGAGCGGCCAGGAGGCCGGCTCCCAAGGCGAGCACGATGAGCAACCGGGCGCCGACGCCGACCGTGTCGGGTTTGGACATTGCGGCGAGCCCGAAACCGATCGCCACGGTCGTGGCTGCCGCTCGGGTGGCGAGCCAAAGCCGGCCGGGCCCCGCGCCGGCGCGGTCGAGTCGGTCCATCGTCGCCATCATGGCGCGTCGGTCTCGGGGACGGTCGATTTGACAATGAGAACGAGAACCGTTCTCATTATGGGTAATGCAGCAGCTCTCCAAGATTTCTTCGATCGTCGTCCTGATTGCCGTGGTCGCGTCCGGGTGCGGCAGCGGATCTCCTGCGACGAGGTCGAGCGGCGGCGTCAAGGTCGTCGCGGCCGAGAACTTCTGGGGTGACATCGCGGGCCAGATCGGCGGTAGCCGTATCGAGGTGACGTCGATCATCAGTGATCCGACCGCCGACCCGCATCAGTACGAGTCGGATGCGCGCGACGCCGCCGCGATCGCGGGCGCGCGGCTCGCGATTGTGAACGGGGCGGGCTACGACGACTTCGTCACCAAGCTGCTGTCGGCTACGTCGAACCGCGGGCGCGTCGTGCTCACCGTTGCCGAAGTTCTGAAGGCCGGGGGGACCGACGTGAACCCGCACCTCTGGTACGACCTGCCGCGGATTCCCGAGGTGGCCCGTGCAATCGAGTCCGAGCTCGCGTCCGCCGATCCCGCCGACCAAGCGTCGTTCGCCGCGAACCTGAAGACGTTCCTCGACTCGCTCGCCCCGCTCGACCGGCTCGTCACCGAGATCAAGACCAAGTACCCGCATGCGCCGGTCGCGTATACCGAGCGCGTTCCCGGCTATCTCCTCGATGCCGCGGGCCTCACCGTCGCGTCACCTCCGGGATTCGCGCAGGCGATCGAGGACGGCAACGAACCGAGTGCGGGAGATACCAAGGCCATGAACGATCTGGTGTCCGGGCGTCGGGTCCGCGTGCTGCTGTACAACGCCCAGGCGACGAGCCCGGTGACGCAGCACGTGCGCGATCTGGCCCGGAAGGCCGGGATACCCGTCGTCGCGGTCACCGAGACGCAACCAGAGAATGAGCCGAGTTACCAGGCTTGGCAGCAGCATCAGCTCGAAGCGTTGCTCACGGCGCTCGGGGGTTGACGGTGTCGATCGTCCGGTTGCGCGACGCGTCGATGCGTTTCGACACGCGCGTCTTGTTCGAGCATCTCGACCTCGACATCGCGCCCGGTGAATTCCTCGCGGTGCTCGGCCCGAACGGCTCGGGGAAGACGACGCTCCTGCGCATCCTGCTCGGGCTGACGCGGTTGTCGAGCGGCGAAGTCGAGATCGACGGCCGGGCACCCAGGCGCGGGAGCCACGACGTCGGATACGTGCCGCAACAACGTGCCTTCGATCGCGATCTGCCAATCCGCGGTCGTGATCTCGTGCGGTTCGGGCTCGACGGTCACCGTCGCGGTCTCCCGTTTGCGACCGCGCGCAGCCGTGCGCTCGTCGATGCCGCGGTCCGATCGGTCGGCGCGGAGGGCTACGCGGGCGCCCCGATCGGGCTCCTCTCCGGAGGAGAGCAGCAGCGCTTGCGGGTCGCCCAGGCGCTGATCGGCAACCCTCGCGTGCTGTTGTGCGACGAGCCGTTGCTCTCGCTCGACCTCTCACACCAGCAGGCCGTCACCGAGCTCATCGACGCCCGACGAGACGACGCCGGCACCGCGGTCGTGTTCGTCACGCACGAGATCAATCCGATCCTCCCCTACGTCGATCGTGTTCTCTATCTCGTCGGCGGGCGCTGGGCCGTCGGAACGCCGGACGAGGTCCTCACGAGCGAAGGGCTCAGCGATCTGTACGGGACCGATGTCGACGTGTTGCACGTGCGGGGCCGCATCATCGTCGTCGGTTCCGACGACAGCGCGCCGACGGAGCCGGGCGGTCATCATCACCATCATCACGACCACCAGCACCATCACATACCGGGGTCGCATTGACGGGCGTGCTCTACCTCTCGCAGCCGTTCGCGCAGCATGCGCTGATCGCGGGCGCGCTGGTCGCGGTCACGTGCGGCCTGATCGGACCATTCGTCGTGACCCGCGGGATGGCGTTCGCGGTGCACGGTACGAGCGAGCTCGCGTTCACGGGTGCGGCCGCGGGGTTGTTGGTCGACAACAACCCGATCGGTGGCGCCCTGATCGGGGCGCTCGTCGTGGCGGCGGTGATCGGCGCACTCGGGGTGCGCGAGCGCGAGCGCGACTCCGCCATCGGCGTCATCCTCGCGTTCGGGCTCGGTGTCGGTGTGCTGCTTCTCGGCTACTACCACGGCTACGCGACGGCCGCGACCAACATCTTGTTCGGCAACGTCTTCGGCGTGAGCAACGACCAGCTGCTCGCTCTCGTCGCGATCGGGGTCGGTGTGGTGGCCGTCATGGTGGTCGTCTACCGGCCGCTGTTGTTCGCGTCTGTCGATGCCGACGTCGCGACCGCGCGCGGCATTCCCGTCCGGCGGCTCGGTCTCGTGTTCCTACTCGTCCTCGCGCTCACGGTCACCGCGGCCGCCCAGGTCGTCGGAACGCTGCTCGTGCTCAGTCTCGCGATCACGCCGGCCGCGGCGGCTCAGCGCTGGTCGCCGAATCCCTTGACTGTCACGGGTCTGTCAATCGTCTTCGCGCTCATCGCGGCCGACGGCGGGATACTCGCGAGCCTGGCGAGCACGACGATCAAACCGAGCGTTTTCGTGACCTCGATCAGTTTCGGGATCTATCTCGTGTCGAGATTGCTGGGTCCGCGCGTGTCCCGTCGTCGACGACGGCCGGTTGCCGATATGGTCGCGAGCGCGTGACCAACGACGAAGAGCGCATCGCACTGTTCCTCGACTACGAGAACCTCGCGATCGGTGCGCGGGAACAGCTTCATCTCAACGTGTTCGACTTCCGGCCCGTCGCCGATGCGCTGGCCGAGCGCGGCCGGGTCGTCGTGCGCCGCGCGTATGCAGACTGGTCGCGGTTCGACGAAGACCGGCGCATGCTCACCCGCCACCACGTCGAGTTGATCGAGATCCCGCAGCGGATGGGAGCGGTCCGCAAGAACGCGGCCGACATCAAGATGGCCGTCGACGCGATCGAGCTCTGTTTCGAGCGCGACTACATCACCACCTTCGTCCTGGGTACCGGCGACAGCGACTTCACGCCTTTGGTCCACAAGCTGCGCGAGCTCAACCGGCGGGTCATCGGCATCGGCGTCGAGGCGTCCACGTCGACGCTGCTCCCGCCGGCGTGCGACGAGTTCCTGTTCTACGAGCGACTCGAGGGAGTCGAGCCGGTCGAAGTGCGGCGCGGCTCGGGCCGCTCGGCTCGCTCCAAACGGCCGACGGCGGTCGACGAAGAGCCGATCGCCGACGAGGAACAGCCCGCGCCGCGAGCCGAGGAGGCCGATCTCGGAGTCCTCGTCACGCAGACGCTGTCGGGGCTGTCCCGCAGCGCCGGTGGCCCGGTGCTCGCCTCGATGCTGAAGCGCGCGATCCTGCGCAAGGACCCGACGTTCAGCGAGACGACGTACGGGTTCCGCGGATTCTCGGAGCTGCTGCGGCACCTCGAGGAGCAAGGCCTCGTCACGTTGTCGCCGGGTCCCGGGCAGGGCGACCCCGAGGTGAGCTTTCCGACCGAGGCCCGCGACGAGCAGGCGGCGTTCGCGTTGCTCCGATCCGTGGTCGTACAGCTCACGGAGAAGTCGGGTCGTGCGCCGCATCTGTCGGGCCTGAAGACCCAGCTGCGCAAGGTCGAGCCCGATTTCAGCGAGAAGCGCTTCGGCTACGGCGGATTCCTGCAGTTCTGCAAGGCCGCCCGGGCTCGGGGCCTGATCGAGATGGAATGGGACGACGAAGCCGACGACTACATCGTGCGGCCCGGACCGGTCGAGGCCTGACCCGTCCGTCGGTGCCGGACCGGCCTGGGGCCTGGAACGTCAGCCCTTGCCACCCCGTGCGGGACCGCTCTTGCGGGGATGTTCGTCTTCGCCGGCCCGGTCGCGAGCGCGTTGGCGGGCGGCCGCGGCCTCGAGATCGGTGGGACGTTTGGGTGGCGCGCCGGCTGTACGAGCCGGCTTGCGAGAAACTGCCATGTCGGAAACATAGAGGCCCGGACCACTCCCGGGCGAAAACCGCCCGGAAAGTGCCTAGCCGGAGCGCTGCCGGTCTCGCTCGCGGTGCCGTTGCCGGTCGCGCTCGAGCTCTCGTTCCTCGTCGCGTTGCTCGTCGGCGAAAATCGGGGGGACGCCGCCGAGACCCATGGCCGCGACCTCTTCGAGTGCCTCGACCGGACTGTGGAGGGCGCCTTCCTGGGCGAGGGTGTGCGGGAGGTTGCGCCACACGATTCCGGCGCTGATCACGGCGAGCGTCGCGCCGACGATAACCGCGAGATGGATGCCGTTGACGAACGCGTGCTGCGCGGCGAAGACGAGCTGGTCGCGCGCGCCGGCCGGCAGTGACGACGCAACGTGCAGTGCCCCGGCGATCGATGTGCGAGCACTGGTCTGGTCGGCAGGGCTGAGGCCGCGCAGCGCGGGTGCGACGGAACCGGCGTAGCGCGACGCGGCGACGCTGCCGAGTACGGCGATCCCCAGCGCGGCTCCCAGTTCGCGCGTCGCGTCGTTCATGGCGGAGCCGGCACCGGCGCGTGAAGGTGGAACCGCGGACATGATCGACGCGGTCATCGGCGACATCGAGAGCGCGATGCCGGTCGTCAGAGGCACTACGCACAGCACGACGTACGCGTACGCGGTATGCGTGGACAGACCCGTGAACAACAACAGACCGGTGGCGATGCAGAGCATGCCGACGCCGACCGTCCGGTGCGCGCCGAAGCGCGCGCTCAGCCGCGGAGTAAGAGGCGCGACGACGAGCATGATCATCGCGATCGGCATGAGTCGGAGAGCGGCCGACAGGGGGCTGTAGCCGAGCACGAGTTGGAAGTATTGAGTGATGAGGAACATCACGCCGTACATCGCGACGAACACGAGGATCATGCCGCCGGTACCCGTGCTGAAGGCCGGTCGGCGGAAGTAATGCATGTCGAGCATCGGTTCCGGCGCGTGCAGCTCCCACGCGACGAACAGCGAGAGGACGACGAGCGCGACGACGAAGGCGGCGAGTGTCCCGACGCTCATCCAGCCTTTGTCGGGCGCTTCGATGAGCCCGTACACGAGCGCCACGATGCCGATGATCGAGAGCACCGCGCCGAGGGGGTCGAACTGCGACTCCTCGGGATCGCGCGACTTGGGAACGACGAACTTCCCGGCGACGAGGGCGACGATGATGATCGGCACGTTGACGAGGAACACCGAGCCGAACCCGAAGTGGCCGAGCAGGAAGCCGCTCGCGACGGGACCCAGCGCGCCCGCCGCACCCGTGACGCTCGCCCAGATCGCGATCGCCTTCGGGCGTTCGTGCCCGGGGAAGATGTTGATGATGATCGACAACGTCGACGGCATGATCAGCGCGCCCGCCACACCCATCACGGCGCGGCACGCGATCAGTTGGCCCATCCCGGTCGACATCGACGCGAGGACGGCGCCGATCAGGAACAGCAGCAGCCCGAGCTGTAACGCGCCCTTTCGTCCGAAGCGGTCGCCCAGGGCGCCGGTGGAGAACAACAACCCGGCGAAGACGAGCGAATAGATCGCGACGACCCACTGCAGCTGCGACTCCGTGGCGTGCAATTCGCGCGAGAGAGTCGGGATCGCGACGTTGAGACTCGAGTTGCCGACGAACACGATGAGCAAGCTCAGGCAGAGCACCGCGAGCGTCCACCAACGGCGATCGAACGCGAGATCGTCCGGGCTCTTCGTCTCGGCTGTCATGTTCACTCCGGGGGACTCGAGATCGAGAGGCTTGGGTCGGTCGGGTCGGTCGGACGGGCAAGCGCGCCGCGCGCCCGGAAGTGGAATACCGATTCCGGATCCCCACTATAATCGGAATCATGGTTCCGCTTGAAGCGAAAAGCGCCAAAGCCCGAGATCCGCGTGACGCCGCGGCGACCGACGGACCTCGGCGCGCCGACGCGCGCCGGAATCGGGAGCGCGTTCTGGAGGCCGCCGAGGCCGTCTTCGGCGAGTCGGGTCTGAAGGCCCCGATCGAGGATGTGGCGCGCCGAGCGGGCGTCGGCGTGGGCACGGTGTGCCGCAATTTCCCGACCAAGCAGGCGCTCGTAGAAGCGGTTGTCGGTTCGATGTACGAGACATTGCTGCACGAGGCCGAGCAAGCGCTGGCCGACCCCGACCCCGCCCATGCCTTCGAGCGGTTTGTCGTCGGGTTGCCCGATTTCCAGGCGCGCCACCGCGCGCTCGCCGATCAGATGGCGAGCGAGAACATGCTCGCATCGGCCGCGTCGCCGCGCGAGAAGTTGCTACGCGCGGTCTCCGAGCTGGTCGCTCGGGCCCAGGCCGCGGGCGCGATCCGCGCCGACATCGGTCCGGGCGACGTCTCGATGCTGTTCTCGGGCGTCGCGCACGCGACGGCAATCGTGGACGACCTTCAACCGGTCATGCGCGAACGATACGTGCGCATCATCCTCGACGGCCTGCGCGCCCGGGACGCCACCGCGCTTCCCGGTCGTCCGCTCGACTTCGCGCAGCTTCGCCGGATGAGGCAAAAGCACGCGAAGTGATCGTCGACGAAGCGCGCGTCGCCGAGTCCGAGCACCTCGATCCGCGGCGGTGGGTCGCGCTCCTCGTCGTTCTCATGGCCGCGTTCATCGTGGTGCTCGACAACACCGTGCTCAACGTCGCGATCCCGACGATCCGCGCCGAGTTCCACACGACCCTTCCGTCACTCCTCTGGGTGGTTACGGGCTACGCGCTCACCTTCGCGACGCTGCTGATCATCGGCGGACGACTCGGCGATATCTACGGTCACCGGCGCATCTTCGTGATCGGCGCCGCGCTCTTCGGTGTGGGATCGCTGGTCGCGTCCGTGTCGACGTCGGTACCCCAGCTCGTCGTCGGCGAGGCGATCATCGAAGGTATCGGTGCGTCGCTCATGTTGCCGTCGACGCTCGCGATCCTCTCGACGACCTTCAAGGGTCGCGAGCGGGCCACTGCATTCGCGGCATGGGGCGCGACCGCGGGCGTGGCCGCCGCGTTCGGACCGGTCGTCGGCGGCTTCCTGACGTCGAACTACTCGTGGCGTTGGTCGTTTCGCATCAACGTGATCATCGCCCCGCTCGCGATCATCGGCGCGCTCTTGTTCATGCGGCGCGGCGAGCGGACCGAGCGCCGGATCCCACTCGATCTGCTCGGCGCGGCGTTGATTGCGGTGGGCATGTTCCTGTTGGTGTTCGCGCTCAGCGAGGGCAGCACATACGGCTGGGGGACGCCGCTGAAGGATTTCTCGCTGTTCGAGCTCGTCGTGTGGCCGGTCACGAGGCCGATCTCGATCATGCCGATCGTGCTTGCGGTAGCGATCGGGGTCCTGATCGCGTTCTACTTTGCCGAGCGCGCGAAGGAGCGGCGTGACGCCTACCCACTGTTCCCGTTCGCGCACCTGCGGATCAAGACGTACCGCTATGGCCTCCTCACCGGCCTCGTGCTCGCGATGGGCCAGTTCGGCCTGAGCTTCGTGCTCCCGGTGTTCCTGCAGGGTGCGCGGCTCCTGACTCCGCAACAGAACGGTTGGTGGCAGTTCCCGACGGGCGTGTTCATCATCCTGGGTGCGCAGATCGGCGGCCGGCTCATCCGGGCGGTGGGAACGACCGTCGTCGTTCGGCTCGGGTTGTTCTCGTACGTGGCCGGATTAGTGCTGATCTTCCACGCGGTGTCACTCGAGATCACCGTGTGGCGACTCCTGCCCGGTCTCGCGTTCTACGGGGTCGGCATCGGCTTCGCCGGCGCGCAGCTCACGAACGTCGTGATGTCGGAGGTGCCGGCGGAAAGCTCCGGAGTAGCGAGCGGAGCCAACACGACAGTTCGCCAGGTCGGCGCCGCGTTGGGTGTCGCCATGATCGGCTCGTTGCTCAGCGTGCAGATCCTGAGCCAGGCGGTGACCCGGATCCGCGCGGCCGCGCTCCCGGTCGCGGTGAAGGCCCAGGCGTTGGCAGGCGTGCACGCCCAGGGCGCGTTCTACAAGCCGCCGGCATCGACGAGCCCGCACGACACCACGATCCTGCAGCACGCGTTGCGCACGAGCGTTGTCGACGGAGCGCGCGTCGCACTCCTCTTCGCGGTGGTGGTCGTCGCAGTGGGGGCGCTGCTCTCGTTCCTCATTCCGCGGGTCGCGGCCCCGACGGCGCGGGCCGCCGATCGTCTCGAACCCCTCGAACCCCTCGACGTCGACCCGGCCCTCCTCGCCTGACCCATTCGCGCCCAACTGTTGGGTGCAAAAACGGGCGCGTGGGACCGGTTTCGCGCCCAACTGTTGGTGCAGGTCTGGGTGGGGGGAAGTGAGGAATGCGGCAAGCGGCTCATCCGGGTCGGGTTTGGGCCGATTCTGGACGGGATGGTTGCGCGGAACCGGCGGTCGGTGGTGGCGGCGACTTCGACGGTGTTCGTCCTCGTCACGTTCATCTTGCTCGGATTTAGCGAACGCGGCGCGGCCGCGGTCGACGCCAACGCTCCCGTCCTCGCGTCGCTCGCGATCACGCCGACGACGGTCGACACGTCCGCGGGTCCGGCGGTCGTCACGATGACCGCGCGTCTCACCGACGAGACGAGTCCCTCGATCGGCGGCGCCGCGCCCCTCAGCCGGATCGTTCTCACCGGACCGGGTGGTCAGCAGCAGGCGATCGCCTACCTGTCGCAGGCGCAACGGATCTCGGGGACGGCGGCCGATGGCGTCTACCGCTCGACGTTGACCATCCCGTGGCACGCGGAACCGGGCCGGTGGAGCGCCTCGGCCGTCCTCGTCGACATATCCGGCAACACGCGGTCGATGAGCACGGCCAATCTCGCCGCCGCGGGCTTTCCTGCGGCGGTCGACCAGACCGGCGCGGGCGACACCACCGCGCCGCAGCTCGTCGCGCTCGGGCTCTCGCCCGCCGGCGTCGACACCTCGCTGCAGTCCGCGACGATCACGGTGAGCGTGCACGCCGTCGATGACCTGAGTGGTGTGTCCGACGGCGTTGCGAAGGCCGCGAGCCAGGTCGTGCTTCGGGGGCCGAGCGGTGCGCACCACGCGCGGGCGACGCTCAGTGTCGACCATCGCACGGCGGGCGATGCCCTGGACGCGACGTTCGTGGTCGCGGTCACCCTGCCGCGCTGGTCGGAGCAAGGCGTGTGGACGGTGGAGGGCGTGACGCTCGTCGACCAGGTCGGAAACAACCAGACGTGGACCGCGCCCGGCGTGTCGTTCACGCAGACCGGCATCGGTGACACGTCGGCGCCACAGATCCGTTCCTTCTCCATGGCGACGACGACCGCCGACGTGCGCGCGACCTCGGCTTCGATCGTGATGCAGGGTCGTATCGTCGACGACATCTCCGGCGCGGCCGACGGACTCGTCGACTCGCCGACCTCGGTCGTGTTCGCGTCACCCTCGGGACGGCAGCGGCTGACCGTGCCGTTCGGCGCCGCGCAGCGCGTGTCAGGTAACGGACTCGACGGCAACTACTCGATCACCGCGACGGTGGCGGCCCATGCCGAACCCGGCGTGTGGACGATGGCGGACGCATGGCCGACGGACCGGGCCGGAAACGTCGGTCACCTCACGGCGGCGGACTGGGCCGCGAAGACCTTCGGTGGCTCCTTCACGGTCGTGTCCGATACGCCCCCCGACACCGGCCCGACGGTTCCCCCCACTCCGACGACGACGACGACCTCGTTCGATCCGTCGACCACGACGACAACCTCGTTCGATCCGTCGACCACGACGACGACGGACGCGGGCGCCACGACGACCACACTCGATCCTTCGTCCACCACGACGACCTCGTTCGATCCGCTCGGCTCGACGACGTCGACGGACGCGGGCGCCACGACAACGACGCTCGGCGCGTCGACCTCGACGACGACGCTCGATCCGTCGACTACCACCACCGCCCCGGATCCGACCACGACGGTCCCCGGCGAGAGCACCACGACGACGTCGGCAGGGGACACGACCTCGACGTCGGCGCCGGACGAGACGACGACGACCGTGACGACGCCGGCCTCCACGTCGACGTCGACCTCCACGTCGGAGTCGACGTCAACATCGACTTCGACCGTCGCGGTCGGAACGACGACCAGCACGGTCACGCCCGCAACCACGACAACCACGACCACCACGACGGTCCCGATCCACACGGATTCGAACGGTCCGCCGCACGTTCGACGAGCGAACGGCTACTGGTTCGCGACCACAACCGGCCAGGTCGTCGGCTTCGGCGCCGCCGCGCGTTCGAGCGTCGCGACCGGCAGCGTCGGCTGGACCGATCGCGTCGTCGGGATCGCCACCACTCCTTCGGGCAACGGTTACTGGCTGGCGACGGCGCAGGGTGACATTCGGTCGTACGGCGACGCGCGTTCCTTCGGCTCGATGTTCGGCCGACCGCTCGCCAAGCCCATCGTCGGGATCGCGGCAACGCCGAACGGGAACGGGTACTGGCTCGTCGCGACCGACGGTGGGATCTTCAGTTTCGGCAACGCGCGCTTCTACGGGTCGACGGGCGCCATCCATCTGAACCAGCCGATCGTGGGCATGACGTCTACCCCGAGCGGCCGCGGCTACTGGTTCGTCGCCGCCGACGGCGGCCTGTTCAGCTACGGCGATGCCCGCTTCCTCGGCTCGATGGGNNCAACCGCCCGATCGTCGGCATGGCCGCCTCGCCGACCGCCCGCGGCTACTGGTTCGTGGCTGCCGACGGTGGGATCTTCAGCTTCGGCGACGCCCGCTTCTTCGGCTCGTTCGCGAACTCGTCGTCGTCCGTCACGGGCATGGCCGTTCGCGCCTCGTAGCTTCCGAAGCCTCCGAGGCAGGTGGCGGCCGGGCCCGGGGCCGGTTGACTGTGACCTTGGTCTCGGGGTCCGAGGCCGGCTCAAGGGGCTTGGGCTCGCCGACGAAGATGCCGATTCATGCTCCTGATGACGAATCACCCGACCGGCGACTCCTCGGCGCGGCCGACGGACGAATTCGTCCCCGAGACCGACGCCCGGCGGGCGCGCACCGGACTGCGGAGGGCGTGCCTGGTCGCGGCGGCCGTGGCGGCGCCGATCGCGATCGCTGTCGTACCGGGCAGCGACGCCGTCCGGCGATTCGTCTACCTCGGCGCATTGGTGTTCGTCTGGTCGTTCATCGTGGCGACGGTGCTGCGCCAGCCCTCGGCGCGTCGGTGGACGGGGATCGCCGTCGGAACCGGCTTCGTCGTGCTCGGTGAGGCGGCGCGCACCTGGTTCGTCATCTCCGGTCAGGTCGCGTTCCTGCACTGTTCCGATGCTCTGCGAATCGCCGCGTATCTCGCGCTCGTCCTCGGCTTCGGCGCGATCCTGCGTCACACCGACTCGGACGACGGACGAGCCTCGGTCCTCGACGGGGCGATCGCGGGTTGCGCGCTGTTTGCCGCGTGCTGGCCGACGTTGGCCTACCCCTCCGCGATGTCTCGCGCAGCCGAGATATCGGGCGGTGTGCTGGTCGCGGCCCGACCGCTGCTCGCAATCGTTCTCTGCGCGGTCGGCGTGCGACTCCTCTTCCGGCACGAGGTCGCGTCGAGGCTCCTGTTCTTCGGAGTCGTCCCGCTCGCAGCTGCAGATCTGTTCGAAGGCGCCGGGCTCACGCACTCCACCGGTACGGGACGGGGTGCACTGGAGCTCAGCGGGATCTTCGCGTTCTCGATCATCGCGATCGCGGCGCGCCGCACGACCGCCGGTGAGGCGCGGGTGGTCGACATCGATCCGGCGAACCGCCTCCGCGTGCTGTGCATCCTGACCTCGGTGGCATTGTGCTCGGCGATCCCTGTGGTCGATGCGTGGTCGACCGGCCATCGTGACGTTTCGACGTTGGTCCCGGGCGCGGTCGCGCTCGTCATGTTCGTGTTCGTCGCGCTGAGACTGTGGCACCTCGCGGCAGGTGCACGGGCGGCCGGTGTGCGCCACGGCCTGCGCCGTCTCGGCGCGCTGGTGCAAGTGCTGAACGACGCGATCTTCGTCGTCGATCGCGCGGGCGTGATCTCCTACGCGAGTCCGCGCGCAAGCGCGATCCTGTGCAGCGCCGGCGACGAGCTGGTCGGCCGGCGATTCGACGAATCGCTCGGTCTGGACGAGTCGGACCGCGTTGCCGGCCAGCTCCGTGCGGCGGTCGGGGTGCCGCCCGGGACGCACGAGGAGCTCATCGGGATCTTCGTCGACGGGAAAGGCCGACCGCGCGACTTCGAGATGACCATCGTGAACATGATCGGCGACAAGGACGTCGCGGGCCTCGTCGTCACTATGCGCGATGTCACCTTGAAACGCGAGCTCGCACGCGAGCTCGAGGAGCGGGTGTTCCGCGACGACCTCACCAAGCTGGCGAATCGATCGCTCTTCATGGACCGCCTCGACCAGGCGCGCCTGCGAAGCCGCCGGACCGGCGCGGGAATCGCGGTGATGTTCGTCGACCTCGACGACTTCAAAGCAATCAACGACGGTCTCGGCCATGCCGCGGGCGACACGCTGTTGTGTGCGGTGTCGGGACGGCTCAGTGAGTGCGTCCGGCCCAGCGACACGATCGCGCGTCTCGGCGGAGACGAGTTTGCGGTGCTGCTCGACGGCATCGCCGACGTCGCCGAAGTGATGCAGGTCGCGCAGCGGTTGCTCGAGGTCCTTCAGCTCCCGGTCGAGATCGGCGAGCTGTCGGTTACCGTGCCCGCGAGCATCGGCATTGCGATCGCAGAACAGGGGTACGCGCACAACAACCTGATGCGCGACGCCGACATCGCGTTGTACCGGGCGAAGGAACAGGGCAAGAACCGCATCGCCGTCTTCGACACGTCAATGGGTTGGGAGGCGTACTCGCGGCTCCGGCTTCGCACCCAACTCGAATCCGCGGTCGAGAACAACGAGCTCCGCGTGCTCTTCCAACCGATCATCTCGCTCGGCTCCAGCGAGATCGTGGGCGTCGAGGCGCTCGTTCGTTGGGAGCACCCCAAGCTCGGCACGCTGTCGCCGTCGGAGTTCATCCCGATCGCGGAGGAGAGCGCGCTCATCACGGTCATCGGCCGGTGGGTATTGCAGGAGGCGTGCGCGCACGCCGCGGTGTGGAACAAGGGCGGTCGCAGTCTGTACGTGAGCGTGAACGTCTCCGCCCGCCAGCTCCGCGAGGCCGGGTTCGCGGCCGAGATCTCGGCGGCGCTCGAGTCGTCGGGCCTCGAGCCCGGGAAGCTCATGCTGGAGCTCACCGAATCGGTGTTGATCGACGAAGTCGCGGGTCAGAACCTCGTCGACAATGTTGCGCCGCTCGGTGTCGGTATCGCGATCGACGACTTCGGTACCGGATATTCGTCGCTGGCGTATCTGCAACGGTTCCCGGTGAACGTCGTCAAGATTGATCGCAGCTTCGTCTCGCGACTGAACGAGGACGGTATGCGCGCGGTTGTAAAGAGCATGGCCGCGATCTCGAGCGTCATGGGCTATACGAGCATCGCCGAAGGCGTGGAGACGCTCGAGGAAGCGGCCGATCTCGTCGGCCTCGACTACGGCTTCGCGCAGGGATTTCTATACAGCCATCCCGTGGGCGCGGCCGAGATCAAGGCGCTGCTCGACGTGGGCGGGCCGATCGTGCCCGAGGTCGTCGCGCTCAAGTAATGGCCCTCGGTCAATCGAAAGTTGTCCTCACACCGGGAACACCTCGACCTCGGTGGCCTTGACCGCGGCCCACACGTCGGTTCCCTCGGCGAGGTCGAGCTCCTGGACGGCCGCGGGCGTGACCTCGGCGACGATCGTGAGCGGCCCGACGACGCGCACCCTCACCCGCCCACGGGCGCCGAGGTGCTCGAGCGCGACGACCGTTCCGGGCCAGGTGTTGCGCGCGCTGCCGTGTGGTTGTTCCCGGTGGAGGACGACCGCGTTGGGAGGGACGATCATCATCACGTCGCCCGAGTGCGGTCCCGCCGCGGTCACCACCGCCTCACCGACGCGGATGTGGCCGCCGTCGGCGTGGCCGCGATAGAGGTTCACGCCTACCAGCTCGGCGACGTAGTCGGAGCGGGGGCGGCTCGTGATCTCGTCGGGAGTTCCGGTCTGCACGACCTCGCCGCGTTCGAGGATGAGGATGCGATCGGCGAGCGCGAGGGCGTCGACGGGGTCGTGTGTGACGAGGACGCGCGCGCCACGGAAGCGACCGAGGATCAGCCGGAGCTGACGCCGCGTCTCGGCACGGGTCTGAACGTCGAGCGCGGCGAGCGGTTCGTCGAGCAGAAGGAGTCGAGGCTCGGTCGCGAGCGCGCGGGCGATGGCGACCCGCTGCGCTTGACCGCCCGACAGCTCGCGCGGACGGGCCGACGCCTGCGCCGCGACCCCAACCTCGCTGAGGAGCGCGCGGCCGCGCGCCCGTGCGTCGGCGCGCCGAACGCCGTGTTCGCGGAGCCCGAAGGCGACGTTGTCGAGCGCGCTCAGATGTTCGAACAACAGGTAGTCCTGGAAAACGACGCCGACGGAGCGCTCCTCGGGCGGAACGAAGCAACCGGCCGCGGGATCGTCGACGACGGTTTCGCCGATGCAGATACGACCGTCGTCGAGTGGGAGCAAGCCGGCGAGTGCTCGCAACAGCGTGGTCTTGCCCGCACCATTCGGGCCGAGCACCGCGAGCAGCTCGCCGTCGCCGACCCTGAGGTCGGCGGAGAGCGAGAACGAACCGACCGCGACGCGCACGGACGCGTCGAGGCTCACAGTGCGGACAGCCAGCGGTCGCGCAGGCTCACGAGCACCGACAGGGAAATCACGAGCAGCACGAGACTCAAGACGATCGCGGGTTCGATGCTTCCTTCTTCGAGCCTGACGTAGACGAACAGCGGTAGCGTTTGCGTCTTACCCGGGGTGTTGCCGGCGAACGTGATGGTTGCGCCGAACTCACCCAGGGCGCGCGCCCAGCAGAGCACGGCGCCGGCGACGAGTGACGGCCGGATCATCGGCAGCGTGACGCGGCGGAAGACGTTCAGGCGCGACGCGCCGAGGGTCCGGGCCGCGTCCTCGAAGCGCCGATCGGCCGAGCGGAACGCGGCCTCGACCGTCAGCACGAGGAACGGCATCGCGACAAATGTCTCGGCGACGACCGCCCCGCCGACGTGGAAGGGCAGGTGCACGCCGGCGCGGTCGAGGTACTGGCCGACCAGCCCGCGTTTACCGAGCGCAAGCAGGAGCGCGATGCCGCCGACGACGGGTGGAAGCACCATCGGCAGCAGCGTCAGCGCCCGCACGATGCTTCGGCCCGGGTACGCGACGCGCGCCTGCACCCATGCGAGAGGCACGCCGAACACGACGGCGATTGCAGTCGCCGCGATCGACGTCTCGAGCGAGAGCCGCAGCGCGGTGAGTGCGTCGCGTCGCGACAGCACCGACCAGGCCGACGACCACGGTGCGCGCCACAGCAGGCCCGCGAGCGGGACGACGAAGATCAGCGCACCGAGAGCCGCGCCGCCGGCAACGACGACGGGAACACGCGGACGCGTCGCGTCGGCGCGGCGGCGGGTCTTCACCCGATGTGTGTGCGATCGCGGCTCATAGTCAGGCTGAGACTAGTGAGCCTCGGCAGCGAGAAGCGAGCGCAGGAATCGGTCGACTGCTATGGCTTGTTCTCGACGCCAGCGCGCCAGCACGAGGTCGAAGCCTTCGCCGGTCGGGCGCGTCGATACCGCACGGATGAGCGGTGCGAGATGCTCGATCTGCCGCTCGAGGAGCCGTCGCGGAGTTCGCTCGCTCCGTGCAAGCAGCGCGAGCTTTACGAGGAGCTCGGTCCGTACGTCGCGCACGTGCTCGACCGGCGTCTCGAGCCACCGCCGGAGCGCGGCGCGACCACGACGCGTGGCGCGCACGATCGTGCGTTGCGGGCCGCGTGATGTCGATGCTTCGCCGCACTCCTCGATGTAGCCCCGCTCGGTGAGGGTCGTCAACGAGCGGTACACGACCGGTCGCGGGACGGTCCACACGCGCCCGATTGCTCCGTCGGCGCGGAGCGCGCGCACGATCGGCCATCCGTGCGTCGGTCCTTCGGCGACGAGGCCGAGCACGACCCAGTCGGCGATCGAGAGCTCTGCGCGCCGCGTCGCCACGGTGAGGCAACGTACCGGATGTCGTCAGTCGCGCTTCGCGGCCATCTGCGCCGGCGTGACGATCCTGTCGGCGGCGATGCGAAGAATGACGCGACCCTGTGGCCCGACCGGGTTGCGATACTCGGTTCCGAGGTACTTTCGGGAGAGTGCGTCGATGTGGTCGCGCGCCTCTTGAGCGTCGACCACCTCGACGACATGACCCCGCACCTCGGCCCAATCCCAGGGGTCCTCGGCACTGTGAATCAACACCGTGACCCGTGGATCGCGCCGGATGTTCTTCGCCCGCTGCCGCTGCGGTTCGGTGTTGACGAGCAGGTGCTCGCCGTCGGTGTCGATCCACGTGAGCTGTGCCTGCGGCCGGCCGTCGGGCATCAAGGTCACGACGGTGGCCAGGTTTGGTCCCTTCGCGAGGCGGACGACGTCGTCATCGAGCGGCATGGGCAACCTCCTGTAAGGGTGCGCGCGATCAGCGACCGGCTCGGATGGCGGGGAGCGCCAGTGAGCGGCCGACGCCGAAGAGCAGCCCGAGCGAGCGCTCGAGGTCGCCGAGCACGTCGTCGAGGGCATCGACGAATTGCTCAGCTTGTTCCTCGGTCGTGATGAGCGGCGGCAGGATCTTGAGGACGTTCTGGTGGTCGCCCGCGACCTGGGTGAGGATGCCGTGGTCGCGGAAGAGCGGCACGATGACCATCTGCGTGAACAGACCGGTGCGCATCGACTCCAGGAGCGTCCACTGCGCGCGCAGTCGCATCGACCGCGGGCGGCTGAACTCGATGCCGATCATCAAACCGCGGCCCCGTACCTCGTGCACCAGCTCGTGCCGCTTCTTGAGACCCTCGAGTCCCGAGAGCAGTGCAGCTCCGATCGTCGACGCGCGTTCGACGATCGACTCCGCGTCGAGCGTGTGAAGGGTTGCCAAACCGGCGGTCATGGCCAGCACGTTCTGGCCGAAGGTCGAGCTGTGTACGACCGCGCGGTCCATCTTGTCGAAGACGCGCTCGACCACCTCGCTCTTCGCGATGACCGCGCCGACCGGCACGTATCCACCCGACAACGCCTTGGCGACGGTGACGAGATCGGGCTCGACATCAGATTGTTCGAACGCGAAGAAGGTGCCCGTGCGTCCGAGCCCGGTCTGCACCTCGTCGATCGCGAGTAACGCACCGTGACGGTGGCAAAGGTCCGCGGCCGCGCGCAGGTACCCCTCGGGTGCGACGAACACGCCCTTGCCCTGAATGGGTTCGACGACGAAGGCGGCGACGTCACCCGCTTCGAGCTCGCGCTGCAACGCGTCGAGGTTGCCGAACGGCACGCTCTGGCACCCGGGGAGGAAGGTCCCGAAGCGGTCGCGGAATTCGCGGGCGCCGTTCAGTGACAACGCGCCCATGGTGAGCCCATGGAATGCATGGTCGGCGAAAAGGATGCGCGACCGGCGGGTCGCGCAGCGTGCGTACTTGATGACCGTCTCGACCGACTCCGCGCCGCTGCTGGTGAAGAAACAGCGATACGCGTCGTTGGGCATACGGCCGACGAGCGCTTCCGCGAGTAGGCCGGAGAGTGGCGCGCATTCCATCTGGACGAGATTCGGCAACGCGCAATCGATGGCGTCGCGGAGGGCCTGCTCGATGCCGGGATGGCAGCGACCGAGCGCGAACACGCCGAAGCCGGAGAGGAAATCGAGGTAGCGCCGACCGTCACGATCGAACAGGTAGGCGCCTTCCGCGCGCACATAGTCGGCGTCGAATCCGATCGTCCGCAGAACGCGCGGCATCTGCGGGTTGAGGTAGCGCTCGTGCAGCGCGAACGCTTCTTTTCCGCGCTGGGCGAGCAGCGCCCTTACGTCGAAGGGCTCGAACTCGTCGGGGGCCGGGTTCGCGTTCATCGTGGGCCGGTGCCTTGTTGGGTTTGCGATTCCGCTTGCACGCGCGCCGCGCCCGCCTCGTCGACGCGCAGGTCGATCTCGGGGCCGAGCTTGCCCGATCGGCGAATCCGCTCGACCTGAGCATCCTTGACGAAGCCGTTTTCGACGAACCAGCGCGCCGCGCGCGTCAGGGCAGTGCGCGCCGGCATGCTCGAGTACCCGAGCTCGGAGCGCGCGCGACTGGTGTCGTACTCCATCCGCGTCGTGGCCATGCGGACCGGTTCGGAGGGCAGTGTCGGCTCGCGGCTCATCACCGTCGATTGGAACCATTCCGCGCCGCGAACGATCGGCAAAACCAGGCGCGGAGAGACTCGGAGCCGTGGCGCGGGCAGACCGCAGATGTCGGCGAGGGTTGCGAGCATCTCTCGCAGCGACATGTTTTCACCGCCCAACACATAGCTGCGTCCCGGTGCGCCGCGCCGCGCGGCGAGCACGTGGCCGCGGGCGACGTCGTCGACGTGGGCGACGTTCAGCGCGGTGTCGACGTAGGCAGGAATGCGTCCGTTCAAGAACTCGACGATGGTGCGGCCGGTCGGTGTCGGCGCGGTGTCGCGTTCTCCGACGGGAAACGTCGGGTGCACGAGCACGACCGGCAAACCGGTTGCGCCCGCTCGCAACACCTCGTGCTCGGCAAGGTATTTCGAGCGTTTGTAGTGCCCGAAGAGATGTTCGAAATGGACGAGCGACTGCTCGGAGGCCGGGCGGCCGTCCTCGGCGACGCCGAGCGTCGCCACGGTGCTCGTGTAGACGAGGCGATTGCATCCCGCGCGCTCGACGGCGCGAATGACGTTCAGGGTGCCGCCGACGTTGACGTCGTAGAAGAGATCGGGGTCGGCGGCCCAGAACCGGTATATGGCGGCCAGATGGAACACCGTCGACACGTCCTCGACTGCACGGTCGAGCGTCGCCGGATCGCGAATGTCGCCCGCGATGCGTTCGACCGGCAGGCCCGCGAGATTGTTGTCATCTCGTCCCGGTTCGCACAGCGCGCGGACCTGGTAGCCGTCGTCGACCAGCGCGCGCACGACCGCGGAGCCGATGAATCCGGACGCGCCGGTAACGAGAACCGATTCGGGACCACCACTACTGACCTCGCCCACGGCTCGCTATCACCTACCCGCACAGATCGACTGGATTGCCAGCCTCGCGCATTCGGGCGGAGGCGCTCCAACCCGAATGCGCGGCTGTGGTCGTATCTAGTGCAGGCCCATCTGCGGTTCTCCGGATCCGTTCAGGCCCGTCGAGGCGATGGTGCACGTGCCACCGCGCGCCGCCCCGCCGTTGTATGCCTGGCGGAGACAGTTGCGCAGCGCCAGCTGACCCCAGTAGTTCGGGTGCGCGTCCTCTTGCAGTTGGTACGGGCCGAACAATGTCGACGTGGTGCGCACCTGGCTCACCCACTCGGTCTTGTCGGCGGCGCCGGCGCTGGTCCAGTTCGCGACGCCCTTCTCCTCGAGCAGCCCGACGGTGTTCTCGCAGAGCCGCCGCCCGACCAGCGCGTTCTGGTCGTCGAGCAGGACGTAGTTGGTGAGCCCGGTCTGCGCAGCACCGTTCCGCACTGAGTTGTCGATCGTCGGAACCGCGGTGCTGTTTGCCCAGTTGGCGTCGTTGTTCCAGAAGCCGCAACCGCCAGTCGACTGCCGCGTGAAGCCCGATTGCGAGTAGCGGAAGCCGGAACCGTTGGGGATCGGTGACGAGTAGGTCTGCACGATGATCTTGTAGGAGCTGTCGGCATAGCCGACGTTGAGCATCGCCTGGCGAACGTTCAAAAGCGCGTTCTTGATGTTCGTGGTCTGGGTCGCGATGTTCGCCGTGGTGAAGTACGCCTTCACGTTCGAGTCGTCGTTGCAATAGTTCGGCCACCACGAAGGCGACAGCAGGAAGTCTTGGATGCAGGTTTGCACGATGTCGGCAAAGCCGTAGTTGTTGGCGCCGATCAACACCGTGACCGCCTTCACGTTGTGCGTTGCGGCGAACTGCTGCAGCATCAGGGCCTGGCCCTGGTGCCCGCTCGAGTCGCTGAAGAAGTCGAGTCCGGGCTTGAAGTCGCCGGAACCGGGCGTCTGCGTGTAGGTGCGCGCGCCCGAGCATGCGAGGTTCTTGCCGCTCACCCCGCCGCCGATGAACACCTCGGCCGACTTCGATCGGTGACAGCCGGGGATCTGTTCGGCCGTGTTCGAGGCATTGTCGTAATACGCGGTCGAGCCGAGCGCGTCGACGTTGTTGGAGCTTCCGTTGGTGTTGCCGGCCCAGCGGCCTGCCTCACCCGAGATCGCGGAGTCGCCGACACTGACGACCCACGGTGCTCCGACACCCGGTCCGTCCGCGTGCGCCGGCGTCGCTCCCGTCGCGAGCGTCGCACCCACCAATCCGAACAACATCGCGCCAACCGCGAGCCTGCGTCCCACCAATGCCCCCCCGGGTCCGCGACTCCGCCGGCCGCGTGCGCAGCCTCACACGCGTGGCGCACTTGTTCAAGCACCCACCACCAAACGCCTATGTCATCGCGTCCGCGGCGGCGGCAGACAACGCGGCGAGGCCGGCGCGCAGCTCGCTCTCGGTCGGCCAGCCGAAGCCGAGCCGGAAGTGACGGTCGTCGACTTCGAACCAATGACCAGGTCCTACGTAGGTGCCGTAGTCGGCGAGCAATACCTCGTAGAAGCGCGCGGTGTCGACGGCCTTGTCGGCGACGAAACGCACGAGGCCGACGACCCCTCCGCCGGGTTCGATCCACTCGAAGGTGCGTTGGCCCCGCATCCATTCGCGTACGACGTCGAGGCGCGCGCGGACGTCGTCGAGGATCGGCGGGAGGTTCCGCGCCCGGTCCGCCAAGACCCGACCCGCGATGGCCTCGTCGATCGTCGCGCCGCAGATCACGATCTGCTCCTTGGCCGCGAGCAGGGTCTCGGCCAGTTGCGGATCGCGACAGACCGCCCAACCGACGCGCAACCCCGGCAGCCCGTACGCCTTCGACATGGACGAGACGCTGATCGCTCGCGGCGAGAGCATTGCCGCCATTGGCAACGCCGATGCGTGCGTCAGGTCGCGGTAGGTCTCGTCGACGAGCAGGACCGCACCCGAGCGTTCGGCCAACTCGACGAGTGCATGCAGCGACGCGAGGTCGAGCATGGTTCCCGTGGGGTTGTGCGGGCAGGTCACCGAGATGAGTCGCGTCGCGCCCGTCCGGACGAGCGCGGCGATGTGCGCGGTGTCGAGTTGCCAGTTGTCGTCGAAGCGGAGGTCGACGATGTCGAGCTCGGCGCCGATCGCGCGTGGCGTCTCGAGGTTGGTCGCGTAGTTGGTGCGGACGACGACTGCGTGATCGCCGGGCTCGAGGAGCGATGTCGCGGTCGCGAACAACGCGGCCGCCGCCCCCGGAGTGACGATCACGTCGTCGGCTGTCAGACCCGCGCCGCCCGCGGCGACGGCCTCGCGCAGTACCGGGTCGCCGAGGTGGTCGCCGTAACAGAGCAGCAGGTCGTCGAGGGCGGCCCCCCCGCGGTCAGATCCGAAATCGATGCCGAGGTCGGCGAGGCAGCGATCGGCCACCGAGCTCTCCGAAAGGTTGTTGGTGATCGTGTCGTAGCCGAGCTGTTCGGGAGATTCGACCTCGATCGGCATTCGTCGATAGCGCACGACCGCAGCTACGACCTGGGAAGCAACGCGCCGAACCGTGGGTGCCGGGTCACGACTTCGGCCGCTCGGGCGCGGTGGTGAACCATGCGGCCCCGATCGCCAGGATCGCGAGGGTGAGCGCGGCGAACCCGTGCTTGTAGTGGTGAGTGGTCGAGCCCGCCGTGTGTCCGGGAAAGAAGCTCGGCAAATGCGCGGCGGTGTCGGTGATGTAGAGCACACCGACGACGGCGAGCACGATGGCCCCGACGAACAGCAGCACCGTGAGCGGCTTGATGCGGAAGTTGGACATGCGGAGACGGTAATCCGATCCGAGGTCCGTTCGAATCAGGGATTACCCGGACGCGTGCGGTCGCGAAGCCGGCCTATACAAAGCGCCGACGAGATGCGAACATATGTTCGTGCCGGCTCCGGAGGGAACGATCCTGCATGCCGACCTCGATGCGTTCTACGCGTCCGTCGAGCAGCGAGACGACCCCCGCCTGCGCGGTCGCCCCGTGATCGTCGGAGGCGGGGTCGTGCTCGCCGCGAGTTACGAGGCCAAGGCGTTCGGCATCCGCACCGCGATGGGCGGCGAGCAGGCGCGCCGCCTGTGCCCGTGGGCGATCGTGGTCGAGCCGCGGATGTCGGCCTATTCCGACGCGAGCAAGGCGGTGTTCGAGGTGTTCGAGGACACGACACCGCTCGTCGAGGGACTGTCGATCGACGAAGCCTTCCTCGAGGTCGGCGGCCTGCGAAGAGTGTCGGGTACGTCGGTCGAGATCGCCACGCGGCTGCGGCGTGAAGTCCTCGAGCGTGTTGGTCTCGCGATCACAGTCGGTGTGGCGCGGACGAAGTTCCTCGCGAAGGTCGCCAGTGCGGTCGCCAAACCCGATGGTCTGCTCGTGGTGCCGCCCGGCCGCGAGCTGCAGTTTCTCCACCCGCTTCCGGTGGAAAGGCTCTGGGGCGTCGGGTCGGTGACCGCGCGCAAGCTCCATGAACGAGGGATCCAGACGGTCGGTGACGTCGCCCGGTTGGACGAGATCGTGTTGATCTCCATGCTCGGTCGCGCGTCGGGCCGCCATCTGCACTCCCTGGCCCACAACCGCGATCCGAGGGCGGTACAGGTCGGCCGCCGCCGGGGTTCGATCGGTTCGCAGCACGCGCTCGCTCGATCGCGGCGCTCGAGATCGCCGGATGTCGTCGACGCCGCGCTCGTCGCGCTCGTCGACCGCGTCACGCGCCGTATGCGGTCGGCAAAGCGGATCGGCCGCACCGTGGTTCTTCGATTGCGGTTCGACGACTTCACACGCCTCACGCGATCTCACACGCTCACTCGTCCGACCGCGCACACCGAGACGATTCTTGCTACGGCGCGAAAGCTCTTGGCCGTGGCGATGCCGACGATCGCGCGCGAGGGGCTCACCCTCGTGGGAATTGCGGTTGCGAATCTCGACGACGACCGGGTCGTCCAGCTCGCGTTGCCGTTCGATTCTCGCAGCGACGACGCGCTCGACACCGCGCTCGACGGCGTCCGCGACCGGTTCGGGTCAACCGCCGTCACGCGTGCGGTGCTGCTCGGCCGGCGTTCGCTCGGATCGGTGCCGATGCTCCCCGATTGAACGCGGAGCCGAACGTTTCAGGTGCGGGGCGGGCGCGCCGGCTCTGTGAGCAGCTCGGTCGAGAGGGTCCCGTCAATGATCTCCTGGGCGGTCTGACGCAACAGGTGATTGTGCGTGCGCGAGTAGCCGCGCAGGAGCTCGAAGGCGGTATCGATGTCGACGTGGCTGCGTTCGGCGACGATGCCTTTGGCCTGTTCGATCACGATGCGCGATTCGAGCGCGGCCTCGAGCTGGGACGTAACGACGAGGGCGTCTTTCAGGGCGCGTTCTTGGAGTATGCCGATCGTGGCGATGTCGGCGAGCGCCTGCGCGACCTGCTGATCTTCCGCGCTGAGCGGTTCGGTACGCGTTGACAGGATGTTGAGGGCGCCGATCACTTCGGTTCGGAGTCGCATGGGCAACGCCGACACCGACCGGATTCCGACTTCGCGGGCGTGCGGAGCAAAGCGCGGCCAGCGCTCGTTTGCGTCATCGGTCAGCGCACAATGCACGGCGGCTCCGGTGTGGAACGCGTCCAGGCACGGGCCTTCGTCGTGCTGCAGCTCGAAGAGCTCGATGAGGCGCATCCGTTCGCTCGACGACGCGACGTAGTGCAGCGTCCCGTCGCGGTCGGCGAGCATGATGCCGGCTTCGGACGCGTCAACGAGGTCGACGCACCGCACCGCGAGTCGATGCAGGAACTCGACGACGTCGTATTCGTCGACGATCGTGTCCGCAAATTCGATGAATGCCTTTAGTAGTTCTTGTTCACGAGGCATTTGCTCGCCTCCCCTCGAGGCTGGTGCAGAGTGTACGGCGGATTTCAAGGGTGGGTTCAGTCGAAACGAAGGGTCCCGGCGCCGACCTTGGCGGCGACGTCGCTGATCGGGCGGTCTCGGGAGAAGGCGTACGCCCGCAGGAGCACGAGTGCGTCGGCAAGTGAGACCCCGGCCTGCACCGAGATCCTCCCCGTCGCCTGATGCACCTCCATCCGATGGTTCGGCACCTGCTCGAGCTGCCACGCGACGGTGCCCGGTGGAGCGTCGGCCTGCCAGGACAAGAGTGTCCGGCTCGCCAGCCGCGCGACTATGACCGCGTTGTCGATCTGATCATCGGTCAGCGCCCCCGACTCGTCGCGGTACAGGTTCAAGGCCCCGATACAGATCCGGTCGACGAGCAGAGGGAACCCGAACGCCGCCCGAACCCCCACCTCCAGGGCACCTCGGCGGAACTCGGGCCACTCGACGGTTCCTGCGTCGGCCAGATCGGGATCGAAGACCGCGGTCTCGCTGCGATAGGCGGCGATGCACGGGCCCTGGCCCAAGGTGTACTCCACCTGCTCCACGGCCGCGGTGACGCGATCGGACACGCCGACGCAGCCCAGCGATCGGCCGCCGGACACCAGCATCAGCCCCGCACCCGTGACGTCCAAGACATCGGTGCACGCGAGACAGAGGGAGGTCGCGGGGTCGTGATCCTCGGCCACGCGCGCGGCGACGAATTGCGCGAAGCGCTCAGGCTCGAGTCGGCCGATCACGGGAACCTCCGGAACTGTCTCAGCGTCCGTCAATGGCGTGCGAGGCGTTACCGGGGTCTCGAGCAGCCCTAAGCCTGAACATGACGACGTACGCGAATTCTAACTGAAACGACCTTGCAGGTGAAGCTGGCTCTCGGTGCGGCGTTTCACCTTCGGGTGCGGGCTATCCGGCGGTGAGGAGCACGTCAACGAGCTCTCGTGCGACAGCGGAGGGTAGTCGCTCGAGTGCGCTCGGGGATCGGGCTCATCGCCGGCTGCTCACGGCAGGAGCGCGGCGATGTACATCTCTCCGACCCACCGGCCGAAGCGGTCGGCGTCCCAGCCGCGGCGCCGGACGAGCAGTTCGTACATCTCGGGCGCGTTGAAGGTCCACAGCACGTCGCGTGCCTCCTCGACGGTGAGGCCCGGGTGGAGGTGGCCGTCGTCGAAGAGCCGCTGCGCATGGATCGTCATGCTGGCGAGCCGCTCGTCGTTCATCTCTGCCCAAACCGTCGCCAACTCCGCGTCGCCTTCGCTGTCGAGCGCCGCCTTCACGAGCAGCATCAGCGGAGCGACGCGCGGCGTTACCTCCGCGACGAAGCCACCGAAGGCGCGTAGCCGGCGACGAGGGTCGCGTTCGCCGCGCGACACCTCGGTCGCGCGGACGCCCGTCGCGGTGGGTCCGCGCCCGGCGATCCCGTCGTCGAAAACGGCCTTGGCGAGGCGCGGCTTGCTACCGATCGTCTTGTAGATCGTCTCCACGGAAACGCCGGAATCGTTCGCGACGGCCGCGATCGTTGTGGCCGCGTAGCCGTCGGCCAAGAAGCGTCGGCGCGCAACGTCGATGACGCGCGCGCGGCGGGCTTGGGCGCCGCTGCGCCGGCCGGTGGCGTCGTAGGGGCGGGGCTTGACGCCGGGAGGATGGTCGGCCATAGTTCGCTACAGTCTATTGTATCGAATAAGGAGTGCGGACGATGGCCCAGACGATTCCGACGCCGCCGCTGGTCGGTCGCATCCAGGAGGCAATCAACGCGCACGATCTCGAGGCGCTGGTCGGCTGTTTCGCTTCCGGTTACCGCAACGAGACGCCCGCCCACCCGAGCCGCGGCTTCGTCGGGCGCGAGCAGGTGCGCGCCAACTGGGTGCAGATTCTCGGAGCAATTCCCGATCTGCACGCCGTCATCGTGCGCGCGTACTGCGACGGGGACACGGAGTGGGCCGAGTGGCACTGGTCGGGTACGCGGCCCGACGGCGGGCTGCTCGGGATGCGGGGTGTCACGATCCTCGGCGTCGCCGACGGCCGGGCCGCCTGGGCTCGCTTCTACATGGAACCGGTCGACGACGACGGAGTCGGTGTCGAGGCGGCGGTGCGTGACCAAGTGGGCGCATCGTGACCGGGGCGAGGGTCGAACGAGAACAGCACGTACGCTCCGCGCATCCCCCGGCGTGGTTGATGCGAATCGCGAACCCCGTCACTCGCGCCGCCGCGGGTTCTCGTCTCGGCCGCCGCTTCGGCTCGCTCACCGTGCTGCATTTCGAAGGCCGGAAGAGCGGTAGGCGCTACGCCGTACCGGTGATGGCATACGACTTCAACGGCGCACCGGTCGTATTCACCGATGCCGGCTGGGCCGCGAACTTCGCCGACGCGGCCCCCGTCAGAGTGCGGCGTGGCGGCCGCACGCGCGCCGGCGTTGCGCGCGTCGCGGATCCACGCGCGGCGGCCGACGGGCTGCGCGCCGTGCTCGAGACTCTGCGCAACCCACGCGGCGTCGGCCTCGCCATCGACAAAGGCCACGTTGCGACCGACGCCGAGCTCAACGCCGTGCGCAGCATGATCTGCCTCGACCTCGACTGAGGTCAGGAATCGTCGGCAGGGAGGAACAGCGCGAACCGCGGTTCGGGTCCTGGCCGTTCCAGCACGAGCCGGGCGCCTTCGGCCTCGGCGAGGGTCCGGGCGAGCGCGAGACCGATGCCGTGACCGCCGTCGGTTCTGCGCACGAAAACGGTGCGCGGGTCGGCCACGCCGACGCCTTCGTCGTCGACCTCGACCGCGACCCCACGGGGTACGCGCCGAAGCCGGATTGTCACGACTCCGGCGCCATGCCGTTCGGCGTTTTCGACGAGCACGTCGAGAATCTGGCGGATCGCGGGCTCGGAAACTGCCGGCGTGGGGAGATCGGCATCGGTCGTGACGCGCAGCGGCCGTCCCCGGGCGGCGAAGACGCCGTGCCAATCGTGATCGATGTCGCGGAGTAGCCGAGCGAGGTCGAGTGGCGATCGGTCGACCTGGGTGTCGCGCGCGAGGCGAAGGAGGTTGTCGACCGTGGATTCGAGCCGGTCGATCGGCTCGAGTGTGCCGGCCAACACCTCGCGGAGATCGGCGCCTGGTGTCATCAACGCCGCCTCCACCTGCACGCGCAGCCCTGCGATCGGTGTGCGGAGCTGGTGCGACGCGTCGGCGCTGAACGCCCGCTCACGCGCCACGAGACCGTCCAATCGCTCCGCGGTCGTGTCCAACGCGGTGCCGAGATGATCGAGCTCCTCGACTCCCGACGGATGTGTACGAACCGAGAAGTCGCCCGCGCCGAGCCGCTCCGCGGCCGACACCAGTGCGTCGACGGGTCGCGTCAGCCGGCGCGCTTGCCAACGCGCGAGCAACGCCGCCACCAGAAGCGCTCCGATCGAGATGAGCGCCATCACCAACCAGGTGCGCCGCGTCCGGTCCACGACGAAGCTCGCGGGTTTGGTCGCACGGAGCGCGCCGACGATGCGCTCGTTCCCGTTGATCGGCACCGCGACGACGATGCTTCCGCCCTGCCGGGCGTCGCGGACGTCGCCGAGGAGCGCGCGGTGCACCGGTTCGTCGGCGAGCGACGGTCCGACACCGGCGATGCGGCGTCCCGTCGGGTCGTAGATCGCGAAGCGAGTCGCGCCGACAGTGGGGAGTTCAATCGGGTCGCCGCGCCCGAGCGTCGAGATGTCGACGGCGCGCCGCGTCTCGCTCGCCTCGCGTTCGAGCCGCAGGACCTCCTGGCTCTCGTAGAGGTGAGCGAACGCGACCGCGAGCGGGACACCGAGAAGCAGCACCGCGACCGCCGCGACACCGACGATCGAGATGACGATCCGGCGCTTCACGGAGCGTCGAGTCGGTATCCGACGCGGCGAAGTACGGAGATCGTCGGACGTTCTGGTCCGGCGCCGTTGGCGAGCTTGGCGCGCAATTGCGAGATGTGCACGTCGAGCGTCTTGGTCGAGCCGTACCAGTGCTCGTCCCAGCACTCGTCCATGATCCGCTCGCGCGTGACCGCGCGTCCTGCCTCCGAGGCCAGGAGTGCGAGCAGATCGAATTCGCGTGGACGCAACGCCAGCTCGCGGCCGCCGGCGAAGGCCCGCCGGGCGTCGACGTCGATCTCGAGATCTCCGGCGACGAGGCAATGGGACGGCGCGTGCACATCCGATCGGCGCAGGTGGGCCCGAACCCGCGCCAGAAGCTCCGCGAGTCGAAACGGCTTTGTGACGTAGTCGTTCGCACCCGCGTCCAAACCGACGACCACGTCGACCTCCTCTTGGCGCGCCGTGAGTACCAAGATGGAAATCGCCGGCGCGGACGCGCGCAGCTCGCGGCACAGATCGAGACCGTCGACATCGGGCAGACCGAGGTCGAGCACGACGAGATCGGGAACCGAGTGCTCGAACGCGCGCCGCGCGCTGGTCCCGTCGGCCGCGAGCGTCACCTGGTATCCCTCCGCGCGCAGCGCCTGCTCCAGTGAACGACCGATCGTCGCATCGTCTTCGACCAGCAGCACCTGCGGCTCCATCGCACAAGGCTAGGGGCGCGCCGGCGAGACCCGAGAGCGCGGAACGTGTTTACCGCGCGCTTACCGAACGAGAAGCCGTCGCTTCGGATGCCGACCGTACGTTGGCCCCGTTCGCGTGCTTCGCGTGTTCGTTTCGCCGACCCAGGGAGCCGACCAAAATGCGACGAGCCGCACCGCTCGGCGGAGCCGCCGCCGTACTCGTGGTTCTCCTCGCGGCCTGCAGCTCGTCCGGCGGGAAGCAAGCGGCCGCCCCGAGCACGGCCGCTCCCGGCTCCTCTTCGACCTCGGTATCTCCCGTTTCGCGTGCAGTCACCTCCACTTCGACGAGCAGCGTGACCCCCAAAACCGCCGAGGTCAGCCCGTCAGGTGACATCCCCGACAACCAGGCATTCGTGAAATACGCATCCCGAACCGGCACGTATTCGCTGGACTTCCCCGAAGGATGGGCACGTACCGAGTCCCCCGGCACAACGACCTTTTCCGAGCACTTCAACTCGATTCGGATCGCGACGGCGAAGCGCGCGTTCGCTCCGGCGATCGCGTCGGCCCGGGCAACCGAGGTACCCGCGTTGCAACGCTCGACCCCGGGATTCACTCTGCGCAACGTCACGTCGGTCAACCGGACCGCAGGGTCCGCCGTGCTCGTGACTTACGGCGCCGACTCTGCGCCCGACGCCGTCACCGGCAAGAGCGTCGCGCTCGACGTCGAGCGCTACGAGTTCTGGCGCAACGGGACCCAGGTCACGATCACCTTGTCGGCGCCGAAAGGCTCTGACAACGTCGACCCGTGGAAGAAGGTCACTGATTCCTTCGCATGGTCGGCGTGACGAGCGCGCTCGACGCTCAGAACCTGTATCGCTTCTACCACGCGGGTGACGACGAGACGCTTGCGCTGCGCGGAGTGTCGCTCGCAGTCGATTCCGGTGAGCTCGTCGCCGTGACGGGGCCGTCCGGATCGGGTAAGTCGACGCTGCTCGCGTGCCTCGCCGGTCTGGACGAACCCGACGGTGGCATGGTGCGAGTCGATGGCGAGCAGTTGTCGCGCCGGAGCGAGGAAGCGCGGGCTGCGATTCGGGCGCGGAGTATCGGCGTCCTGTTCCAGAACACGAACCTGCTCGACCACCTCACGGTTACCGAGAACGTGCGCGTGGCACGGCGACTTGCCGACGACGCCCGCGCGCACGGAACGGTGAGCGAGCTGCTCGAAGAGCTCGGTATCGGCGATCGGGCTCGCGCTCGTCCGTCGGAGCTGTCGGGAGGTGAGCTTGCGCGCGCCGGTCTCGCGGTCGCGATCGCGAACCATCCGAGCGTGATCCTGGCCGACGAGCCGACCGGCGAGCTCGATCACGCCCGCGCCTCGAGCATCTTGGCGCTGCTACGGAGGCGTGCCGAGAAAGGTGCCGCGGTGATCGTGGTAACGCACAGCGACGCCGTCGCCGCGGAGGCCGACCGCGTGATTGCGTTGCGCGACGGGCAGGTGACGTCGTGACAAATACAGACGAACAGACGGCGCTCGTGCGTTGCACGGACCTCGCTCGCACGTACGGCTCGGGGCGCGCGGCCGTCGTCGCGCTCCACGGTGCAACTTGCGAGATCTTCCCCGGTGAACACGTCACGCTCATGGGTCCTTCGGGCTCGGGCAAATCGACGCTGCTCCATTTGATCGCCGGGCTCGACGAGCCGACTGCGGGATCGATCACGTGGCCGGCGCTCGGCGACCGCGGGTCGTTGCGGCCGGGGCCCATCGCCCTCGTACTGCAGGGCCCGAGCCTCCTCGCCCCGCTCGATGCCGTCGAAAATGTTGCGCTCCCGCTCGTGCTCGCGGGCCTCGACGACTCCGACGCGCGTGAGAGAGCTTTCGCGGCGCTCGCGCGCCTCGAGCTCTCGGACCTGCACGCCAAGCTGCCCGAGGAGCTCTCCGGCGGCCAGATGCAACGCATCGCGATCGCGCGCGCACTCGCGCAGCGACCTCGGCTGTTTCTCGCCGACGAGCCGACCGGCCAGCTCGACCATGACACCGCGAGACACGTCATCGACGTGCTGCTCGAGGCGGCGAGGGAGAGTGGCGCGGCGGTCGTCGTCAGCACTCACGATCCCGCCGTCGGCAATCGCCTCGATCAATGTTGGCCGGTCGTCGACGGCAGCCTGAAGGTCTGCCGGGCGCGTTCGACCGATCAGGCCGGTGCCTCGTGCTCGGCATGACGTGGCTGCGCGGCATGTCGCGCCGCACCGGCCGCTTGGGCGCGACCGCCGCGGGTGTCGCCATCGCCGTCGCGCTCCTCGCGTCGATCGGGACGTTCCTCGCCGGATCGAAGGCGACCATGACGCAACGTGCCGCGCAGACCGTCGCCGTTGACTGGCAGGTCGAATTACAGCCCGGTGCCGATCCCAACGCTGTGCTCAATGCCGCGCGCTCGCGAGCGGTGACCGCCCTTCCGGTGAGCTTCGCGCAGACGACCGGACTCCAAGCCACGACCGGCGGCTCGACGCAGACCACGGGAGCCGGCTTCGTGCTCGGCCTTCCCGACGGGTACCGCCCGGCGTTTCCGGGCACGATTCGCGATCTCGCCGGAACCGGACGCGGCGTCCTCGTCGCCCAACAGACCGCCGCAAATCTGCGCGTCGCGCCGGGCGACACCATCACCATCGGACGCGCCGGACTCCCGGCCGCGCGTGTGCGCGTCGACGGCGTCGTCGACCTTCCCCAAGCGGATTCGCTCTTCCAGAAGGTCGGTGCGCCGGTCGGCGCACAACCTCAGGCTCCGCCGGACAATGTTCTGCTCGTTCCCGCGGCCACGTGGCATTCGATCTTCGACCCGCTTGCGACGGTGCGTCCGGACCTGATCCGGACGCAGATCCACGCCCAGCTGTCGCGCGCTCTCCCGCATGATCCGGCGGCCGCGTACACACAGGTGACCGGCGCGGCGCGCAATCTCGAAGTCACTCTGTCGGGTTCGGCACTCGTCGGCGACAACCTCGCGGCGACGCTCGGCGCCGCGAGGTCCGACGCGCTCTACGCGCAGGTGCTGTTCCTGTTCCTCGGTATTCCCGGCGCGGTGCTCGCCGGTCTGCTCACCGGCGCGGTCGCCGCGTCCGGTGCAACGCGTCGTCGCCGCGAACAGGCACTGCTGCGCACGCGCGGCGCCACCACCCGGACTCTCGTCCGTATCGGACTCCTCGAGACTGCAGTCGTAGGCACCGTCGGCGCGGTCGTCGGTCTCGGCGTCGCGTCGATCGTCGGGCGGCTCGAGTTCGGGAGCGCGTCGTTCGGCGCAACACGCGCGACCGCGCTGGCGTTCGGACTTGGCTCCGCGCTCGTCGGCGTGACCATTGCCGGCCTCGCGATCACGCTTCCCGCGTGGCGAGACGCGCGATCGATCACCGTCGTCGGCGCGCGCCGGTCGATCGGCCGCGCCCGCGCGCCGCGGTGGCTACGCCTGGGTATCGATGTGGTCATCCTCGGTGGGTCCGCACTCGTGTTCTGGCTCACGAGCCGGAGCGGTTACACACTCGTGCTCGCGCCGGAAGGCACACCGTCGATCTCGGTCAGCTACTGGGCACTCGCCGGGCCCGCCCTCCTGTGGGTCGGTGCGGGTCTGCTCGCGTGGCGCGTCGCCTATCTCCTCCTCGGGGCCTCACGCGGTATCGCACGGCTCCTCGCTCGCCCCTTCTCGGGACGCCTCGCGGGTACCGTCGGTGCCACGATGCGGCGCCAGCGCCGGTTGCTCGCGAGCGCACTTGCGCTCGTCGCGCTAACGACTGCGTTCGCGGCATCCACCGCGGTATTCAACGCCACTTACGAATCTCAGGCTGTCGTCGACGCCAGACTCACGAACGGCGCGGATGTGACGGTCACCGAAGCGCCCGGCGCCGCAGTTGCTCCCGGCGCCGCCCGCGCCATTGCAGCTGTGCCCGGCGTCACCGCGGTCGAGCCACTCCAACACCGCTTCGCCTACGTCGGCGCTGACCTCCAGGATCTCTACGGCGTCCGCACTTCCACGATTGTCGATGCCACCAAACTGCAGGACGCCTATTTCCAGGGCGGCACTGCACGCGACCTCATGCGCAAACTCGGCGCGCAACCCGACGGCATCCTCCTCAGCGCCGAGACGGTGAAGGACTTTCAGCTCCGTCCCGGCGACCACGTCCGTTTGCGGCTGCGCGACGTACGCAGCACCCGGCTCGTCGACGTTGCGTTCAAGTACGTCGGTGTCGCCAAGGAATTTCCGACCGCGCCGCGCGACAGCTTCCTCGTGGCCAACGCCGACTACGTCGCGCGCCGTACTGGAAGCGATGCCGTCGGCGCCTTTCTCGTCGGCACGGGCTCGTCGTCGCCGAGCGCCGTAGCGGCCCGTTTGCGCGCAAATCTGGGGACGAGCGCGACGATCTCCGACATCACGAACACGCGAAAGGTCGTGGGCTCGAGCCTCACCGCGGTCGATCTGTCGGGCTTGACCCGGGTCGAGCTCGGCTTCGCGATCGTGCTCGCCGCAGCTTCGACCGGACTCGTGCTCGCGCTCGGCTTCGCCGAACGACGTCGGACCTTCGCCATCGCGACGGCGCTCGGCGCGAAGCCGCGCCAGCTCGGCGGCTTCGTCTGGAGCGAGGCCGCGTTCATCGTCGCCGGCGGACTGTTCGCGGGCGCGATTGCCGGATGGGCACTCGCATCGATGCTCGTCAAAGTCCTCACCGGCGTCTTCGATCCGCCGCCGGCCGCGCTTTCGGTGCCGTGGACATATCTCGCGACGGTCGCCGCAGTTGCAACGGTCGCAGTCGTAGTCGCCGGCGCGGGAACAATCCGCCGCGCGCAAACCGCACCCCTCACGGCCCTGCGCGAGCTCTGACGGGCTCAGTCGCCGCGAAGCGCGGCTCTTCCTTCCTTCAGGCCGTAGAACAAGATGACGTAGCCGGCGAGCGGATCCGCCCACCACCAGCCCAGGCCCGCGTTCAATGCGAGCCCGGCCATCACCGCGGTGGCGAGCAGCGCGTCGACCATCGTGACGCGACCCTCGGTGCGCAGAACCGGGTTGTCGAGCGCTCGACCGACGCGAGCTTTTCCGGCGGCGAGTCCGAACATGACGACCGCGGTCGCCGCCGTCCAGACGATGCCCGGCACCGAGTGCTTGGGGTGGTGCGCCATGACCAACACGTACGTGCTCTGCACCGCGAGGTACACGGCCAGGATCACGAACGCCGTACCGATCGCGCGCAACGCTTTGCGTTGGCGCGCCTCCCCGGTACCTGACAGTTCCCAGAGGACGACGGTGCTGGCGCCGATCTCGATGAGCGAGTCGAGACCGAACCCACCGAGCGCGACCGACCTGGCCGTGATCGCCGCGATCGCGAGCACGACGATGCCGACGACGTTCCATCCGAGCGTGAAACTTTCGAGGAGGTAGCCGCGCCGCAGAAGCCCGTCCTTCTGCGCCACCTGCTCCAAACGGCACACGCGCAGCAGCGTGGCGAGCCCGTCGGGCGTTCCCGGCCAATGCGCTCTGACCTCTTCCACGCCCGCTCGCCTGACGACGCTGCGCAGCACGATGCTCGTGATGATGGCGTCGTCGGCGTAACCGACGACCGGGATGAAGTCGGGGACGAGATCGATCGGCGACGCGAGGTAGCCGAGCAGAAGCCACAACCGCACGCGCACGCCCCGATGCAAGGTCTTGTCGCGCGCGAGCCGGTGAATGAGCCGAGCCGTGTCGGGAACGATGCGTGCGGCTTCGCTCAGCGTGCTGGTCTGTGGCTTCACCACGAGGAGCGCAACGACGAAGACGAGCCAGAGCGCCAGAAGGCTCGCAACAACGGAGAGAGCGATACTCAGAGTCAGAATGATCCTGACGACGGCGACGGCGCGGACGAGGGTGAAATCGTAGAGGACCGAACGCCCAACGGGCACCGATGAGTTTGCGAGACGAACGAAGTCGGTTGTGTGTGCTGACGCCGGCGAGTTGCGGGAGTATCGACTGACGATGGCGACCTATGTGTTGATTCACGGCGCCGGGTCCGACTCGTGGTACTGGCATCTCGTCGTTCCCGAGCTGCGCGCGCGCGGTCACGACGTGATCGCGCCGGACCTACCTTCCGACGACGACACGGCGGGGTTGTCCGAGTACGCCGACGTCGTAACCGAGGCCGTCGGCGACCGTACCGATCTCGTCGTAGTCGCCCAGTCGCTGGGCGGATTCACCTCGCCGCTGGTATGCGACCGGGTGCCGGTGAGTCTCTTGATCCTGGTCGCGGCGATGGTGCCGCTCCCGGGCGAGCCGCCGGGAGACTGGTGGGCCAACACCGGTTGGGAGCAGGCCCGGCGCGAGGCGGCGGCGCGCGACGACCGACCACCGAGCGGCGACTTCGACGTGATTGCCGAGTTCTTCCACGACGTTCCGGCGAACGTGACGGCCGAGGCGATGGCGCGCGGCGAACGGCAGCAGTCCGCCACGCCGTTCGAGAAGCCGTGGCCGCTCGGGGCGTGGCCCGCCGTACCGACGCAGTTCCTGCTGTGCCGCGACGACCGATTCTTCCCGGCCGAGTTCATGCGCCGGGTTGTTCGGGAGCGGCTGGCCGTCACACCCGACGAGATGGAAGGCGGTCACCTGCCGGCGCTGGCCCACCCGAAGGAATTGGCCGAGCGTTTGGAGGCGTACCGAGCGGAGGCGGGGGTGTGACAGAGTCGTCCTGATGCCGGGAACGGTCCGCGACGAGTACCGGCGCGAGGTCGCGGCGAGCGGGCTCACGCCGACCGCGGTGACGCACCTGACTCGCGACGCGCTCGGGACCATCGACCTCGCCAACCTCGCGCCGGTGAAGACGCTCCTCAAGCGCTTCTTCTCGGCCGACGCTTGGACGCCCGCCGACGACGAAGCCCTTGCCGATCTCGTCGGTCCCGGGGAGGGCTGGTGGCGCCATGAGCTCGAGGAGCGATTCGCGTTCGAGTTCGGATGGCGGGAGGGCGCGTTCCGACTCGAGCTGTCACCGTTGGTCGAGCACGCGGCGATCACCGCAACGCCCGACGCAAGGTTCGACGCGACGTTCGACGCGACGTTCGACGGGCCGGTAGTCCCCGAGGCGACGCCGAATCCGCGCACGATCCGCTTCGTCACTCCACCGATCCACGCCGGCCCGAGTCGCTGGTACGAGTCGGCGGCCGGCGTCGACGATCCGCGCGTGGCGCGGTTGTTCGAGTTCGCCGACGTTGCCGACGTGCTCGTCGGCCCCGACTTCGTCGCGGTCGGGTTGCGCCGCCCCGACCAATGGGAGCACCTGCTCGATTCCGTGCTGACCGTCGTCGCCGCCGAATTCGCGGCGGCCGCTCCCGCAACCTCGCCGACGGACGCCGCCAACGCGGCGCCACGCGATCAAATCTCGGACGCGCGCTCCCCGTCGGTCGTGCACACCGGCGCGCTCGACCGCGCGTGGCGCGAGTTGGGCGCGCTACGCGCCGACCAACCGCACGACCTCGAGCGACTCCTCACCGCGGTGTCGTCGACCGATGCAGCCGTTCGTCAGGTGGCGGGTCGTCTCATGATCGGCGCCGACGTCGACATCGCCGAGGCGGCGTGGAGCCGACTGTTGGCCGACCCCAGCCGCCGGGTCCGACGCGCAGCGGTCGACGCGATGGTCGACGCCGACCGGACCGCGCTCCGACCACTCCTGGAGCAGGCGTTGCGCGACACCGACGCGTGGACGCGCTGGAAGGCGCTGCGCGGGCTCGTCGAGATCGGCATCGAACCGAGTCGCAGTGTCGTCGCCCTGCTCACCGACGACGCCGACTTCCGCGTGCGGCTCGAAACCGCCCGCGCGTTGGGCGGGCCTCGTGATTGACTCGGCCCATGAAGAAGCTTGCTGACTACGGCATCGACGACCACCCCGCGGATGATCCCGAGCGCGTTCAGGTCACGTGGATCGTCGCCGTGCTCGACGATTGTGAGGAGTGCGAAGACCCGCGCATCGAGCTGACCGTCGAAGAGGTGGGCAAGCAGGGCGCCGGGCTCGTCGGCCATCTCAGCCCGTCGACGGCCCGTCGACTACGAGCCGCGCTCGCCACCGCACTCCGGGAGATCGGCGAAGACGTCGACCCGTAGCCCTCGGCGCAGGCGAGCGCGATACTGACGCTCGAGCGTCGCTGCGTCGGGGGGTGTGCTTGTCGAACGCCGGCGACCTGCGGGAGCACCTTTCGGCGTTCCGACCGCTGCTCGCGCTGTCGATAGTGATGACGGGCATTGCCGACGAGGACGAGATCCTCCGCCTGGCCGTCACGGCGATCCCGTCGCTCGGGCCGTTCAGGGCCGAGGCCGTCCGTCTCGACGGCGGCTGGTGGTCGGGGGATGGCGTAGGCACAACCGAGCCCTCGGCCCACTTGGAGCGGCAGTTGGAGTCGCTCGGTGGAGTCGGCGGCCGGTTCGACCTCCTCGACGCCACTTGGGGATGGGCCTACCCGCTCGTCAGCCTCGGTGGAATCTCCGGCTACTTCGTGGTGGCGTCCGACGTGGAGCCGGGCGATCATCAGCAATTCCTCGTCGGCGTTCTCGTCCAGCAGACCGCGGCGGCACTCACCAACGCCCGACTCCACGCCCAGCAGCAGCTCGCCGCCGAGCGGTTGCAAGCGGCCAACATGGCGCTGGAACGCTCGGCCGAGGATGCGGCACGCTCCATGGCGCTGGCGCAGCGCAGCCTCGCGATCCACGACCGCCTCACGCGGGTCGCAGTCGCGGGCGAAGGTCAACACGGGATCGCGCTCGCGGTGCACGAGCTCACCGGGCGGCCGGTCGCGATCGAGGATCGCTACGGCAATCTGATCGCCGAGGCCGGACTGAGCTCGACCGACCCGTATCCAAAGGATGTGCCGGACCGTCGTGAGCGACTTCTGCGCCGGCTTCGCGAGGCGGGCGAGCCGGTGCGCGATGGCGGCCGCCTGTTGGTGCTGGCTCGGGCCGGCGACCAAGACCTGGGAGTGATCGCCCTTGGTGGTTCCGAGGCGAGCGGCGACGACGTCGTACTCGAGCACGCGGCCACCGTGCTCGCGTTGGAGCTGGCGCATCTTCGCGGCATCGCCGAGGCGGAGCTCCGGTTGCGGCGCGACCTCGTCGAGGAGCTGCTGTCCGGCACCGACGTCGAGAGCGCGCGCGAGCGAGCTCACGCGTTGGGCTATGACCTCGACCGACCCCATCGCGTCCTCGTCGTCACCTGCTCCGCGCAACGCACCGATCCCGACGCGTTGTTCCACGCGGTGCGACGGGCGGCACGCGACCACGACATCGGCTCGCTCCTCGTCGCGCGCTCCGGGGCGATTGCCGTTCTGTCCGACAACGACGCGGACTGGGAGCGCTTTCGCGAGGCGATCGAAGCCGATCTCGGCGCAGGCTGCGCATGCCGCATCGGCGTCAGCTCGCCGTGCAACCGGCCCGACGACTTCCCCCGCGCCCAGGGTCAGGCCCAGCTCGCCCTGAAGATGCAGGCCTCCACCAACAGCCCGGAGCAGGTGACCGTCTTCGAAGACCTGGGCGTCTACAAGCTCCTCGCCGAGATTGCCGACATCGGCTCGGTCGAAGGCTTCGTCCAGCGGTGGCTCGGCCCGCTCCTCGACTACGACACGGGCAAAAACGGCCAGCTGGTCGAGACGCTCACCGCGTACCTGGAGAGTGGTGGCAGCTACGACGCCACGGCCCGCGCGATCTCGACGCACCGCAGCACGCTGCGGTACCGATTGCAGCGCGTCCGCGAGATCACTGGCTACGACCTCACCGATCCCAATACCCGATTCAACCTTCAGCTCGCTACGAGGGCGTGGGCCACCATCGTCGCCGTGCGCCGGCAATAGCGCGCGAGGGCCGTCGGACGGCCTCGACCTCGAGCTCGACGATCGCGTTTCGGTCCAGCATCACGTCGTCGATATCCAACGCATGGTTCCACGAGATCTCGGAGTCGTCACGGACGAACTCGGCGCGCGCGGTGAAGCCGATGCGAGTCGTGCCGTTCGGATCGATGAGCCCACCTTCGAAGCGAACCTCGAAGTCAACCGGTCGGCTGACGCCGCGTCGCACGAACTCGCCTTCGACATGCCAGCTGTCGAGGCCGTCCGGGGCCCACGCGAAGACCGGCAAGACCCTGTGGCTGCGGTAGGGCATGGTCGGATACCGGTCGACGTCGAGGAAGCCGGGCGAGCGCAGGCGCTCGTCGCGCCGCGCATCTCCCGTGTCGATGCTCGCAGTATCGATCTCGAGTACGAGACCCGACGCGGCCGGGTCGTCGGCGACCGTCAAGGTGCCGCGGAACGACCGGAATTGCCCCCGGACCCTCGACACCATGTGGTTCCGAACGCGGAACCCGACGTAGCTACGCGTGAGATCCACGTCGTAGTTTCCCGGGGCGGGGAACGCCACGCACTCGTGGTTCCATTGGGCCGAGTTCACGTCGATCGACAAGGTTGCTGCTACTCCTCCTCCTGCCAGAGACAGCCGGGTTGACCCATAGTCTGCGATTGCGAGCCGTCGGAATATGGCCGGAGCGCGCGGTATCGATGGGTTCTTTTGGGCCTGACGGGTCCGTTGTTTTTCGCCTGACGCTCCGTGACGATGCGGGTATTCAGCCTTCGATCTGCGGGATTGTGGAATGTTGCAACCGGTGAGCTCGGGTCCTGCGGCGGCCATGAAGGCAGGCGACCACATCTGTGCTCTGTACTCCGGCCCGGACGAGCTCGGGGCAACGCTTGCCCCTTACCTCGTGGCCGGGTTGGTCGCGGGCGACAAATGTGTGTGCATCGTCGAGGCGGAGAGCCGTACCGCGCTTCTCGACGAGGTCGGCCGCCACGTCGACCTCGACGCCTGCATCGCTTCCGGCCAACTGGAGCTGTTCACCGCGGCCGAGTCGTATCTGCGCCGGGGCGTGTTCTCCGGAGGCGAGATGATCGAGTTCTGGACGGACAGCCTGGATCGCGCTGTGCACCACGACGGATTCGAGTTCGTCCGCAACTCCGGCGATACGACGGGTGTGGCCGAGTTGTTCGAGGACTTCGACGAGTTCGCGCGCTACGAGACTCACATCAACCGGTTGTCGGCCCAATACCCGCAGACAGTTTTGTGTCTCTACGACGTCAGCCTGGTCAGCGGCGGAATCATGTTGGATCTGTTGCGGACCCACCCCAAGCTGCTCCTGCGGGGCGTGCTCATCGAGAATCCCCACTGCCTGACGCCGGACGAGTACCTCGCGCTGAAGCAGAATTGATCAGGTCGGTTGCTCGTCGAAACGGATGAGGCGATCGAGCACATCGAGCGCGGTGTCCTCGACCGTCTGACCCATGGCTGCGGCCCGAATCGCCAGCCGGCCGAAGGCCTCCTCGACATCACAGTTGGCTTGCACCGCGATCATCCCGGCGGCTTGGTGCACGTGAGCGCTGCGTTGCTCCTCCGGGATCCCGCGCGCCATCTCGTCCATGCGGATTGACCGTATAATTTGTGCGGCGGAATTGACGAATATTGCGGGCGATCCGCAGCCGTCAGCGGTAGGCCTCAACGAGGAGGCGGGCCACCGATCCGGCGCGTTGCGCGGCTTCGAGATCGCCCTCCGCCGCTCCGATGATCGCGCCCTTCATCAGGATCTGGAACGCGTACGCGAAGGCTTCGGGATCGCGAAGCCCGGCTTGCTCGGCGAGATCGCGGACGAACGACCGGATGTTCCCGAGGTGGCCGATCGCGGCGCGACCGGCGGGGTGCTGGGGGCCCATCTCGAGGAGCACGTTGATGTAGGAGCAGGCCTCGTAGTCGTCGCTACGAAACCACCCGTCCAAGACCTCGAAGACGGCGAGTAGCTGTTGCTCCGGGGTTGTGCCCAGTCGCCTGGCCCCGTCCTGTAACAGCTCGCGGGACCAGCGCTGTTCGCGTAGCTCCAGGAACGCGACGACGAGATCGTCCTTCGACGGGAAATGTCGGTAGAGCGTTGCCTTCGCGACACCCGCGCGCTCGATCACCTCGTCGACGCCGACTGCCCGAATGCCTCGGTGCGAGAACAGTTCGTACGCGGTGTCGAGAAGGCGTTGCCGGACGTCGCCATGGACTCGACCCGCGCTCTCAGCAATCCCTGACATCGCTGTCAGCGTATTCCTAGACAGATCGGTCTGTCCATGCTAGAAAGACTTGTCAGTCTCAGTTACCGGGGGCGACAACATCGGCGATGACAGTCGACGTGAGGCTCGTCGTCGACGACGGCATCGAGGCCGCGCTCGAGCGCGCGTTCGCCGCCGCAGGCGGAGACGACGTCAGGCTGGGCGGTGGCGTCGCAACGATCCAGCAGTACCTACGCGCCGGGCTGATCGACGAAATGCGCGTCCCGCGTTGCGTCGAATGTCGCGCTCAGGTGAGTGGCGGTATCCCGATCATTTCGCGGAACTCGTCGGTCGTGTTGGTGACCGGGAACGGCTCCGCGGGAACCGGCAGCCCGAGCCGTTCGCAGATCGGCTCCCATCCGTCTCCGAGGCTCCACTCCAATAGCCGGTCGGCGGGAACGGCGGCACGGACCGCGTCGTTGTGACGCGTGAACGCATCCATCATCGCGGTCGGGTCGTCGAAGCGGTCACTGAACCGGTCGCGCAGCAGTTTGCGGACCGCTTCCAGCCACGGCGCGACTTCGGGCGGCATGTTGTCGAACGTCAAGAAGATCGTGTTCGACGCGCTGCGATACCAGCCCTCGGGATCACGGACCGACAACAACACGAGCGCGTCGGGATACGCGGCGGACAGTTCAGGCCAGAATGCACCGCCCGGCCAGTCGACGATGGCCCGGTAACGGGCGAGCATCGCGGACCAGTCGACGGGACGGCCCTCGATCGCATCGATCCAAGTGGGGATCTGGGTCGGGTCACCGAGAATCTCGAGCATGTGGTGGCACGGAGCATCCAAGAGTTGCTCGAGCGCGAGCTTCAGGGAATGGGTACCGGTCCGGCCCACACCGGCACCGACAACCGCGATCTCCATACCTGCTCCTCTCGACTCAGCCGACGACGAGGTTCGTGACCTCTGCCGTACGTTCCTGCGGCGGTCCCGCGAACCCGCCCTTGGTGTTCTGGAGCGCGGGGAGAAGCGTGTCGTGGAGGAATGTCTCAAAGACGTCGCGTGAGTCCCACACCGCCACGATCAACCAACCTCCGTCGGTCGGACCCGCGGCGTGGTACGTCTGGCCGGGAGGCAACGCGCCACCTGGATGGGCCGCTTGGAGGACGGCCTGGTACTGATCGTCGGTGCCGCCTGCATAGAAGTGCGTGATGAGAAAGGCCACTGTTACCCCCGCTCGAAGAAGACGGCACCCTAGCTCCGAGCCCCGCGACGCCGTCCCGTTGGTTGGCTCATGGCGTGTTCGTTGGGTTTAAGTACGACAAGGTTCCGCCGTCCAGGAGCACGCGATGCCCGTGAAGAACCAACGCTGGTGGCTGACCACCGACAGCGAGAACATCGTCATCTCCGCGCCGGCCGACAAGGTCTACGGCCTGGTCGCCGAGCTGACGCGCATGGGGGAGTGGAGCCCCGAATGCCAGCGCGTCGAGTGGGAGGACGGCGCGACCGGCCCGGCCGTCGGCGCGAAGTTCGTCGGGCACAACCGCGGCGGACCGTTCAAGCTCATGCGCTGGTCGCGCCGCGGCAGAGTGCTCACCGCCGATCCCGGGCGCGAGTTCTCGTTCGCCACGGAAGAAGGTGGCCACGAGGCGACCGTCTGGAGCTACCGTTTCGAACCGACCGACGACGGTGGCACGCGCGTCACCGAGTCGTACGAAGTGAAGAAGATCCCGGCGTGGGCGCGCATCGTCGACGTTCCGACGAACCGTCACCGTGAGTTGCTGGAAGCAATGCGTCACACGCTCGCGCAGCTCAAGACCGCCGCCGAAGGGTGAACGCCGAAGGAGACCCGGCGTGATGCGATGTATCGCGCTCACGAGACGGGGGGTCGGCGGTGGGCCCACGGCCGGACCGACTCGATTTGGGCGCTCAACGCGAGCAGCGTTGCCTCGTCGGCAGGACGTCCGACGAGTTGGACGGATGTCGGCAGGCCGCTACCGTCGAAGCCCCACGGGACCACAGCGGCTGGTTGGCCAGTCGCGTTGAAGATCGCCTGGAACGGCGAGCGTCCCATCGTCGCGTTGAGCGTGATGAATGCTCCCCGCTGTGTGAATGCGCCGACGCGTGGTGGCCCGGTCGCGGTGCCTGGAGTGAGGACGACGTCGATGTCGTCGAAGATCGCGTTCACTCGGGCGGCGAGCGCGGTCTCGCCCGCGCGAACCGAGGCGATACGTCGGTCGGAGATGCGACCACCGGCTCGCGCCATCGACCGTGTCCGCGGTTCGAGTCGCTCGGGGTGCGCCATCTTGGCGGCGTCGTCGTGGATGCCGCGCAGGTAGCGGGCCATGACGTTCCAGCCTGCGGACATCACCGCGTAGTCCGGTGCGCGTTCGACGACGTCGTGCCCGAGCGAACGGAGCAAGGTCGCAGCTTCTCCAACGGCAGCCTGCTGAGCCTTCCCGACGCGCGCAACGAGGCCGAGCGGGCTCTTCGTGCTGAACGCGATCCGCAGCCGAACCGGGGCGCGCGCCGCGGCGGCGACGAAGCCACCATGGGGTGGCGGCAATGTCGTCGTGACGTCGAGGAAGAGGGCTGCATCCTCGACCGTGCGCGTGATGGGACCGTTGACGATCAGTCCGTGCCATCCGTCGTCGTGCGGACCGATTGGCACGCGATCCCGCTGGGGCTTGATCCCATAGACGCCGCACCATGTCGCGGGAGTGCGGATCGATCCGCCACCGTCAGATCCGAGTCCGAACGGTGCGAGGCCGGCGGCAACCGCGGCCGCGGTCCCGCCGCTGCTGCCCCCAGGCGACCGTGCGGTGTCCCACGGATTGCGCGTCACCCCGAAGGTCGCAGACTCCGTAAACGGCCAGATCGTCATCTCGGGGACGTTCGTTTTCCCTATGACGATCGCGCCTGCGTCTCGCAGCCGCTGTACGACCTCAGCGTCGCGAAGCTTCGCCGGCCCGTGTGCCGCGCTTCCCCACGCGGTCGACTCGCCCGCGACGTCGACGTCATCCTTGATCGCGATCGGTACACCGAGAAGTGGGAGTCGCTCGCCGGCGTCGAGGCGGCGCTGAGCATCGATCGCGTCGACGCGGGCGCTGTGCCACAGCACGATGCGGTAGGCGTTCAGTTCACCGTCGAGGCGGGCAATGCGCTCGAGGTAGAGCTCGAGCAGTTCCGACGATGTGATTTCGCCGGACGCGAGCATGCGGGCCTGCTTCGCTGCACCTGCGAAGACCGTCGTGGTCGCGTCCATTGAGCGGCAACGTAACTTGCACATCCCGATCCGCTAGATCCTCACCGCTCCGTGATCGCGTAACACGAGGCCTTGCATCGCTCGCGGCGTTGTGCTTACCTACAACCTAATGGTTGTAGATCATCTGCCCAACGTACAGGCAGACCGGGTGTTCCACGCCCTGGCCGATGCCACCCGGCGCGACATCCTCCTGCGCACGCTCGAAGGTCAGCACAACGTCTCCGCCCTCGCGCGCCGTTACCCGATGAGCTTCGCTGCCGTGCAGAAGCACGTTGCGGTGCTCGAGGGTGCGGGGCTCGTGACCAAGCAGCGCAAGGGCCGCGAGCAGCTGGTGCGGGGCAACGTCGAGACCATGCGTAAGGCCGGCCGGCTGCTCGAGCAGTTGGAAGCCGTTTGGAAAGGCCGCATCGACCGGATCGGCGAGATGCTCGCCGACGAACACACGGGAGCAAACCCATGACCGTCACGAGCATCCGCAAGGACCCCGAGGCCCTCACCATGACGATCAACGCCGAGCTCGACGCCACAGTCGAGCGCGCCTGGCAGTTGTGGGCTGACCCGCGGCAGCTCGAGCGCTGGTGGGGCCCGCCGACCTATCCCGCCACCGTCGTCGACCACGACCTCACGGCGGGCGGTCGCGTCACGTACTTCATGACCGGGCCCGACGGCGACAAGTCCCATGGCTGGTGGCAGGTACTCGCCGTTGAGCCGCCGAACCGGCTGGAGCTGAAGGACGGGTTCGCCGACGACGGCGGGACGCCGAACGACGCGATGCCCACCACGACCATGGTCGTCACTCTGACGGAGCGCGACCGCGGTGGTTCCCTCATGACCATCGAGTCGCAATTCCCGTCGCTCCCGGCGATGGAGCAGCTCGTGTCGATGGGCATGGAGGAAGGGATCACCGCCGCCCTGGGCCAGATCCCAGGGATCCTGGCCGACGACATCACAACGCCGTAGAAGTCGCGCCGTAAGCCGCGCGCTGACCGAGCGAAGCGTTGTCGTTTCACAACAACGGTCGGCCAGTCAGTTCAGTCAGTCAGTGGAGGTGGCGGGAGTCGAACCCGCGTCTCCCGAGCTGTTGGTGGGACTTCTCCGAGCGCAGCCGTTGGGAGATGTCACCCACCGACAGGTCAACGGCATCCTGTCGGCAGGCCAGCCTCGTTTTTATGTCCCGATAGGCCCCGAGGCCTTACCTACCGGTGAGCCATCCTGGATGACGCCTCGCGCGGACGAATGACGAATCCAATGCGGGCGGGCAACCTGATCTCTCAGGCAGCCATTGCCATTTGGTTATTGGCGTGTATATGTGTTGCCGGCTCTTTCACGACGTTCCGGCGACGTCGGCTCGCTTCTCCCACCTCGATCCTCGAGATCGAAGCCACGCACCCCCTTGTCAACCCCGTCGCCGGCCGGTGCGCGTTGGTGGCCGTCAGCGGGACAGCAAGTGTACAAGCTGCCACCGATGGTTAGTTTCGGCCCGTGCGTCCGCATCCCCGGGTCGTCATCGTGGGTGGTGGCTTCGGCGGCCTGCAGTGCGCGAAGGCCTTACGGGACAAGCCCGTCGACGTGCTGCTCGTCGACCGGCACAACTACCACCTGTTCACGCCGCTCCTCTACCAGGTTGCGAGCTGCCTGCTGAACCCGTCGGAGGTCGCGGCGCCGTTGCGCAAGGTGCTGCGCGGCGCGCCGAACGTCCGGTACCGCGCGGGCGAGGTCGCGGGCGTCGACTTCGCGCGCAAGTGCGTGCGGCTCGCCGACGATGTCGAACTTCCGTACGACCATCTCGTCCTCGCGACGGGCAGCACTACCAACTACTACGGCAACGAGAGCATCCGCGCGCACGCGCTCGGCCTCAAGGATCTCGGCGAGGCCCTCCAGCTTCGCAACCACGTGCTTGAGTGTCTCGAACGCGCCGCGAATGCAACGACCGACGACGAACGCCACCGCTTGCTCAACTTCTGCATCGTCGGCGGCGGACCGACGGGTGTCGAATACGCGGGTGCGCTGGCCGAGCTCGCGCGGCTGGTCGTGCCCTACGAGTATCCGGAGCTGCCGGCGTCGGCGCTGCGCATCGTGTTGCTCGAGGGTGGCGAGCGACTGCTCCCGATGTTCGTGCCGCGCTTGTCGGATTACGCGCGGCGTGAGCTCGAGCGGCGCGGCGTGGAGGTGCGCACCAACACGCTTGTCTCGTCGGCGGACGACAGGGGAGTAACGCTGCAGGACGCCACCGAGATCGAGACTGCGACGATGGTGTGGACCGCGGGCGTGCGCCCGAACGACCCGGTGCACGAAAAGCCCGAGCGCCTCACGGTCGACGACCAGCTGCGCGTGGTCGGCGCGAAGAACGTCTTCGCGATCGGCGACGTGGCCGCGGCGCGCGACAAGCACGGCAACGTCCTGGCGATGGTGTCTCCGCCGGCGATGCAGGCCGGGCGCTACGTCGCCCGCCACATCCTCGACGGCGGCGCGCGGCGTGGGTTCCGCTACCGCGACAAGGGCACGCTCGCGACGATCGGCCGACACGCCGCCGTGGGCCAGGTCGGCCGATTGCGCTTCCGCGGGTTCGTGGGTTGGGTCGTCTGGCTCGTGGTGCACCTCTACTACCTGATCGGCTTCGAGAACCGGCTCCGGGTGATGTTGCGCTGGGCCTGGTACTACCTGCGCCTCGACCGCCCGGTCCGGGTCATCGTGCGCGCCGACCCTCCTTCGGAGTAGGGGCGCTTGGTCCATCGGGAATCAAGCGCGGGCGGGCGCCGTTAACCTTTTCCATGGCCACCAAGACTTTGACGACCGACAACTTCGAGCAGACGATCACCGAGAACGACATCGTCCTGCTCGACTTCTGGGCCTCGTGGTGCGGCCCCTGCCGGATGTTCGGACCGGTGTTCGAAGAGGCGTCCGAGAAGAACCCCGACCTCGTTTTCGCCAAGGTCGACACCGAGGACCAGCAGCAGCTCGCCGCCACCTTCGGCATCATGTCGATCCCCACGCTGATGATCTTCCGGGAGAACGTGATGGTGTTCTCGCAGCCGGGAGCCCTGCCGGCCGAGGCGCTCGAGAACCTGCTCGAGCAGGTCCGTGCGCTCGACATGGACGAGGTGCACAAGGCCGTCGCCGAGCACGACCAGGCGCACGACCACGATCATGATCACGCCGAGCACGATCACGCGCACTGATTTACAGCAACGTCTGACGCGGCAACTCCTGCGGTAATTTGCGGCGATGCTTCCGAGCTTGGCCGCGTGGTGCTACCGACGGCGACGCCTCGTCGTCGTCGGGTGGATCGTCGTTCTCATCGGCATCAACGTCCTCGCGCAGTCGGCGGGCGGCCATCTGCTGAAGACGTTCTCGTTGCCCGGCACCGAATCGCAACGCGCGTTCGACGTGTTGAAGAAGGACTTCGCCCGTGCCGGCGACACGGGCTACCTCGTGTTCAAGTCGACCGCGCCCGACGGGATCCGGTCGTCCGTGGTCGTCGACGAGATCGAAAAGAAACTCGCACCGGCGTTGCGCAAGGAGAAGCACGTCGTATCGGTCGTGACTCCCTACGGGCGCGCAGGCGCGGGCTTCATCTCGAGCAAAGGCAACATCGCCTACGCCGAGATCCAGTTCGACGTGCAGTCCAACGACGTGCCGATCGCCCTCGCCTCGCACATGCGCGACGTCGTGTCGCACGCGAACTCGTCGAGTCTGCAGGTCGAGCTGGGCGGCTCGATGTTCACCGACCAGAAGCAACCCGCGAGCGAGGCCATCGGGATCCTCGCCGCCGTGCTCATCCTGTTGGTCGCATTCGGATCGGTGCTCGCAATGGGCCTGCCGATCATGACCGCCCTGTTCGGCATCGGCACCGGCCTCGCGATCGTCACGCTGCTCGCGCGATTCACCGACGTGCCGTCGTTCGCGCCGCAGGTGACCGCGATGATCGGGATCGGCGTCGGGATCGACTACGCGCTCTTCATCAGCACCCGCTACCGGGAGGCGCTGCACGAGGGTCTCGATCCGCAACAGGCGGTGGTGCACTCGATCGATACGAGCGGGCGCGCGGTGTTGTTCGCGGGCGGCACCGTCGTCGTCTCGTTGATGGGTCTGTTCCTGATCGGCGTCTCCTTCATCCGCGGCCTCGCGATCGGCGCGTCGCTCGCGGTGTTGTTGGTGATGGCGGCGGCCGTCACGTTGCTGCCCGCAGTCCTCGGCTTCGTCGGGCACACCATCGACAAGTTGGCGCTGCCGACGGCGAAGCGTCCGAAGCCCGCCGACCAGACCATCTGGGCGCGGTGGAGCCGCACGATCCAGAGGCGGCCTTGGCCCGTCGCGATCGGCGGACTCGTCATTCTGCTCGTGCTGGCGATTCCGGCACTCGGCTTACGGCTCGGTGTCGCCGATGCCGGCAACGATCCGACGAAGCTCACGACCCGCCGCGCCTACGACTTGTTGAGTGAAGGGTTCGGACCCGGCTTCAACGGGCCCTTGCTGGTCGTGAGTGAGGTGCATTCCCCGGGCGACGTCGCCGCGATGTCGCGAGTCGCCGATGCGATCGCGAAGACGCCGGGTGTGGCCCACGTCAGCCCCGTCATCCCGAGCACCAACGGGAAAGCGGTCTTCATGCAGGTCGTGCCCAAGGGTTCGCCGCAGGATGAGAGCACGACGCAACTGGTGCACCGCTTGCGAGATTCGGTCGTTCCCGAGACCGCGAACGGAAGCACGCTGCAGGTTCACGTCGGCGGCTATACCGCGCTCGGCGTCGATCTCGCCGACACGCTGGGCCAACGATTGCCCTACATGTTCCTGGCGATCCTGCTACTCAGCTTCATACTGCTCACCGTCGTGTTCCGATCGCTGCTGGTGCCGCTCAAGGCGGTGATCATGAACATGCTTTCGATCGGCGCGTCGTACGGCGTGATCGTCGCGATCTTCCAGAACGGCTGGCTCAAGAGCCTCGTGGGTATCGGCAAGGAGGGGCCGATCGAGGCGTGGGTGCCGATGATGCTGTTCGCGATCGTCTTCGGTCTGTCGATGGACTACGAGGTCTTCCTCTTGTCGAGGATCAAGGAGGAGTACGACCGCGACCACGACAACGCGACCGCCGTGGCGCACGGCCTCGCGAAGACCGCCCGCCTCATCACCGCGGCCGCCGCGATCATGATCTGTGTGTTCGGGAGCTTCGTGCTGTCCGATCTGCGCGTGCTGAAGCTCATCGGCTTCGGGCTCGCGTTCGCGGTGTTCATCGACGCGACCGTCGTGCGGCTCGTGCTCGTTCCCGCGACGATGGAGCTCCTCGGCGACCGCAACTGGTGGTTCCCCAAGATGCTCGAGTGGGTGCCGCGCATCCACATCGAGGGTTCGGCCGCCCCCGCCGTTGGGGAGCCGACGCGCGAGCCCGAACCGGAACCCGCGCTCGGCAGTTAGCTCTAACGCCCGCGGCCCATCTCCTTCAGGTCGCGCTCGGTGTCGCGCTTCGCGTCGCGCGCCGCGATGGCCTGGCGCTTGTCGTAGCGGGCCTTGCCTCGGGCTATCGCGAGCTCGACCTTGCAGCGGCCGTCCTTGAAATAGACGCGCAACGGCACGAGCGTCACACCCTTCTCCTCGGTCGCGCGCGCGATCTCCGCGATCTCACGGCCGTGGAGAAGGAGCTTGCGCTTGCGAACCGGGTCGAGCTCGCCGCGCGAGAACTCGTAGGGCGACACGTGCATGCCGTACATCCAGACCTCGCCGTCCTCGACCCGCGCGTACGCGTCCTGCAGATTGGCGCGGCCGTTGCGAATCGACTTCACCTCGGGTCCCTTGAGCATCACACCGCACTCGTACGTTTCCAGCACGAAATAGTCGTGGCGCGCTTTGCGATTGGTGATGACGACCTGGTCGCCGCGTCGGGACATGGGCCTGCGACGGTAGTGCAGACTGTCAAGTGTGAGCTGGTTCGGGCAACGGCGCTACGGCATGTTCGTGCACGCGAACATCGCCACGGTTCCCGCGTTCGCTCCCATGCACGAATACGCCGACTGGTACTGGGGCTTTCTCGAGCCCAAAGCCGACATCGTGCTGCATCCGACCTGCCCGATGCCCGAGGTCGTCTCCTGGCACCGCGAGCAATTCGGTGAGCAACGCTTCGACGACTTCATTCCCGACCTCACCTTCGAACGGTTCGATGCCGACGAGTACGCGCAGCTCGTCGAAGACGCCGGCATGCGATACCTCGTGCACGTCACCAAGCATCACGACGGCTTCTGCTGGTGGGACACCGCGTACACCACCCGCAACGCGGTGGCGCTCGGTCCGAAGCGCGACATCGTCGCCGAGCTTGCCGACGCCGTGCGCGGGCGCGGTCACGTGTTCGGCTGCTACTACTCGCTGCTCGACTGGAGCCACGCCGACTATCCCGACCAGGAGCGCTACGTCGACGCGTTCATGCGCCCGCAGATCCGGGAGCTGGTCGAGCGCTACGAGCCGGGAGTGCTGTGGGGCGATGGTCATTGGGGCCACCCCGGCGGGCATTGGCGCGCCGATCAGATCGTGAACGAAGCGAGAGAATACGCATCGACGCACGGTTTCGAGATCGTGTGCAACGACCGTTTCTTCGCGTCGGAGCCCGACTTCGTCACGTTCGAGTACGACGTACCCGCGGGGCCACCGGACCGGGCCTGGGAGGTGTGCCGCGGGCTCGGGTCGTCGTTCTGCGTGAACCGCAACGAAAGCGTGGCCGATTTCCTGAGCGCGGCCCAGATCGTCGCGATGCTCGTCGAGACCGTCGCCAAGGGCGGCAACCTGCTGTTGAACGTCGGACCGAACGCCGACGGAACAGTGCCCGACATCCAGGCGCGGCTCCTACGCGATTCGGGCGCGTGGGTGCGCGCGCACGCGGACGCCATCCACGACTCGACGAGCTTCGACGTGTCGGGCAGCGGCGCGCACTGGTACACGCGTACAGGCGACGTCGTCCACGCGTTCGATCTGTCGTCGGCGCCCGAGCCGTGCTTCGCTTCCGTGCAAGGTGTGACCAGCGTGACCACACCCGCGGGCGGCGCCGTTCCGTTTCGCTCGTCCGATGCCGGGCTGATCGTCGACGCCCGCGCCGTTGATCGCCACGCGTTCGGCACGCGCTACTGCCTGACCTTGGCTGCCGACCGGCCGCCGGTTCGTTTGCGCAACGATTCGGGAACGAAGGGGTTTCTCTCGGGGCTGCTCGCGGGCGCGTCGCCGGGGGACGTGCTCGAAATACCCGCAGCCCGTTACGACGACGAAACCTTCCCGATCGTCGTCCCCGCCGGAGTCACGCTCCGCGCGGAGAGCGCGGCTCGGGTCGTGATCGACGCCGGCGGCAAGGTCGCGGTGGTACTCGGCGGCGACGGCGCGACCCTCGAAGGTGTCACGGTCACGGGCGGTGCGCCCGGCTACATGATGATCCCGCCGACTTGCGTCACCGGTCAGGGTGCCGACGGGTTGACGGTGCGCGACTGTCACGTGGAGTCGATCGGGATCGCAGGCGGCTCTGCGCACGTGATCACGGGCAACGTGATCGCAGGGGGCAAGGTCTGGCTCATGGGCGCGACCGGGTGTGAGGTCCAGGCCAACTACCAACACGGGCTGCGGTGGGGCGCGGGCATCGAGGTGCAAGGAGGCGCCGGTCACGTGATCGCCGAGAACGAGTGCCGTGACGACCTCTGCGCGATCAAATGTGTCGAGACGGTCGACGTGCGCGTGGAACGCAACCGCTACGAAACGCGCTGGTTCGGCATACACCTCCTCGATGCGCGCGGCTCGACCCTCTACCGCAATCGTGCCTGGCGGACGATGCGCGCGGTCACGGTCGAGGGTGGTGCCGGCAACCGCATCGAAAAACAGCTGGCCGAACACTGCGACAGTGGAGTGGTCGCGGAAGGCGGCGCCGCGGAAACCGTCGTCGTCGATTCGTGGTTTCACGACTGCCGGGTCGGCATCTACGCATGGGGCGCGGGCAACATCACTTTCGCCAACAACGCGATCAGCGCGCCGCGCGAGCATGCGGTCGTCACCGACCGCGTTCTCGACCTCGAAGGCAACGATCTCGGCGGCGACACGTGGCTCCGCCCCACGTAGTCTCGAGCGTCGTGGAACACCTGCTGATCGCGCTGTGGGGCGCACCCGAAGCGAACGTCGAGTCGCTGCTCGACACTTGGATCCCGGTCGCGCTGAAGGATCCGGCCGTGCAGTCGTGCACGATCAGCTTCGCCGATCCCGATCAGGGCCGGTTCGCCGGTCCGCCGTGCGACGCGCTGATCGCGCTCGGCCTCGCCCGCGCTCAGGATCTCGACGACCTTCCCTCGCGTCACGATCTCTACGCGGTTGCGCGCGAGGTGAATGTGTTCCGGGTCGACCCGCGGCCGGTCATCACGTGGGAACGGACGTGGCCCGACGGCGAGTACGCGCCCGGCGTGAAATACGTGTCGTTCGTCCGGCGGGCGGAGGAGCTCTCCCACGGACAGTTCGTGCGCCACTGGACCGAGGTGCACGCACCCCTGGCTCTGACGCATCACGTCGGCCTGGCCGACTACACCCAGAACGTCGTGCGCACCACGTACACACCCGGGGGCGCCGGCATCGACGGCATCGCCGAGCTCCGGTTCCTCAGCCGGGCCGACTTCGAGGATCGCTTCTACGACTCCGACGCCGGCAAGGCCGTCATCCGGGCCGACGTCAAGCGATTCATCGGACCGAGTGGGATGTCGCCCACACTCATGCGCGAGCTCCCGTTGCGCACGGCGAGCGCGTAAATCAGGACGGCAGTCCGAGGACACGCGCCGCGTCGGCGACCCCGGCCACGTCGCGTCCCACGCTCCGACACAGTTTTGCCGCGGCCGTCACTTGGTCGACGTTCGCGGGTCCGGAGTCCCAATCCTCGAGGCCGACGCGGAGATGCCCGCCGCGCTCCAACGCCGCGCGCGAGACCGGCGTGTCGAGGAGCGACCCGCCGAGAACGGCAACCGCCCACGCGATCTCGGCATCGCCGAGCATCGCGAGATAGAGGTCGAGTGCCTCCATGATCGGGGGCGCGCCCCACAGCGGTTCTCCGCCGCCGAGGTAGCCGCCGGCGGAGAAGTAGAACTTCACGAGCGTTCCGGCCGGGAGCGCGCCCGCGTCGTAGTAGGCGCGCACGACGCGCAGGAAGCCGGGTTCGAAGATCGCGATGCTCGGCCCGAGTCCGCGTTCGCGGCACACGTCCATCTTGTAGGCAATGTCGGCGAACGTGTTCGTGTAGACGAAGGTGCTGTTCGTCGGCAGACCGTCGGCGCCGGTGCCGCCCAGGTTCACCGATCCGGTGTCGACGAACCCGGCCCGCACCAGCCCCATGTCGTCGAGCAACGCCACGTGGCCGTAGCGATCTTCGATCGTCTTGCCGATGCCGGTGGTGGGGTAGCACACGACACCCGGATGGTGCTCGACGACGGGGCGGAACGCGATCGCGTACTGTTCGGCCGCTTCGTCGGGCGGCACCGCGATGTTCGGCGCGTGCGTGTGGATCACCGTCGCGCCCGCGTCGACACACGCAAGCGCGTCCTTCGCCTGCTCCTCCGCGGTCGCGGGAACGGTTGGGTTGTGCGCGCGGCTCGTCACGCCGTTGAGCGCGGCCTCGATGATCACCGGAGCGTCGTTCACGGTCATCTGTATAGCGTGGCACGCGTGCGCACCCGAATCACAGAGCTGTTGGGAATCGAGTACCCGATCGTCCAGGCGCCGATGGGATTCATCGCCCGGGCCCAGCTCGCATCAGCCGTCTCCAATGCAGGCGGGTTGGGGATCATCGAGACCTCCTCGGGCCGCCTCGACGAGGTGCGGGACGAGATCGTCAAGATGCGCGAGCTCACCGACAAGCCGTTCGGTGTGAACATCGCGCAGCTCTTCGTGCGCGATCCCTCGATCGTGGAGTTCGTGGCCGAGAACGGCGTCTCGTTCGTGACCACGTCGGCCGGCGACCCGACCAAGTTCACGCGCGCGCTCAAAGACGCGGGTCTCACCGTGTTCCACGTCGTTCCGTCGCTGCGCGGCGCGCTCAAGGCGGTCGACGCCGGTGTCGACGGGCTCGTCGTCGAGGGCAACGAAGGCGGTGGGTTCAAGGCGCCGACCGGCGCGTCGACGATGGTGCTGCTCCCGCTGATCGCCTCGCGCGTGGACGTCCCGATCATCGCGGCCGGTGGTGTGTGTGACGGCAGGTCGATGGCAGCTGCGCTCGTACTCGGCGCGGAGGGCGTGCAGATGGGCACCCGCATGGTGAGCGCGGCCGAGTCACCCGTCCACGAGAACTGGAAGCAGCTCGTCTGCTCCTCGAACGAGGGCGACACGCTGCTGCTCAACCGGCACTCGCCGCCCGCGTTCCGGGTGCTGCGCACGGGATTCAGCGAGGGCGCCGAGCGCGAAGACCGCGCCGTCATCCCGAGCCTCGAAGCGGTGCACGATTTGTATTTCGGTGGAAATCTCGAAGCGTCGTTCGCCTTCAGCGGCCAGGTTGCCGGCCGGATCGTCGAAGTGCTCCCCGTCGCGCAGATATTGCGTGAGACGATCGCGGAGTGCGAGTCGGTGCTCCGCGAGGTCGGCGCGCGCTACGGCGCTTGAGACGCGAGCACGCGGAGCACGCCGCCGTGCGTACCCCACGGCGAGTTTCGCGATCGCGTCGGCGACCGCGTGCGCGCTGTTGCCGGCGCGCAGCGCGTCGAGGACGTTGGTGTAGCGCCCGTTCGTGATCGCGTGCGCGTTGGCGTCGATCCCGTCCTGATACGTGGCGTAGTTCTTCACGCCGACGCTGTTGAACCGCGTCTCACCGGCGAAGCCGCCCTGCGTCGTCGCCAACGGGTTGAACGACGCCTTCGTGCCTTCGGCCTGCTCCCATGCCGCGATCGCGCGCACGTTCTCCGACGTGACCGGCATGTTGAGCTTCGTGAGGAAGTCGCGCGCCCATTGCACGGAGTCGACGCCGGACCGATTGAGCGTGCCCGAGCTGGTGGGAACCGCGGCACTCGTTGCCGAGGTGCTCTGCGCGTTCGTGAGCGCGTTGGCGAACGAACCCGAGCCCGCCGTCGTCGGGGTTCCGGTCGCGGTCGTGCTCGGATCGGATGTGCCGAGCACGCCACCCGTCGACCGTGTGCCGAATTGGCTCTCGATCTGTTGGATGCGCGCCTGAATCGCGGCGATCCCGTCCATCGGGCCTGATCGGCGGCCGCGGCGGCCGGTTGAGCCCTACTTGCCTCTGCCTCTACTTCTAGGGATGCAGGACGACCTTGATCGCTCCGTGGGCCCGGTCACCCGCCGCGGCAAACGCCCGGGGCGCCTCGTCGAGGTCGAATCGGTGGGTGATCAGAGCCGCGGCAATTTCGGGGTGGGCGGCCGAGATCGCGGCCGCGGTGTCGAACTCGCGATGTCCGTGCGCCTCGCCGTAGACGAACGCGGGCACGATCGTGACCTCGCGCATCTGCGCGTTCAGGAACGAGATCGGGATCGGTTCCCACGTGGTCGACACGAGCCCGATCGTCCCGGCCCGCCGGCAGGCGCGCACCGCGTCGTCGAACCCCGAAGACGTGCCCGCGGCCTCGAACACGACGTCGCGGTCGCGTGGTGCGTCGAGTGCGAGACCGAGCGCTTCCGCCGCGCGTCGTTGGGTGTCGTGGCGGGCGACGATCGCGACATCGGCGCCGACATGGCGTGCGACCGCACCGCAGAGCAATCCGATCGTCCCGGCGCCGACGACGCCGACCTGCATCCCGGCCTCGATTCCGGCGCGGTTGCACGCGTGGAGCGCGACGGCGAGCGGCTCGACGATCGAGGCGTCCGCGACGCCGACACCGGGCGGCAGGCGAACGAGACACGACTCGGCGACGACGACCTCGTCCGCCATGCCGCCGTCGGTGAAGACGCCGAGCATCGTCGCAGTGGTCTCGCGACAGAGGTGGGTGAGGCCGTTCAGGCATCGCACGCAAGCCCCGCAGGGCACGAAGGGATGGACCGCGACCTCGGTGCCGTCGTCGAGCACACCCGCGATCTCGTGTCCGAGTGTTCCCGCCGCGAGCCCGGTCCGGACCATCTCGAGGTCGGAGCCGCATATCCCCGCGCTGCGGACGCGCACGCGCGTGCCGGCATGATCGGGTACGGGTACGTCGACGACGCGGATTCCGCCTTCGGTGTTGCGAACGGCTCGCACGGCTGCATTCTCTCACCGCTAGTCTGCGGCCGGTTCTCGCAGCGCAGGAGGAATGCAATGCCGTCGTCGGGCTCGATTCTGGGAAACCCCGTTCTTCGCAAGGAGGACCCGGGGATTCTCGAGGGTACGACGCAGTACTACGACGACCTTGACGTCGCCGGCCTGCTGCACACCGCGTTCGTGCGATCGACGGTCGCGCACGCGAACATCGCTTCGATAGACACGAGCGACGCGAAGATCATGCCCGGTGTCGCCGGCGTTTACACCGCGGCCGATTTCGACCTGCCCAGTGTGCACGGTTTCGTCATGTTGCCGGTGACGATGAACCGGCCGCCGCTCGCGCAGGAGAAGGTGCGGTTCGTCGGCGACATCGTCGCGATGGTCGTGGCCGACACCAAGGCTCGGGCAATGGACGCGGCCGAGACCGTGATCGTCGACTACGACGAGCTGCCGCCGCTTGCAACCGTCGTGGCCGCGCTTGCCGATGGCGCGCCGCTGATCCACGAGGCGCAAGGTTCGAACGTCGCGAACGCGATGGGAACCGGCCCGATCGAGGGCGTTCTCGACGATGCCGATGTGGTCGTGCGCGAACGCATCGTCAACCAGCGGGTCGCGCCGGTGCCGATGGAGCCGGGCGGCATCGTCGCTGTGCCCGGCGAACCGGCCGGCGGCTTGTCGATCTGGGTGTCGTCGCAGGGACCGCACGGCGTACGCGACGAGATCGCGATGCTGCTCGGGATCGATCCCGCGCTGATCCGGGCGCGCAATGCAGCCGTCGGTGGGGGATTCGGTGCCAAGCAGGGCATGTACGTCGAGCACCTGCTCGTCGCGAAGGCCGCGCTCACTCTCGGGCGTCCCGTGAAGTGGGCCGAAACCCGCTCCGAGAACATGGTCGGGATGTGGCACGGCCGCGGCATGGTGCACGACGTCGAGCTCGGCTTGAAGCGCGACGGCACGATCACTGGTCTGCGCGTGTTTACGAACGCGGAGGCGGGCGCCTACGCCACCATCGGCTCCTTCCTGCCGTTCTTCACGCAGATGATGGCGGCCAACGTGTACGTGGTGCCCAAGGTCGAGTTCAACTGGCAGGCGGTCGTCACCAACACCACGCCGGTCGCGGCCTACCGCGGCGCGGGCCGGCCCGAGGCGATTCACATGATGGAGCGCGTACTCGACATCGCGGCCGACGAGCTCGGGATCGACCCGGTGGAGATCCGGCGCAAGAACTTCATCCAGCCCGACGCGTTCCCCTACATGCCGAACACCGGTCTCGGCGCGACCTATGACACCGGCGACTACGACAAGGCACTCGACGCGGTGCTCGAGTATTCCGGTTACGACGCGCTGCGCGCGGAGCAGAAGGCCCGCCGCGATCGTGGCGATCGCGTACTGATGGGTGTCGGCCTCGCGTCGTACCTCGAGATCAGCGCGCCCATGGTGCTCACGAAGGAGTTCGGTTCGGTCGAGATCGAAGACGACGGCACGGTGACCGCACGCGTCGGCACGAGCGCGCACGGCCAGGGTCACGAGACAGCCTTCTCGCAGATCATCGCCGACACACTGGGCGTGTCGTTCGACAACGTCCGGGTGCTCCACTCCGACACCGACGAGGTGCCGCGCGGCGGCGGAACCGGGGGATCGCGCTCGGGTCAGATCGGCGGCAGCGCGCTCCTCGTCGCGAGCCAGGAGGTCCTCGCGCAAGCCAAGCGCCTCGCCGCGCACCTGCTCGAGGCCAATCCCGACGACATCGTCCTCGGCGACGGTGGGCTCGAGGTCGCGGGAGTGCCGGCGAGCAAGTTGGCGTGGGCCGAACTCGCGGCGGCGGCCAAGGATCCGGCGAAGCGACCGGAAGGTGTAGCCGAGCGCCTGCAGCACGAGCTCGATTTCGAAGCCGGCGGATCGTCGTTCCCGTTCGGGTCGCACGTCGCGGTCGTCGAGATCGATTCGGAGACGGGTCGCGTGGAGCTCGTGCGTCACATCGCGGTCGACGACTGCGGCACGATCATCAACCCGATGATCGTCGGCGGACAGCAGCACGGCGGCATCGCGCAGGGAGTCGCGCAGGTGCTGTGGGAAGAAGTGCAGTACGACGCCGACGCCAACCCGATCACCTCGAGCCTCATCGACTACGCGATGCCGTCGGCGGCGGAGCTGCCGTCGTACGAGACGTACAACACGGTGACCCCAACTCCGTTGAATCCGCTCGGGGCCAAGGGAATCGGTGAGTCGGCAACGCTCGGATCGACTCCCGCCGTCCACAACGCGATCATCGACGCGCTGTCGCACCTCGGCATCCGGCACATCGACATGCCGTGCACGGCCGAGCGGGTGTGGCGAGCGCTGCAGGGATGACGTCGGAGTTCGCACAACCGACGCTGCGGCTCACCGAATCGCAGTACGCGACGATCATCGGCAATTGTTACGACGGCCTGCCGAACGAAGCGTGCGGCCTGCTCGTGGGTCCGCTCGGCGGAAACGCCGAACCGACGGGCGCGGTGTCCGAGGCGCGACCGTGCCGCAACGTCGACGCGTCGGCCGTGACGTACACGGTCGATCCACGCGACATGCTCGGCGCGATGCGCGCGGCCGAGGCACGCGGCGACGAGATCATCGGCGTATGGCACTCGCACACCCACACCGACGCCTATCCGTCGCCCACCGACGTGCGCCAGGCCGTCGACCCCGCGTGGTTGTACGTCATCGTGTCGCTGCGCGACCAGGCGCCCGTGCTCCGGGCGTACCGCATTCGCGGCGAGGGCATCGCGGAGGTCGCGGTCGAGCTCGACCGGGGCTGACCCTCGCCCGGGTCGGAAACCCGACCGTCGGAGTCGGGTTGTATCCTGCCGGAATGGCCGTCGAGATCAAGCTGCCCACCGTGCTGCGGGCCCAGGCCGATGGCCAGGCCACAGTCGCCGTCGACGGCGCGACCGTCGGTGAGGTGTTCAATGCGCTGGTCGCGCGCTATCCCGGCCTGCGCGGCAACCTGCTCGACGATTCGGGGAGCCTCCACAAGTTCGTGAACGTCTACAAGGACGACGACGACATCCGCTACCTCGACGGACTCGACACCAAGTTGGCCGATGGCGACGTGCTCTCGATCCTGCCTGCGGTCGCCGGCGGCGCGTGAAGCACGACGACATCCTCGGGTTGATCGGAGATACGCCGCTCGTCGGCGTCCATCAGCTTTCTCCGAACCCCGACGTTCGCATCTGGGCGAAGCTCGAAGGCCAGAACCCGGGCGGCTCGTCGAAGGACCGCATCGCGTTGAAGATGATCGAGCTCGCGGAACGCGACGGCGCGATGAAGCCCGGCGCGACGATCCTCGAGCCGTCGTCGGGCAACACGGGCATCGGTCTCGCGCTCGTCGCGAAACTCCGGGGCTACAAGCTGCGCGTGATCATGCCCGAGAACGTGTCGGTCGAACGCCGCCAACTCCTCGAGATCTTCGGCGCCGAGGTCACGCTGTCGCCCGGAGAAGAAGGCAGCAACGGCGCGATCCGCATGGCGGAGAAGATCCACGCCGACGAGCCCGATCGCTACGTGTTCCTCTTCCAGTACGGCAATCCGGCAAACCCGCTGGCGCATTACGAAGGCACCGGTCCCGAGATCCTGCGCGACTGCCCCGAGGTCGACGTGTTCGTCGCGGGCCTCGGCACGAGCGGCACGCTGATGGGCGTAGGCCGCTACCTGAAGGAGAACAAGCCCGGCGTGAAAGTTGTGGCGGTCGAACCGCCGGCCGGTGAGCTCGTGCAGGGATTGCGCAATCTCGAAGACGGCTTCGTCCCGCCGATCTTCGATCCCGCGGTGCTCGATCGCAAGCTCATCGTGCGCCCGCTCGACTCGATCGAATGGACGCGGCGGCTGTTGAACGAGTGCGGCGTGTTCGCGGGCATCTCGTCCGGGGCGGCGGTGGCGGGCGCGGTGAAGGCCGCGCAACAGATGGAGCGGGGAACGATCGTCACGCTGCTCCCCGACGGTGGTTGGAAGTACCTGTCGTCGGGCGCGTGGACCGACCCCATCGAAGAGGTCGTCGAGCGCGCGACACGTATCAATTACTGGTGATCGCGCGCTGATGGACGAAGCGGTGACCGACGACATCCGGCGCGCGGTCGACGTGCTGCGCGCCGGTCGCCTGGTGGCGTTCCCGACCGAGACCGTCTACGGGCTCGGCGCCGACGCGTCCAACCCGCGCGCACTGCATCGCCTCTTCGCGGTCAAGGGCCGACCCAGCGATCATCCGGTCATCGTGCACGTCGCGCGCGCCGCGCAGCTCGACGACCTCGGGCGCGATGTCCCCGATGTCGCGCACACCCTTGCCGAGGCGTTCTGGCCCGGTCCGCTCACGCTCGTCGTCCGCCGGCGCAATGATCGCGTCGCCGCCGAGGCAACGGGTGGCCGCGACACGGTGGGCATCCGCGTCCCCGATCATCCCGTCGCGCGCGCGTTGCTCGACGCGTTCGGTGACGGCATCGCGGCGCCGTCTGCGAACCGTTTCGGAAGAGTGAGCCCGACGACCGCCCAGCACGTGCGTGACGACCTCGACGGCGACGTCGACGTCATCCTCGATGGCGGCGCGTGCACCGTCGGCGTCGAGTCGACCATCGTCGACGTCACCGGCGCCGAGCCCGTGGTGTTGCGCGTCGGCGCAATCGATGAGGAACAGCTCGCGCAGCTCGTCGGCAAGCCACTCGTGCGGCGCACGGCGGGCGAGGTCGCGGCTCCCGGGACTCTGGAGTCGCACTATGCACCCGAGGCGCGCGTCGAGCTGGTTCGCGTCGACGAGCTCGACGCGCGCGCCGGATGTCTGCGCGCGGCCGGGCTCGCGGTCGGCGTACTCGACGCGCCCGACGACGTCGGCGAATACGCGCGCGGTCTCTACCGGGACTTGCGCGAGCTCGACCGGCACCGCGTCGACGTGATCCTCGCCGTCGCGCCCGCTGACACCGAGGGCATCGGTGCCGCCGTCGCGGATCGTCTCCGGCGAGCAGCTGCGGCCCACTAACTTCTCTGATGGTGTACGACGACCGGCCGATCGGAGTGTTCGACAGCGGACTCGGCGGCCTCACGGTCGTGCGGGCGTTGCTCGATCTCGTTCCCGGCGCCGACGTCGTGTATTTCGGCGATACGGGCCGCTTCCCTTACGGCAACAAGCCGGCGTACGAGGTCATGAAGTACTCGCTCGAGATCGTCGACCTGCTGCTCGAGCACGACGTGGGGATGATCGTGATCGCGTGCAACAGCGCGGCGGCCGTCGCGCTCGACCACCTCCGCGATCGACTCGACGTGCCGGTCGTCGGCGTCATCGAGCCCGGCCTGCGAGCGGCGCGCCGCGCGACCCGTGCCGGTCGGGTCGGCGTGATCGGCACGGTCGGCACCATCTCGTCCGGTGCGTACCAGCGGACGGCCGCGCAGCTCGAGCCCTGCCTCGAGCTCACCTGCGCGGCGTGTCCGGGCTTCGTCGAGTTCGTCGAACAAGGAGACGTCGAGTCCGACCAAGTGCACGTGCTCGCGGAGCGATTGCTCGCGCCGGTGAGACAGGCGTGCGTCGACACGCTGGTGCTCGGTTGCACGCACTACCCCTTGCTCGCGCGTACGATCGCCGACGTCATGGGCCCCGATGTCGTATTGGTGTCGAGCGCCGACGAGACTGCGTTCGAGGTGCGCGCCGAGCTCGACGAGCCCGTCCGCCGCCGACCCGATCGCAGCGAGCCGAGGCGAGTGAAGTTCATGACGAGCGGTGATCCGACAATGTTCCGCGAGCTGGGCGCGCGATTCCTCGGCCCTGAGGTCGAGCAAGTGGAGGCATGGTCGTGGAGCTGACAGTTCTCGGGTGCTCGGGCAGTTACGGCTCGCCCGCGGGTGGCGCCTGCAGCGGCTATCTCGTGCGCTCGGGTGATGCCGTCATCTGGATGGACTGCGGGAACGGCTCGTTCGCGAACCTGCAGCAACACGCGAACCCGGCCGACCTCACCGCCGTCGTCATCACGCACGCCCATCCCGATCACTGCGTCGACATCTACGGCCTGCACGTGCTCTACAAGTACGGGATCGACTGCGGCGGCTTGCCCGTCTACGCGCCCGAGGGCGTCGAGCGGACGCTCGAAGGACTCGTGGGCGAGTGGACCGACACGTTCGACTGGAAGCTCGTCGGCGAGGGCGACCGCGCGTCGATCGGCGACGCGCAGTTGCAGTTCTCGCGTACCGATCACCCTCTCCCGACGATCGGGGTCGAGATCGAGCAGGGTGGCAAGCGGCTCGTGTACACCGCCGACACCGGACCGGGCTGGAGTGTCGAGGCGTTCCGACCGGGTGCCGACCTCGTCCTCTCGGAAGCCACCTATCAGCACGACGACATCCGCGCGCCGATCCACCTCTCGGCGCGCCAAGCGGGTGAAGCCGCGCGCGCGGCGAAGGCTCGTCGCCTGATGCTCACCCATTTGTGGCCGATGCTCGACCCGGTAGCCTCCGTCGAAGAGGGATCCGAAGCTTTCGGGCACGCGGTGACGCTCGCGGCACCGCACCTCGTCACGCACCTCTAGCGCCACCCCGCTCGAACCATCCCGCTTCTGGGACGGAAGGACCTTCATTGACCACCCGTGCCTCCGGCCGCGCGGCCGACGAACTCCGGCCCGTCGTGTTCGTCCGTGACTTCACCGAGATGGCCGACGGATCAGTGCTCGTCGAGTTCGGGCGCACGCGCGTGCTCTGTACTGCGTCGGTCGAGGAACGCATTCCGCCGTGGTTGAAGGGATCGGGTAAGGGTTGGGTCACGGCCGAGTACTCGATGCTGCCGGGTTCGTCCCCCGAGCGCGTCGGTCGCGAAGCTGCGCGCGGCAAGCAGAGCGGCCGGACGCAGGAGATCCAACGCCTGATCGGGCGCTCGCTGCGCGCCGCCGTCGATCTACGACTGATGCCCGACGTGCAGATCACTGTCGACTGCGATGTCCTGCAGGCCGACGGTGGCACTCGCACCGCGTCGATCTGCGGTGGCTGGATCGCGCTGCACGACGCGTGCAGCCGCCTGGTCGCGAGCGGTGCGCTCGCCAAGCATCCGATGCTGCAACCGTGCGCGGCGATCTCGGTCGGCATCATCGACGGAACACCGATGCTCGACCTCGAGTACACCGAGGACGTGCGCGCCGAGGTCGACATGAACGTGGTGATGACGGGTGACGGGCGCTTCGTCGAGGTGCAGGGAACGGCCGAGGGTGTCGCGTTCACCCGCGCCGAGCTCGACGCACTGCTCGGTCTGGCCGAGACCGGCATCGAGGAGATCATCGCCGCGCAGCGCGAGATGGTCGAAGAACCACCGGCTCCGCGCGCCCGGTGACTCCCGCGCTCCCGTTCGTTCTCGCGACCCAGAACGCCGACAAGGCGCGCGAGATCGTCGAGATCTTCGTCGCGCTCGCCGACAGTCCGTTGATCGCGTACTCGATCGACGGCATCGCGTTCCTCGTCGACGGGCCGGATCGGATCGCGGCGTCGGTCGCCGCGCTCCCGGTCCTCACCGAGCCGCCCGACGTGGAGGAGACCGGTAGCACGCTCGAAGAGAACGCGCGGATCAAAGCGAGCGCGCTGGCCGACGCGCTCGGCCTGCTCGCGCTCGCCGACGACACCGGGCTCGAGGTCGACGCGCTGCAGGGTGCGCCCGGCGTCCACTCGGCGCGATACGCGGGCGAGCATGCGTCGTACACCGACAACGTCGTCAAGCTGCTGCACGAGCTCGAAGGCATCTACCCGTCGTTGCGAACCGCCCGGTTCGCCACCGTCGCCATCGCCCGCGGGCCCGACGGTCACGAGGTCGTCGCCCGCGGCGAGGTCGAGGGTCTCGTCGCAGCGGCGCCCCGTGGCGACCGCGGCTTCGGATACGACCCGGTGTTCGTGCCGGTGGAGGGCGACGGTCGCTCGTTTGCGGAGATGACGCCGGAGGAGAAGCATGCCGTGTCGCACCGCGGGCGCGCCTTCCGTGCGCTCGCGACCGCGTTGGCCCAAAGTTCGTAGTACAGGAGAGGTAGATCTCATGGCGTTGCATGCGTCGGCGGAGATGATGATCCAGATGTTGACCGACTCCGGTCTGACGTTCGGGCCCGACGCGACCCCCGAGGGACGACGCGCCGCGATGATCGCCGCGACCACCAACCCGGCGTTTCCGAAGCACCCGGTGCACGACGTCGCCGATCGCACGATCCCGGGGCCGGCCGGCGACATCCCGGTGCGCGTGTTCCGGCCGAGCGCGGCGACCGGCCTCCCGTTGCTTTTGTGGTTCCACGGCGGCGGCTGGGTTACGGGCAACCTCGACACGCACGACCAGCTCGGACGCCTGTTGTGCGCCGACGTCGGCGCGGTCGTGGTGTCGGTCGACTACCGGCTCGCGCCCGAGGCGAAGTTCCCCGCCGCGGCCGACGACTGCCTGGCCGCGTACGAGTGGGCGCTCGGGCACGCGAGCGAAGTCGGCGGCGACGCCGGTCGCATCGCGATCGGTGGCGACAGCGCGGGCGGGAACCTTGCGGCCGTCGTCGCGCTCGATGCCCGCGAGCGCGGACTTCCGCAACCGAAGCTGCAGCTGCTCGTGTACCCGGTGACCGACTACGAGTTCGAGAGCGCGTCGATGATCGACAACGCGAAGGGTTACTTCCTCGAAGAGGAAGGCATGCGTTGGTTCTACGACCACTACGCGCGTAGGCCAGCCGACTTCGACGATCCTCGGTTCTCGCCGATGCGCGCGTCCGATGTCTCGGGGCTTGCACGCGCGGTGGTCGTCACTGCCGAGTTCGACCCGTTGCGCGACCAGGGTGAGGCGTACGGCGAGCGACTGCGGTCCGCGCAGGTGCCGACGGAAGTCGTGCGGGCCGACGGGCTCATCCACGGCTTCTTCGGCATGCACGCGTTCATGCCTCCCGGCAAGGACTCGTGGGAGATATCAGTCGCGGCTCTGCGCGACGCGCTCGGAACCGCCTGATGCCGCTGCACGCTCAGGCACAGGCGGTATGCGACCTCGTCAACGCGATGGGCGAAGTTCCGCCGAGCGACGAGCGGTTGCAGGAGGTGCGAGACGGCTTCGCGACGTTGGTCGTGATGGGCGCCGGCGCACCTGAGCCGGTGTTCGAGATTTCCGACCTCGACGCCGACGGCGTGCCGGTGCGCGTGTACCGGCCTTCGACCGAACCCGACCTCCCGGTGATCGTGTACTTCCACGGCGGGGGCTGGACCATCGGTTCGGTCGACCAGTTCGACCTGATCACACGTCAGATCGCCAACGCCTCGGGCGCGATCGTGGTGTCGGTCGACTACCGGCTCGCACCCGAGTGTCCGTTCCCCACCCCGCTCGACGATTGCTGGCGCGCGCTCGTATGGACCGCCAAGAACGCGGCCGAGTTCGGTGGCGACGGCTCTCGTCTCGCCGTGATGGGCGACAGCGCCGGTGGCAATCTCGCGGCGGTATGCGCGTTGCTCGCTCGCGATGCCGGCGAGCCCGATATCGCCCTGCAGGTGCTCGTTTACCCGGTCGTCGACTGCGAGTTCGACACGCCTTCGTATCGCGAGAACGGCAAGGGTTACCTGCTCACCGCCGACGACATGCATTGGTTCTTCTCGTGTTACCTCGGCGACGGCGCAGATCCCACCGATTGGCGCATCTCACCGCATCGTTCCCCCGACCTGCGTGGGGTCGCGCCGGCCGTGGTGATCACCGCCGAGTTCGACCCGTTGCGCGACGAGGGTGAGGCGTACGCGCGACGCCTCGAGGGCGCAGGCGTGGCGGTCACGCACATTCCCTATGACGGGATGATCCACGCGTTCTTCGGACTCTCCGCGGCTTTCGACGCGAGCCGCGATGCGCTGCAGCGCGTCAGTGCCGAACTGCGTCAGGCGTTCGGTACTCTCTCCAACTGACATGGCCGTACTCGACGTTGCCGGATTCGTCGCCGATCTCAAGGATCACGCGGTCGAACACGGCTTTCACGTGCACGACGAGCGTCATTTCGTCGAGAGCTACTCGCTGCGTCAGACCTGGGAGGTCGACCTCCACCCCGAGGAGGGCTGCGAGGGACCGGTCGACCTCTACCTGTCGCTCGAGATCGACCCGCGCGTCCTGCTCGGCTTCGAGGACGCGGTGATCGAGGTCGGCGACGACGCCGAGCCCGACGACACGTTCCATTTCCCGCTCAGCTTCACGTGGGCTTTGCCCCCGCTTGCGCACGGCCCCGACCTTCTGCTGCTGGCGACCGATCTCGCGGGCGTCGGCGGTCGCGATCTTCCGCTCGACGTGTCGGCCACCGACTCGTACCCGGCGGCGACTGACGCACCCGAACGATCGCTTCGGATCGTCGCCCATCAGCGCGTGTCGCTGATCGGGATACGCCGCGGCGAGGAGGTGCCCTGTGACACGCTCGAGGCCTGTCTCGCAGTGAGCCGGTATCTGCTCGATCAGGCCGTGGGCTGGCTCGATTGAACGCGCGCGGCGCGCTTTTTGCCCGCGTTTCGCGCACCAAAACCGGGAGCAGCCGCAGGTAACATGGACGGCGTGACGATGCGTACCGACTGCCGGCACTACGAGAGCCGTACCTACGCGTCCGGCGAGGCCGTCCGGAAGTGCACGCTCGACCTCGCGCCCGAAGCGCCCTGGAACTGTCCCGCCGACTGTCCGCGCTACGAGCGCCGCAAGATCGATGCCGGCTGGCAGTACGGGTCGCTCGCGAAGGGGATGGAGCCCTCACCGCCCGAGCCCGAGGTCGCGATGAACGCTGATGTCGCGGCGCTGCTCGACGAAGCCGAAGACATCGTGAACGCCGCCGGTGTCGACTTGTTCGCGGAGCAGGCGAAGCGCGACGCGTCGCGCAAGGGGATGTTCCGCAAGCGCAAAAAGAAGCGTTGACTCCGGAAGCGTTGACCGACGCCGGGTAGGTTGCCCGCGTGGTCGATATCGCGAGTCGCTCGCGCGCGATGCCCGTGGAGCAGCGCGCGATCGTCGCGATCCTCGTCGCCGTCGGATTGTGGTCGGGAACCGCACTCTTCGTTCGGGCGGGTCACTCCGACGCGCTGGTGTTCACCACGTGGAGGCTGTGGTTCGCGTTACCACCGCTCGCGGCGATCGTCGCCTGGAGATCGCGGCGGACCGACAGCGCCCCGTTCCGGCCGGGCGACGTCTCCCCCTTGCGCTGGATCGCACTGCTCGTCGGCGCGGGTGCGTTCTTCGTCTCCGGCGCGGCGACGGCGTTCGCGGCGCTCGGCCTGACCCGGTTGCTCGACGTCACGCTGATCGGGTCGCTGCAACCCATTTTGATCATCGGATTCGCCGTCGCGTTCCTGGGCGAGCACGTCGCGCGCACGCATCTGATCCGGGCGGCGGTCGCGATCGCGGGGACGATTATCGTCGCGGCCGCCGCGTCGAGCGGCGGTTCGTGGAGCCTCTCCGGCGACGTCGTCGCGGTGGTCAGCCTCGTGCTCAACGCGGGCTGGTTCCTCTACGGGCGCGTGCTGCGCACGAGCTTCGTCGTCGATCCGTTCGCGTTCATGCTCGGCACGCTCACGTCGGCCGCGGTGCTCATCACTCCCGTAGCGCTTGTCGCGCACGGCAGTCTCGGCATCAGCAAGCGCGGGCTGTTCTTCGCGATCTGCACGATGATTGCGGGCACCGCCGCGCACGTCTTGGTTATCTGGGCACATCGCCACGTGCCCACGTCGGTGTCGTCGCCGATGTTGCTGGGTGAGACGCCGGTCGTCGCGGCGGGGGCGTGGGTGTTCTTTGGTGAGTCGGTCACCTTGCTCCAGGGCGCCGGCGCGGCAGTGGTCGTCGCGTCGCTGTGGGGCGTGACCCGCGGCCCGGAGCTCGAACACGTCGAGCACGACGTCCCCGACCCCGGTCCGCCGACGTAGCCGATCGCGTCTCATGTATGGACGTGCGAGCGGGGAGACTCGAACTCCCACCTCTTTCGAGACCGGGACCTAAACCCGGCGCGTCTGCCAATTCCGCCACGCTCGCGTTGGGCCATCTTCGCACTCGGGAAGCGCAACGGTGCCCAGGGCTAACCTGCTGGCCTCGCGATTCTCAGTGGAGGTCCGCATGGGCAAGCAGGTTCCGATCGTCGACTACCTGGTCATCGACGACGGCTCGCCGCATCTCGCCGCCTGGGAGTCGGTCGACTCGGGTGCGCTCTACTTCGACCGCCGCAACGCCGACGCCAAGGGCGGCGGCACCGAGTTCCGGCGCAAGAAGCTCGCAACCACCGGCAAAGTGCGCTCGTTCACGATCGTCAACCGGGGCGTGCCCGGCATTCCCGTCCCCTACGTATCCGCGCTCGTCGATCTCGACGGCGGCGGAACCGTGAAGGCGAACCTCACCAACACCCCGCCCGACCCCGAACACGTCAAGCTCGGCATGGCCGTGAAGATGACGACGTTCCCCGCGGGCACCGACGACGACGGTACCGAGGCGATCGCGTTCGCCTTCGAGCCGGCTTCCTGAAAGGCGCATCTCATGAGCGGCGACAACGGCGACAACGTTTGGATTCTCGGTGCCTACATGACCAAGTTCGGTCGGCACACCGACAAGGACTTGATCGACCTCGCGAGCGAGTCTGCGCTCGGCGCGATGAAGGATGCCGACGTCACGATCCACGACATGGAAGTGCTCGGCTGCGGCAGCCTGTTCAACGCCCAGGCCGGCGTCGGACAGCAACTGCAGAAGCAGATCGGCCAGACCGGCATTCCCGTCTACAACGTCGCCAACGCGTGCGCGACCGGGGCTACCGCGTTGCGCACCGTGTTGCTCACAATCAAGGCCGGTGAGGCCGACATGGGGCTCGCGGTCGGTGTGGAGCAGATGGGCAAGGGCGGTCTGCTCGGCGCGGGCGGCAAGGGCGACCGGGGCCGCAAGGTGTACGAGCCGAGCGGTCGTTACGGCTCGGTCATGCAGGTCGAAGGTGTACTCGGCACCGGTCTCATGCCGGGCGTGTTCGCGCAGGCGGGCATGGAGTACGCCTACGAGCACGGCGGCGTCGACTTCGAACAGTTCGCCAAGGTCGCGGAGAAGAACCACGCGCACTCCACGCTCAACCCGCTCGCGCACTACCAAAAGCAGTTCACGCTCGACGAGGTCATGACCGCCGAGATGATGAGCTACCCGAACACGTTGCTCATGTGTTGCCCGAACACCGACGGCTCGGCCGCGGTCGTGCTGGTGAGCGAGGAGAAGCTGCGCACTCTGTCGAGAGACCAGCAGAAGCGCGCGGTGAAGATCAGCGCGTCGGCGTTGACCACCGACCCGTGGACCGAGCACGCGCAGGTGCAGCCCGACGTCAACACCCTCACGCGCAACGCGGCGAAGCAGGCGTACGAGACCGCGGGCGTCTCGCCTCAGGATCTCGACCTCGTCGAGCTGCACGACTGCTTCGCGACGGCCGAGCTGATCCACTACGACAACCTGATGCTGTGCCCGCCCGGCGACGCCGGCAAGTTCATCGACGAGCGCGGGCCGTGGCGCGACGGTCAGACCCCCGTCAACGTGAGCGGTGGTCTGATCTCCAAGGGCCACCCGATCGGCGCGACCGGAATCGCGAACGTGTTCGAGGTGACCACACACCTGCGCGGCGAGGCGGGCGACCGCCAGATCGAAGGTGCGAAGGTCGGTCTCACGCACGTCATCGGCCTCGGCTCCGCCTGCGCCGTCCACATCCTCGAAAAAGCCGCCGTCTAACTAGACGGAGGTCCAGCCGCCGTCGAGGCAGACGACCTGGCCGGTCATGAAGCTGCTGGCCGCGCTCGCGAGGAAGAGGAGCGCGCCGTCGAGCTCGTCCTCTTCGCCGCCGCGGCCCATCGGGGTGCGCTGGCGCATCCAGCGTTCCGCGCTCTCGTCGCCGAACATCAGGCCTTCGGTCATCTCGCTGCGGAACCAGCCCGGTGCGAGGCAGTTGACGCGCACGCCCTTGCGTGCCCACTGCGCGCCGAGCTCGCGCGTCAGGTTGACCAAACCCCCCTTGGACGCCGCGTACCCGGCCTCGGGGATCTGTCCGACGCCGACGAGACCCCAGATCGAGGCGACGTTGACGATCGTTCCGCCCGACTCCGCGGCGATCATCGCCCGGGCGCACTCGCGGGCGAGCTCGAAGGGCGCGACGAGGTTGACGCGCAGCGTCGCGGCGAACTTGTCGGTTGTCTCGTCGAACGCGGGTGTCGGCTGACTGGTGCCCGCGTTGTTGACGAGCACGTCGACTCGGTCGTAGTGCGCGAGCGTCGCCGCGACGAGCGACGAAGGTGCGCCCTCCAAGGACAGATCGCACGACACCACGTGCGCGTCGCGCAGGTCGGTTGCGAGCTGCTCGAGACGCTCGGTGCGCCGGGCCGCGAGCACGACGCGCGCGCCGGCCGCGTCGAGAACGCGGGCGAATCGAGACCCGAGCCCGCCACTCGCGCCGGTCACGATCGCGACCTTGCCGTCGAGCCGGAACGGTGCGAAGGGGTCGAGCGCCACGGTCCGGAATCTAGCTTCGACCGTTCCTCGCCCGGTGCTTCGAATGCTTGGCGGGTACGCGCGCCGGACCATGGTTGTCGTGTCGCGTCGTGCTCGCGTCGCGGCGCCGGATCTCTCTCGTGCGCAGGTCGGCATCGTGCATGAGTTGGGCGAGGGTGCCGCCGGGGGTGGCGTTCACCATTCCTATGGTGAGGATGAGCCGGTCGGCAGAGTCGGTCGCGTCGGTGATCGCGTGTGCGCCTTCGACGACGGGCACGGCATTGTCGGTGTACTCGGCCAGGAGCGCGGCGAGGCGATAGTCGCCGACCCGGCCGAGGATGTCAGTCTCGCGGTAGAAGTCGCGGAGTTGGTGGGCCATCGAGATCAGCGCCTGCGTGATCATGTCGGTGTCGGCCGACGATCGGCTCGCGTCGTCGATCTCGAAATCGAAATAGGCAAGTGCCAGCGGCGCGTCGCGCTGTTGTGACGAAAGGAACATCTCGTTCGCACGGGCAACGAACCCGGCGTGGTCGTACACGCCGGTGAGGCCGTCGATGCAGGCCTCGCCTGCCGTGCCGCCGTTTACGGGAGGCGTCGCTTTCGCTGTCCTTACCCGCACGAGTCGGATATCGGCCGATTCGGTGGCGAGTTGAGAGTGCCCGCGGGTGGGCCGCTTCAGGACCGGATCGCCGGTTCCGACAAAGGAGCCCGAACCGAGGGGAGCCACATGTTGAGACCTCCGGGGAAGGGCTTCAAGAAGGTCTCCGTCGCGAGCACGTTGTGCCCGGCGTGCGCGCAGCGAATCGAGCATCGGAGCAGCTCGGTCGTCGCCGCTGCGCAGGCCGAAACTCCCGACGGCACCGTAACGAAACTCATCGCGGATGAGAGGCTCGTGATTCATACGTGTACGGCGAGCCGGGACGAACTACCCGAGATCGGGCTGCCCACCTAGCGAGACGCTGTTGTAGCGTCGCCGCATGGCAGGCGACGACATCCGTCCGTTCCGTGTCGAGGTTCCCGAAGCCGTGCTCGACGACCTCCGCGACCGGCTCGGACGCACGCGCTGGCCCGACCAGATCCCGGGCAGCGGTTGGGACTACGGCACCGATCTCGCGTACCTGCAGGATCTCTGCGATCACTGGGCCTCCAAGTTCGACTGGCGTGTGCAGGAGGAGCGGTTCAACCGTTGGCCGCACTTCCTCACCGACATTGACGGCCAGCAGATCCACTTCATCCACGCTCGCTCCGACGACCCGAACGCGCTGCCGCTGATCATCACCCACGGTTGGCCGGGTTCGGTTGCCGAGTTCCTCGACGTGATCGAGCCGTTGCGCGAGACGTTTCACGTCGTCGCGCCGTCGTTGCCCGGCTACGGGTGGTCGGGTCCGACGACCGAGCCGGGATGGGACGTGCAGCGCACAGCCGTTGCCTGGAAGACGCTGATGGCCCGACTCGGCTACGAGCGCTACGGCGCGCAGGGCGGCGACTGGGGCGCGATGGTGTCGGCGCGCTTGGCGGCGATCGACCCCGAGCACATGGTCGGGCTGCACTCGAACATGCTGCTCGCGTTCCCGGCCGACGCGAGCGGGATCGAGCTCACGGAACAAGAGACGGCCGACCTCACTTCGGCGGGCGAGTTCATGACGCGTGGCGCCGCGTACCAGGAGATTCAAGGCAAGAACCCGCAGACGCTGGGTTACGGCCTCACCGACTCGCCGGCTGGTCTGGCGGGCTGGATCGTCGAGAAGTTCCGGGCGTGGACCGACAACGGAGGCAGCCCGGACGACGCGGTCACGCGCGATCAACTGCTGACGAACCTCACCGTCTACTGGGTGACGAAGACGATCAACTCGTCGATCCGGTTGTATTGCGAGTCGCAGCGCACCGACCGGTTTGGGCCGACGGGCGAGTACGTCACGGTCCCCACGGCGGCCGCGGTGTTTCCGAAGGAGATGTTCCGGATCCCGCGGGCCTACGCCGAATCGCGGTTCAACCTCGTCCGCTACACGCGATTCGACCGGGGCGGCCATTTCGCCGCGCTCGAGGAGCCCGATCTCCTCGTGCAAGATGTACAGGAGTTCTTCCGCGACCTGAGGTGAGGACATGCACGATCTGGTGATCAAGGGCGGGTCGGTCGTCGACGGGACGGGCGCTCCGGCGCGAACGGCCGACGTTGCGATCACCGACGGTGTCATCACCGACGTCGGCATGGTCAAGGGCGCGGCCCGCGAGACCGTCGATGCCGACGGCGCGCTCGTCACGCCCGGCTTCGTCGACGTGCACACGCACTTCGACGGACAGGTCACCTGGGATCCGTTGCTCACTCCGAGCTGCTGGCACGGCGTCACCACCATCGTCATGGGCAACTGCGGTGTCGGCTTCGCTCCCGTCAAGCCCGATCGGCACGCGTGGCTCATCGGTCTGATGGAAGGCGTCGAAGACATACCCGGCGCCGCCCTCTCCGAAGGCATCAAGTGGGGCTGGGAGCACTATCCCGAGTATCTCGATGCCGTCGAGCGCGCGCCGAAGATGCTCGACGTCGGCGCGCAGGTGCCGCACGGCGCGGTGCGCGGGTACGTGATGGGGGAGCGGGGCGCGAAGAACGAACCCGCCACGCCCGACGACATCGAGGCCATGGCCCGCATCGTGCGCGAGGGGATGGAGGCCGGTGCGCTCGGGTTTTCGACCAGCCGCACGATCGCGCACATGGCGATCGACGGCGAACCCGTTCCCGGCACGTTCGCGGCCGAGGACGAGCTGTTCGGTATCGGGCGCGTCCTGGGCGAGCTCGGCACCGGGGTGTTCGAGCTCGCGCCCGCCGGCGCGCTCGGTGAGGATCTCGCGGCGCCCGAACGCGAGATGGCGTGGATGCGCAAGCTCTCGCAGGCGATCAAACGTCCCGTGTCGTTCGCGCTCACGCAGAACGACCACGATCCCGAGTCGTGGCGCCTGATGCTCGACCTTTGCGCGGAGTCGGCGGCCGAGGGCGCGCAGGTGAGGCCACAAGTAGCCGGTCGTCCGGTGAGCCTGTTGCTCGGGCTCATCACGTTTCACCCGTTCGCGTACTGCCCGTCGTGGGCGCCCATCGGCGCGGCCTCGCTCTCGGAGAAAGTTGCGGCGATGCGCGACCCGGCGTTGCGCGCCAAGCTGCTCGCCGAGGTCGACGACGCGATCGCGCCGATGCGGCAGTTCCTCGATCCGGCGCGTGCGTTCCCGATGGGAGCGGTCCCCGACTACGAACCGTCGCCGGATCACAGCGTCGCCGCGCTCGCACGCGCGCAGAACCGTCCGGAGATGGAGGTGTTCTACGACGCACTCCTCGCCGACGACGGTCTCGCGCTCGTGCTGCGACCCCTGCTCAACTACACCGACTTCTCGCTCGATGCCGTGCGCGAGATGTTGTTGCATCCGAGCAGCGCGTGGGGACTCGGCGACGGCGGCGCCCACTGCGGAACGACGTGCGACGCGAGCACTCCCACGTTCATGCTCGCGCACTGGGCTCGCGACCGTTCCCACGACCGACTCCCGCTGGAGTGGATCGTGAAGAAGATGACGGCCGACACCGCGTCGATGTACGGGCTCGGCGACCGGGGCGTGCTGCAACCCGGGAAGGTCGGCGACGTCAACGTCATCGACTTCGAGCACGTGCAGCTCGAGCGACCGGTGATGGTGCACGACCTTCCCGGCGACGCGCGCCGCTTCGTCCAGCGCGCGCGTGGATACGTCACCACGGTGAAGTCAGGCGAGGTCATCCTGTGCGACGGCGACGATCAGGGCGCGCGGCCCGGTCGCCTGCTGCGCGGCGCGCGTTAGACGCCGGGCTTCCAGATCATCAGGATCAGGAAGATCACGACGACGATGTTGAGCGTCGCGCCGGCTGCGGCTTGCCGCTTGCCGAGCGCCTGGATCTGCGCGGCCTGCGGGGGTGGCCCGGCGGTGGGCGGCGGACCCTGTTCCATGTCGGCGAGCAGCGCGTTGATCTTCCTGTGCCCCGGAATAAGGATCGAGTGCGAGATCCCGATCGCGAACACGTAGAGCAGCAAGCTGAGCCAGATCCACGTTTGCGAGAACTTCCACGCGTGATGACTCGCCAAAACCAACAAGATCCCGAAGACCGGAATCGCGTAGATGAAGTACTCACCGATGCTCGACACGGCATAGTTCGCCTCGGACACGGCGCGACCGGCCGGCCCGGGCCGTCGTAGTGCCTGCGATGCATACAAGCCGTTGAGCATCACCGCTCCGAGCCCGATGATCGCGGTCAGGATGTGGAGAACCAACAACACGTTGTAGTAACCGGAGATACCGAGACCGACCATCTCGAGATTCCAGCACACGCGTCGCGGTTCGCGCGGCATCATGCAGGAATGAGCAATGTCGGTCGCCCGACTCGCGTCGGGCTTCTGGCTCCGATGCCCTCGGAGTTCCAGCCCCTCGTGAAGGCGCTCTTGCTGCAGCGAACGGCTTCGGGGTATTCGGGTACTGCCGGTCCGATCGAGCTGGTGGCCGCGAAGACGGGTATCGGAACCCGCCTCGCCGCGGCGGCGACCGAGCGATTGCTCGACGCCGCTTCCGTCGATCACGTGATGGTCGTCGGCATCGCGGGGGGCATGGGTCGCAGCAAGGTCGGCGACGTGATCTTTCCCGAGGTCGTCGTCGACAAGGCATCGGGCACGGAATACCGGCCCTCGCCCTTGGGAGACGTGCAGTCGAGCGGTCGGCTCGTGACGCACGACGACTTCGACATGCAACCAGCCGAATGCGATGCGCTCGTCGCCAAGGGTTTCATCGCGGTCGACATGGAGACGGCCGCGGTAGCCGGCGTGTGCGAACGGCGCGGTATCCCGTGGTCGGCCGTGCGCTCGATCAGCGACCTCGTCGGGGTCACGCCCGGCGACGTGATCGGCCTCGCGAACCCCGACGGAACGCCGAACGTCGGCGCATCAGTCCGCCACCTGCTCACCAAGCCGTGGCGCATCCCGCGTCTCGTGCGCCTCGGACTCGACGCGCGCGGCGCCGCCAACGCCGCGGCCGCGGCGGCCGCTCAGTTGTTGCGCGACGCCGCCTCTCCGCAACGTCTGTGATCACGCGCCGGCGGGCGCGGTCTCGACGCGGAACACCGGGTGCCGGTCGGCGATCGCGCGCAGCTCTTCGTCGGATGCGTCGGGGCCGACGCCCTCGAAGAACACCCCGGTCTCCATCTTCCAGTGGCGTAGGTAGGCGCGGAGGATCGCGGCCTTGGCGTCGTCGCCGATCTCGGCGGCGCGGAACGGCTCGACGCGACGGCCGACCCGCAGCTCGCCCTGCTCGGCGACGCGCAGGTTGCGCACCCACTGCGTCGTTCCGCGCGGAGCGACGAGGTAGCGCCGGCCCTCGTACGTGAGCGGGTTCACCGGAACCGTGCGCCAGGTTCCGCTCGTGCGTCCGCGTACTCGTAGCTCCCGTGAGCCCCGCACGCTGATTCCCAGCTTGGTCAGGTTCACGACGATCCGGTTGAACACGTTCCGGGTGAACCAGCCGGGCTGGAGGTAACGGGGGGCGCTGGTCGTTTCTGCTGCCTGCATGCGACGTCTCCTTGGTGAAATCGAGAGCACTGCTCTCCTGCGGTCAGCGTGCACCCAGTGCCCGCACCTTGTCAAGAGCGGCGCTCTTGTTTCTTGTCACTGCTCTCGAAATGCGTCACAATGTCGGTATGGCGACGACCGTCCCGAACGCATCCCGGACGGCCCGCGATCGGGCGCGGGTCGAGCTCACCGACGAGATCAAGGCCGTCGCCCGGCGCCATCTCGCCGATCACGGCTCGGCCGCGCTTTCGCTGCGGGCCGTCGCCCGCGAGGTGGGCATGGTGTCGTCGGCGGTCTATCGCTACTTCCCGAGCCGCGACGAGCTCCTCACCGCCCTCATCATCGACGCCTACGACGCCGTCGGCGAGCGCGCCGAGGCGGCCGACAGCGCCTCCCGTGACCGCGCGGTCGACGCCCGTTGGTTGAAGGTCTGCGAAGCCGTTCGCGCGTGGGCGCTCGCCAACCCGCACGAGTACGCCCTCATCTACGGGAGTCCGGTTCCCGGCTACGCCGCGCCGCAAGCCACCATCGGTCCCGCCAGCCGGGTCCCCTGGGTTCTGCTGCGGCTTCTCACCGATGGGGTCGCGAGCGACGAGATCGTGGCCGGTGAGACGCCGGCCATGTCGCGGACGATCCGCTCGGATTTCGCGCAACTCCGCCGCACGGCCGCGCCCGCCGTACCTGACGCGGTGCTGTCGAGGGGGCTGGCAGCCTGGTCACAGGTGCTCGGAAACATCAATCTCGAGATGTTCGGCCACCTCCACAACGTGATCCACGACTACGACGCCTTCTTCACGCTGCAGATGCGCCGCGCGTGCGAGTTCCTCGTGCGGGGCGCTTGACGTCGGTCGACCCGCACGCGTAAATCGGGCGGTCGTCGGTACCATCGCCCGCGATGAATGCAGGCGCTGATGAGTGACGCGATCGTCGAGGTCGAGGGACTGTGGAAGTCCTTCGGTTCCGTCAGCGCGGTCGAGGATCTCTCGTTCGCCGTGCAACGGGGGCAGGTCTATGGGCTCCTCGGTCCCAACGGCGCGGGCAAGACGACCACACTGCGCATCCTCATGGGACTCGAGCGCCCGTCGCGCGGGTCGACGCGTCTTTTCGGCGAGCGGGTCACGCCCAGTAGCCGGCAGTTCGTACGAGTCGGCGCGATGGTCGAGCAGGCGGCGTTCGTTCCGCACCTGTCGGGAATGCGCAATCTGAAGCTCTGGTGGGAAGCCGGTGGCGCGCGCATGAAGGACGCCGACCTCGACGGCGCGCTCGCGATCGCCGACCTCGGCGACGCGATCGACCGCAGGGTGAAGACGTACTCGCAGGGGATGAAACAACGTCTCGGCTTCGCGCGACTGCTCCTCGGCCGTCCCGAGCTGCTGGTGCTCGACGAGCCGACGAACGGCCTCGACCCGGGCGAGATCCGCGAGATCCGCGAGCTGATCGGTCGGCTCAGCACTCACGGCTCGACCGTGTTGTTGTCGAGCCACCACCTCAGCGAGGTCGAACAGGTTTGCAGCCATGTGCTCGTCATGAACCACGGCCGGCTCGTCGCCGACGGAACCGTGAGCGAGCTCATCGGATCGGCGGAGGGCTCGGTCTACGTGGAGGTCGACGACCGTGAGCGCGCGCTCGCGTTGTTGTCGAACCTCCCGAGCGTTTCGAAGGTCCAGATCCAGGGCGACGGGCTCGTGGTCGAGTTGCGCGACGGTCGCCGGTCCGACCTCGCCGCCGCGCTCGTCGGATCGGGCTTTCGGCTCGAGACGATCATGCCCACTCAGCGGCTCGAGGACGCCTTCCTCGACCTCCTCGCCGCCGGAGAGGTCGCGCAGCAACGTGCTCGCGAGGCGGAGGTGGTGTCGTGATCGCGTTGATCCGCACCGAGTTCACGAAGGCGGCGAGGCGCACCCGGTCCCTGGTCATCGTGCTCCTGCTCGTCGGGCTCCCGACGTTGATCGTCGTTGCTATCAACTCGCGCGGTCGTCGTGGAGATGGTGACCAGGGAGAGGGGCTGTTCCGGCTCGCGCAGCAGAGTGGATACCTCGTACCGGCCGCGGTCCTCAGCGCGATGAGCGGATTCCTGCTCGTCGTGATCGCCGGTACGTTTGCGGGCGATTCCGTCGCCGGCGACGCGTCGTGGGGCAATCTCCGCTACCTGCTCATGCGTCCGGTGCCGCGTGGGCGGCTGCTCGTCGCGAAGGCGATCGTCGCGGGCATGCTCATCTGGGCCGCGACGATCCTGGTGGCACTCGCCGGTCTCGTCGCCGGCGTGTTCCTCTTCGGTGCGAAGTCGGTGACCGTGCCCGGCCTCAGCTCGTTCGCGGGCACGACCGGCAATCTGGTGAACGGCTTTCAACTCAGCCAAGGCGTGTTACTCGTGCGCGTCCTGATCGCGACGGCGTACGTGGCGTTCGGATTCACCGCGCTGCTCGCGCTCGGCACCCTCTTCTCGACCCTGACCGACACCGCGGCCAGTGCGATCGGAGCGACGGCCGGCGTCTACATCGTGTCGGAGATCCTCGACGGCATCACCCAGCTCGGTCGCATCCGATACCTCTTCCCCACGCACTACTTCAATGCGTGGGAGACGATGTTCACCGACAACCGCTACTCGCACGACATGATCACGGGTGTCATCTCGCAGCTCGTGTATCTGGCCGTCTTCGGTACTGCCGCGATCGTGTGGTTCCGCCAGAAGGACATCCGTTCCTGAGCGGTCGGCACGGTTGCGTGCGAAGTCGGGTCAGACGCCCGCGGCGGTGACGATCGCGTCGGTCAAGAAGCCGGCGACGATCCCGATCAGGAGCCCGTACGCGAAGAGGTCCATCCGCTTGTGCTTCGCGGCGACGGCCGTCAGCTGGATCACGACGTAGAGAATCGATCCGGCGGCGAGCGAGAGAAACACGACCGACAACGCGTCGGACGTGAACGCGTGCCCGACGGCGGTGCCGATGAAGGTCGGGCCTCCGCCGATCGCGCCCATGGACAACAGGAATCCCCAGCTGGGCACGGCGTGCCGGCCGTCGGCCGTGACCTCGCCCGCCAGCGGAGCGACGATGCCGAAGCCTTCCGTGGCGTTGTGGAGCGCGAAGCCGATCACCAATAACGTCGCGAGCGCGATCTCGCTTTTTCGTGCGGCCTGCCCGATCGCGAGACCTTCGGCGAAGTTGTGGAGTCCGATCCCGACCGCGATCAACAGCGCGAGTTGACGGGCGGGGGACCAGGTTGCGAGTCCCTGGCGCGGGGGAGCGACCGCGAGCGTGGTCGTCGTGCCCGAGGGTGTCGTGCTCGACGACGGGGACGGTTCGAGCGCGTCGACCACCGACGCCTCGGGGAGCCGCGTTTTTCGGGCCATCCAGTGCTCGTAGGCGATCATCGAGAGCAAACCCACGGCGAGGGCGCCGACGAAGAGAGCGCCGTAGCCGGCCGCCCGGGCCAGCCCGCCGTTCCCCTCGTGGAAGTCGGAAAGGGCCGCGTCGATCGGTTTCCACGCGGCCGAGAGCACGTCCCAGACGAGAAAGATCAGGATCCCGACCGCGACCGCGTTGAGCATCATGCGGAGGTTCGGCACCGGGCGCTTCAGGCGTGCGATCGGCAGGCCCAGCAGGATGGTCACGCCGGCGATGAAGCCGAGCAGCAACGTCTTCTCGAGGCTCACGGTCGACCCCTTCGGCCACGGTTACTAAGGGCAACCTTACCTTAGTTGGGTCGGCCGGCCCGCCGAACTAGGGGTCGTAGGTCCAGTCGGGCCGCTTGCGCATCTGGCGGGGGTCGAAGACGGGAGCGCCGTCGACGATGTCGAGGAGCTTGGGTACGACGGCCCGGTGGGGGCGAGTGCACTCGCCTTGGAGATGCGCGTCGAAGTCGTCGGGGAACGTGCGCAGGATGCTCCCGATCAGCTGCTGTTCCTCCACGGGCAGGAAACAGCGGTTGCCGTCGGCGACGACCCGCAACCAATGGCTGAGGCTCTCGAGACTCTCGTCGGTGCCGCGCCCGGCCGCGATGTCGTCGAGGGCGTTCGTGATCCCGCCGGTACCGAGCTTGCAGGGTGGACATTGCCCGCACGATTCGACGTACAAGAAGCGCGAGAGAACGCTCGCGACGTCGACCATGCATGCGGTGTCGTCGTACACGATGAATCCCGCGGCGCCGAGTCCGCTCCCCGCGGCGGCGAACGTCTCGAATGCGAGCGGTGTGTCGAGCTGCCCGGCGGTCAACGGCGCGTTCGTGACGCCCGACAACACCGCGCGCACGGCCCGACCCGGTCGTGGCGCGCCGAACATGTCGAGGACGTCGCGCAGCGGCGTTCCGCACGTCACCTCGACCACTCCCGCGCGCTCGGCGTCTCCGACGACGGTGCACACGACGGTGCCCGGTGTTTCGGGCGTGCCGAGAGATCGATACCAGTCGGCGCCGTTCGCCAGCACGTGCGGGACGTTCGCCAACGTCTCGACATTGTTCACCGCAGTCGGATTCGACTCGTGTCCGCGTGTGTGGCCGGCCTCCGGCTCGTGCGCCTGCCAGCCCAACTGCGGCGCGGTCGCGAAGAGGCCGTGCACATAGGGCGGAAGCCAGCGCGGCAACGGATCGTTGCCTTCGATGACTTCGAGCAGCGCCTTCTCCTCGCCGAAGAGATACTCCTCGGGGCCCGCGACGATTCCTACCGACAGGTCACCGACGAGCCCGGCGCGTTCCATCTCGGTCACGGCCGCGGTCACGCGTTCACGTTCGGGTCCGAAGCTCGCTTTCAATGCGATGAATACTTCGACGGCTTCGAGGGTCAGTGCCGCGATCGCGAGGCCTTCGATGACCTGATACGGATTGGCGCGCAGGATCGTGCGGTCTTTGAACGTGCCCGGCTCACCCTCGGCCGCGTTGCACACGGCATACCGGTGCCGCCCGCCCGCGCTGCGCACGGTCTTCCACTTCGTTCCGATCGGGAACCCCGCACCGCCGCGACCGCGCAGACCCGCTCGCTCCAGCTCCGCGATGGTCGCCTCCGGGCCGAGCTCCTTCGCCCGGGTCAGGCCCTGGCCGCCACCGACCGCGAGCCAGTCGTCGAGCGATGCGATCGGCTTTTCCGGAAGGACGATCTCGAACCGGCCCATGCGACCATTCTTCCCATGTCGTACCGTCGTTGCTCAGTCGCGACAAGGAGACATGACGCCTTTCGTCCGCGGAACTGAACGAATGGCCGGGCTCCGGCGTGGAACGGGTGTGGAGGCCGCCCCGGTGGAGGAGTCCGAACGCGCCGTACCGGTGCTGGAGTTCGACGAATTCTTCCGTTCGGAGTACCGGCGGGTGGTCGGCCTGGCGTCGGTCTTGTGCGGGCGGACGGCGGTTGCCGAGGAGCTCGCCCAGGACGCGTTCGTGTCCGCGTACCGCCACTGGGAACGCGTCGCCCACTACGACGACCCGGGCGCGTGGGTCCGTCGCGTCGTCGCAAACCTTGCTACTTCGACATTGCGGCGACGCACGCGCGAAGCCCGAGCGCTGTCGCGCCTGGCGCTGCGACGTGAGCCGGAACCGATGCGACTTCGCGGCATCGACGACGACTTCTGGCGCGCGGTGCGGGCGCTTCCCCGCCGTCAAGCGCAGTGCGTCGCCCTGCGATATCTCGAGGACCGATCGGTCGAGGAGATCGCGGCGGTGCTCGGCATTGCGCCGGCGACTGTGCGCGTGCACTTACATACGGCCCGGTTCGCGCTCGCCGCGCGTCTGGGCGAGACCCTCGACGAGGAGACGCCATGACCCTCGATCAGCGCGCACACAACGCGGCCGCGAATCTTCGGGATGGCCTCGACACAATCGCGGTGCCGGAGCCCGGCGCGGTGGTGCGGCGAGCTCGTCGCCGCCGTCGGGTCAGCGCCTCGGCGACCGCGCTCGTAGTGGTTGCGGCGTTGGTCGCTACGTTCGCCGTCGTCGGCGGCAACGACACGCCGAAGCGGGTCGAGGTGAGCGGGTCGCAACGGCAGGGTCTACCGGCGGGAGCGGCCGTCGAGGGAGCCTGGACGAGGATCCCGAAGGTGTCGTCGGGGATCGGTTCCGGCGCGTCGCTGAACTCCCTCACATCCGACGGTTCGTCGCTGCTTCTCGGCGGCGAACGGCCAGGTGGAGGCGGCAAAGTCGTGACGATGTGGTGGAGTGATGATGGCGTTCGTTGGACGGAAGCTGCTCATCCGACCGCACATGAGAGCGTGACTGCGATCGGAACCCACGCGGGTACGGCGATCGCCATCGGCGCGCCGGGGGGTGCGAATGGGTTCGTGTGGCGATCCCAGGATCACGGGCGGCATTGGGAAGAGATTGCGCGTGGCGAGTTATTCGGCGCATCGGTACCGAACAGCCGGCCGGGCGCAATCGTGGACGGCGTGTTGTGGCATGGCGGCTGGTGGATCGCGTACGGCGGCGCGGCCGACGGTTACGAAGGGATCTGGGTCTCGCGCGATGCCGTGCAATGGCGATTGGCACTCGACTCGCGGTCGTCGGGATCGGTTGACGGCATTGTCGAGACGGCTGACGGCTCGCTCATGGCGTACGGAGTGGGCTCAACGCCTTCGCGATCGACGGTGGAGCTCGGTTGGTTCACCAAGGACCCGACCGCGTGGGGCGCCTCGGTTCCCATCGCAACACCCGGGCGGAACTACCTCGAGTCGGTGACGCGCGGCGCGAAGCTCGCGCTGGGCTCCAACATCGACAAGTACGGCCTGGCAACCCCCGTGCTGCACAGCGCGGACGGCGGTCACACCTGGACGCAGGATTCGACGTTCAGCTCGAGGTTCCCGACCGTGTGGGCTTGGGCGGCGACCACGACGGCCGGTATTGATGTCGTTGCCGGGACCACCATCGAAACGAACCAACCCAAGGCCTGGTTGTCGTCGGGCGGCAATAGTTGGGTCTCGGGACCCCTCGACCCGGCTCCACCGACGTTGCCGACAACGAGCATTCCTTACATCCCGCCGAAGGGCGCGCTCAGCCTCGTCGCGTCGGTGGGAAATCGGATCGTCATGATGGGACTCGCGGCCGACCTCGACCGCTACTACACCTTTGACGTCCAGGCGACGCCGCCTGACTCCGCCCCCGTTGCGACCGAGCGAACAGTCCCCGGCCTGGCCGCCGTGATGCAGCGGGTGCAGAACTTCGAGTACGACGGTCCGGTCTCCTACGCCGAAGTTGTCGCGACGACACGCGACAAGCTCTACGGGTTGTTCGGCGGACCGCAGAAACTGAATACGAGTCCGGTCTATCTCGTGCGGATGGTTGGAAGATTTGTCTGTAACGAGTGCTCGCGCCCGCCCGGCGCCTCTGTGCAGCGCGGCAACCAGATTCTGCTCATCGTCCCTAGAGGCGCGAGCCTTGGTTTGTCCGGGGTTGGCGCGTTTGGGATCGGCGACGGGTCTACCGATCTCTCGCAGTTCGGCACGGTCTATCGCCTGTCCAGCCGGTGACCTCCAGGCCGACGTGAGTGCCACATGCGATCGCGACCGGAGCTCAGCTCTGATGCGAGCGCTCTTCCAACTCGTGTGCCTTCGCCTCGGCGCGAGCCGCCTCGGCCTGCGCCTCTTTGCGGGCGACGTCGCGCTGCGCGGCGGCCTTGTCCTGCTGCGCCTGTCCCTCGCGCTCGCGCTCTTCGTTACCGCTGACGCGGCCGGCGACTTCCTTGACCTTGCCCTTGACGTCTTCGACGACGCCTTCGAGTCCGGCCCGCGGGCCGGTTTCCTTGTCCGACATGGATCTCTCCTTCGAGGGCAGTTGCGTGGGTAAGTCGATACCCTCATTTGCGCGCGACCAATCGAGGAAGACCTGTTCGCTCGACGGACGATCTGTTCGACATTTGTTGAGGACGCGGGGCCCGGATTCGTGACCGCCGTCCGCGGAACCAATGCTTATTGGCAACGCCTCGGCATGCGTCGCGCCGCTCGTGTTTTAGCGCGCCCGCGGGACCGTGGTGATCTCGAACCACTCAGCCGTTCTGCGAATTTGACGGGCCGTTCGGGTCGCCAAGGTCGGCCCGGCGAGAAGCCACAGGCTTGCGCCCAGCAGCAGCAGGCCGACACCGATGAGCCACCACTCTCCGCCGCTGCCCGTAAACGCCAGAGCATTGGGCGTGGACGGGAGCGGCTGCGTGGGCGAGACCGCGGGCGGCGGGGAAGTAACGGGCGCGGCGACGATGAGCCCCGTCGGCGAGACCGGTTGACGTGGCGTCGACATCACCGCGTCGATGCAGCCGGTTCTGCGCGTAACGGTGTATTCGAACACGACGTTGCCGACCTTCGTACGGAAGCGCACCTGCGCCTTCGCACCAGGCGTGAGCCGTCGTTCGAGTTTCACCGTCGAGAAGTGGTATCCGTGCCCCGCGTCGGCAACGAACTCGCCGGTCGAAACGCTACGGCCATGCTCGCTGACCTCCCACTGCACCGTCGTCGCTTTCGCGATGTACCGATAGCCGACGTGTAGACGGGCGCACTGCTGTAACTCGACCTGGACGATGTCGGGGATGGCAGCGGCCGCGGCCGGCGCCGCGAAGACGGCGCCGCTTACCGCGAGTCCGATGAACATCGCCAGCGCCCGTCGGTTCATCAATGAAGCACTTCCAGCCGCTCGCGGAGACCGTGCGGAACCCGCGACCCTCAAGGTAGACGAGATGTCCGGCCCATACCCGCCTTTGCCGGTTGCCAAACGCGGTGGCGACCAGCCGGCGACCGCGCGGACCCTAAGGGCGTTTTGCGCGGACGGCAAGCTGTTACCGGAGGCTCAGGAGAGCCGATCCCGCCACTCCGACATCCAGTGGCGCGCCGCGCGCTCGATTGCGAACTGCGGGCGAGCCTCGTCCCCTCGCCGCCACTCCCAACGGCGGAGAAACCGCGCTGCGCACGTCAACCGCGCAACTGGCCGATGAGAGACGCGACATCGTCGACGGCTTGCGCGCGGACGACGTACGACGTGAAACCCCAACGTTCGCGATGCTCCGCGAGCTCGTCGACGAGCTGGTCAACTGTTCCGACGAGCGCGTACGGCGCGGCCAGCACATCAGTGGGCGTGAGGCCCGGGACGGCGCGGGCGACTCGTTCGGCCGCAGCTGCGCGGTCGTCGGTGATCTCGACGTGTTGTACGCCCGCGTCCAACACCGCCTCACGGTCACCCATGCCGTCGCGCACGAGTCAGACGCGGTCGTCGATCGACTCGGCGCTCCAGTCGGCGGTGTGGTGATGGCCGTCTTCCAGCGTGCGGCCCAAGCCCGTCAAGCTCACGATGTCGGCCTGCGACGCAGCGAGGCCGTAGGAGTTGCGTGCCGTTGCCGCCGACCAACAGCGGGATCATCGACTGCACCGGACGCGGAGCCAACAAGAAGGCTTCGTCGGTGGCCACGTACTCGCCGTCGAACGTGACGACCTCGCCGGCGAGCGCGACGGGATCGCGGACGCCCGCATTGCAGACGTAGGTGCCGAGCCTCAACGTCGACGTCACGGCCGCCGCCGACGCGAGCGCAGCGAACGGTGACGCAGTCACGCCGGGATGGTCGGCGACGTACAAGGCGTCGAAACCGAGCGACTCGACCTTGCGCGCGAGCTCCTGCCACGCCTTGGCATCGGAGGTCGCGTCCGCTCGCGCACCGAAACGAATAGAGGGAGTCGACACGGCGTCCAAGGTAATGACCGGGCCCGATGGGCACGGCAACTGTCGAATGGGGCGAGGCTCCTCGGTATCAGCCGTAGTCGGTCGACGCCGATGCCCGTGGGGTGAATGCGGGCGTATCCTCAGAGGTGTGAGCGCTGAGACGCGACGCGAGACCGCCGAGTTGTACGCCGAGATGTTCGACCACGGTTACAACCCGAGTCGCGGGCTCGGCCCCGCACTCGCGATCATGGTCGTCTTCGCGGTTGTCTTCTTCGTGGCAGTTCTGGAGTTCGTCCATGTCGTCCCGATGTCGCTCCGAGACATCTTCGACGTTACGTGGCTCCTGTGGTGAGACCCTTCGCCCGCTGATCTCGAGCTGAACCATCACCGTGTCATGCGGCGAGGGTTGCCGTGAGCTCGGCGAGCGGCTGGCCCGCCCACCGTCGTTGGGTGAGCGGTCAGCCGAGGGCGCCCCCGTCGATGGGCGCGTTGAGGTGGATGTTGCCGAGCGAACCTTGGAAGTGTGCTCCCGGCCCGAATGCGAAGACGCCACCGTCGGAGGCGACGAGGTCGTAGCCGTTCCCGGTGGGGGCGGCGACGATGCCGACGATGGGCTTGTTGAGGTGGATGGCGCCGGTTGACCCGTAGAAGTGGGCATCACCGAANNCGAGCCAGTAGCCGCCGGTGGCCGGGTCGATCACCATGCCGACGATCGGTTGGTTGAGGCGGATGCTGCCGGTGGAGCCGTGGAAGTGGGCTCCGGGTCCGTAGGTGAACACGCCACCGTCGGTGGCTACGAGGTCGTAGCCGTCACCGGTCGGAGCGGCGGCGATCCCGACGATCGGCCGGTTGAGGTGGACGCCGTGAGCGGACCCGAAGAAGGCGGCGCCGGGTCCGGAGTTGGACACGCTGCCTTCGTCGGCAGCCTGCCAGTAACCGTCGCCTCCCGGGGCCGCCGCGATGCCGACCACGGGATTAGTGGGGGGCAACGAGGGGCCGGGCCCGAAGACCCGAGCGTTGGGTCCGAAGTTGGTGACCGATCCAGTGACGCTCGTGAGCCAGTAGCCGTCGCCGCCCGGAGCGGTGGCGATCCCGGCGGAGATCGGGGCCGACGTGTTGCTGGCGCCCGACCCGAAGAAGCGTGTGCCGAAGCTGAACACGCCGCCGTCGGTCGCGCCCAAGTCATAGCCCGGCAGTGTCTTGCTCGGCACGGAGAGATGTTCGAGCGTGCCGGTGGGTATCGACGGGTTGCGTTGGAGAACTCCGAAGGAGCACTGCCCGGTGGCGAAACCGCTGACGGTGTCGGGACTGCCATGGGAGTCGCCGAACTGGTTCGCGGGCGAGTTCCCGGCACAGATCAGATTGCCCTGGATGGTGCTCGTGAGGACTTCTGAGGCGTCGGGGTCGGCCATCGTGTTGTTCAAGAAGCTGACGCTGCCGCCCACCATGTCGCGCAAGGCGCCCAGCCAACAGCTCTGAAGCCCGACGACCGACACGTTGCCGCCGACCATGCTGTCCTCGAAGTCGGTGAAGGCGGGCGAGCCGAACTTGGTGAAGATCCCGGTCGGCGTGCAGTTCTTGCCGGAGCCGCTGAACGCCCCGCCACCGCCACCGGAATCGCGGAGGTCGCCGACGATCGTGCTGTCGTGGACTATCAGCGCGAGGGCGTTGGTCGCGATCACGTCACCATTCACGACGTCCGGGCTGTTGAGGGTGGGATTCGTATTCTTGTTCGGGTCGTCGTTGCATGGCGACGAGGAGGCGAAACAGCCGAGGAACAGCGTCGCGCCGTTGTCTACGAGGATATTGCCGCGAACAGTGATGCCCGAAGTACCCGCCCCGTGCGCGTTTCGGGCGAAGGAGGCCACCAGGGCCGCGTTAGAACCATCCACGGTCACATTGCCGGTAACGACGACCTGACCGCCGTTGACCCCACAAACACCGGTGACCGTCACGCTCGAATACGTGCCGCCCGCCAGCGTCGCGGGCGACGCCTTCGTCCCCGAACACGTCGTTGCCGAAGCCGCGTTCGCGGCTGCAGCGCCGATCGCGGTGCCGCCGAACGGCAACACCAACAACGCGGCCATCGACACAAACGCCAGCCGAGCCACCCCCCGGCCGACGAGCCAACGCGCACCTTCGGAACGACCTCGTCGCCGCATGTGGGCCTCCAGTCACAACGCAACCAAATCCTCCTGCGGGTTCTACTCGCTGTTTCGACAAACGTCGAGTGGTTCCCCGCACAGTCGTCGCCGGCTCCGACGGCGGCGATGGCGACCCTGCGGACTCTTCCCGTCTCGTGCCGATCGGGTGTACGTTCCGGTTCGTAACACTG
>PLBO01000109.1 GCA_003134555.1 Actinomycetota bacterium
GACACGGTGTGCTTCTCCATGTACTCGGACATGTCGAGCTGGATCATCGAGGACTCGTCGCCGAACAGGAACTCGGCGAGTGCCTTCGCGGTCTCGGTCTTGCCGACACCCGACGGGCCCAAGAAGATGAAGGAGCCACTCGGGCGCTTCGGGTCCTTGAGGCCGGCGCGCGTCCGGCGAATCGCCTGAGAGACCGCTTTGATCGCGTCGTTCTGACCGACGATGCGCTTGTGGAGCTCTTCCTCCATGCGCAGCAGCTTGGCGGTCTCCTCCTCGGTGAGCTTGTAGACCGGGATGCCGGTCCAGAGCGCGAGGACCTCGGCGATCGACTCCTCGTTCACCTCGTTGAAGAGGTCGACGCCCTCGGCGCGCCACTCCCGCTCCTTGCCCGCGCGCTGCTCGAGCAACGACTTCTCGCGGTCGCGCAACGACGCGGCCCGCTCGAATTGCTGAGCCTCGATCGCGGCTTCCTTCTCCTTGCGGACCTTCGAGATCTCGTCTTCGAGCTCGCGGTAGTCGGGCGGAGCCTGCATGCGACGGATGCGCAGGCGCGAGCCCGCTTCGTCAATGAGGTCGATCGCCTTGTCGGGAAGGTGACGGTCGGAGATGTACCGGTCGGCGAGGTTCGCGGCCGCGACGATCGCCTGGTCGGTGATCGAGACCCGGTGGTGCGACTCGTAGCGCTCGCGCAGGCCCTTGAGGATCTCGATGGTCTGGCCCACCGTGGGCTCTTCGACCTTGATCGGCTGGAAGCGCCGCTCGAGCGCGGCGTCCTTCTCGAGGTGCTTGCGGTACTCGTCGAGCGTCGTCGCGCCGATCGTCTGCAGCTCACCGCGCGCGAGCATCGGCTTGAGGATCGAGGCCGCGTCGATCGCGCCCTCGGCCGCGCCGGCACCGACGAGCGTGTGCAGCTCGTCGATGAACAAGATGATGTCGCCGCGGGTGCGGATCTCCTTCAGCACCTTCTTCAGGCGCTCTTCGAAGTCGCCGCGGTAACGGGAGCCCGCGACCAGCGCACCCAGGTCGAGCGTGTAGAGCTGCTTCGCGTGCAATGTCTCGGGAACCGTGCCATCGACGATGCTCTGGGCTAGCCCCTCGACGATCGCGGTCTTGCCAACTCCGGGCTCACCGATCAGAACCGGGTTGTTCTTGGTGCGGCGGCTCAACACCTGCATCACGCGCTCGATCTCGCGCTCGCGACCGATGACCGGGTCGAGCTTCTTCTCTCGTGCGAGCTGCGTGAGGTTTCGGCCGAACTGGTCGAGCACGAGCGAACCCGACGGTTGGCTCTCCGCGCCACCGGGCGCGCCGGTGCCGGAACCCGCGGATTCCTTGGTGCCCGCGTAACCGGAGAGCAACTGGATGACCTGCTGGCGCACGCGGCTCAGGTCGGCGCCGAGCTTCACGAGTACCTGCGCGGCGACGCCCTCGCCTTCGCGGATCAGGCCGAGGAGGATGTGCTCGGTCCCGATGTAGTTGTGTCCGAGCTGGAGCGCTTCGCGCAACGAGAGCTCGAGCACCTTCTTGGCGCGCGGCGTGAACGGAATGTGCCCCGACGGCGCCTGGCCGCCGTGACCAATGATCTCTTCCACCTGGGCGCGCACGGCCTCGAGCGAGATGCCGAGCGACTCGAGCGCCTTGGCGGCGACTCCTTCGCCCTCGTGAATCAAGCCGAGGAGGATGTGCTCGGTCCCGATGTAGTTGTGGTTGAGCAGGCGCGCTTCCTCTTGGGCGAGGACAACGACCCGTCGCGCTCGGTCGGTGAAGCGCTCGAACAAAATGAACCGCCTCTCGGTGGGCCTTCCGGTGTGCTCATTCTATCGGCCGGTCGACCCGCTTCTTTGGCGCCGGGCCGGTCGGTAAGTGATCTTTCAGGGACGTTTCCGGCGCTGTGGGGCGCCTGTATGCGCTTGCGCACATGTCGGGATGATTGCTTCCGGTTGTTCCCGGGTACCGCAGCGGCGCCGTAGCTCTTTGTCTACGTTCGCGACGCACGGATCATTCCCAACCTGCCCGAATCGACCCCTTCTCGACCGCCGCCGTAGCCTCCTTCGCAATGGCAGCAGAGGAGCCGTGCCGGTGACCCTGATCGACGACGTGGGGCTCGCCCCCCTCCCCGCCGACCTCGTGCGGGTCGAGGAACGGCTGAACGGATCCGTTCGCGCCGACGACCTGTTTCTCGGCGACGTGGCGGGACATCTGCTTGCGGCGGGTGGCAAGCGGCTGCGACCGACTCTCGCGCTCTGCGCGGGCTACGCGGCCCGCGGCGCGGCGGCGCCCGCCACCGCGGCCGTCGTCACCGGCGCCGCCGCGGTCGAGCTGGTGCACCTCGGGTCGCTCTACCACGACGACGTCATCGACGAGGCCGAGACCCGGCGCGGCGTCCCGTCGGTCAACGCGCGCTGGTCGAACATCGTCGCGATCCTCGCCGGCGACTACCTGCTCGCGCAGGCCTCGGCGCTCGCCGCGTCGTTGGGCGCGGACGTCGCCGCGCTGTTGGCGGCGACGATCGGCGAGCTCTGCCGTGGCCAGGTCCTCGAGCTCCAGCATCTTTTCGACGTCACGCGCTCGGAGGAGTCGTATTTCTCGTCGATCGAGGGCAAGACCGCGTCGTTGATGGCGACGGCCTCGAGGATCGGCGCCATGGTCAGCAACGTGTCGGCCGACAGCCTCGACGCGCTGACACAGTTCGGCCACCACCTCGGAATGTGCTTCCAGGTCGTCGACGACGTGCTCGACGTCACCGCGACCGAAGCCGAGCTCGGCAAGCCGACCGGCAACGACGTACACGAAGGCGTCTACACGTTGCCCGTGATCTACGGGATCGCCCGGTCGGAGGAGCTGCGCGCGTTGCTCGGGCGCAAGCTCGAGTGGCCGCAGGTGACGCGCGCGGTCGAGCTGATCGCGACCCCGGACGTCATCGACGCCTCGATGACCGTGGCGCGCACACATGCGACGAAGGCGTCCGAAGCGCTCGCCGGAGCCACCGAGCTCGAGCCCGAAGTGTGCGATCGTCTGCGCACGCTGGTCGACGGGCTCGTGCAACGGTCGAGCTGAACCGCGTGCCCCCGGAGTCGGACGCCGACGCGCGGCACGCGCTCTTCATGCAACGTGTCGACGCGTGGCTCGCCGCCGACCTCGACGCGTACATGGACTGCTGGGCCGACGACATGGTGATCGACATTCCCTCCGGCCCCATCGTCGGGAAGGCCCGGTACCGGAAGCTGGTGCAGGCGGGCTTCGCCTGGGCCGCACCCGTCTCGTTCGCCGTGCACCACCTCGCCTTCGAAGAAGGCAGTGACGTCGCGCTCGCCGATTGGACGATCACGGTGCGACGGCGAGACGACGGCATCGTGCTCGGCTGGCGCGGCCTGTCCGTCTGCGAGTTCCGAGCCGAAAAGATTGCCTGGTGGCGCGAGCACCATCTCGCACCCCCTGGCCCGGTCGAGATCAGCTAGGCCGATTCCTTGGTGGGGAGGTCGACCGCACGGTCGATCTCGTCGAGGAATTTCAAGACCACGTCGTTGAACGCATTGGGAGCCTCGGCCATGAGCCCGTGGGCGGCGCCGCGCAGCACGTAGAGCCGCGACGTCGTGATCAGCTCCGCGAGCTCCTCCGCGTCGCCGAGGGGCGTGAGCGTGTCCTGGGATCCGGTGACGACGAGGGTCGGCGCGTGCACCCGCGGAAGCTCGAAGCGCAGCTGGTCGGAGGCGTTGAGGATCGCGTCGATCTGCGCGACGAAGGCGTGCGGCTTGGTCTGCACGAGCACCCGTGCGAGCACGTTCACGAACACGCCGAAGCGCCGTTGCAGGCGAGGGCCGATCAACCAGCGCATGCCGTCGTCCATCAGCCCGGCCATGCCCCGCTCGCCCACCACGTTCGCCCACTCGGCGAGCAGCTCTCGTCGCCACTCGTGGTGCTGGCAAGCGGTGCACGCGAGGGTGAGCGACCGGACCCGATCGGGATACAGCACGCCCAGGATCTGGGCGATGACACCTCCCATCGATGCACCGACGACATGAGCACGCTCGATCCCCTCCGCGTCCATGACCGCGAGGGCGTCCTCGGCCATCCGCGCGAGGTCGTAGGGACCGGGCGGTGCATCGGAGTGCCCGGTGCCGCGGTTGTCGGGCGCGATGCAGCGGTGATGACGGCCAAACGCGCCGCGCTGGAGCGCCCAACCGCGGTGATCCATACCGAGTCCCTGGATCAACAAAACCGGCGAGCCGTCGCGTCGACCCCACGCGCTGTACGCGATGTGGGTGCCATCGTCGGAGACCGTCGCCGACATGACACGAGGATACCGGGGGTTACCGGGTCTAATCGGCGTCGAGGAGGGCACCGACCGCGCGCCGCATCGCTTCGATGAAGCGCGCCGCCGCGAGAGGGTCGCTCGGGTCGTAGGTCTCGGGCAAGGTGACCATCGGCCCGAAGGTGACGCCCCACGATCCGACGATGGCGCCGAAGCGGCCCACCGCCCGCACCGCGGCCGGAACGATCGGCGCGAGGGTGAGCGCTCGCGCGACCGCGAGCGGCGCGTCGCCCGCGCCGGTGCGCAACCAAGTAGGTGCGAGCGGGATGCCGACGAGGTGACCGGCGCGCAACGCCGACGCGACGTCGGGGCCACTGCTCGAGATCGCGCCCAGACGGCGCGTCGCCGTGCCGACGAACGGCATGTCGGGCGCGCCGACGACGCGCAGCCGGCGACCGCTCGCGCGCTGTACCGCGACACCCAACGCCGCGAGTTCCGCGACGCCGAAGCCGCGGTTCGACACGATCACGGCGGGCCCGGTCGAGGGAACGTGCTCACCGCCGGAGACGCGCACTCGCACGGCAGCTTCGAACAGCGGCACGCACAGATCGGCGAGTTGCGGATCGAGCCCGAACGGGTCGACCGGATAGCGACCGGACGCGCGCCGGCGCAGCGCCGCCCATGGTGCCTCCGGGCGCGCGATCCGATCGGCGTCGAGGACGTCGACGGTCATGCGGCCTGCTCTCCGGCGCGGGCGATCGCGACGACGTCGGCCCAGTCGAAGAGCTCGCGCAACACGTCCTGGGTCGACGTGGGGCGGGTGAGACCCAGCTCGTCGCGAGCGCGGCTGCCATCGCCGGTGCAGCCGTGACGGATGAGGTCGATGACGTGCGGCGCCAGCGCGGCGCCCGCAACCTCGGTCGCGCGCGCGACGGCTCCCCACAGGCCGGGCGGGACCGGCAACGGGATGCGACCGCCGAGGCGCGCGGCTTGCCACGGTGTTGCGGCGCCCTCGCCGACGACGTTGCACGGTCCGTCGAGGCGGCGCTCGATCGCCGTGACCATCGTGTGCGCGGCGTCGTCGGGATGCAGGAGCGAGAACGGCGGATCCGACAGCGCACCGACGGGCACGACCGGGAGTCGGAGCATCCGGCCCAGTGGACTCGGGACGTGCGAGCCGACGACCGGCGCGTAGCGCAACGCGCCGACGGGGATGCCGCACCGCAGCGCCACGCCTTTGGCCGCCGCCTCCACCGCGAGCAGCGAGCGGCCGAACGGGGTGGTCGGAGCGGGGACGGCGTCTTCGTCGGGGACCGACACGCGACCAGTCGGCGGGCCGTACACCTCGAGCCCGCTGCGCACCACCACGTACTCGAGTGCGCCGGTGCCCGCGGCCGCGCTCAACGTCGCGGTGGTGGCGGAATCGGTGCGTTCACGCGCGGAGGCCGGGGTCATGCGCGACGCGGGCTCGTAGACACCGAAGTGCGCGACCACGTGCGGCGCGTACTCCTCGACGAACTCGGCCAGCCGATCGCCGTCGCGCGGGTCGATGCGCCGGAACTGCGCGCGCCGCAGCCGGCGCCGGGGCGGCACGAAATCGACGCCTACGACTTCGGCGGCCCAGTCGCGCGCCTCGATGAGCTGCGCGACGCGCGTGCCGAGCTCGCCGCCCATACCCGTAACGAGGACTCGCGTCTTCATTGCTTCTCCGCTTCGGGCCGCAAGTGCGGGAACAGGATCACCTCGCGAATAGAGGTTACGCCCGCCAGAAGCATGACGAGGCGGTCGACGCCGAGGCCCATGCCTCCCGTCGGCGGCAACCCGTACTCGAGCGCCCGCACGTAGTCGGCGTCGATGCCGTGCGCTTCCTCGTCGCCGAGTTGCTTCAAGGAGGCTTGCGCCTCGAATCGCCGCATTTGCTCCACCGGGTCGTTCAGCTCGCTGAACGCGTTGGCGAGCTCGCGGCCGTGCACGATGAGCTCGAAGCGCTCGGTCAGAGCGGGGTCGTCGCGGTGTGTGCGTGCGAGGGGCGACACTTCGCGCGGATAGTCGCACACGAACGTCGGTTCGAAGATGTTCGCTTCCGTCGTCTTCTCGTAGATCTCGAGTACGAGCTTGCCGGAGCGCCACGACGACTCCCAGGGCACGTTCAGCGCGTCGCACGTTGCTCGGAGGGTCTCGACCGACTGCGACGGATGCACGTCGACGCCGGCGTGCTCACGTACCAGGTCGATCATCGTGCGCCGTTCGAAGGGCGGCGTGAGATCGATCTTCGTGCCGTCCCACTCGACCGTCGTACCGCCGGTGGCGTTGCGGGCGGCGTCCGCGATCAGCTCCTCGGTCAGGCGCATCATGTCGTAGTAGTCGGCAAACGCTTCGTACAGTTCCAACATCGTGAACTCCGGATTGTGCCGGGTCGACAGCCCTTCGTTACGGAACACACGCGCGAACTCGAAGACCTTGTCGTACCCACCGACCACGAGCCGTTTCAGATAGAGCTCGGGCGCGATCCGCAGATAGAGATCGACGTCGAGCGCGTTGTGGTGGGTCGTGAACGGTTTGGCGGTCGCGCCACCGGGGATCGCGTGCAGCACGGGCGTTTCGACCTCGACGAAACGGCGCTCGGACAGAAACCGGCGCATCGCGCTGATCGCCGCGAACCGCACGTCGAAGACGCGCCGCGCGTCGTCGTTCGCGATGAGGTCGACGTAGCGCTGCCGGTAGCGCGTGTCGGCGTCGGAAAGGCCGTGCCACTTCTCCGGCAGCGGCCGTAGCGCCTTCGAGAGCATCTGGAACGAGGAGAGGTTGACCGACAGCTCGCCGAGCTTGGTCTTCATGACCTTGCCCTCGACACCCACCCAGTCGCCGCGGTCGATCTCGTCGCCGAAACGCGCGAACGCGTCAGCCCCGAGCTCGCCTTGGCTCACGAAGAGTTGCAGCTCTCCGGTTCCGTCGCGCACCTTCGCGAAGATCAACCGGCCTTGCGTACGCTTCAGCAGGACCCGGCCCCCGACGCGGACCCGGTCTTCGGTCGATGTTCCCGGGTCGATCTTGTCGTCCCAGTGCTTGCGCACCTCGCCGAGGGTGTGCGTGCGGTCGAAGCGGACCGGGTACGGATCAACACCTCGGGCGCGCAGCTCTTCGACCTTGGCGAGTCGCGCCTCGAATTCGTCCTCCATCAGCGATTCCGATCGAAGATGATCCGTAGGCCGAACAACGTGAGCCACGGTTCGTAGTGCTGCACCGTACGTGAATGCGGGATGATCGGCTCGGCCAGACCGCCGGTGGCGATGACTTCGCACGGCCCGAGCTCGGCGACGAAGCGGTCGACGAGCCCGTCGACCTGCGCGCTGAACCCGTAGATCATGCCGGACTGGATCGATTCGGCCGACGACTTCCCGATCACGTGCTTCGGTTCGACGAGCTCCACGCGCCGCAATCCGGCCGCACGACCGAACAGCGCGTCCATCGAGATCTCGACTCCCGGGAAGATCGCGCCGCCGAGGTATTCACCGTTCGCGCTGACGGCCTCGATCGTCGTCGCCGTACCGAAGTCGGCGACGATCGAAGGACCGCCGTAGAGGTCGAACGCGCCGACCGCGTTCGCGATCCGGTCGGCGCCGACCTCTTTGGGGTTGTCGTAGAGGATCGGCATACCGGTGCGCACGCCGGGTTCGAGCACCAGCGCCGGGAAGCCGAAATAGCGCTCGGTCATCTGCCGCAGCTCGGCCGTCACGCGCGGCACCCCGGACGAGATGGCCACGCCGGTGATCGCGTTCTCGAACGAGAACCCGTGGAAGCCGAGGAACTGTTGCACCATGAGCGCGAGCTCGTCGGAGGTGCGTTCCGCGACGGTCGCGATACGCCAATGGTCGACGAGTTCCGAGTCACGAAAGAGTCCGACCACCGTCTGCGTGTTCCCCGCGTCGATCGTCAACAACATGGACGGCTCCTCACGACATGTCGAGCCCGATGTCGAATACGGCAACGGAGTGCGTCAGCGCGCCGACCGAGACGAAGTCGGCACCCGATTCCGCGTAGGCCGCGACGGTCTCGAGCGTGACGCCACCGGACACCTCGACCTGCACCGCGCCCTCCAGCAGTGCAACCGCTTCGCGTACCTGCTCGGGGGTCATGTTGTCGAGGAGCACGCGGTCGACGGCGGCGTCTCGGGCCTCGATCACCTGATCGAAAGAATCGCATTCGACCTCGATCAGCCGTCCCGGCCAGCTCGAACGTGCACGCTCGACGGATTTCGCGAGCCCGTTGGCGGCCAGGTGGTTGTCCTTGATCAGCACCGCGTCGCTCAGCGAGTCGCGATGGTTGAAGCCGCCACCCGCGCGGACGGCCGCCCTCTGTACCGCGCGCAGGCCCGGCAGGGTCTTGCGCGTGTCGAGCACGCGGACCTTGCCGTGCGCGGCCATCACGTAGCGGTGCGTCGTGGACGCAATGCCGGAGCAGTGACACAAGAAATTCAGCGCGGTCCGTTCGCCGGTGAGGACGGAGCGCAGCGGTCCCGAGACCCGACCCAAATGGGCGCCGGCCGCCACCGAATCGCCGTCGTGAACCAACCACTGCACCTCGACCTCGGCGTCGAGCTGGTGGTACGTCTCGGTCGCGAGCGCGGTGCCGGCCAGCACTCCGTCGGCGCGGGCGACGAACACGGCCTCGGCTCGCAGACCTTCGTCGACGCACGCGAGCGAGGTGATGTCGCCGAGGATGCCGAGGTCTTCGGCCAGTGCGTCCGCGACGAGCCGGCGGACACCCGGACGGGGCGGATCGAACGCGGTCATCGCCGGCCTCGCGCGACGACGCCCGGCAACGCCACGAAGACCGGCTCCGCGCCGCCGCGTGCGACGAAGCGGCCGAGCAATGCGTCGGAGGTATCCGGGAACTCCCGGCGGGTGTGCGAACCCCGCGACTCCGTGCGTTGGGCAGCCGACGCGACGATCGCCCGGGAGACACGCAACAGGTTGATCACCTCGTAGCTGGCGATATTGCGGGCCGGGAGGTCGTCGGCCAGATGCGCGAGATCACCGAGGGTCTCGCTCGCGAGTTGCAATCCGTCGGCGTCGCGCACGACGCCGCAGTCGGACGACATCACCCGCTGCAGCGCTCCGCGCACGGCGGCGGGTTCGGTCGCGCGCTCCTTCGGCAACACAACGGGATCGGCCTTGGATGCGAAGTCGCCGGACAGGTTGAGCACGCCCGACATCGCGCCGGTCGACTCCGCCGCCGCCTTCCCGGCGAGGATGGCTTCCACGACTCGACGCCCGAAGACCAGGCCGTCGAGCAGTGAGTTCGAGGCGAGTCGATTCGCGCCGTGGACACCGCTGCACGCGACCTCACCGCACGCCCACAAGTGCTCGAGCGTCGTCGTGCCGTCGAGGTCGGTGATCACTCCTCCCGACAAGTAGTGCGCGGCCGGCGCCACCGGCAGCCACTCCTCGGTGGGGTCGAGTTCGGCCCGCAGGCACGAGAACCAGATCGTCGGGAAACGGTGCTGGAAGTCGTCGATCATCGTGGCGTCGAGCCAGACGTGCTCTTCGCCGGTGGTTTGCATGCGCTCGTGCACCGCGCGCGACACGACGTCGCGGGGCGCAAGATCGGCGAAGGGATGCAAACCCGTCATGAACGCGACGCCGTCGGCGTCGCGCAGGACCGCACCCTCGCCGCGCAACGCCTCCGAGAGCAGCGGTCGGGGCATCAGGGGCGCGTGGAGCGCGGTCGGATGGAACTGCACGAACTCGAGGTCGGCGCACGCCACCCCGGCCTTCAGTGCCAGCGCGATGCCGTCGCCGGTCGACAGCGTGGGGTTGGTGGTGACCGCGAAACACTGGCCCGCGCCACCGGTCGCGAGCACGACGTCGAGGGCACGGACGAACTCGACCTGGCCGTCGGGTCGCAGCGCGAGCACACCCGAGCAGCGCTCGCGCTCGACGAGCAGCTCGATGGCGAACCAACCCTCCCGCACCTCGATCGCGTCGCTGATGTTGACGGCCTCGACCAGCGCGCGCTCGATCTCCGCGCCGGTCGCATCGCCGCCCGAGTGCACGACCCGCGCGAGCGAGTGGCCGCCCTCGCGTGCGAGCAGCAGCTCCGGACCCTCAGGTGACGGCTCGGTGTCGAATTGCGCGCCGAGCCGCGCGAGCTCGCGCACGCGATCGGGGCCCTCGGTGACGAGGATGCGCACGGCGTCGGGATCGCACAAGCCCGCGCCGGCCGTCAGGGTGTCGACGAGGTGCAGATCGGGTGTGTCGGGCGCGGCCAGCGCCGCGGCTACACCACCTTGCGCGTAGCGCGTCGCGGAATGCGACAGCTCACCCTTGGTCAGCACGAGCACGGACAGGCCCCGACGCGCCGCGTGGAGCGCAGTCGTCAGCCCCGCGACGCCACTCCCCAACACGAGGACGTCGTACACAACGGTCAGCCTAGGTGCCGGCTCGGGCGATCGCGCATCCAGACGAGATTCGAGCCCGCGCGCTGCACCGCCTCGTCCGCATCGATCGGCCGATTTGCCTCGTCGACGTGCACGATCCGCGGCGCGTACGACGCGAGCTCGGCCTCGCCGTAGACCGCGTAGGTGATGACGATGACGCGGTCGCCCGGCTGCACGAGCCGGGCCGCGGCGCCGTTCACGATGACGTCGCCCGGACCGCCTTCCATCGCGTACGTCTCGAAGCGAGCACCGTTGTCGATGTCGAGCACCGCGACCTGTTCGAATTCCCGGATGTCGGCGAGCTCCATCAACGTGCGGTCGAGCGTGATCGAACCGACGTACTCGAGATTGGCGCCGGTGATCGTCGCCCGGTGCACCTTCGACTTCATCATCGTGCGGTTCACTTGCCAGCCCCCTCGCGGCGCGACGCTCCGGTCCCGAGATCGGCGTGCACCTCGGCACCGCGCACCGAAAGCACCACGTTGTCGATCAATCGGGTACTGCCGACCGTGGCCGCGAGCGCGAGCAGCACGTCGCCGTCGAGCAAATCGACGGGAGTGAGCTCGTGCGCGGCGCGCACCTCGACGTATTCGAGCGCGACCTCGGGCTCGTTCGAGACGAGTCCGCGGACGATGTCGACGAGCACCCGCGCGTCCCGCTCGCCCAACACAACGGCCTGAGCCGCGGCCTCGAGCGCGCGCGAGAGCACGAGCGCGGCGCGGCGCTGGTCGGGCGCGAGATACGCATTGCGGCTCGAGAGCGCGAGCCCGTCGGCCTCACGCACGATCGGACAGCCCACGACGTCGACCGGCAGGTTGAGGTCCTCGACGAGGCGCGCGATCACCGCGAGCTGCTGGGCGTCCTTGCGCCCGAAGAAGGCCGAGCACGGTCCGACGACGGCGAAGAGCTTCGTCACCACCGTGGCGACCCCGTCGAAATGGGTCGGGCGGGCGGCACCGCACAGGCCGGCCGTGAGTCCGTCGACGTGGACGGTCGTGACCGGACGGCCGCTCGGGTACATCTCGGCGACCGAGGGCGCGAAGACCGCGTCGACGCCCTCCTGCTCGCACTGCGCCAGATCGCCGGAGAGATCGCGCGGGTACCGGTCGAGGTCCTCGCCGGCGCCGAACTGCAACGGGTTGACGAAGAGCGAGACGACGACGACGGCGCAGGATTCCCGCGCCGCGCGCATAAGCGACCGGTGGCCCTCGTGGAGGAATCCCATCGTCGGCACCAAGCCGACGCGCTGCCCGTTCGCGCGCGCCCGATCGCACGCGGCGCGCAGGTCGGCAATCGTCTCGATCTGAAGCATCGCTCGGCCTCGCTCGGTTCCGGCCCTCGCAGGTCCGGACTGGCGGGTCTGACGGCTTGATGGTAGCGGCCGGGAGCCGCACCGGCCAGGTGCGCTATTCGGCTGAAGGTCCCGATTGCTGGCGCAGGTCGCCGAGCAGGCGGTCGAGGCCGGTGTCGCGCCGCCCGGTCAAACGAGCGGCCTCACGCGCGAGTGCGCGGTACGCGTCGCGCTCGGCCGGATCGAGGTCGCGGAGGTGCTGTTCGACCGTGGCCAGGTCGCCCCGGGCGACGGGACCGGTGAGCGCTTCGGCCGGCCCGAGCGTGAAGGCGTTCTGCACCGACGCAATCGCGAGTGGTGCAAACGCCTCGAACGGCACGGAGCAGGTCGCCGCGAGCCGCTCGACCTGACCAAGTAGCGCGACGAGGTGATTCGACGCGATGACCGCGGCCGCGTGATAGCGCCCGCGGTCGGCGTCGGCGAGCTCGAAGGGCCGCAACCCGAGCGACCGCGCGATCTCGGCGACCGCGGCATCTCCCGCCACCGCAGCCCACGCGCCTGGAAGCCGCTCGAGCCCGATCGTTGCGGACGGGAACGACTGCAGCGGGTGCAGGGCACCGACTCGCACTCCGGTTCGCCGTTCGAGCAGGGGTGCGAACACGTCGAGTCCGCGCGATCCCGCGAGGTGCACGACGAGGGCACCGGGCTCGATCGCCGGCTCGGCGGTGAGCAGCACCTGCTCGATGGCACGGTCGGGCGTGGCGACGAGGACGAGCGCCGCGCCCCGGGCGACCTCCGAAACCAGCGCCGGGCGCGATGCGAGACACGCGGCGGCCGTCGCGGTCGACGGTGCGTCCGGCGCGCGGCCGCCGACCCCGACCACGGTCCAACCCTGATCCATCAGGCCGAGTGCGATCGTCGTCCCCGCGCGCCCTGGTCCGATCAGGGCGACGGTGCGCTGCTGTTCCCCCATGGAATGTGCAAGGTTACCGCCGCCTCGCGCACACCTTCCCACGTTGCCCCGCTGTCGACCAAAGCCGGCGCGACGTCGCGCAGCGGCGCCAGCACGAACCCGCGCTCCCACATCCGCGGGTGCGGCAATGTGAGATCGGGATCGGCAAGCCGGACGTCGTCGTACAAGAGCACGTCGACGTCGAGTGTGCGCGGTCCCCAGCGCTCGGCGCGCACCCGTTGCGCATCGCGCTCGATGCGCTGCGCGAGCGCGAGCAGCGCGTGCGGGTCGAGCGCGGTCTCGATCGCGACCACTGCGTTCAGGTAGGCGTCTTGAGGTGGACCCCCCACGGGCGCGGTCTCGTAGACGCGCGAGATGGCGACGACGTCGACAGCATCGGCGGCCGCCAGGCCGTCGACCGCCGACTGAAGATGCGTCGGCCGGTCGCCGAGATTCGAACCCAACGCGATGTAGGCGCGACTCACCGCTCGACGCGCACGGCCACGTGGTCGAGCAACGCGCGCACGGGCGGGTGCAACTTGCGCACCTCGACCACGGCACCGAAGACACGAGGATCGGCGCGGCATACCTCGACGATGCGCGTCGCGAGCCGCTCGAGCAACTGGTATTGCTCCGACGACACCACGCGCCTCACCGCCTCACACACAGCCGCATAGTCGACGGTGTCATCGAGGTTGTCGCTCTCGCCCGCGGCCGTGACATCGACGAGGAGCTCGACGTCGATCTCGAACGGCTGAGGACGCACCTGCTCCTCGGGGAGGACACCGTGCACGCCCAACTCGCGTAGGCCGGAGATGAGAATGCGATCCACGGCTCGACGCTAGTCCCGTGATAGTCCGTGGGCATGCGCCGCACGAAGATCGTCGCGACCGTCGGCCCGGCCACGTCGGCTCCGGAGGCGATGCGCGCGCTGCTCGCGGCGGGCGCCGACGTCGTGCGCCTCAACGCCGCGCACGGCACGGGCGATGTGCACGTGCAACGCGCGACCCTGGCGCGCGAGACGGCGGCCGCGCTCGGACGCGCCGTCGGCGTGCTCGTCGACCTGCCCGGACCGAAGATGCGCACGGGGCCCGTCGTCGACGACGAGATTCAGCTCGAGACCGGAAGTGAGCTCACGCTGACCTCGGCCCCGGTAGTCGGCGACGCGCACCGCGTGTCGACGACGGTTCCCGAGCTCGCGCGATGGGTCGCACCGGGTGACGACATCTATCTCGCCGACGGCGCGATCGTGCTGCACGTCGAGCGGGTGGTCGACGCCGACGTCGTGTGCGAGGTCGTGCGCGGCGGCGTCCTGCGCTCCCGCAAGGGGATGCACGTTCCCCGCGCGGAAGCGCACGTCGAGTCGTTCACCGACGCCGACGCCGTGGCCCTCCGGATGTCGATCGCGATCAAAGCCGACTTCATCGGCTTGTCGTTCGTGCGTCGCCCCGAAGACGTCGAAGCCGTTCGGGCGCGCCTTCCCAAACGCGGGAACCGGCCGCAGCTGGTCGCGAAGATCGAGACCGCCGTCGCGCTCGACCATCTCCCCGGCATCGTCGGCGCCGCCGACGCGGTCATGGTTGCTCGCGGCGACCTCGGCATCCAGGTGCCGGCCCGGCGCGTCCCGTTGATCCAGAAGGAGATCATCCGGTTCTGCAACATGGCCGGCAAGCCGGTGATCACCGCCACGCAAATGCTCGAGTCGATGACACGCTCGCCGCTGCCTACACGCGCCGAGGTCAACGACGTCGCCAACGCGGTCCTCGACGGCACCGACGCGCTGATGCTGTCCGAGGAGACGGCGGTCGGCGAGTACCCGGCCGACACCGTGCGCACCATGAGCGAGGTCGCCGAAGCCGCCGAAGGCTGGCCGCGGGCGCGCACGACTCCGCAGGGCGCCGCCGCGGCGCTGGACGACGATCGGGTCGCCTGGGCCGTCGCCCACGCCTCGGTTCAGGCCGCGGAGGATCTCGGCGTCGCGGCGATCGTGTGCCCGACCCAGAGCGGTACCACGGCGCGCCGCGTGGCCGCGTTTCGGCCCGCGGTGCCGATCGCCGGGATCTCCTCGCAACCGGACGTCCTCGGTCGGTTGTGTCTCGTGTGGGGTGTACGACCGTTGGCCGCCTCGGACGTCGAAGGCGACGACGGTCTCCGGCGAGCGGTCAAGGCCGCGCGTGACTGCGGGCTCGCCCGCAAGGGTGACCTCGTCGCGATCGTCTCGGCGTCACCCGGCAAGCGGGCGGGTGCGACCGACACCGTCCGCATCGTTCGAGCATGAAGCAGCCCGTACGACTCCTTACAGACGATCGTTGAGGGTGACCGCGACGATCTCGCGCCCCGACGCGTCGACGCTCCGCGACGTCAACTTCTCGATCACCGAGACCGCGTGCGGACCGTGCTCGACGAGCCCGGCGTGCAGGAGGTAGCCGGCAAGCACGCCCAGGACGCGGTCGCCGAACTCCTCGTTGTGGAGGTAGATGCGCTCTGCGGGGTCGTCGAGCAGCTTGGTGATCGCGGCGTAGATCGACGACAGCCGCAACCCGAGCTCGTCGTGCGGGCCGAGCGGCACGTGGACGTACGCCAAACCGACTTCGTCGTAAGCGTGCAGATTGTGCGGCGAATCGAGCAACGAGACGACGTGCGTGAAGCCGTTGACGTTGAGCCAGATCAGCTCCTCTTGACGCCGCACCTTGCGGTGATTGCGGGCGAAGCCGCCCGGCCGCTCGCCCGCACCGAGGCGGTCTTTGATCACCCATGTGAAATAACGCGGCTGGAGGCCCTGGGCCCAGCGCCCCCGCATACCGCCCGTGGTCACGCCGCCATCCCTTCGGGCGTCGCACGTTCCAACGTTTCGAGCAGCGCGACCGCGCGCCGCGAGGCGGCGACGTCGTGCACGCGTACGAGCGCGGCGCCTTGCCCGAAGCACCAGACGGTGGTCGCGAGGGTGGCATCGTCACGGCCGGCCCGATCGTCGCCTCCGACGATGCGCGCGAGGAACGACTTCCGTGACACTCCGACGAGCAACGGCACGCCGACCCGAGCCGCGATATCAGGCAACGCGCGCAACAGCGCGACATTTTGCTCCGCGGTCTTGGCGAAACCGATGCCGGGGTCGGCGAGGAGCGCGCGCGCGTCGATGCCGGCATCGGTCGCGTTGGTGACCCGAGCTCGAAGCTCGTCGCCGACATCGCGGACCACGTCGGTGTAGCGCGCCTCTTGCTGCATCGTGCGCGGCGTCCCCCGCATGTGCATCGCGACGTACGCCGCACCCGCGGCGGCGACGCTCTCCAGCATGTCGGGATCGGCCGCGCCCCCCGAAACGTCGTTGACCATCTGCGCGCCCGCATCGAGCGCGGCGCGGGCAACGGCCGCCTTCGTCGTGTCGATGCTCACGGGAACCCGCACCTGTGCCGCGATGCCGCGCACCACCGGAAGGACTCGGCGCAGCTCTTCGTCGACCTCGACCGGCTCTGCTCCCGGGCGCGTCGACTCACCACCCACGTCGATCACCGCCGCACCGGCGGCGGCCAGCGCGAGGCCGTGCGCGATCGCGGTATCCGGGTGGAAGAAGTTGCCGCCGTCCGAGAACGAGTCGGGGGTGACGTTCACGATCCCCATCAACCCCCGCCGCGGCAAGTCGGCGACGAGGAGACGGGGCGCGGCGGTCACTGCCGGAGGTTAGCGAACGGGTCAGGCCCGGCCGAGCGACGGCCCGAGGAGGGCCATGACCTCGGCGCGGGTCGCGGCATTGTCCTTGAACAGGCCGCGCACGGCCGACGTCAGGGTGAGCGTGCCGGGCTTGCGCACCCCCCGCATCGACATGCAGAGGTGCTCGGCCTCGATCAACACGAACGCGCCGCGGGGTTGGAGTACCTCGACGATCGCGTCGGCAATCTGGGTCGTGAGTCGCTCTTGCACCTGAGGGCGCTTGGCGAAACCGTCGACCAGACGCGCCAGCTTCGAGAGGCCCGTGATGCGACCGTCGTCACCGGGGATGTACGCGACGTGCGCGCGCCCATGGAAAGGCGCGAGGTGATGTTCGCAAATCGAATAGAGCGCGATGTCGCGTACGAGCACCATCTCGTCGTGGTTCGCCTCGAAGGTCACGGTGAGGTGGCGCGAAGGATCCTCGCGAAGTCCGCTGCATACCTCCGCGTACATCTCGGCGACGCGCTGAGGTGTACGCAGCAAGCCGTCGCGGTCGGGGTCCTCGCCGATCGCGATCAGGATCTCGCGTACCGCCTTCTCCAAGCGATCGAGGTCGACGCCCGGATTGACGTCGATCTGATCGGTCACGTGAACCGCTGCTCGATCGCGCCGGTGAACTCGGCGATGAACGGCAGGTTGCGGTAACGCTCGTCGACGTCGAGCCCGTACCCGATGACGAAGTCGGGCGGGATACGGAACCCGACGTACTTCAGGTCGGCTTCGGTCTTCTGCAACCCTTCCTTGACCAGCAGTGCGCACACCTCGAGCGACGCCGGCCCGCGCGCCTTGAGATTCTTGCGGATGTAGGCGAGCGTGAGGCCCGAGTCGACGATGTCCTCGACGATCAACACATGCCGGTCGGTCAGGTCGAGGTCGAGGTCCTTCATGATGCGCACGACGCCACTCGTGCGCGTGGACGACCCGTAAGAGGAAACGGCCATGAAGTCGAACTCGACGGGAAGGTCGATCGCCCGGGCGAGATCGGCCATGAACATGAACGCGCCCTTGAGGATGCCGACGAGCAGCGGCGGACGGTCGTCGTAATCGGACGCGATCTCCTTGCCGAGGTCGCGAATACGTTGCTGCAGCTCTTGCTCGTCGACGACGATCCGACCGATGTTCGGGTCGTTCATGTTGTAGCGGGCTCCGCGCTCAGCCAGAGGAAGCGCCGGGTGCCGGTCGTGACCCGGACGCGATGATCGATACGGTAACCGACGACCCACACCGGCTCGGCACCGACCAGAACCGGCGCCGAGGCGCGGCGGCTCGCGGCGACGCCGGCCTCGGCCAGCGCGTCGTGCAGGAGCTTCGAACCACCACGGCCCAGGGGGCGGAACCGCTCGCCGGGCTCGGCCGCCCGGACGACCACCGACGTAGGCACGCGATCGGCATCGCACACCGCGCGCTCGCGACCGTCGGGCCAGGCCACCGGAGGTCCGTGCTCGATCCACGCCTCGATCTCGACGTCGGCGAAGCGGGCGCGGCCCGGAAGTGCGAGGACGACCGGCGCAGTGTCGGGCGCCGCGGCGTCGACGCGCACGAGCCGTCCGCGCACGCGCTCGATCCGATCGCCGCCGGGGAGCTCCGCGGCGCGCGCGTCGCCACGCGCGACCGCGAGAACCCGCTCGACGGCAACCGACGGCGGAGCCGGCGCCCCGAGCCACTGCCGGATGACGCGCCGGGCCAACGCGCGCGGCAAGGCGGCCAGGGATACGGCATCGTGGGGTTCGTGTCGTGATGCGAGCGCATCGAGCAGCTCGTCGTCGTCGCGAAGGAGCTCGGCCTGACGGGCGAGCACCTCGACGAGATCGCGATCGGTTCCACCTTCGAGGCGCGGGATGACCTCGCGGCGCAGCCACACGCGCCGGTGGTGCAGGTCGTCGTTCATCGGATCGTGCATAGGAGTCAATCCCAGGCGCGCGCACAGCTCGTGCGTGTCACGGCGCCTGGAGTCCAGCAACGGCCGGCGGACGAACCCGCGGCGCGCGGCCATTCCCGACAGGCCCGCCGCGGCCGCGCCGCGCAGCATCTGCAACAGCACGGTCTCCGCCTGGTCGTCGCGCGTGTGTGCGACCAGGATCGCCTCCGCGCCCAGCTCGGCTCGAACGCGCTCCAACGCGTCGTAACGCGCGTCCCGGGCCCTGGATTCGAGATTCGGACCCGCAGGTACGTCGACGTGCTCGACGCGCGACCGCGCGCCGAATCGCGCCGCGGCGCGCTTCACGGTCTCGGCATCGTGACCGGTACCCGCGCGCAGTCCGTGATCGACGTAGACCGCGCACACGTCGAAACCGTGGTCGCACGCGAGCGCGAGGAGCGCCAACGAATCGGCCCCGCCGCTGCACGCGACGACAACGCTCCCCGGGACTTCGAGATCGTCGACCGCCTCGGAGAGATTCACACGCGCGCGGCGTCGACTCGAGCGAGCCACCGGGCGGGCTCGTCGAGCTCCGCCACCGTCGGGAGGTTCTGAGGTGCGCGCCACACGGCGTCGAACGCCGGCCGGCCGCCGATCTCGTACACACCGCGTACGAACCGTTCACCGACCTCGTACTGCCGCATCTTCTGCTCGATACCGAGCAGCTTGTGCATCGCGCCCGCGATCCCGCCGATCTTGCGCCGTTGCTGCAGCACGCGCGACATGCGCTCCTGCCCGGCGACGTGCTCACGGCCGAGGTCGTCCATGACCACGTTGCCGTGACCCTCGAGCACCGACATCAGCGCCTGCACCTGACCGAGCACGCCGCGCTGCGCGGGCGACGCGAACAAGGCGACGAGGCCGCCCTCGTCGAGAGGGTTGCGTCCGGCGCGCACCTCGTCGACCGCGCTGGAGAGCGCGCGCAACATCGTGCGCGGATCGGGGTCGACGAGCTCGAGTGCTTCGCGCACCAGCCCGAGGAAGTAGCCCCGCATCCAGGGAACGCCGGTGAACTGCGCCCGGTGGGTGACCTCGTGGATCGCGATCCACAACCGGAAGTCGCGCGGCCGGAACGCGAAGCGCTTCTCGAGCGACAAGATGTTGGCGCCGACGTAGTAGACCGCGTCGGTTGGGGCGTCACCGGGAACGGCGTCGGGGCCGCCGGGGACGAGCAGGTCGTACTGGCCGAGCACGCGCTTCGCGAGATAACCGAGCAGCCCGCCCATCTCGGTGGCCGCGACGCGCCGGCTCACGGGTGAGAACGGGTTGTGGGCCAAGCGCGCGCCGAATCGCTGCATGAGCGGATCGAGGAGCGACCGCATCGACGCGATGTTCGACTCGACCCAGTCGCGCCGGTCGAGCACGCGCGCCGACGCGTGACCGGGAGCGCGCAACCCCGTGTAGCCCGCGACGAGGTCCTCGGCCCGCACGGTCAGTACGTCGAAGTCGGCCTGGAGCGAAGCGGCGAGATACGAGTCGGCCAGCGGATCGCGGCCGGCGACGAAGCGGGCAACGCGGCGGGCCGTCGCCCAGTCGACGGGATCGGGCGCCCGCCCTGCACCGTCGGCAGGCTCGCTCACTTGCGGGGGCGGCCTTTGGTCTCGAGCCGTCCGACCTTCACCCAGTAGAGGACGGCGAGCTGGGCCATGACGCCGAAGAAACCAATCGCGAGGAGTGGCGCGATCCAATAGAACCAGAGCTTGCCGCCGGTGTGATCGGCGAACACGTAGACCCCGGTCACCAGGCCGACGAGTCCGAGCAAAATGCCGATGATCAGCGCGCTGATGGTGGACGCCTTCACCACTCCTCCTCCACTGACAGTGCGTTCATCGTAGAAGCTCGGAGCGGCGGTCGATCACTCGGAGGCCGGGTCGGCCTGCTCGGCGATCCCGAGCGCGACGGCGATGCGGATCTTCAGCTCGGACGGCACGTCCTCGTGACACTTCGACACGATCACACGACGAAGGTCGATCTCGAACGTAAACCCTTGCGCGCACGGCGGGCACTCGTCGAGGTGGCGGGTGATCGCCTGCCGCTTCCAGACGGTCAGCTCGCCGTCGAGGTACTCGTAGACGCGCAGGTGGGCGTGTTCACAATCCATGGCGCCCGTCACCCCCCCGTCGCAGACTCGACTCGCGGCCGAAGGTTGTTGCGTTCGGCGTAATCCCACAACTTCTTCTGCAGCGCGCGTCTTCCCCGGTGGATGCGACTCATCACGGTTCCGATGGGTACGTCGAGGATCTCTGCGATCTCCTTGTAGGAGAAGCCCTCGACGTCGGCCAGGATCACCGCCATGCGGAACTGCTCCGGAATCGACTCCAGCGCCTCCTTCACCTCCGAGTCGGGGATCCCCTCCATGACCTCGGCTTCAGGAGTGCGCGCGGCCTCGGCTGCTTCGAGACCGCCGAGGCGACGGAAGATGTAGAAATCCTCCACGTCGTCGAGGTCGACCTGATCGGGCCGGCGCTTCTTCGCGCGGTACTGGTTGATGAAGGTGTTCGTGAGGATCTTGTAGAGCCACGCCTTCAGGTTCGTGCCCTCGTGGAAGCCCTCGAAGCCGCGGTATGCGCGCAGGAAGGTTTCCTGCACCAGGTCCTCGGCGTCGCTCGGATTGCGCGTCATGCGCAACGCGGCCGCGTAGAGGGCCGACATGTAAGGCATCGCCTGCTCTGCAAACCCTGCCGGGTCGGCCATGTGAGCAGGGTACCCGTCGACCGCGTCGATCCGGGCGCCGCCGCCGTCTCACCCGACGGTCCCCGGGCTCAGGTCGTAGATCGTGGTTCCGCCGACGGTCTGCGCGGTGAAGTTCTGCTCCACCCACTGGGTGATGGCGCTCGACGTGCTCGCGCCTCCGGCACCACCGCCACCGGGACCACCGCCACCGGGACCACCGCCAGCGGCGATGAAGTAGTGGATCTCACCGGCCCGGACGTACTGCTCGAACTGGGCGAGCGTCGGAGTCGGGTCGGTGCCGTTGAAGCCGCCGATCGCCATGATCGGCTGTCCCGACGCCAGTTGGTAACCGGCCGCGTTGTTCGCACCGATCGCGGCAGCCGTCCAGCGAAAGCCCGTGCTCTTCTCGAACAGCGCGGTGATCTGCGCGCTCGGATCCGAGCCGTTGAGGAGTCCGCCGGCTCCACCGCGACCACCGGCGGCGCCGGTACCGCCGCCGGGCGGGGTGCCGCCGAACGCTGGACCACCCAACCCGGGTGCGGGGTTGAAACCGCCCGGAAGGGCCGCGCCGAGACCGCCGGGGGGCGCACCGCGCGCGCCGGCGAAGCCGCGGTTCCCTCCGAGGCGGAAACCGTTGCGGCCGGGTCCGCGTGCGGCGCTCGCGGGCCCCGCGGTCGGCAGCGCGCCGGCGTGAGGCTGGGCGACGGTCGACAGCGTGTAGGCGGCGGGTGCTGCAAGGCCGAGCGCGACCGCCGCGATCGCGAGCACGACGCCGACGCGTCCGCGAATGGTCGAAGAGATCGCGACGACGAGCGCGACACCGAGCCCGCACAACAACAACGTGGTCCGCAGCATCGGGAACCAGGTCGGCGTGCGGTGCAAGAGCACGTACGCCCAGATGGCGGTGATCGCGATCACGAACCCGAGCAGCGCCCGCACGAAGCGGTTGTCGCGCCGGGCCCAAAAGGTCGTCACGCCGATGCCGACGATCGCACCGATCGCGGGCGCGAGCGCGACCGAGTAGTACTCGTGGATGATGCCCTTGCCCAGCGAGAACGCCAGTCCAGTGAGGACCAACCAACCGCCCCAGAGCGCGAGCGCGGCGCGCGTTCGGTCGGTGCGCGCGCGGTTCGCGGTGAACGCGAGACCGGCGACCAACAGCACCAACGCCGCGGGCAGCAGCCACGAGATCTGCCCACCGAACGCCGAGTTGAACATGCGCGTCAGCCCGGTCGGCCCCCATCGACCGGCAGCACCTTGCGGCGCGCCGCCGACGCTCCCCGACTCTTGGCCGGTCAGCCGTCCGAAGCCGTTGTAGCCGAATAACACGTTCCAGAAGCTGTTGTTCTGCGACCCGCCGATATACGGACGGCTCGACGCGGGCCAGAGGTCCACGACCGCTACCCACCAGCCACCGGCTGCGAGCGTCGTCAATCCGAGCAACACGACGTGACCGATCCGTCGTGCGAGCTGAGGCGGTCCGGCGAACAGGTACACGATTCCGAAGGCCGGCAGCACGAGGAACGCCTGCAACTCCTTCGCGAGGAAGCCGAAGCCGACGAAGACACCCGTCGCGACGATCCAGCGCACGCGGCCGTCTTCGAGGGCGCGGGTCATCGTGTACGCACCGGCCACGAGGAGAAGCACCAACAGTGCGTCGGGGTTGTTGAACCGGAACATCAACGCGGCAACAGGAGTGAGCGCGAACACCGCGCCCGCGATCAGGGCCGCGACCGGCGAGAACCACCGCTTGACCGTCGCGAACAGGATGCCGACCGCCGCGACGCCCTCGAGTGCTTGCGGCACGAGCACGCTCCACGCGTTGACACCGAACACACGCGCCGAGAGCTCCATCACCCAGAGCGACGCGGGCGTCTTGTCGACGGTGACGAAGTTCGACGCGTCGGTCGAGCCGAAGAAGAACGCTTTCCAGCTCTTCGTGCCGGCTTGCACGGCCGCGGAGTAGTACGAGTTCGCCCAACCCGACGCGCCGAGGTCCCAGAGGTAGAGCGCGGCCGTGAGCGAGAGCAGCAGAAGCAACGCGGGCCGGACCCACGCGGGGTCGGAGTCCGGCCCGCGCCACAATCGCTCGACGCGCGGCCGTCGCCGTTCGGGCCGCACGAGCGACGCGTCGAGCACCGGGGAGTCGTCCACGCGAGGTGGGCTGATGATGCTCATGCGTCGTACTCCTCCGGAGCGGGTTTGAACAGAACCTTGTCGAGCAGCGCGAACTGCACGAGCCAGAGCACACCGAACACGGAGAGGTTCGCGAGGGGAAGGACCAGCGCGCGCGCCGAGGTCGACCAGGAGGCGACGGCCGACGCGGCAAGTGAGACCGCAACCGTCGATGCGACGAGACCGGCAAGCGAAAGCATCCAGAAGGGAACGATCTCGCGCGCGAGGTTGCCGCGCCCGGAGCGTCCCCACACCCAGTGCCGGTTCGCGAGGTACGACGGAGCGATGCCGCAGCAGACCGCGATCACGTTGGCCGACCCGGCCGGCACGCCCGCACCCAGCGCAAGCGCGATGAGGACCGCGGCGCTCAGCAGGGTCGTGCCGACCGAGACGACAAGGCAGCGGGACATTCTCTGCAACGTCGCCCGCGGCACGATCGTTCGAAGCGCGTTCGTCATCGTCGGCCTCCGATGGCGACGAAGCGCGCGACCGCGGCCGACGACCACGTCGCGACCAGGACCGCGACCTGCGCGGCGAGGCTCGTCGTCACGGCGTCGACGAGCGCGAGCGCCGCGCTGGTCGATACGACGGAGCCGGCAAAGAACGCGAACGACAGGGCCCAACGCGGACGCGAGCGGCGTTCGGTATAGCGCGCGTTGGCCCAGGCGTTGGCGACGAAGGTCGCGGTGACGGCAACCACGTTGGCGCCGATCGGACCGATCAAACCGTGCGTCGACAGAAAGATGGCCAGCGAGACCGCCGTGCTCGCGGCGCCGATGAGCGAGAACGAGACGAAGCGCCGACCGAAGTCATTCGCCAGCGGGGCACGAGCCACGGGACCGAGGTCGACGCGACCGCGGCCCATTGCGAACCGAACGGCCAGGCGAGCCGTGCCTTTGAGGTCGCCGACGGCGGTCGACACCACGTGCACGCGACTGTCGGTGTCGTCGACCCAGTCGACGGGTACCTCGTGGATGCGCAGGCCATTGCGTTCCGCCAGAAGCAAGAGCTCGGTATCGAAGAACCAGCCGTTGTCCTCGATCGCGGGCAGGATCCGTTGCGCAACACTCGATCGAACGGCCTTGAATCCGCATTGCGCGTCGCGCACGCGTGTCGCGAGCACCGCGCGCAGGATCAGGTTGTAACTACGCGAGATGACCTCGCGCTTCGGATGGCGCGCCACGTGTGATCCCGGCGCGAGACGCGAGCCGATCGCGACATCCGAGTGGCCCGAGACAAGCGGAGCGACGAGCGGCAGCAGCGCGCCGAGCTCGGTCGAAAGGTCGACGTCCATGTACGCGACGACATCGGCGTCGCTCGCGCTCCATGCACTCCGCAGTGCGAAGCCTCGGCCTTTCCGGTCGAGGTGCGAGGCGCGTACCCATGGGAGCTCCCGCGCGAGCCGCTCGGCTATCGACCACGTGTCATCGGTGGATGCGTTGTCGACGATCGTGATCCGCCACGAGAACGGGAAGTCATCGGTCAAGTAGCCGTGGAGGCGCCGGACACCCGACTCGAGGGTTCGCTCCTCGTTGTAGACCGGAAGCACCACGTCCACGACCGGTGCGTCCGCGACCGGCACGCGCACACTTCTCAGCGCCGGGGCGGTTCCTTGCTCTCGCATCTGCCAAAGATCGTCGGCTCAGGTGAGCCGAGTCTTGGAGGGAGGCAAGAATCGGTTGAGAACGCGATCCTTGCCTGCGCGCCGGGTTTACGGCTCGCTGTGCCGCAACTGGTCGGCAATCGCGCGCAGCCCGGAGAGGCGCTGGTCGAGTGGCACCGCGGGAAAGTGGCAGATGCGCGGCGCCGGCGACGGGTCGACGGGAATGCTGTTCCACTCGGTGCCGAGCAACGTCGTTCGGAAGTACATCGGCGTCGGACGTACGAGGCGAACTCTGGGATCGAGCTCGTAGCCGAGCAGCTCGAGTATCGCCGCGTTCTCCCACCACTTGTGATGGAGATAGCCCGTCGACCTCCACACACGCGCAAGGAACCGCTGCGTCTTCCAGTGCCGGCGGAGAAGCCACACGCCCGCGTTCGGAATCGGATCGTCGCCCTCGTTCGTGCTGTGCGCGGCGAGGGCCATCAGTGAGCTCGGTTCGAGCGCATCCAGGACGTCGACCGAACCGTCGACCACCGCCGCGTCGGCGTCGATCCACAACACCACTTCGTAGACACGGAGTAGAGACCGGACGAGCTGAACCTTGCTCCACGAGGCAGGACGGTCGCGGGCCAGGACCTCACCACGAAGACACAAGTCGTATCCATGGTGGGTGGCGAAGGGCGCGAACGTGGCGCCGGAGACTTCCAGCAGTTCTGCGTGGGGCCCCGCGCCGATAGAGCACAGGACTTTTCGCGGGGCGCTCACCACTGCGCGAATGTAGCCGCCTCAGGTGACTCCAAGGTCAATTGCGGTCGTCGAATGCGGAGCGGTTATTCGGCTTCCTCGCTGGCATCGACAGATTGCCCGGGCGGCGACCCCGCCGATCGCCGCAGGGTGGCGACCTCTTCTTGCAGGAGTGCGTGCTTTTCGGCGAGGGTCCGAGTCCGGTCCTCGAGCCTCGAGAGCTCCCACGAGAAGTGCAAATCCAGGCACAACAGGAACACCGAGGCGAAGAGCAGGAGCGTTGCGGGCTGGTAGTAGATCCCCGCGATACTCGATATCGGGTTGAGCAGATTGGGAACCGCCGCGAGGACCAGCACACCCACGCCGACGGTGAGCCAGAGGATCGCGTACTTTGCGCGCAGCTGCCGCCGGCGAACCAGGCGCAGGATGAACCAGATCGTAAATACGGCGAGGAGCAGGACGAAGATGTGCGCTCGCGCGTTCATGTCGATGCCTGCCGGCGCCAACGACGCCGACGCCTCACCGATGTGGCCATGACGACGAGAAGTCGCAGGTAGTAGTACGCGAGGCGAACACGTCGGGTCGAAGGTGCACCGTGAGACCGACTTCGGATCCGGACGGGCACCTCGCCGGCCGCAAAGCCGGCATTGCATGCGAGCACGAGGGCTTCGACCGAGTCCAGATACTCGACCGGATAAGTCTCTGCGAAGTACTCCAGCATGGGACGCGAGAACGCGCGGAAGCCGGAGGTCGTGTCGGTGAACGTCTCGCCGACGAGTGCTTTGACCAGGTTACGAAGAACCCCCATCGAGCGAAGGCGAGTCGCGCTGATCGGATAGGTGACCTCTCCGCCGCTCGCGAAGCGGCTGCCGATCACGAGGTCGAGCCCGCGGTCCAGACCAGCCACGAGCTTGGTGATCTCGCGCGGGTCGTGCTGGCCGTCGGCGTCGAACTGAACCGCACAGTCGTAGCCGCGCAGGACGGCATACTGGAACGCGGTCCGGAGCGCGCCACCGATTCCGAGGTTGAACGGCAACTCGAGGACGGCTGCGCCGGTGCTCCGAGCGACCGACGCCGTTGCGTCGCGCGAGCCATCCGACACCACTACGACGTCACAGCCCGGAAGGCAGGCCGCCAGCTCGGCCAGGGTTCCAGGAAGTGACTGCGCTTCATTGAACGCCGGGATCGCGATGAGAAGGCCGCCGCGCGGGGCATCACGGTTCGCGGCCGAGACCAGCTCACGGCCCTCTGGAATCGCGGTCACGTCGCTCACGTCCGGCGCTCCTTAGGTCGTCCTGTCGAGCAACGCGTCGAAGCGTAGGCTTCCAAAGTCAGTCGACTGGGACGAGCGGGTCCGAGGGCCAGCCGGGTGGCAACCAGCCGAGTGACACTTTCGCTCGCCTCATTGGTCATCGCGGCCGCCGGGATACGACTGTGCTCCCGCACGGACGGTCCGGACCGGATTCACGAGCAACAGACCGAGCGCAGCCGCGGCAGCCATCGACCCTACGAACATGGCCATTGCAAGTCGCAGAGCGATGTCAGTTGGCTCGAAAACGACGACCGCGACACAGAACACGAGCACGCCGACGCCGAAACCCAGAGCAGATCGGGCCGGGCGGGCGAGCGCGATGAGACCCTGCGCCAGTGTGAGCGCGAGAAGGTACGCAGCTGATCCGGCGGCAAGGAGTGCGAGGTCCAAGCGGTTTAGAGCAAAGCTCCTGCCGAACGCGAGATGGACAACGGCCGGACCAAGGAGCCAGATCCCCAAAGTCACGGTCACACCCAGACTCGCGATCAGCAGCATCAATTTGCGTAGGCCGGCGGCCACTCGCGCTCGATCGCCCGACGCGGCGAGTGACGCGAGCTCCGGTACCAACGAGGCTTGGATCGCGACAAAGAAGAAGACGGGCACGCGTGCAACAACGAGCCCGGCGAGATACTGGCCGGCGAGCGCCCGCTGCCCTCGACCCGCTAGGAGTTGAACGACAACCGGGCCACCATTGATGAGGATCTGCGAGAACAATGAGGACGTCACGAGCCAGCCGATCGCGCGCGACAGCTCCGAGTAGTGGGCGGGCGGACCGGGTTCGAGTAGGTCGCGCTGTCCGACCAATGCCGCGGCAACGCCGACGACGGCAGCGAGTCCGAGCACGATCCCAAAGGGTCCGGCGGTCCTCACGCCGACGAGCGCCAAAACGATCGCGCCCGCGAGACGGGCGAGCGCCTCGACACCGAGAAGGCGCCCGAACGCCCCGAATCGACTGCGGCCGGCAAGCACGCCACGCGTCACGTGCTCGAAGACGTAGGAGCCAATGAGCAAGACGAGCCCGACGAGGAGCAACACCTGACCGTCGAACAGCCTCGTGACCAAGAGGACCGAGGCTGCAAGCGCGCCGACGATCAACGATGTTGCGATCGCGACGGCGATGACCGCGGCGTGGTGCACTACGGGCGCGCTGCCGACCCCTCGCGCGCTGCGATCGGAGATGGCACGGGTGACTTCTTGTTCGACCGGGAACAGGCAGCTCGTAGCGAGGAAACCGACGCTCCAGAGCACCGACATCGCTCCATAGCGATCCGGCCCGATCACCCGGCCGACGACAGCCAAGAAGGCGTAGGCGCCGAGACCGCTCACCAACAACCACCCGCCGACCACTCCCGATCCGCCGGGAAAGATTCGTCGCACAAGGCTTCGCCCCGACGTCAGCAACGACCGCCTCGCCGTTTCGTCCCGCTCAAGCAATTGCCATGAGCATGCCTGGCAGCTTCGCTACGCGGTCTCTCTGCCGGTCCAGCTCCGATTGCGTGGTCGGATGAGAGATCGACGCGAACCACGGGAGTACGTAGTTCGTAGGTTGCTGCGAGTGGATGATGCCGGAGATGATCTGCATTCGACCAAGGTCGTTGAGCGCGCGTGTTTGCAGACCGGGCACTCGCGGTGGCGCGCCGGTGAGCCAGAGAATGCCGCCCTCAGGCACGGAAAGTCGCGGTAGCGGCTTGCCCCCGACGATGAACGTCACGGGCGTCGCCACTCGATACCACCGCAAGTACTGTTCGATCGACGGTACCCAGCGAGGGTCGACAGGCCCGACGACGACGAGAACGTTCTCGGGAGCGGTGCTCACCGCCTCGGCGAAGGCGCGGTAGTTGGTCTTCTGCGATCGGTAGTACTTGGCAGTAGCAACACCCGAGAACGCCAAGACGACCAGCGTGCCGATCGCGACGACTGCGAAGACCGTTCGGCGACCAACTCGCGCCGAACGCAGGCGGTCCGCAACGCCGACGACCGTGAGCGCCACCACGAGCAGCAGGGGCGCGACGAAGGCTTCGATGCGCCGAAACGCGAAGTAGGTGCCCATGATCCGCGCGAGCGGCACGAGCACCAGCAAGAACCCGAGGACGTACGTCAGCGCGCAGATTGCTACGACGCGCGCGCGCCCACGACAGATGAACGGCGCGGCGCTGATCCCGACGAGCAAGATCGCGATCAGGGGGGTCATGACTGGTGCGTTGCCGAGAAGCCACTCGGCCGTGCCCTTGAACAGGCCGAGGCCGACCGGAACTGTGATGGCGCCAGGCGGGTTCAACGCGAAGCCGTTTCCCTTACCCGCGTCGCGGATCCAGTTCGTTGCTCCATACGAGTACCAGGGCAGTACGAGTGCAATCGCAAGCAACGCGCCCCTCGAGTACCCCAACACCAAGGAGCGGGCAACGTCGCGACCACGCCCGCGAGCGCGCAACACCGCGACGAGCACCACTCCCGCCTGCACGAGAAGTACGAGTGGAGCGAACGGATGCGTCAATATCATCGCCGCCGCGAGGGCGCCGTAGACCAGCCAGCTGCGAAGCGTTCGTGTTCGCAAGGCGCGTAACAGCAACCACCAGGTCAACAGATGCAGCGCGGAGAACATCGTGTAATAGCGATTCTCTTGTGAATAGCGCACTGCGAACGGAGCAACCGCCAAAAGTCCGCCGGCGATGACCGCGACGAGCCGGCGCCCCGTCGCCTCCCGGGCGAGCAGGATGAGACCCAGTACCTCGAGAGTGCCGAAGAGCGCCGCGGGGACGCGTGCGGCGCTCTCGAGCCCCAGCGGAAGCTTGAGCGCGACGAGAACGACGAGGAAGTGCAGCGGTGGCTCGAACGGTCCATCGACGTCGCGAACGGCGGAGAGCACACGGCCGGATCGAACCAACCGAGTCACGTTGATCTCGTCGATCCAGAAGCTCTGCGTCCCGAGATGAAAGACCCGCAGGCACAGCGAGATGCCCACAACCGCCACGCAGGTCGCTCCGTACCAACCTCCGAGCAACACGCGCGACCGGGCGACGATCTCGCCATCGTCCGGCAGCGGCGGGTCTTCGAGCCCATCGTCGACCATCAGATCCGCAGGCGGCGGATGGGTCGAGAGGCGGTTTCTCACAAGGCGCTCGTTCGATGATTTAGGCGCATACGACCTGGAGACCCGGGAGCGGACGAGACGGTTGACGAGGGTGACCAACGCCTCTATCCAGTGGGTTGAGCATCACGCCACGCCGGCCGAGCGGCCCGGACCAAATCACCTCGTGGAGCTCCACGGAGCGTTGGCGAGAGCGCGCGACCAGATTTCGTGGGCTCAAGCTACGCCATCTTCGATCGCACGTCCGTCCACCCGAACGCTGTAGCCTGCGCCGAAATCGTGCGAGACGCCCCAGGCTACGGGCAGCCGAAGCGAATCGGGTGTCGTCATTTGGGTGGGAGGAAGCGGGTCATGCGCATCTTGATCCTGGGCGGCGATGGGTATCTGGGCTGGCCGCTCGCAATGCACTTCTCCGGGCAGGGCGACGATGTCGCAATCGTCGACAATCTGATCCGCCGTCAAGTACACATCGAGCGTGGAACCGACAGCCTCACGCCGATCAGCCCTCTGCTCGATCGCATCGTCGCCTGGCGAGAGGTCACGGGGCGCGAAATCGCCGCACACGTCTTCGACGTCAGCGATTACGCACGCCTTCTCGCCCTCATCGAGGAGTTCGTCCCCGACACGATCGTGCATCTCGGCGAGATTCCGTCGGCGCCCTACTCGATGATCGACCGCGACCACGCCTGGAAGACCCAACGCAACAATGTCGAATCGACCCTCAACGTCATCTGGGCAATGCACGAGGTCGCGCCCGAAGCGCACCTCGTAAAGCTGGGCACGATGGGCGAGTACGGCACACCCAACATCGACATCGAGGAGGGCTACCTCGAGATCGAACACAACGGGCGCACCGACCGCCTCCCGTTCCCGAAATCGCCCGGGAGCTTCTATCACCTCTCCAAAGTTCACGACTCGCACAACATCCAGTTCGCGTGTCGTATCTGGGGACTCAGAGCGACCGACCTCAACCAAGGCGTCGTCTACGGCATCCACACCGACGACACGGAGCGCGACGAGCGACTCCTCACCCGATTCGACTACGACGAGCTTTTCGGCACCGCACTCAATCGCTTCTGTGTCGAAGCCGTGATCGGCCACCCGCTCACTGTCTACGGCAAGGGGCACCAAACCCGCGGCTTCCTCAACATTCGCGACACGCTGCAGTGCATCGAGCTGGCGACACGCAACCCCGGACCGACCGGGGAGATGCGGGTGTTCAACCAGTTCACACAGGTCTTCTCCGTGATGGACCTCGCGTCCGAGGTTTGCGCGGCGGCAAGTCACCTCGGCTACAACACGCGCATCGAGCACTTGGAGAATCCGCGCGTGGAGCTCGAGGAGCACTACTACAACCCGACTCACACCGGGCTGCTCGAGCTCGGCCTCAAGCCCCGGATGCTGTCGGAGGAGCTGATCGAGACGGTCCTGCACACAGTGGAGCGGTTCAAGGATCGGATCCGCGCCCGCGGCATCGATCCCGCCACCAGCTGGCGCTGATCCCTGTCGCGCGCGGTAGGCCTGAGCCCAATCCCGTGTCCACGAAATCCGATTCGCTCAGGGTCCTCGTCACCGGTGGCTGCGGCTTCATCGGAGTCAACCTCGCCCGGCACCTCTTGGCCGCGGGGCACGAGCCGATCGCCTTCGACAACTGCTCGGCCGGTCGACTGAACGACGGTGACACCGCCGGATACGCGCGGGTGATCGAGGCCGACATCCGCGACGTCGACGCGCTCACCGCGGCGCTACACGGTGTCGACGCCGTCGTCCACCTCGCGGCGCGCACGGGCGTCGTGGATTCGGTGCGCGACCCGCGCGGCGACATGGAGGTGAATGTCATCGGCACGCTGAACGCGCTGCTCGCGGCTCGCGACGCCGGCGTGCGCGCGTTCGTCTTCGCCTCGTCCGGAGCACCGCTCGGCGAGGTCGAGCAACCGGGGCACGAAGCGATCGCGCCGAGGCCACAATCGCCTTACGGTGCGACGAAGCTCGCCGGCGAGGGACTTTGTTCGGCCTTCGCCGGGTCTTACGGACTTCCTACGACAGCACTACGGTTCACGAACGTGTACGGGCCGTTCAGCTACCACAAGGGCAGCGTCATCGCCCAGTTCATGAAGCGGATCATGAACGGCGCGCCCTTGGTCGTGTACGGCGACGGCGAGCAGACCCGAGACTTCCTCTATGTCGACGACGTGTGCCGCGGCATCCTCGCAGCTCTCGAACGGGCTCCCATGGGCGAGCTGTATCAGCTCGGCACGGGCGTGGAAACCTCGATCAACGACCTGGTCGCCGTGCTGTCCGACGTATTCTCGGATAGACGGGTCGAGGTCGCCTTCGAGCCCGAGCGGACCGGCGAAGCCCGCCGAGCGTTCTCCGACATCCGCAAGGCGCGGCGCGAGCTTGGCTACAACCCGCGCACGCCGTTGCGCGAGGGGCTCGTGTGCACGCGCGACTGGTTTCTCGAAAGCGCCTCCTCTTGAGTCGTCGGTTCCGTGAGCTCGATCGCGCGTTCGGCAACCTCGTCGTCGCGCTCGCGCTCGCCGACAATGTCGAACGGGCCGACGCCGCTGTCCCGCTCGTCTCCGTGGTGATCCCTGCCTACAACGAGGCCGACGCGATCATGGGCGTGCTGCGCACCTTGCCGACTGAGTTGGCCGGCCACCGCGTCGAGCCCATCGTCGTGGTCGATGGAGCCACCGACGGCACTGACCGCGTGGTCGATGCCGCCGGCTTCGTGACGATCAAGCTCGGCGTCAATCGTGGACAGGGCGATGCCCTTCGCGCCGGCTTTGCGTACGCGTTGCGCCGTGGTGCCTCGATCGTCATGACGATGGACGCCGACGGCCAGCATCGGTCGGAGGAGATGATCGATCTCGTCAAGCCCATCGTGGCCGGCGAGGCGGACTACGTGCAGGGTTCCCGATTCCTGGGGAGCACCGACGACTCGGGCGGCGCCCGCGGAATAGGGATTCGGCTCTTCACGCGGGCGATCAACGCGGTGACCGGACTCTCGATAACCGATTGCACGAACGGTTTCCGCGCGATCCGAGCCGACGCGCTGGCACGGTTGCAGCTCGAAGAACCCAGGTTCTCCGGAGCCGAGATTCTCATCGAGGCCGCGCGGCGCGATCTCCGGGTCATCGAGGTTCCGGTTCACATCCGCGCTCGTTCGCACGGCGCGAGCAAGAAGCCACCGCGCCTCGGATACCCCGTTGGGTTCCTGGGCGCGCTCGTACGCAGCGCCCGGCGCAGCTGAAGCGCCAAGATCTACGCTCGCGGGATGTGCCGAAACATCACCGAGCTTCGCGGTCTCGAGCCCCCTGCCACTCGCCAGGAGATCGAGGCGGCCGCCCGCCAGTACGTTCGCAAGGTGACGGGGATCGCCCGTCCCGGAGTCGCCGTGGTCGGGGCGATGGAAGCCGCCGCGCTGGAAGTGGCGGCGATCACCGAACAGCTCCTCGCGGGTCTGCCGCCGCGGCGCCAACCGACCACGACGTTGCCGCCGCTCCGGCGCCCAGAGGTACGCCGACGCATGGGACTCGACCCGGTTATCGGTTGACTTTGTAGAGCAACCAGCCGTCGCCCGCCGAGGCGCGCGTCAGGTCGGAGACCTTGTCGAGCAAGGCGGGTTTGGTGCGGTAGATGGCGGAATTGCCCAGCGAGTTGGGCACCGTCGACACCAACACGTACTTCACGCGGTACTCGTCCCAGGGAAAGGGATTGCCGGCCGGATCGGCGAAGAACGCGGACGCGCGCCGCAGGATGGTGTTGGCCGAGGTCAGCAACCTGGCCTCGAGGTAAGGGGCGCGACCGTCCGTGAGGCCGTAGCCCGCGGTGTTGTATTCGACGAAATCCTGGGTGTACGCGTTGCTGAGCACGAGCGAGCCCGGCTCGAGCGGAAGCGCACGCAATTGCTCGAGCGTGCTCCTCGACGGCTCGACGCGACCGAGCTTGCGCGTGGGCTCGAGCGACCGGATCCAGAGGCCGCCGCACACGACCAGCAGGACCGCCGACACCGCGATGCGGTACCACGCGCGGGGCACGAGGCGGGCGATGAGCGAAACACCCGCGAGGGGCACGAACCACCAGAACTGGAAGAGGCGGGAGTAGCCGCTCCGGGTCGGCACATAGGTGTCCGAACCAAGCTGAGTCATGACCGAGATCGCCCCAAGCAGCGCGACGAATACCGCCGCGGTCACCATGTACCTCACGATCGTCCAGCGCTGCAGCGCGAGCGCCGCAGCGAGCGTCGCCGCGAGGAGCCCCATCAGTACCCAATACGAACTCGAGCCGCCGACGAGGAAGCCTTGAGTCAAACTCTTCCGGAGCAGGTCCCCGCCGCCGGGGGGATTGGCACCGAGTTGGGACGCGTCGGCTGGGATACGTGAAGTTGCAAGCTGCGCGAACTCGTATGTGGGGTCGAGACCGGTGACCGAGAGCGACGGAGCTTCGTTGAAACCCGGTGAGAACGGGCCGCGGTGGCCGGTCACGAGGTCGACGCCTATGAACACTGCGAACAGCGCGAGCCCGACGGCCAGCGCGCGCACGAGCCAGCGCCACGACCAGCGCGCGTGAGCCGCCGCGGTGGCCGCGCACAACGTGGCCGCCACGATGGCGCCCGGCGTATGGATCTGGGTCACGCCGGCGAAGGTAACGAGGACCGCCGCCGCGAGCAGCCGGCGAGGCGACACGAACCAGCGGTGCAGCAACGCGGCCGAAGCCAGCGCGAGCAGGTACGCCGCGCCCTCGGGTGCGTAGTACGTCAGCTTGACCGCGAAGATCGCGACGGTCGGCACTGCAATGGCGGCGGCCGCCGCGGCGTAGCGGGGAGCGCCCCACACTCGGGCGAAGAGCCACATCCCCACGACGGCGGAGGACGCTACGAGTGCACGGACGAGTTGCGCGCCAACCAGTGAGTCGACCGAGGAAGTGGCTGTCACGATCGCGGCGCTGAGGGAGTTGAAACCAAGGTGATAGTCGAAGAAACGGACTTGCTGTCCCCACTCCAGACTCGTCGCAGGGATGCGCCCGGCCTTTGCGATCGCGACCGACTGCTGCCAGTAGTACCAGGAGGTCGGACCCACGAGGGAGTCGGTCCGGCTCAGCACGATCGCGATCTGCGCAGACGCAGCCGCGAGAACCAGCCCGGCGGCGGGCAGCCGCTCGAGTCGGCGGCGCCACTGACCCGACGCGCGGAGTCGGCTGAGGACGCGCCGGCGGTTGAGCGCAACACCGATGATCGCGACGATCGCCGCGAAGACTGCGTAAATCCAAACCGTGCCGGTCGAGAGCGTGCCTGTCCGGGCGAGGAGCTCGGCCACGATCGTGAAGACGGAGACCGGGACGCCGAGGGCCACCAACGAGCGCTCGGCATCGAAGGCGTCGGGCGCGTCGGTGGCGTCGACGCGCGCCGTGTTCTCCCTTCTCGCCAACGCTAGTGCGCCTGCGCGCGTCCGAGTGGTGGGCTCATTGTCTTCAGGCGCGTCGCGGCCGAGCGACAAGTCGCCCTCCGCCGACTCCGGTTCCGGCCACGTAAGGAAGAGTGCCAACCCGGGGAGTCCGAGCGCGAGGACGAGCAACACGGTCCCCACGGCCCAGGGCTCAGCCATCTGGGCTGAAATGCGCGCGTGTCATGCGTGTCGCTGCGCCGTGAGCAGGTGATTGAGTCCCCACTGCGTGATGAAGTAGTGCTTCCTGATGTCCCGGAAGCCGCCTGCGGCGAGATGCTCGACGATCACGCGGTCGCGGACGAAATAGTCCTCGTCCTCGTGCATCCCCCGCTCGGTGTCCATGTCGAGTTTCGTACCGAGCAGCCTGTCGTACAGATGTACGAGACGGTGGATCGCGAGCTCGGCGAGCGGATTGCCCATCGTCACGACGATCTTCCCGCCTCTACGCAACACTCGGAACGCCTCGCGCACCTCCGCGTCGCGCTCGGACTTCGGTATGTGGTTGAAGCACGCGATGAATGTGACCGTGTCGAATGACGCGTCGGGGAAGGGGAGGTGCGCCATGTCCTCGACGATGTTCGCGTCCGCGAGACCGTCGTAACGGAAGACATCGACGCCGACTCCGTTGCCGAGCGCGTACCGGTTGATGAATGAGTTGTGGCGACCACACCCGATGTCGAGCACGCGACCCGAGATCTCGCGCGCGACATACTCGAATCGCTCGTCGGGACGAGAGGTCAGCCCCCAGCGCGACTCCTGGACTGGGAGCACCGCGCGTAGCGGGAAAGTGATGAAATCCTTGAATTGTTGGCTTCGCCCGCGCATGCGTGTTGTCTCCTCCGGCGGGCCGCAGGGTATCCGGGATAGTTGTGTTGCTGCGGCCTCGAGTCCGCGACCTAGAACGGCTTGGTTCCGTACTCGAGGGGATGGCCTTCCCAGGGTCCGAGCGACACCGAGACGGACGTCACGCAGTGGCCGCCGTCGATCGACCGGTTCGTGTAGAGGTCTAGCACGTAGCGGCAGCCACTGACCCCGAGCGAGATCACGCCCGTGCGCGCCGACGGACTCACGTTGAGCAGGGATATCCCTTGTTCGTAGCGACGGAACCAGAGACAGTGGATGGCGTCGCCGGAAGCGCACTGCGTCGACTCCGGGCGCGTGGAAAGGGGCGGCCCGTACCCGACGTTTGCCAGCTCGGGGTACAGACCGTGCTGGTTGCAGGGTAGGCCACCTGTGTTCGTGCAACCCGCGTCGCCGGTGTTGACTCCGAGCGGGATCGCGAACAGCTTTACCCGCGTCCAGCCGTAGTAGACGTTCTGTCGGTTCTGGATGCCAATGGTCGCGGTCGTGAGGAGCCCGATCACGCGACCGCCGTGCTGCGAGTTCTGCTCGTTTTGGAGGTTCACGGCGAAGTCGGCCGCCCAGCGCGAGTCGCGCGGATGACTCACGGCCTCGTCGAGCACCAGGCCGCTGGACGAGAGCACGTTCCAGGCGTCCGACCGCAAGGGCGTATGCGCGTCGAACGGGGAGATCCCGTAGTTGATGATGAGCGGGACGCCCGCCTGCTTTGCCACCGCCATGATCCCGACGTACGCGTCGGCGAACGTCGCGCCGGGCGTGACCGGTTGCCCGGTACACGTCGACACTTTGTCAATTTCGTGGTAACTGTCGCCCGCGAGCGACGCGAAACCGCGGTCGAGGAACACACCGTCCCAGCCCGCGGCTTTCAAGGCGCGGAACTTATCCAAGAAGAACTGGTGAACCGGCTGCTCGTTCATGTCGAGGAACCACCACACCGTCCCGGACCCGGTGGTTCGTCCTGCCAACGGCGTGCTACCGGACGCGCAAAAGGCCCAGTCAGGATGCGCGCCGATGTCGAGGCCGTCGAAGGAACTGCCCTTCGGGAACCAGTACGACTGCACGTATCGGTACGCCGTTGCCCCTGTCGCCTTGATGCGCGCCGCCGCTGATGGATCGTCTTGCTGGGGGCCCGCAACCACGAGCTTGACGTCGCCCAAGCGCGAGAGATCCGTCGTGCTCGTGACCCGCTGATAGAAGTACGCGACGTTCTCCCGAGCCGGCGCAACCAACGCCAACGGCGCCCTCGTGGCGTTCTTGCCGCCACCGCCGCACGCCGTGCCGACGAGGCATGCGAGCAGCAGGAGCGCGAACGATCGACGAGGTGGCAGAAGCCCGACGAAGCCCGTAGCCCTCGGAGACCGACGCCGCATTCGCAGAGCGGATCGCATGATTCCTTTCGAGGCGCGCGGTCAGAGTCGGTTAAACATGCGGATTCGGACGATTATGACGCACGTCGCGGGATCGGCGCGGTCACCTCGTGCCCTCGGTCTCGGCGATCTACGACAAGCCACATAGGCTGCCACGGCAACCCCGGACTTGTCACTGCCAGATCCAGTTCGTCTCGACGCGGGCCGAGCCAGTGGTTGGCGTCGAGGTTGGACGGACGGTGCAATCCCCGAGTAAACGCGACCCCGTGGGAGGCGTAGTACTGATGAAGCTCAGCCGCAGCGCCTCGCTTCGAGTCAACCGCTTCCTCGACCAGTACGCGCCGCCCGTGCTGCGCGACTCGACGATCTTTCGTCGTTTGGCGCGAAGGATGTACGGGAAGCTGACGATCGACATCGTCGATCTGAAGGCCCGCGCCTTCTACCTCTCGCGCCTCGACCTCGAAAACTTCTACGTGCAGCTGCAGTCTCGCTTCGATCAGGGCGTCACCGATCTCACTCCGGCGTCGTTGGATGCGGTACTTCGGTCGGTTCGCGGCGACCGCGTCCTCGATGTGGCGTGCGGCCGCGGATACCTCTGCAACCTGATGGCCGAACGGGGACTCGAGGTCGTCGGCTGCGACGTCGCCGTGTCGTCGAGCCCGCGCGATGCGTCCGGCCCCGTGCAGTGGGTCAATGGGAACGTCGAAGAGCTGCCGTTCCGCGACAGTATATTCGACACGGTGGTCTCGACCCACACCCTCGAGCACGTCCAGCAACTCGCGCGCGCCATCGACGAGCTCCGCAGGGTGGCCCACAACCGGATCGTGCTTGTGGTTCCCAGGCAACGGCCCTATCTCGCCACGTTCAATCAGCACATCCACTTCTTCCCGTATGAGTTCTCGCTCCTCGCATGGACTGGCACCGGTCGGCCCCACACGCTCGAGCTCGTCGGTGGCGACTGGCTCTACATCGAAGACTGCGCTGTCGGGTGAGTCGGACGATCGCGGTAACCGAAGAGGCGGAGGAGGCTCGTCAGCCAGCCGACGAGCCTCGGCAAGCACAGACCGAGCGTCGCATCGGCCTCGCGCTGATCATCTTCACGTTTCTGTTCGCATTCATCGTGCAAAGCCAGTTCTTTGCATTCTCGACGCATATGCGTGGTGACCTCGAGTATCACCGAGGCGTAGCTGGAACGATGCTCGGCGGTGACCTCGAGGGCCAAGGACCCTTGCCCGGTCTCCTCTCGTATTACGGTGGTCTTTACCCCTTGGTTATCGGGTACGGGAGCCACGCGCTCGGGGTTTCGTTCGACGGATTCCTCTCGGTAGTGAGCTGGTTCGCCACCTTGGCGTGGCCCGCGGCCTTGCTCCTGCTCGCTCGGCGTATCTGGCCCAGACGACCGCTCGAGCAGGGCGCGCTCGTGTTCGTCGGCACGATCGGCAGCTCCCTGGGGCTGCGGTTCAATGTGGAGTGGGTCAACAGCTTGTTGCCTTCGGGCGCAAACGTCTGGCCGCTCTACCCACGCGACATCGTGCTCATTCTCCTTGTGGTCGCGCTCGCGACAGTGATGCGCGACGAGCGGCTATGGCGCTATGCGCTCGCGGGCGCGGTGGCAGGGCTCGGAATCTGCACCCAGGTTCAGCTCGGCGTCCTGGCGACGGTCGGGATCGCGGCCTGGGCGCTTGTCAGCGCGGGTTGGCCCCCACGCCCATCGGCGTTCGGCCGGGCGGCATTGGCGGCAGCGACGGCGGCGCTGATTTCGGCCTGGTGGTGGCTCCCGCGCGTCGTAGCGACGGTTGACTCCGGACCACTCTCGTTGCAGTCGTACCCGGGACGTCCCCCCGACCTCTCCCCGGTCGGGCTCGTCGTTGCGCTCGGGGCGACCGGCTTCCTCTCGGTCGCCGGCCTCGTGCTGTCGGCGCGCCGACACGATCGGACGAAAGCCGAGACATTCTTCCTCTATTGGGCGCTGGCGTGCGTCCCGCTCATCGTGGTCAGCACGCTTCTCGGCGATGTTGGCGTCATGATGCCGATTCGCGCCTGGTTCCTGGCCGCCGTGCCGGTCGTGGTCATGGCCGCGCGTGGGGCAGCCGCGCTCCTCCGGACTGCTTCCTACCGGGTCACCGTCCCACTCCTCGTGCTCGTCATCGCGGTACCGAGCTGCTTCGAAGTCGCGAGGGCTATGCGTACGGTCAACAAGTGGACAGATCGAGCACCCGGCTACGAGTCCTTCGCAGATGCACTTTGGACAGGGGTGACGGATCGCCTCGCAAGCCAGGTGCGTTCCGAAGGGCAGGTCCGCGTACTCGCACCGGATAACGACGCGCTGTATGTCTGGAGCACAACCGGCGCGCAGCCGTTCAGCCTCCTGAGCCCGGGCTACATGCATCTCGGCTTCGACGTCGCCAAAGCAACCGGCATCGGCTACCTGGAACGCGTTCAGGAGACACAGAGCGCCTTCGCCAATGGCCGACCCGCGCTGTGCCAACTCGCCAAAAGCGAGCATCTCGACGTCGCCGTGCTCCGTGGCGCTGGCGGCCTCGCCGCGTTCTACGACTTGATCCCATCGGCGCGCTGGCGAGTTTCACCCGACGTACGAAGCAGGTCCACACTGAAGCGCGTGATCGCGCCGGGTGTGGTCTACGAAGATCTGGACAGCTACGAGGATCTCTTGCTTTCGGCGCATGCGACGCTGCCACTCGGGTTTTCCGGTTCGAGCATCCGCGCGGTTGAAGTACAGGTCCGGGCTCGCGAGAGCGCCCCCAGGCTCCTCCTTCGCCTGCCTGACGGAAGCACCATCGTCCCGCGGGCGACGCGCGATGGGCTGACAGCTTCGTATCGGTTCGCGTCGCCCAGTGGCGTCCCACCCGGAACGGTCATCTCCGTCCTCCGGTCGTCGAAGATCACGCGGGTGCTCGGCTACGAACCGGCGACCGATCTCGGCATGCAAGTTCCACGGGGCCCGACCGCGACGCCCTTCGTCCTCACCACGGCCCAGCTCTGTTCCGCGCCAGCGCACTGAGCTCACAACAAGCGTCCCGCGAGCCCGACAGATCAGGTCGAGGCGACGCCGACGATCGGGACGGCCGGCGGGTTCGATCCGAGTGAGCCGCGGAACGGTTTGTTCGAGAAGGCGAAGATGCCACCGTCGGAACCGACCATGAGGTAGCCGTTGCCGTAGCGAACCATGCCGATGACGGGCCTGTTCAGGCGTGTACCGCCCATTGACCCACGAAACGGTGCGTTGAAGGCGAAGATGCCACCGTCGGAAGCGACGAGCCAGTAGCCCCGGTTGTCGAGCGTCGGCACGAGACCGTTGACCGGTTGGTTCAAGCGGGCTCCGCCCATCGACCCGTGAAAGCGTGCGTCGCCGAACGCGAAGATGCCGCCGTCGGACGCGACCATGTAGTAGCCGCGTCCGGTCGGTGTGGCTACGGAGCCCACGATCGGCCCGTTGAGGTGGATTCCGCCCATGTCCCCGAACGACCGGGCGTCGCCGAATGGCATGACGCGGCCGCTGTTCGTAAACAGCCAGTACCCGTTGCCGGTCGGTGTTGCCGAAAGGCTGCTCACCTTCTCTCCCGGCCACAGCGCGCCGCCGTTGCCGTGCCAACGCGCGTTGCCGAACGCGAAGACCTGGCCCATCCCGTTGACGATCCAATAGCCAGTGTGTGACGGCGCCGCTTCGATGTGCGTCACATTCGTCGTCGACACACCGCCGGAGAAACGAGCGTCACCGAACGCATACACCGAACCGGACGCCCCAACCATCCAATAACCGGAACCAAGCACAGGTGGAAGCGACGGCGTCGGAGACGAGGCCTGCGGCCAGGGCTTGGTTCCGTACTGGAGGGGGTGGCCTTCCCACGCTCCGAGCAGCACCACCGCGGAGGTCACGCAGCGGCCACCGTCGATCGAGCGGTTGGTGTAGAGGTCGAGCACATAGCGACAGCCACTGACCCCGAGCGGGATTACTCCCGTTCGCGTCGCGGGACTCACGTCGAGCAGGGACATCCCGGCCTGGTAGCGACGGAACCAGAGGCAGTGGATGGCGTCGCCGGGAGCGCACTCAATGGTTGCCGGACGCGTGGAAACCGGCGGGCCGTACCCGACGTTTGCCAACTCGGGATACAGGCCAGCCCGGTTGCAGGGCCGACCACCCGCGCCCGCACAACCCGCGTCGCCGGTGTTGACCCCGACCGGGATTGCGAACAGCTTCGCGCGCGTCCAGCCGTAGTAGACGTCCTGGCGGTTCTGGGTACCGACGGTTGCGGTCGTGAGGAGCCCGATGACGTGACCCCGATGCTGCGCGTTTTGCTCGTTCTGGAGGTTCACCGCGTAGTCGGCCGCCCAGCGCGAGTCGCGCGGATGACTGATGGCCTCGTCGAGCACCATGCCGGTGGACGAGAGGGCGTTCCACGCGTCCGACCGCAACGGCGAGTGCGGGTCGAACGGGGAGATCCCGTAGTTGATGATCAGCGGGATGCCGGCTTGCTTTGCCACCGCCATGATCCCGACGTACGCGTTGGCGAACGTCGCGCCGGGCGTGACCGGCTGACCGGTACACGTCGAAATCCTGTTCCACATGTGGTAGCTGTCACCGCTCGTGAGCGACGCCCACCCGCGGTCGAGGAACACGCCGTCCCAGCCCGCAGCCTTCAGAGCGAGGAACTTGCTCAGGAAGTACTGGTGCACCGGCTGCTCGTTCATGTCGAGGAACCACCACACCCCGAACTGATCGGTCCGCCCGGCCATCGGCGTGCTACCGGACGCGCAAAAGGCCCAGTCAGGATGGGAGCCGATGAGGAGCCCGTCGTAGGTTCTGTCCTTCGGGAACCAGTACGACTGCACGTATCGGTACGCCTTTGCTCCTGTCGCCTTGATGCGCGCGGCCGCCGCAGGGTCGTCCGCTTGGACACCCGCAACCACGAGCTTGACGTTGCCCAGGTGCGACATGTTCGTCGTGCTCGTGACCTGCTGATAGAAGAACGACACGTTCTCGCGGGCCGGAGCAACAGACGCCGACGACACTGACGCGGCCGACGCGACAAGAAGGAGGGATGAAACCAGAACGATGGCGACCCGGCGGATCGGCCAAGGATCCCGCCGGTTCTTCAGTGCCGCAGTCATGCCCGCGCCTCGTTCCAATCGCGCCACACCGGATGGGCCCGCTCGCGGTCGACTTTGGAACGCTCGTCCGCGTCCCGCGTTGACCAATCTACGACTTCATGTGACCGCAACACGGTCAGGGAGGTTCGCGCCAGCCCGACAGTCTGTACGCCGAGAACCGCCGCACACGGCGAACGCTCCGCAAGCAATCCGCAAGAGGTTTCCAGGTCACACGACCCGAGAGCCGGAGACGGGATTCGAACCCCTGACCTGCTCATTACGAGGTAGAGCGCAGCTTGCGTAGTGCGAGCGTTCCTTTCCGCAGGTCGCTCGGGAGCGGATCGGCGAGAGTTATCACCTGAGCCCGACGTATATGCAGGCGAGCTGCACCGCTGCCGTGGGTCCGTGAGCCGCTTCACGGATTCGGGATGCGAGCCTTCGCGATCGCGTCGAAAATCCGGTCGGCGAACGCGCGACACTCGGCATCGGTCATCGGCGCGATCGGCTTCGGGATGGCGAGGATGGCGAGAGGCGTGTTCGTGGTCATCATCTCCAGCATCGCGCGTGTCGAGCGCCCCTCTGCCGACCACCCGACGGGCGCCACGCGAGCGACTAGATGTACCCGGCCAGGACGTTGGTGACGGGTTGACGTAAGCGAAGACCCCCGGTGCAGTGGAGATAGCCGTCTTCACCACCCGGAGGTCTTCGTGTCTCACCGTAACGCTCGATTGACGTTTCATGGCCGCTGTCTGTTGGTGCGGCGGGTCCGCAGTGAGGGCATGCCGGTCGCGCATGTGGCTCGCGCGAGCGCGTCGCCGAACGCGGATCGGCAGAGAGGTGGCGCTCTGTCCGATCCTCCTTCGGTGCGTGAGGACGGTCGTAGTCAGGCCCAGGCGTACCGCGCGGGCGGGTACCAAGAGTGAGGAAGACGGTGTGTAACGCTCGGTCGCGTCGCTCGGGACGCTCGTCAGGGGTCGTTTCCCCGACTGAAATCAGATCGCGTTGGCGTCGAACGGGAGGTGAGTTGCTCGATGCCCGCGACGGCGGTCGCGACGATGAAGACGGACCAGAGGGGATACCAAGCCGCCCAGTAGCGCGGGCTCGAGAAGAGGAGGTCGTAGGGTCCGCCCGCTACGAAGGCGAGGTAGAAGATGCTCACCATAAGGCTCGTGATCGTCATCGTCATCCATAACAAACGGTCTCGAACGCGCTGTCCGACTACAACGGCCGCGCCAATAGGTGCGAGCCAGAGGAGCGGAAACTGCCGGAGGATCGGATCGCGAGGTAGTCGTCTGCCGTTTTGCAACCCGGTCACAAACGTGCCCAAAAAGTTCGTCGGGACCTTCGCGAGATGAAACTGTGCGAGCGATTGGTCATTCGCGCCGGATGCTCGTAGGTGATAGTGATAAGGCGTGATGAGCGGGTTGCCGAAAGCGTGGAACTGGGTGAAGAGTACCAACGCGACGATGACCGAAACGGTCGCCCCGCCGCCGACAACGATACGTCTGCGTTCACGAGGCGTCCGAAGAACCACGAGCGCGATAACTGGCAGGCCGACAAACACGCCGTCTGCATATCGCGCAGCGAAGATCCAGCCAAGCGCGGCGCCTATTGCAATCGCCCTCGGATAGGACACCTGGTGCGCTGAGGTCGCGATCACAAGTACCAGCAAAGTCAAGGGCACCGTAATGCTTGTGTTGATCGGGCTCGTGTTCAACTCAAGAAGTGGAGACGCCACGGTCGCGATTGCCGCAGCCGCGAGACCCCCCGCGATCCGGCCCCGTTGAGAGCTCAGCAACGGGAGTCGCGTGCCCAGCACGAACGTCAGCGCAGCAGTCGCTCCGTAGGTGAGAACGTCGACCGGAGCGAACGGATCGCCATGAAAGCCGATCCAAAGGAATGGGACCGCGAGAGCCGGATACCCTAGGCCGAATCGATATTGGTCCGGCCTTGACGGCAAATGGAAATGCGACAAGATCTTCGCAGACTTGAGATACTCGCTCTGGTCGAAGAAGCCGTTGAACCCCAACCGCGTTGTCACGCCAGGCCGGTCGGGCGACAGGTAGCGGGCATAGGCAGCGAGCGCCATACCAACCACCACTACCACCAACACGACGAACAGGATCGACTCGCGAGAGCCTTTCACCGAGTTACCAGGTCTGGCATCATCCGACGCAGGCAGTTGCTTCTCGTCTCGCATCGCAGCGCATATGTTGCCCGATCCGGAGCGCATATGCAGCGAGCAACGATCGGCAGTTCTGGAACGCGGCTGGCTAGCCGAGCAAGCCGAGCTGTTGCATCTGGGTCAGGGTGTCGCCGACACCCCATCGCTCGGCCACCTGACGGTTCGCGACCGGAGGATCCCCATCGTGCGTACGTCCATCTTGCGACCCGTCGGCGGCCGCCCCATCAGATCACCGTCGTGTGTCCCGGTGATGCGGGCGTAAGAAACGGCCTTGTCCTCATCGGCGACTATCAACTCGATCTCTTCGTGATAGTCAGAGAACCCGTTGTGAACGAGGCCAACGGATGCCAGGTACCGAGCCCTGCCGCTCGCTTCGAGTCCGGTGATCTCCACGTGGTCGACGAATCGTCGGCGATCAGCTCGTCGACAAGCTCGTAGCGCCGTCGATTCCAGATCTCATCGGTCACGAGGCGCAGCAGCCTCGCGGCATCACGTTCCGGCATCGAAACCCCTTAGACGACGCTCGAAGGGACCAGAGTCTTCGCGCGCACAAAGTGCCCTGAATGATGATGGTCGTGCAGGCGTTGCGGGTTGTTCGTAGCGTCTCGGGTTCCGGTGGGCGGTCTCCAGAATGCCCTGCCGCCGTGTTGGTTGGCCTTCGAGCGAAGTGGCTGCTTGTCGGAGCTCGGCTGCGGTGTGCTCGAAACAGGTTCGGCATTCAACTCGATTCAGGTCTGCCTGCCGTGGCGTCCCATTCGGGCAGTTGGTCGAAGGAGGCCGTCATGTTCACGATCGGGGTCGACCCGCATAAGGGGTCGCATGTTGCTGCGGTGTTGGATCACCGCGAGGAGTTGTTGTGCGAAGTCCGAGTGCGGGCGGATCGTTCGCAACGGGACCGGCTGTTGGCATTCGCGGCGCCGTACGCGCCGCGAGTGTGGGCGGTGGAAGGAGCTCGTGGCCTGGGCGCGTTGTTGGCGCAGCAGCTCGTCGGCGCGGGTGAGCATGTTGTTGATGTGCCGGCGAAGTTGTCGGCGCGGGTCCGGGTCCTCGACAACGAACGTTCAGACAAGAGCGTCGAGGTACGCGGCCGGAATCGTCTCGGGGGTGTCGTCGTCGAACGTGACGCTGACCGCGCGCCGCTGGGGGTCGATGCCGGCGATGGTGCCGCGTTGACCGTTGAGGAGGCCGAGCCGGTAGTCATTGGCCAGGGTCATGACCCAGTCGCCGACCGCGAATTCGCGCCCGTCGATGTCGAGCTCGTTCGGCCCGACGACGCCTTCGGCCTGGAGCCCCGCGCGGGCGTGCTGGTTGAGGTCGGTGACGTCGTCGTGGCGGGCGGCGAGCATGAACGCACTGTCACCGTCGAGGGTCTTGTCGAGCCACTGTTCGACCATCTCCGCACGGCGCGCGCGATGAACGCGCGATGGACGGTGAAGGTGTATTGCTGACAGGAGCGACGCGACGGCTCCCACCTGCAAAAGCAGTGGAGCCGGAGAGGGGATTCGAACCCCTGACCTGCTCATTACGAGTGAGCTGCTCTACCGACTGAGCTACCCCGGCGAAGCTGGGGAGTGTATCTGACCACTCACGCGCTACCCGCGGGCGGCAACGCCAGGAGCAGGGTGACCAGACGCATGACTCCCTTCTCGTTGACGAGGAACGCCTCGCGCGCCTCGTGGCAAGCGTCGAGCGCGGCCGCGGCGGAACGCGCCGGCACTCGCAACGCGGGGCGATCCGCGTTCAGCGGAGGTGACGGCGCCGCGAGCGTGTCGCGATAGACCGATTCGATCGCGGTCACGCCTTCGAGCAACAAGTCGATGCGGGTCCGCCGCGTCTCGCGCTTGTGGCGCTCGTCGATGCGGCGGCGCATGCGCTGCGCTTCGCGCTCCGAATAACCGAGACGCTCCATCTCGGCGTCGAACGCCTCGAGCTCCTCTTTGTGCTGACGCTCGACGGCCGCCGCCGCCTCCTCGACCGCACCGTCGAGCTCCTGCGCGATCGTGAGTGCCGACGCGCCGTAGCCGTCGACGCGCGCGGGCGCCGACGCGAACGCGGCGCGCAAAGGACCGAGCCGTCCGGCCAGCGCGCGCGCCCGCGCGAGCTGACCACCGGCCAAGGAAGCGAGGGCAGCCGCGTCGGGCGCGGCGACACCTTCGCGCTCGAGCACGGCCCGCACGTCGTCGTCGGCAATCGGATCGAAGTCGATGCGCTGGCAGCGCGACTGGATCGTCGGGAGCAGATCGTCGGGCGCTCCGGTGACGAGCACGACGACCGTGCGGTCGGGCGGCTCCTCGAGCGTCTTCAACATCGCGTTCGCCGACTCGTTCTGATTTCCCCGCAGCCGTTCCGCCTCGAACAGCACGAGCACCTTGCGATCACCCTCGATCGGCGCCCGCGCCGCCTCGGGCAGGATGCGCTCGCGGACGTCGTCCTTCACGCGATACGAAGGGCCGCTCGGCTCGAACTCCACGACGTCGGGATGCACGCTGCGCATCACGAGCCGACTCCCCCGCTCGTCGTCGGCCACACCGATCAGCATCGCCGCGAACTCGCGGGCGGCATCCTCGACTCCGGAACCGCGCGGTCCGACGAGCAGGTATGCATGACCGGGCCGCGCGGCCGCTTGGCGCAATGCACCGAGCGCTCGCTCCTGACCGACGACGACCGTGTCCACGCGGCCGAGCCTACGGAACGACGGCGCTCACCGCCGCAAGCACGCGAGCCGCCACGTCGTCGGGGCTTCCGTCGGCATCGACGACCAACCAGCCGCGCGACGGCGCGAGGTCGCGGTAGGCGGCCCGCACCCGGGCGTGAAACTCCGCGCCGGCCCGCTCGAATCGGTCGCGGACCCGCGACACACGCGCCTCCGCGACCGCGTCGGGAAGATCGAGCACGATCACGACATCGGCAACGACTCCGGCCGCGACCCACTTGCTCAGCCGCTCGACCTCGTCGACGCCGAGCCCGCGCGCGGCGCCTTGATACGCGAGCGTCGAAGGCTCGTAGCGATCGCACACGACGATCGCGCCCCGGGCAAGCGCAGGCCGGATCACCTCGGCGACGTGTTGCGCCCTATCGGCCAACATCAACAACAGCTCCGCGTGGGGGTCGAGCGCGGTGTCGGCGTGCAACAACGCCGCACGCAGCTCCGCGCCCGTTTTCGTGTCGCCGGGCTCGTAAGTGACGACGACCTCGTGCCCTGCCGCGCGCAACGACGACGCGAGCCGCTTCACCTGCGTCGACTTTCCCACGCCCTCGCCACCTTCGACGACGACGAACCGGCCGGGCGGCGCCGCGCCGGCCGTCATGGATCCGGCGCGTCCGCGCGGCGGGCCATCCGCATTCGGCGCCGGGCTCCGATGCCCGAAAGGATCGTCACGAGCCCACCGAACCACAGCGCGAGGCGCACTCCCGGCAAACTCAAGTGCACGCTTCCGATTTTCACCGAGTTGTCGGTGAGCGATTTCGACAGCGCGCCGAAGCCACTCGACACGAACGGCCCGAGGGTGAGCGAGAGCAGGAGGCACAACCGAACGACGGTGTAGAGAGTCGCAAAGGTGCGGCCGCGCATGTCGTCCGAGACGCTTTCCTGCAACACCGTGAACCCGGTGACGTACGCGCATCCCGCACCCGCGCCGACCACCGCGACGAGAAAGATCGCGGGGGTCAACGACGACACCCAGCCGGCACCGATGATCGCCGCGCCGGTCGTCACCACCGCGGTCGTGAACACCGCCTCCCGGGGAAGGCGGCGCTGTAACACCAACAGCGTGACGACGCCCAGCGCGGCGCCGACGCCCAGCGCGATCATCAACACACCGAACGACGACGGACCGCCGCCCAGCACGTCGCGGGCGAACAGCTGCCCGAGCGGCACGATCATCCCTCCGCCGATGAGACCGCCGGCGAGACCGATCATCACGCCGCGCACGAGCGGATTCGACCGCACGAACCTGAGCCCGTCGACGATGTCGCGGAACGTCTGCGACACCGGAACGCGCTTGATGGCACCGCGCTCGCCTTCTTCGAGCCGGAGTCGCGAGATGAGCAGCGCCGACACCAAGAAGGTGAGACCGTCGACCCAGATCGGCAGCAACTCCTGCTGGCGGAACCGGGAGAGGTGCGGGACGTTCCCGAGCCACTTCGACGCGGCGGCGAGGGTCGCGAAGAACACCGCTCCGAGCGGGAAGGTGCCGTACGCGGCGACGAGCCCGAGCGAGTTCGCCGACGCGAGCTGGTCGGGATCCTTCACGACGTTCGGCACGCTCGCGTCCTTGGCGGGGCCCCAGAGCAGGGTGAGGATCTCGATCAGGAACGAGATCACCACGAGACCGAGCAGGTCGTCCCAGAAGGGCAGCACCACGAGCAGCGCGGCTCGGCCGATGTCGCAGCTCACCATCACGACCTTGCGGTTCCAACGGTCGAGGAGCACACCGCCGACCGGGGCGAGCACGAAGCCCGGGAGCATGCGCGCGACCATCACGAGGCCGATGCCGGTCCCCGATCCCGACACCCTCGACGCGATCGCGATGATCGCGATCAGCCCGGTCCAGTCGCCCAGGCTCGAGACGAACTGCGCGCCGAACAGAGGGATGAACCCCGGGGTACGAAACACCCGCCACGGCGCCGGGGGAATCGGAACCACGTCGGGGGCCGACGGTATGAACGGCGCCTGGTCGCTCACGCGCCTGCCAGCCTAGGTTCCCGTCTGGTCACCCAAGGGGCGAGTCGGATTCGTCCGTCGCCTTTTTCGTCGTCTTCTTCGCCGCCTTCGCGGCAGTCTTGTTCACCGTTTTCTTCGCGGCCTTCTTCGCGGTCTTCTTCGCGGTCTTCTTCGCGGTCTTCTTCGCGACCTTCTTGGCCTTCTTCGGACCGGCCTCGGCCCGGGCGCGCAGGAGGCCGACGGCCTCGTCGAGCGTGAGCGCGGCCGGGTCACTCCCTCTCGGCACGGTCGCGTTCACGGTGCCGTCGGTGACGTATACGCCGTATCGGCCTTCGAGCACCCGCACGGGCTGCCCGCTGTCCGGGTGCTCGCCGAGCTCGGCGAGCGGAGGCTTCTGCTGGCGGCCCCGCCGCATCTTGGGCTGCGCGTACAACGCCTCCGCCTCCGAGAGCGTGACCGTGAACAGCTGGTCTTCGGCCGCGAGGCTGCGGGTATCGCCGTCGGAACGCTTGAGGTACGGACCGAACCGGCCGGGCGACGCGACGACCTCGCGGCCTTCGGCGTCGGTTCCGACGACACGCGGCAGGCTCAGGAGCTGCAGGGCCTCCTCGAGCGTGACCGTCTCGGGCGTCATCGACGAGAACAGGGAGGCGCGTTTGGGCTTCTTCTTGGTGCCTTCCTCTTGTTCACCGAGCTGAACGTACGGTCCGAACCGGCCCGTGAGCACGAACACTGCCATCCCGGTCTCGGGATCGACACCTAGGGCGCGCGGCCCCTCCGACTGTTTGGCGATCAGCTCGAGCGCGAGCGGTACCGTCAACTCGTCGGGCGCGATGTCGGGCGGAAGCGACGCCGTCTCGTCGTCCTCGCGCTGCACATACGGCCCGTAGCGACCGACGCGCACGATGATCTCGTGCCCGGTGTCGTCGGTCCCGATCGGGATCGTGCTGACACCGCGCGGGTTGATGAGCGCGAGCTGCTCGTCGGACACGAGCGAGCGGAGTCCCGGCGCACCGTTGCCGTAATAGAAGGAGTGCAGCCACTTCTCGGCCTCACCTTCGCCGCGCGCGATCACGTCGAGCGCCTCTTCCATGGTCGCCGTGAACGAGTAGTCGACGAGATGACCGAAGTGGCGCTCCAGGAGATTCGTTACCGCGAACGCCGTCCACGCGGGGACGAGCGCGGTTCCCTTGCGCCACACGTACGACCGCGCCTGGATCGTCTCGATCACAGCCGCGTAGGTCGACGGACGTCCGATGCCGCGCTCCTCGAGCTCCTTGACGAGGCTCGCCTCCGTGTAGCGCGCGGGCGGCTTGGTCTCGTGCCCCACCGACGCGAGCTCCGTGCAGCTCACCGTCGCGCCCTCGACGACCGCCGGCAGGCGTGCTTCCGACTCGACCTCGTCGCCCTCGTCGATGTCCTCGACGTAGGCCCGCCGCCAACCGAGGAAGTCGTACGCCTTGCCGGAGGCGCGAAACACCGCGCGCTCTCCCTGCGTCGACGTGGCGCCGAGCCGGATCGTCATCTTGCGACCGCGCGCGTCCGACATCTGACACGCGACGGTTCGGATCCAGATCAACTCGTACAGGCGACGCTCGTCGCCGTCGAGCTCGGAGCTCACGTCGTCGGGAGTGCGGATGCGATCGCCGGCCGGCCGGATTGCCTCGTGGGCCTCCTGCGCGTTCTTGACCTTGTTGCGGAACGTACGCGGCTCGGCCGGCAGGTATTCCTGGCCGTACTGCTCGCGGATCGCGGTGCGCGCCGCGCCGATCGCCTGCTCCGACAGGTTCGTGCTGTCGGTGCGCATGTAGGTGATGTATCCGCGCTCGTACAGGCGTTGTGCAACCGCCATCGTGCGCGCCGCGGTGAAGCGCAGCTTCCGGCCGGACTCCTGCTGCAGCGTCGAGGTGGTGAACGGCGCGCGGGGCCGCTCCGTGAACGGGTCGGATTCCGTGCTCGTGACGCGGTAGGCGACGTCGCGCAAGCGCTCCGCGAGACCCTGCGCATGATCGGCGTCGAGCAGCACCACGTCGTTCGCCCGCGCCGCGGCGATGGCGCCGGTCGCGGGATCGAAGTCGCGCCCTTCGGCCACGCGCTTGTCGTCGAGTTCGACGAGCGACGCCCGGAACGGCTGGGTCTCGGCGACGAACGTTCCCTCGAGGTCGTGCCACCGACCGGACCGGAAGCGCATGCGCGCCCGCTCCCGCTCGACCACCATGCGCACCGCGACGCTCTGCACCCGTCCGGCCGATGCCGCCTGGCCGCGTCCGAACACACGCCACAAAACCGGCGACGTCTCCCAACCGACGATGCGATCGAGCTTGCGCCGGCCCTCCTGGGCCTCGACGAGTTTCATGTCGAGCTGGCGGGAATGCTCGAGCGCATCGAGGATGGCGGACTTCGTGATCTCGTGGAAGACCATCCGCTTCACCGGCACGCGGGGCTTGAGCTCGTCGAAGACATGCCAACCAATGGCCTCGCCCTCGCGATCCTCGTCGGTCGCGAGGATGAGCGAGTCGGCGCCCTTGAGCGCCTGCTTCAACTCGGCGACGACCTTCTTCTTGTTGGCGGGAACGACGTAGCAGGCGTCGAAGTGGTCGTCGGGGTCGATTCCCGCCAGGCGGCCATGGGTCGCTTTCTTGGCGTCCGGCACCTCTTCTTTGCTGCGCGGGAGATCGCGGATGTGCCCGATGCTCGCCTTCACCGTGTAGTCGTTCCCGAGGTAGGCCCCAATGGTCTTCGCCTTCGCCGGGGACTCCACGATCACGAGCGGTTTCGCCATGCTGCTCCCTGTTTCCGCCGAGGACCCAGAATGCGTACTTCTCGGCACTCGGGTCGCGGACCGTAGCCCGTCCCTCTTCCCACCGGTGCCCCCGAGCACTCGATAACTTCTTCATGTGAGTTCATGACCACCCTAGGTGTTCGTCTATCCTCCGGCGCCGTGATCAACGCCGTGAACTGGCTGAGCCCCAAAGATCTGATCGAGACGTTCGGGACGATCGGTCTGATCCTCGTCGTCTTCGTCGAGTCCGGGCTCATTCCGGCGCCGCTGCCGGGCGACTCCATCTTGTTCCTGGCCGGCGCCTTCTGCGCGACGAGCAAAGCCGGCGACCCGCATCTCAACCTCGCCGTGGTGGTGGTGGGTTCGTTCGTCGCGGCCGTCGCCGGCGCCCAGCTCGGTTTCGCGCTCGGTCATCGCTACCACACGCGCCTGTTCAAGCCCGACGCCCGGCTGTTCAAGACCGAGTACCTCGAGCGCGCGCAGGCGTTCTTCGACAAACGCGGACCGCGGGCGGTCGTGCTCGCGCGCTTCATCCCGTTCGTGCGCACGATCGTCCCCATGCTCGCGGGCGCGGGACGGATGCCGTTGCGAAAGTTCGCGATCGCCAACGTCGTCGGCGCCGCGATCTGGGCGGTCGGGGTCAGCCTGCTCGGGTTCTGGCTCGGCAGCTCGATCAACATCGACCGCTATCTGTATCCGATCATCGTGGTGATCATCGTGCTCTCGTTGATCCCGCCGTTCCTCGAGTACCGCCGGCACAAGCGGTCGCAAGCTCACTGAGGACCAAGAAGGGCCGCCCCGAAGGCGGCCCTTCTTGTGAACGTAGTCAGGCGTCAGTCGCCGACTGCGACCGCGCGCGGCGTCTCGGTCGTGGGACCTTCCGCCTGGAGCGTCGCACCACCGCGCTTCGAGAACAGGATCGCGCCGATCAACACGACGAGCGAGACGCCCGCGATGCTGAACCGAGCACCCGAGTTGTTCCGCAGCGAGATGACCGCGGGCAGGATCAGCAGCGAGATCAGGTTCATCACCTTGATCAACGGGTTCAGCGCGGGACCGGCGGTGTCCTTGAACGGGTCGCCAATCGTGTCGCCGATGACGGCGGCGCGGTATGCATCGCTGTTCTTGCCGCCGTAGTTGCCATCCTCGATGTACTTCTTGGCGTTGTCCCACGCACCACCGGAGTTCGACAGGAAGTTCGCCATGAGCTGGCCGGTGAGGATGACCGCGGCCAGGAACGCACCGAGCGCCAGGTAGTTGATCCCGAACCCGATGATCACGGGCGACAGCACGGCGAGCAGCGCCGGGGTCGCGAGCTCGCGCAGCGAAGCGGCCGTGCAGATGTCGATGACCGGTCCGTAGTCGGGGCGCTTCTCGCCCTTCATGATCAGACCATCGGCGAACTGCCGCCGAACCTCCTGCACCACAACGTTCGCCGTGCGACCAACCGCACGGATCGCGAACGACGAGAACAAGAACGCAATCGAACCGCCGATGAGCAGCCCGATGAACGTCTTCGGGTTCGCGACGTTGATCGCCGTCAGCGGGTTCTTGAAGAGATCATTGCCGCTGATGCTGAGGTTCAACTGGTTCTTGATCGTCTCGATGTACGAGGAGAACAGCGCGACAGCCGCGATAACTGCGGAACCGATCGCGAATCCCTTCGTCACCGCCTTCGTGGTGTTGCCCACCGCGTCGAGGCTCACCATGATGCGAGCCGGTTCGCCTTCGAACTCACCCGACATCTCGGCGATGCCGGCCGCGTTGTCGGCGACCGGGCCGAACGTGTCCTCCGACACGACCACACCCGTTGTCGCGAGCATGCCCATACCGGTGAGTGCGACGAGGTAGAGCGAGAACTGGATGTCGCCACCACCGAGCGCAATGGCAACCGCGATCGCACCTGCGATCGCGATGATGGCCCACACCGACGACTCGAGACCGCTCGCGATGCCGGAGAGCACAGCAGTTGCCGGACCGCCGGTATTGGCTGATTCCGCAATCTCCCGGACCGGCTTGGTCTCGGTCGACGTGAAGTACTCGGTGATGCGCGACGCGATCTGCGCGAGCACGAGGCCGGCGACGACGGCACCGAAGAGGCGCCAGCCGACGTTCGAAAGTGTGCCGTCCGTTGGGTTACCGACGTACACCAGCGCCAGCACGAGCGTTCCGATGATGGTGAGGATGCCCGCGGAGAGAAAGCCGCGGTTGATCGGCGCCATCGCCGACTTGTCGTTCTCGGTAGCCCTCACCGCGAAGACTCCGACGATCGACGCGAGCACACCGATTGCGCGCGCGGCGAGCGGGAACAGTGCGCCCGCCGCCCACAACGCGGGGGTGTGCGGGAAGATCGCCTGGAAGGCGGGAACGCCGAGGATGATCGAGGCGACGAGCGTGACCTCGTACGACTCGAAGAGGTCGGCCGCCATACCGGCGCAGTCGCCGACGTTGTCACCGACGTTGTCGGCAATCGTGGCCGGATTGCGCGGATCGTCTTCGGGGATCCCGGCCTCGACCTTGCCGACGAGGTCGGCACCGACGTCGGCCGCCTTGGTGAAGATTCCGCCTCCGACGCGCAGGAACAGGGCCAGCAACGAACCACCGAAGCCGAACCCGACGAGGATCGCCGAGCTCGTGTTCTGGAACCCGATCATGATCAGCGATGCGCCGAGGAGACCGAGGCCGACGGTGAACATCCCGGCAACACCGCCGGTCCGGAACGCGACCTGCAACGCGGCCGGCATTGAACCGCTCTTGGCCGCGGCGGCCGTCCGCACGTTGCCGCGCACGGCCAGGCTCATACCGATGAATCCGGTGAGGCCCGACAAGAAGCAGCCGAGGACAAACGCGCCCGTGCGGAACAGGCCCGACTGCACGTAGGTCAACGCCACTTGACCCGGGACATGCGCCAGCGAGTCGGTCCTCACCTTCGTGGAGGTGAGGAACACGATGATCGCGAGCGGAATCAGGATCACCCCGATGGTCCTGAATTGCCGTTTCAGATACGCCATCGCGCCCTCTTGGATCGCCTTGGCGATCTCCTTCATCTTTTCTGTGCCCTCGTCGGCGGCGAGCACTCCGCGCATCAAGAAGAGCCCGACGAGGAGGGCAAGAAGCGCGGTCGCGACGGAGGCGAGCAGGATCAGCCACTCACCTCCGTGGAGGTAGAAGGTCTGGTAGCCGCCTTCGGCGGCTAGTACGTGCGTCATTTCTTTTCTTCCCCCGGACTAGGCGGACTTCTGGACGTAAACCTGATTCGCGACAGTGGCGCCGAGCGTGCGGTCTTTGCCGTCGACCCGGAGGACGAGCGGACCGTCGAAGGGATGCTTCTCCTTCACCTCCACGCTCACGCCCGGCCGTAGGCCGAGCGTGTCGAGGAAGGCAACGATCTCGGGATCGGTGGAGCCTGGCACCGCGACCACCGCGGTGTCACCTGGCTCCAGCGCGTAGAGCGGCGGCATCAGCGGCAGCTCCGCCGTTTCCTTTTCGGGAATCGGGAACCCGTGCGGGCACGTCTCCGGTCGGTGCAGCGCGACGAACAGTCGATCCTCGACCTCTTGCGGGATCTCGTGCTCGAAGCTGGTCGCGAGCCGGTCGGCCTCGTTCCATGCGTAGCCGAGCATGTCGGCCAAAAAGCGTTCGATGATGCGATGCCGGCGCATCGACGAAAGCGCCGCGCGTCGACCGTCGGCGGTGAGCTCGACACCCTTGTACGGCTTGTGGTCGACGAGGCCGCGGTCGGCCAGCCGCTTGATCGTGGCGGTCACCGTGCCCGGTGACAGCGCGAGCCGCTCGGCCAGCACCCCGGTGTGCGCATCGCCATCGCGCGCCAGCCGGTAGATGGCCTTCAGCGCCTCGCGATCCGTTTTGGAAAGGGTTTCCATCTCGGCTTCGATGGCCGACAATCTAAATTTCGCCTAACCAAAAGTCAAGCAGGATCCTGGCGGCCCAATCGGCCGGCTAATTCGATTTCTCCAGGTGGTACGGGACAGAGGTGACCACCGTGCCCTTGCGGAACAGCAGCCGGCCCTTCAGCAATAGCGCGCTCTGGTTGTGCAGCAACTGGCCCCACCACGAGCCCACGACGAACTCCGGCACGACGACGGTGATGATGTCGTTCTCGTAGCGCGCGTCGAGCTCGTCGATGAAACGCAGGATCGGCCGCGACAGCTCCCGGTACGGCGAGTGCACGATCTCGAGCGGCACGTCGATCTTCCGTTCGGCCCATTCGCGCTCGATGCGCTCCTGTTCCTCCTCGTCGGACACGACTGTCACCGCGAGCAACCGGTTCGGTTGCAACGAGCGCGCGTAGGCGAGCGCTTCGAGCACGCCGCGATGCACGGTGCCGACCAGGACGACGACCGTGTGGTTCATCCGGCGCGGCTTGAAGTCGACGTCGACCTTCAAGCTCTCGGCCACCGACGCGTAGTGCCCGTGGATGCTGCGGAACAAGGCGATCACCATGAACACGACGATGATCGAGACCCAGGCGCCCTCGGTGAATTTCGAGATCGCGATGATCAAAGTCACGATCAGAGTCGCGGTCGCGCCGACCGCATTCACAACGACGTTCCGCCGAAAGCCGGGTTCCCGCTCTTTGATGTGATGCCGCACCATTCCCGACTGCGAAAGCGTGAACGACGTGAAAACGCCGACCGCGTACAGCGGGATGAGCTTCGACTCGTTCCCGCCGAAGATCACGACGAGCAGGCCGGCCGCGAACGCGAGCACGAGCACGCCGTTGCTGAAGACCAGGCGGTCGCCGCGGTTTGCAAGTTGCCGCGGCAGGTATCCGTCGCGGGCGATGATCGACGACAGCCGCGGGAAGTCGGCGTAAGCCGTGTTCGCCGCCAAGGTGAGGATCGCCGCGGTCGCGCCCTGCAGCACGTAGTACAGGACACCCTGGCCGTAGACGGTGCGGCCCATCTGCGAGAACACCGATTCGCCCGTCTCGAGCGGGATCGGGTGCAGGTGATGCGCCAGGACGGATACGCCGAGGAACAGAGTGCCGAGAATTACGCCCATCCACACGAGCGTGATGGCCGCGTTGCGCGATTCGTCGCGTTGGAACGCGGGAACGCCGTTCGAAATGGCCTCGACACCGGTGAGCGCGACGGCACCCGACGAGAAACCCCGCATGAGCCGGAACAGCCCGAGCGTTCCCACACCGGCCGCGCCGATCTTGAGATCGCTGCGCAGTTTCGCGACCTCTGCCGGAGAGAAGGTCTTCGTGACGTCGGCGAACGAGATGTTCGCGAACTCGTGCAGGCCGAACAGATGGAACTCGTGCGCGAGGCCCCAGGCGATCAAACCGGTGAGCACGAAGATGTACACATACGTCGGCAGCGCGAAGATGCGGCCCGATTCCTTGATACCGCGCAAGTTCGCGACCGTGATCAGACCGATGGCCGCAAGGCAGAGCAGGACGCGCTGGTTCGTCAGGGCGTGCAAGGCCGGGATCGACGTGATCGCGCGTACACCGGCGCTCACGGACACGGCAACGGTGAGGATGTAGTCGACGAGCAACGACGCGCCGGCAACCATTGCCGCCGTCGGACCGAGGTTCTCGCGGCTGACGACGTAGGAACCTCCGCCGCTCGGATACGCGAAGATCGTCTGGCGGTACGAGGTAACGACGATGGCGAGCAGAATCGCGACGACGATCGAGATCGGTACGAGCTTGGAGAGCCCGAGGGCGAGGCTCGAGCCGCCGACCGCGACGACGAGCAGGATCTCCTGGGTCGCATACGCGGTCGACGAGATCGCGTCGGAGGAGAAGACCGCGAGCGCGATCGTCTTGCCGATCCGCTGGTGTTCCTGCTCCGAGGTCGCCAAGGGGCGGCCTACGAGCACGCGTTTGAAGCTGTCGAGCACCGTCGTTGTCCCAAGCCCGTCGTTGTCCGGCCGCCAGCATGCCATCGCAGGCACCACGAACCCCGCACCCGGTTTCACGTCATTGCCCGGGAACGCCGTAGCATCCCGCCACCACCGCTTGGGACTGGAGGCCGGTCGTGCACGTCGTCGTCATCGGATGCGGACGCGTCGGCAGCGAGCTCGCCGGCGCGCTCGAGCAAGCCGGGCACACGGTGGCAGTCGTAGACAAGAACGCCCGCGCGTTCCGGCGCCTCGGACCGGAGTTCGGGGGCACGACGGTTGTCGGCTTCGGGTTCGACCGCGACCACCTCGCCCAGGCCGGGATCGAGGAAGCGGGTGCTTTCGCCTCTGTGACGAACGGCGACAACTCCAACATCCTGTGCGCGCGGATCGCACGCGAGACCTACGGCATCGAGCACGTCNNGTCGCCCGGATCTACGACCCGCGCCGCGCCTTGATCTACCAACGGCTCGGCATCCCGACCGTCGCGACCGTCGCGTGGACGACCGACCAGGTGCTGCGCCGGCTTCTTCCCGGCGAGACAAGCCACGACTGGGTCGACCCGACCGGTCGTATCGGGCTCGTCGAGCGGACGATCCCGGCCAGGGCCATCGGTCAGAAGCTCGCGAAGCTCAACCGCCCGGGCCGGTTCTGGCTGACCGCGGTCACGCGCTTCGGCAAGGCGCAGATCGTGACCGTCGATCTCATCGGCCAAGAGGGTGACGTGCTCGTGTTCGTCTCCGACATGGACGGGCTCGACGAGCTCCAAAAGCACATCGAATCGGGAGGCGACTGATGCGGGTCGCGATCGCGGGAGCGGGCAACGTCGGGCTGTTCATCGCCAACGATCTGGTGACCACCGGCCACGAGGTCCTGCTGATCGAGCAGAACCAGGACGTCGTGCAACGGCAGCAACCGCATGCCGCAGACGGGGTCGAATGGATCGTCGCCGACGGGTGCGAGGTCGCGTCGTTGCGGATCGCGGGTCTCGAACGTTGCGACGTCGTCGTCGCGGCGACGGGCGACGACGAGGACAACCTCGTCATCTCCTTGCTCGCGAAGCAAGAGTTCGGCGTCCCGCGCGTCGTCGCGCGTGTGAATCATCCGAAGAACGAGTGGCTGTTCAACGAGAATTGGGGGGTCGACCTCTCCGTATCGACTCCGCACCTCATCACGGCGCTGGTCGAAGAAGCGGTGTCGGTCGGCCGGCTGGTGCGCATTCTCCAGTTCGAGGGTGGAAACGTCCGCCTGGTCGAGGTCACGCTTGCCGAGAATGCCCCCGTCGTCGACAAGGCGATCCGCGACCTCGACATTCCCCGCGACGCCACCATCGTCGCCGTCGTGCGCGGCGAGCACGTCGTGATGCCGCGCGGCGACACCGTCTTCGAGTCGGGCGACGAGGTGCTCGCGATGGTGACGAGCGACTCCGAAGACGACGTCCGTCAGATCCTGACCGGCGGTTAGCCGGACGAGCGGCGTACACCGCAGGCAATCAGCGGCTTCACAGCAACTGGTACACGGGGTTGTACACCATGCGGTCACTCGCGCTGTTCGCGTTGCGATGATTCGTGACGACGCCTTCGAGGCGGACTCGTCGTCCGGGAGAGAGACCGGTGATCTTGCGCCGGCCGAGGAACACCGCGGTTACGGTGCCGCGGCCGTCTTGTACGGTCGCTTCGAGCGAGGCGGCACCGGCGCGAGGCACGATGCGAACCGACCGAATCTCGCCGACGATCTGTACGGGTCGCCGAAGTTCGAGCGCATCGAGCGGCGCGCCACCGCGCGCAGCGCACCACGACTCCAACTGCTCTCGGTCTTGCTCGTCGACCGGTTTGGTCAATTTTTCGACGAATTTTCGTAGCGCCACGCCATGCCTCCGCGTTGGATACCGAGGCTAGCCCCGAGCGAATGGGAAGATGTCACCCGTGCTGCAGCCCCAACGAACTTCCGGAACGAGCTCGCCCGCGCGCTCGACCGGCGTCGCGTGTGTGCTCGTGCTCGTGCTCCTGCTCGCCGCCTGCTCGGGCGCAAAGAAGAACAGCACGACAACGACGACGAAGCCGAATGCAAAGGCACCCAAGGTCCTGGCGATCAAGACCTCCCTGTTGAAGGTCGGCAAGGTCGTCGTCGAGAGCGCGGGCGCCCCGAACCTCCTGATGGACGTACCGACGGGCAAAGCCGTTCTCGCCGTCGCGCAGAAGTACATCGACAACGCGATCTTCGAGCCGCTCAAAGCGGGGCGACTCGGCGGCGACTACGCCTCGTTGTTCGATCAGGGGGTGGAATCGGCCGCGCTGGGCGCCGACCGACGCGCTCTGACGGACCTCGAGGCCGGGAAGGTCGCGCGCCTCACCTCCACGGCCAGCCCGGTCGAGCTGTCGGCACTCGTAGGAACGCTCGGCGAGTACATCTACGTCGCGACCGACTTCGACCTCACCGTGAAGGGGATCGCATCCACGGGACCGCTGACGATCAGCCACAAGATCGAGTTGACGTTCGCGCAGACCGGCAAGACGTGGCTCGTCACCGCCTACCGCGTCCAGTCGGTGCGCCATTCGAGTGCCGGCAAGACGACCACGACCACCAAGGGAGGGAAGAAGCCGTGAGGGACCCTGCCGTGAAAGACCTCCCGAAGTCGAAGCTGCGCATCGGGCGCAAGACGAAGCGCGTGTTGCTCGCGCTCGCGGGCGCGACGACGGCGTTCGTGCTCGGGTGCATGGCGATCTTCGCGGCGTGGCTCGCGGGGGTACACGTCCCGATCGCGTCCGGCGCCACGTATCTGCGCGTGGAGAAGCTCGCGCCCCTCGCGTCCGCCGACCGCGAAGGTGGCGGGCTGACGGCGCCCTTCTTCATCTTGCTGGTCGGCAACGACTCGCGTCCGGGCGTAGGCGGTGCGCGCGGCGACGCGCTACACGTGCTCGGCGTCAACCCGGCGAAGCACCAGGCGACCATGATCGACATACCGCGCGACACGTGCTGGAACGGCGACAAGATCAACGCCGGCAACACGCACGGCCCCCGCGCGCAGGCGAACGACGTAGCCGGCCTCATGGGTGTTCCGATCTCGTACGTCGTCGACGTCGACTTCGCGGGCTTCCTCGGTCTGGTCGACGGCGTCGGCGGTGTCGACGTCCACGTGCCAACGGTGATGCACGACACGTACTCGGGTGCGTACTTCAATCCCGGGCTCCGCCACATGACCGGGACGGATGCTCTCGCCTTCTCCCGCGACCGCCACGACTTCCCGTCGAGCGACATCATCCGCACGCACAATCAGGGACTTTTGATCCTCGACGCGATGCGCCAGCTCCGAGCGAAGATGCAGAACGCACCCGGCGAGTTCAGGCTGCTCGCCCTCCTCGGACGCCACGCACAGCTCGACGGGATCGGCCTCAAGGACCTGTACCGGCTCAGCCGCGTCGCGTTCTCACTGAACCCCGACCAGATCCAGAACATCACGATGCCCTACACGGGCGGTGGGTGCCTCGGACTGGGCGCGAGCGCGGCGGGCCTCTTCGCCGACTTCCGCGACGACGGGATCGTCGAGAGCCCGCACTAGTAGTTGCCGCGTTGACGGCGCACCCGGTCGGTACCCTCGGATCGATGCCGGTCGGGACCCATACCGCTACGGATGCGCGCGCGACGCTCGACGAGCTCGCGGCCGATCCCGACCTGATCGGCCGGTGCGTCCACCGCGAGGTTCTGCCCGAACGCGCGGCCCGCTTTGAACAGCTCGCCGAGCCCTTGCATCCCGAGGTCGCAGCCCGCATCGCCGCACGCGGCATCGACGGGCTGTACGCGCACCAGGCCGCGGCGATCGATGCGCTGCGCGCCCGGCGCAGCGTCGTCGTCGCGACGGGGACGGCGTCGGGAAAGTCGCTGTGCTACCAGACGCCCATCGTCTCGTCCGTCGTCGAGGGCAAGCGCGACACCGCGCTCCTCCTGTTCCCCACGAAAGCCCTTGCCCAGGACCAACTGCGCGCCTTGCGTTCGTGGCTGGTGCCCGGGCTGCGCGCCGTCACGTACGACGGTGACACCGCCGGCGACGACCGCGCCTGGGCCCGCAAGAACGCCAACGTCGTGCTCACCAACCCCGAGATGCTGCACATGGGGATCCTCCCGTCGCACAAGGGATGGGCCACGTTCCTCATGCGCTTGCAGTACGTCGTCGTCGACGAGCTGCACACGCTGCGCGGCATCTTCGGATCGCACGTCGCCCACGTGCTGCGCCGACTGCGTCGATTGTGCGAGCACTACGGCTCGCAACCGACGTTCTTCTTCGCGAGCGCCACGATCGGCAATCCCGGAGAGCTCGCGAGCGCGCTGTGCGGCCTCGACGTCGAGCAGATCGACGACGACGCGTCGCCGCGCGCCGAACGTGTTCTCGCGTGCTGGCAACGACCGCTCCTCGACGCGCATTCGGGTGCCCGAGCGTCGGCGAACATCGAGACGGCCGAGCTCATGACCCGCTTCGTTCGCTCGAATCACCAGACCCTCGCGTTCACGCGCAGCCGGCGGGGCGCCGAGGTCGTCGCGCAGTACGCGCGGCGCCGGCTCGCCACGGCCGCGCCCGAGCTCGCAGATCGCGTCGCCGCCTACCGGGCCGGCTACCTCCCCGAGGAGCGCCGGGCGCTGGAGCTCGACCTCTCGAGCCGACGGCTGCTCGGCATCGCGGCAACGAACGCGCTCGAGCTCGGTATCGACATCGGCGGCCTCGACGCCGTCGTGCTGAACGGTTTCCCGGGCACCCTCGCGTCGATGTGGCAACAAGCCGGCCGCGCCGGACGCACCGGCCGGCGCTCCGCCGCGGTGCTCGTCGCCGGCGACGACCAGCTCGACCAGTGGTACGCCGCGCACCCCACCGAGCTGACCCGGCGCGCGCCCGAACGTGCGGTCGTCAACCCGCAGAACCCCTTCATCGTGCGCGCGCAGGTCGGGTGCGCCGCGCACGAGCTGCCGCTCACCCCCGACGACGAGCGGTGGTTCGGACCCGGCCTCGACGACGCGGTTCGCGATCTCGTGCACGCCGACGCGCTCACGCCGCGCGGCGGCCGCATGTACTGGTCGGGCGGGCACTCCCCCGCGCGTGGCGTCGGGCTCCGGAGCGGGTCTTCGATCGAATACCGGCTCCTCGACCTCGCGAGCGAGCGCACGATCGGCACCGTCGACGACGCTCGCGTCTTCTCGGTCGCGCACCCGGGCGCGGTGTACCTGCACCAGGGTCGCCAGTACCGCGTCGATCGTCTCGATCGCGAGCAACACATCGCGATACTCGAGCCTTACGACGACGCCGACGAGTACACACAAGCGCGCACCACGACCGACATCACGATCGTGACCGAAGATGCATTCACGCCGCTCGGCGATGCGATCGTCCACCTGGGAACCGTCGAGGTCCGCAGCCAAGTCGTCGCATTCCAACGCAAGCAGATCTCGACCAACAGTGTGATCGAGGTTCGCGACCTCGAGCTCCCGGAGCGCGCACTCGTGACGCGCGCGTGCTGGTACACCATGCCGTCCGATGTGTTGAAGGCGGCCGGCGTCGACGCGTCGGAAGTCGTCGGCGCCGTGCACGCGGCGGAGCACGGCCTGATCGGCATGCTGCCGCTGTTCACGATCTGCGACCGTTGGGACGTCGGTGGGGTTTCGATGGCGCTGCATCCCCAGACCATGCAACCGACGATCTTCGTGTACGACGGCTACCCCGGTGGCGCCGGGATCGCCGAGCTCGCGTTCGACGCGGCGGCGCGCCATGCCCGCGCCACACTCGATCTCATCGCCGCGTGCTCGTGCGACGACGGTTGCCCCTCGTGCGTGCAGTCTCCCAAGTGCGGGAACTGGAACGAGTACCTCGACAAGCGCGCGGCCGTGGCACTCCTGGGGGTGATGACGCCGAGCGTCAGGAGTTGAGCGGCGGCGGCTCGACCATTTCGGCGGCTTCTTCCGCGTCCATCCAGTCGCGCAGCCGGCGGCGCTGCCGGTCGAGGTCCATGAGCCGCTCCATCATCGCCGCGCGCGGGTCGACCTCGTCGTTCTCGATCGGGGCCGCGACGACCTCCGCGCCAGGTTCCGGGCGCGCAACGGCGCCCGGCGTCGGAGACGCCGAGCGAATGGCTTCTTGTTGGTCGGTGCTCGAGAGACTCGGCTCGGCCGAGACGACGGACTCCGGCGGCGCCGGACCCGCGCGCGCGTACCGAAGTTCGTCACCCTCGAAGCGGCTGCGCGGAGGCGACCCGATCGGCGCGTCCGCGGGTGCGGGGTCGGGGCTGCGCGCCCTTGGTCTCTGGTCCGAGATCTCGCGCTCGTCCCGGTGCACCGCGACGAGTTGGACGATGACATCGGTGAGCCGCACGATCTGCTTGACGAGCTCGACGGACTGTTCGCTCGACGCCGCGACCCAGCCGGGGGGCGCGCCGTAGTGCCCCGCCACAGGCGCGACCCAGCGCGGACTGCGGCGCGATGCGCGCATCTCGAATGCGAACCACAATGCGGCACCCACCAGCGCGAGGATGGCGAGCACCGTTACGTACGGTCGCTTCCACCACGGCTTCGACGGCGTTGCGGTTCCCGCGCTCCCAGCCGACGACGTCGCGGAGGCGATCGGAGTCGTGGCCGGTGTAGGAGCCGAGCCGCCGGCCCCGGGCGAGAGATCGGTCGGCGCGCCTCCGAGCCGCGACGACCACGTTGCGACGTTGCCTCCGCTGTATTCGAGATCGACTGCGATATCACTCGCCGCGCCCACCGGGGTCGCGTTCCACTCGAGGTCGACCGTCGTGTCGCTACGAGCCCCGAGGTCGGCGTGGAACGGCAACAACTGCGGATGGTCGCCCGCGACGCGCACGTGCCCGTCGACCTTCGCGCCCTGATCGCCGAAGTTGCGCACCACGACGGCGAGCTGGTGGCGCGAACCTTGATCGACGCGGTGTACATCGGCGATCGCGATCTGCGCGGTGGGTGTACCCCGCACGGAGACCGAGACCGGGAAGGTCCCGCTCGCGGTGCCGGCGATCGGGCTGCCGTCGGCCGCGGCCACGGCACTCTCCACCGTCGCGTTGACGTGGGCGAGCACGGATCCCGGTTGCGTATCGTGTGGAACCGCGATCGTCATGGGCACCGTCGCCGCGACGTGCGGATCGAGTTGGATCGCGTCGTCGCCGAACGCGAGCCACGACGCGGCCGCGAGACCGAGGTTTCCCGTCGCGTCGGTCGCGGTGAGCTTGATAGTGAGGCGGAGGTTCGCGGTGTGGTTCGACACGACGAGGTCGTGTTCCTCCGACGCGCCTGCGTCGAGCGTTACCGCCAGACCGGAGCCCTGGACCTTCGACAGGGAGAGACCGATCGCGTCGGCCGGAACAGAAGAAGTCGGGCTCGAGGTCGAGGTTTCAGGCGCGCCGGGGGCCGCGGCAACTGGGCGCGCCGCGACGACGAACACAACGGCGACGCCCGCGAGGAGCGCGATAGATCGCTTCACGTTCGGTATCCCTGGCGGCGGCGCTCGGAGCACCGACCACCGAGGTCTCATCGGTCACGCGGCCCGGTAATTGACCGGGCTCGAGCCTCGGCTGCGCCGCCTCATCATGACCGCCGCCGCCCCCAGCATCACGACGAGAGCAGCCGCGAGAAGCAGGAGGAGACCGGCTCCCGATCCGTGCCCACGCACGGTCACATTCCGCAGCGCGCTCTCGAGCTGATTCTGGGCGGTGCCCGCGATGTCGACGGTGCCGGTCCAGCTGATCCGACGCCCGCCGTCGTAGGTGAGGTCGACTTGGACGTGATGCGAGCCGGGCACGACCGTCTTCGTCCACCGCACCGGGTAGACGATCGCCGTTCCCGGTACGAAGGTGTCGATCTTGAACGAGAAGTCGGTGTTGGTATCCGCAACGCGGATCACGCCGTTGCCGCGCGCGAAGGCGTTGCCGACGTTGGCGATGTGCACGCCGAGCGAGACGCCGTTGGGCGTGGCCTGGGGTTCGGCGCCCGTCACCGAGAGACTCGGCGAGCGCGGACCCGGCACGTCGATCTCCACCGCGATGCCACGCTGGAAGCGCACCGCCATCGAGAAGCCGGCCTGGCCGGACGGCGCTTGGTTCGCCTTCGTGTCGTCGGCCGACAGCGGCACCGACGCGCTCATGCCCGCGAGGTACTGGCCGGGCTTCGCGTTCAGGGGGACGTGCACCGTGAACGGCACGTCGCGCTGTTCGTTGGGCGCCAGCGTGATCTGCGGCGTCGAGACGACGATCCAGCGCGAGGTCAGTGCCTTCGCACTGGCGGGCCGGGCCAGCTGCACGCCGGTGAGGTCACCGGTCCGGGCGTCGACCGCTTCGACCATCACCGTGACCGGATGATCGTTGGGGTTGCTCACCCGCAAACTCTGGGTGACGGTGTCGCCGGGCGCGGCGTCGAGGAGGTAGTAGTGCCCCTTCGGGGAGATCTTCGCGCCGGGTGGCACCGTTGCGGCCACCACGTCTCCGAACTTCCCGGCTCCGGCCGGCGCAACCGCACCCGCCGACGCGATCAAGGCGGCCGCCATGAAGACGACCGCACGTCGAGCCCGCCGCATCCCGATGCCTCCCCGGGTATTGCTCCTCCGATAGGCGGAGGCGCCGGCTCAGGCTCAGGGCCCGAACCGGCGCTTCCTAGCCACGCCTAATCGGCAATCACGGCCCGTTCACGATGGCAATGGTTGCGGTTGATGTGTACGCACCCGCGATCGCGTTCGCCGGGACGACGAGCTTCAGGATCTGGGGCGACACGAGGTAGGTGCCGATGCCGGCCACCGTTGCCACGCCGTCGGGGCCCACCGGTGCTCCACCGTTGTGCGCCACATCGGCCGGATCGGCCGTGACGATGCTCTTGGCCGCCGTGAAGTCGACGTTCGGGTCGGCCCAGACACCGCCCATGGCGGAATCGGTGTTAGCCGCCGCCACTACGGGAGCGTTCATCTGCGCGCCCGCCGCCGCGACGATGTTCGCCGGGACCGAACCGTCGGCGAAGTCGGGGAGCAAGAGCGTGACGTGCCATCCCGCACCGGTACCCGAGTCGTCGATGACCGTGAACGGTGCGATCACAGCGCTGGTGAGCTGCGGCGTGCCGTTCATCGTGACGTTGTTGAAGTTCCCCACCGTCGGGTAGACGGTGCCGCCGGCGACCGCGGTGTCGAACCGGGGGCCGACACCGGCGTTGATCGTGAAGCCGGGGGTGCTGTTCTGGCTGTACTGGGTCGCGGAGGCGGGGGCCGCGTTGATCGCAACCAGGAGCGCGGCCGCCGACGCAGCTCCGAAGATCTTCTGCTTCATGGACATGATCGCAATCCTTGGCTCACAGCTCGGCCTCCATGCCGGGCATTGGCGCTGAGATCGGCCCTCTTTCGCGACCTCTTGAGGGGAACGTGTGCCCCGTGAGCAAAGACCGACGCAAAGTCACCGCTGTGCGCGGCGTGATTGTTGTGGTCTCGCGCGATTCGTGAAGTTGAACGTTCCCCGACGGTTCGGAACGAAAATCTGTTCTTCGCGCGCTTTGCGGCTTAGGCCCGACCACGTCGAGACATCCGCGGCATCGACCTCGGCGCGGGCCCGCGCCCGAGCGTCACCCATCGCGACCGTGACCTCCGCGACGGTCGTCTCCTGCGCCGACGCGCGGCAACGACACGTCAGCAGTCGCGCACCGTTGTCGGCCGCGGTGTCGCGCGCGGCTGCACACGCGTCGGCGGGCAATCGTCCGAGGGCAAGGCCGCCGGCCGCGGCCAGCGCCGCGGCGTCGGCCGCGTTGTTCGCACGCGACTTCTCCACGACCCCGCTCCCGAGTCGTGCGACCGCCGTACACAGCAAGACGGAGACGACGATCACCGCGATGACCAGCATGCTGGCGTTGCCCCGCGTGTCCAGCCGATCGACCCTCACGGTGTCTCGACGCGCATCACCGAGCCACCGCGGAGCGTGAGATCGGGCAGGAGCGCACCGATGAGAGGGAGCTCGGTGCGCGAGACGTAGGTGATCGCGACCTCGACCGGCTCACCCACGCGACCGCGACGAACGATCCGCACCGTGGCGCCCGGAAGGTCGCGGCGGGTCGCGGCGGCGACGCGCGTCGCGTCGCGGGTGAGCGTCGCTTCTCGCGCCGCGTCGCGCGCTGCGTGTACCACCAGGATCTCGTCGCGCGCGACGAGTGCGATCTGGAAGACGAGCATCAGCAACCCGAAGACCAAGGGCAGCACCAGTGCCAACTCCACTGTTGCCTGCCCGTGGTCGGAACGCGCGCGTGAACGCGCGTTCCGACCACCTGTGAAGGGCAGGGACATCAGAGATGGAGAAGGCCGTGAACGACGGTGTCGAACAGACCCCCGATGAGGTTCGTGTGCTTCGCCCACGTCAGGACGAGTCCCGCGATTGCGGCCGCGGAGATCATCACGAGCGCGTATTCGGCCGTGCTCTGCCCGGTCTCCGAATGATCAGCGCGTCGCAGCAAAGACAGCATGGCGTTGGACAACAGTTGCAACAACGAACGACCTCCAAGGTCGACGAACGCACGCGAGGCGTGCGGGAGTGGATTGAGGGAAGGCGGGCGGATCAGCGAGTGACACCGGCGACGACCGCCGGGACAACCGTGAGCAGCGCAAAGGCGGGCAATATGCAGCCCACGAGCGGGAAGCAGAGCCGGACGGGCACGGTTCGGGCCCGGGCTTCGGCACGACGGCGGAGATCGGCGCGCACCTCGGATGCGAGCCGGGCCAGCGCCGGCGCGGCCGGCGATCCGAGCCGCGCGCTCGTGCGCAGTGTGTCGGCGAGGCCGCGCGCGACCGGCGCTCGCCGACCCATCTCCCGCAGCGCGTCGTCGAACGACTGGCCGATCGTGCAGGCACGCACCGCCGCGTCGAGCTCGCGCGCGACGAGCGGCGGCGACCAGCGCGCACCCAGCTGCACCGCGAGATACGGCGTATGCCCGGCCGCGACCCCGACGCCGACGAGATCGACCGCGACCGCGACTTGGCGCGCCATCTCGTCGTCGAGCCTCCGGTGGCGGCGCGCCCGCGCGGGCGCGCGCAGCACGCGGCCGACGGTGCGGACCGGCGAGCATGCCGCCAGCCGCGCCGACGCGGCATTGGCCGCACGCGCCAGGAGTCCGTGTCGCACTCGTCGCGGCGTCAACCTCTGGAGCCGCTCCGCGGCCGAGATGCGCCGTACGAGCGCGACGAACGGCAGCATCACCGTGCAACCCCAGGCGGCCGCGAGGACCCCGATCACGACCGGCTCCCACTCCGGACGATGCTGCGCATCCACCAACCACCGAGACCTTCGAGACCGAGCCCCAGCGCGAGACAGGCGCGCCCGAACAACGTGCCGGTGAGCACCTGGAGCGCGTGCGGATCGACCAGCGCCGACCACGCGATGTAGGCGACCGGAGCGCCGGCGATCACCATCGCCGACATCCGCGCCTGAGACGACAGCGCGCGAGCCTCGGCCGCGACGCCCAGACGATCGCGGAGCGAGGTGGCCAATCCGTCGAGCGCGTCGGCCGATCTGCCGCCGACCGTCGAGCACACGGCGAGTGCGCCGGCGGAGGCATCGACACCTGCCGCAGCGCGTTCCGTCGACCAGGCCCTCAGCGCCTGCACGATCGACGCGCCCAGACGCACGCGCGTATCGACGCGCGCCATGTCGGGCGCGAGCGGACCCTCACCCGCCGCGACCGCGGCGATCGCGGTGGCGACCGTTCCGCCCGATCGCAATTCCGAAGCCACGTGTTCGAGTGTCTCCGGCACCGCGGCTGCGATTTGCCGCGTTCGCCGTTCGTGCATCGTCAACACCACGATCGGGGCGCCGAGCGCGACGACCACCGCCAGGCCGACACCGACCTGCGGTCCGCCGAAACCGAGGCCGACGACACCTCCGACCGTGGTCGCCCAGAGCCACGTCGACAGCGCGCGTTCGGTTTGCACATCGAGAGCCGCGGCGTCGAGCGCGCGCTCGACGCGAGAGCTCAGCCAGACCGGCACCCGCCGGGCGGCCCGGGGGCGACCGGACCGCAACCGATCCGCAACCGCGTAGCGGCGCGCGGCGCGTACGAACCACAACGAGATCGCGCTCCCGATCAACGCGACGATCAGGATGCGCACGACAGCCATTCGCGAGTGATATCGACCTCGCTTCGACGGGCGGGTCGCGACGGCGCCGCGCACGCTGCGAGCCGGTCGTCGACGCGGGTCAACAGGCGGTGCGTCCGCGCCCCTCGCCCGAGCCCGAGCTCCGCGACGGCCACGATCACCCGCCGGCCGTCGCGGCCGCGGCGGACTTGCACGATGGCATCGATCGCCGACATGAGCTGCCGCCGGACCGCGGCGAGCGGCAACGGAACGTCGGTGCACAGCGCGAGAGTCTCGAGCCGGGCGAGCGCATCGTCGGGACTGTTCGCGTGCACCGTCGAAAGCGAACCGTCGTGTCCGGTGTTGCACGCCTGCAGCATGTCGAGCGCCTCACCGCCGCGAACCTCGCCGACGACAATCCGATCCGGGCGCATCCGCAGCGCGCTGCGCACCAGATCGCGCACGCTGACCGCGCCGGTTCCTTCTGCGTTCGCGGGCCGCGCTTCGAGCCGGACGACGTGCGGCTGGTCGAGCCGCAGCTCGGCAGTCTCCTCGATCGTGACAATACGTTCCGACGGATCGATCGCCCGCGCGAGCGCGTTGCAGCAAGTGGTCTTCCCCGAGCTCGTCGCGCCCGACACGACGAGGTTCCAACCGGCGCGGACCATCGCGTCGAAGAAGGCGCCGGCCTCGGGCTCGAGCCCGAACGCCGTAAGGGGCACTGCACCGGCGCCGAACCGGCGGATCGAGAGGCACGGACCGTCGGGCGCGAGTGGCGGCAGCACGGCATGGAGGCGCGAGCCGTCGGGGAGCCGGGCGTCGACCATCGGCGACGCGCGATCGAGACGCAGGCCGAGCGGCGCGATGACCCGCTCGACGACCCGCACGATGGTCGCGGCGTCGATCTCGCACGCGACGCGCTCGATCCGGCCCGCGCGTTCGACGAAGACACGGTCGGCGCCGTTCACCATGATCTCGGTGATCGACGCATCGCCGAGCAACGGTTCGAGCGGACCGAGCCCGCCGACGTCGTCGACCAACTCGTCGAGCACCACGTCGGCCGTCGCGGCGGCAAGCAGCGGCGCTTCCTCGCGCAGCATCCGCGCAAGTCGCGCGCGGAGCTCGGGGCGGTCGAGCATTGCCGGATCGAAGGGCGCGTCGAGCAGACGGCGGTGCAACGTCTCCCGCAGCGCGGGATCGCGGCGCGTCGGATTGTGCGGGTCGGACTCACGAAGCGACCGCGTCATGCGGCCTGCTCGTCGCCGAAGCAACCGATCACGGCAAGCGCGTGATGAACCGGACGACCCAGACTGTCGGGGAGCCGGGTCGGGAGCACACCCGCGTCGACTGCACGCGCGATCGACGTACGCGCGGGAATCGTCGCGAGCACCGGAATCCCCAGCACGTCCTCGACGTCGGGCTTCCCGAGCGACCGGCCGTGCTCGTCGATCAGGATCGCCCCGATCGAATCGGTGATGGCCGGATGACGCACGGCCCGCCGCAGGCCGAGGTAGCAACCCCGAACCACCACGATGGCGCTCCCCGCCACCTCGGCGAAGGCGCGCACCGCCGGATCGTCGAGCCGGCCGAGGTCGCACGCGGCCGGCCTCGGATCGGCGTCGAGCGCGACGGCGAGCGCGGCTTCCGGGGCCGCCGGGTGACCGTGGGCGACGCCGGCGGGCAGCAGGGCCAGGCGAGGCGCGACATCGAGACTCAGATGCTCGAGCGCGTCGGTGGGCGCGCCCGGGCCCGCGCGCATCCAATCGAGCAGTCCGGGGACGGGCTCGTGCGCGAGCCCGAGCACGGCCGGTTGATCTCCCGAGAGATCCACGATGCGCGCGTCGGTTTCGCGCGCGAGTACGAGTGCGGCCGCGGCCGCGATCACCGACGTGCCGGAGCCGCCCTTCGGCGACCAGAAGCACACGAGCATGGCAGTCTCCCCACGTCGGGGCGCACCGAGATACGGCTCGAGGCGCGCGACAACACGACGGGGAAGGAAAGGGGGAGGCGACGCGCACGTTAGGTGGGCGCCGGTCGAACGTCAAGGGGAACGCGACGTCGAGCCACAAGAACGCGACGAGAACGTAGGCTTCGCGTTCGTGGAGGCCGCGTTCTTCGATCTCGACAAGACCGTGATCGCAACCAGTTCCGTGATGGCGTTGGGCGGAACGTTCTATCGCGACGGCTTGATCTCGAAGCGCACGATCGTGCGCGGTCTCTACGCGCAGGTCGTCTACCTCCTCGTCGGAGCCGACGACAACAAGATGGAACGCATGCGCGAAGCAATGCTCACGTTGACGAAGGGTTGGGACCAGCAACATGTGAAAGAGCTCGTCCGCGAGACGCTCGACGTGGTCCTCACGCCGATCATCTACGCGGAAGCACTCGAGCTGATCGACGAACACCGCAAGGCCGGTCGCAAGACGGTCATCGTTTCGTCGTCGCCCGCGGAAACCGTCGAGCCTATCGGTGAGTATCTCGGCGTCGACGACGTCATCGCGACGCGTGCGCGGCTCGACGAAGCGGGTCGGTACACCGGCGATCTCGAGTTCTATGCGTACGCGTCACACAAGGCCGACGCGATGCGCGAGATGGCCGTAGCCGAAGGGCTCGATCTCGCATCGTCGTACGCGTACTCCGACTCGATCACCGACCTTCCGATGCTCGAGCTGGTCGGGCACCCCGTCGCGGTCAATCCCGATCGCGAGTTGGCGCGCATCGCGCGCGAACGGGAGTGGGAGGTCCGGTACTTCCAGCGACCGGTCCGGCTGCGCGACCGCGTGCCGGTCCCACCGAAGGGCCCGACACTCGCGGCCGGTGGCGTGGCGATCGCGGCGGGGACGGCGGTCGCCGTCTACGTGTGGCTCCGCAACCACCCGGCGCCGGCGAGAAAGCCCGCGTAAAAGGGCGTGTGTGAGGAGCGTTTCTTGACACCTCACACACGCCCGAGTGCTCAGGCCCCCGAGTGCTCAGGCTTCGCGCACCTTCTTGGCGATGACCGCACCGAGCGCGACGAGCACGAGGAGCAATAGAAGCTTCTTCACGACCAACCTCCTGCTGACGACGACGACCGGTCGACCTTAGCGGGCTCGCTTCGCCATCGCATCCACGGCTCGGTCAGTCGCTGCCGTTGTGTCCACCGTGATCGCTTTCGCTCTGGTGGTCCGCCTGATGGCTGTCGCCGGCGTGGTGGTCCTGTTCGTGCAATTCTGCGTTCTCGTTCTCGTTCGCCTCTTCCGTGGCGCCACCGTGATCGTCACCCTCGTTCTCGCCGAGGTCGTTGCCGACGGTGTCCGGCGTGTGGTTACGCACCGTGGTCGACGTCTCCTCGTCAACCGAGGTGGTCGTGCTCTCGTCAACCGTCGTCGACGTGTCCTCGTCGGTTTCGGTCGTGGAGCTCGCCTCTTGCAGGTGTGCGCGAACGGTTGGCTTGGCCGGCTTGCGATGCGGAGCGGCCACGGTCGGGCCCGTCGTCGAGCCCGGGTGCGAGCTGTTCCCGCTCGTCGCGGCCGCGACACTGCCGACACCGAGCACGACGGCGAAGCTCGCCGCCGCGGTCACGATCGTCCGGCGCGTTCCCTGCATCATCCGACTCCTGGTGTCCGGCCGACCCGATCTACACCAGAGGTATCGGCTCGGCGACCGCCGAGAATCAAATGGTCCTGGTGAATCCGGACAACATGCCCGATCACGACCGGGCCGATAGCGTCGCCGGCGGAGGTGAACGGGGTCTGGTGGCCCCCCTCGTCTTCAAAACGAGTGGGACGGGTGTTCCCCGTCCGGTGGGTTCGATTCCTGCCGCCTCCGCCAAGCCCGTTAGTTCAGACCCCGATTGTCCTGCTTGAGCGCGGTGTCGACGCACAACGCGGCGGCGACGACCAGGCTGCGCAGAGGATCCACGAGCGGTCGATGGATCTGTACGACGTAGTTGTCGGCGGTCGTGAACGCAGTTTTCAGCAGACCTTCCCAGGTCTTCGTGATGCGAGCGATCTCCTGGCCGTCGGCGTCCTCGACGTTGAAGTTCCATGCCCGCCAGTTCTCGGCGTTCATCATGCCGATTTCCTTGCCATCCGCCTCGAGCGAGAACCGGATCTTGCCCATTCGCTTCTTCTGGACGATCTCGCCGACCGCCGTGCCGTCGGGCCGAGTCAACTGGAACTTGGATTTCACGAGCTTGCGGGGCCGGGTCAGTACGAGCTGCGCGACACCTTGCGCGTCGCGAATCTCGAACGTATGGGTCATGAACTGATCGAGCGACGTCAGCAGCCTTGCCGCCTGCTTGATCACGGTTTGCCCGACCTCGGCAACGGAGCCGATCTTGTTCCCGCTCTGGTCGAACACCGCGAACTCCGCCGCAAGCTCGACGATCTGCGTTTTCTGGTTCACGACGAGGACCGGCTCGGTGAAGATCGTGCCGCCACCACCGTCGACGGGACCGAGGCCGGCCTGGCGGCTCACCTGGTCTTGCACCTTCTCCGCCTCGGTCGACCCCTGCGGGGCCGTGAACGGCCGGTCGGGAACGCGAGGTGAGGTCGGCGGATTCTCGATCGGCTCGTCGGGCATGAAGGCATCCTCGACCCCGCCCCACCCGAGAGCAAGTACCCACCCGACCCGTGTCGAAGATTCTCGCGAAGAATCTTCAGCACGGACGCGCGTGCGTTTGGTCAGCCGGCGGCCTCGAGCGGGGCGACGGGCGTGAAGATGCCGGGGTTGTCGAGCGGCCGCACGAAGACGAGCTTTCCCTGGACGATTCGGTACAGGGCCGAGGTCGCCGACTTCACCCGAGCGGCAACGACGTACGTGCCGGCGGTCGTCGGCACGACCTGGGTCACGTCCCATGTGCCGCCGCCCGAGAAGACGAGCACCGGCACTCGCGCCGCGCGCGGATCGACGCTCGCGATCCGCGCGGTCGGCCCTCTTCCGAGTGTGTACAGATCGTGCGGACCGAACACGACACTCGCGGAACGCACGGACCGCGCCGGGCGCGCGCCCGACTCCCCGGGCTCGACAGTGAGTGATCCGCCGGGCGCTCTCGGCACGTCGATGACCCTGTAGCCGTCGCACCCGCCCGGCGAGCAGCTCAGGCTGACGAGGTAGGTCCCGTCGGGCGACCAGCGCAGGCTCGTGACGTTCGGGACGTTCAACGCCGAGCTCGCCGAGGTCGTGAGGTCGAGCACCACGATGCGACCGGCCGACCCCTTCTTCACGGGTGAGCATCGATCGTGCGCGAGATCTCCCGCACCGTAGAGCGCGAGCCGGGATCCGTCGGGGCTCACGTCGAAGGCAACCGCGTGCGTCACGATCGTCGACGTGCGGCCGTCGATGTCGGCGCGCACGACGTCGCCGCACGCGTCCGATCCCTTTTTCAGGGACAGATACCACAGTGCGCGGTGGTCGGCGGTCGCCCGCGCGTACGTGATGTCGCCGTGCTGGGCTTGGACCATCGTCGCGTTCGTGTGTCCCCGGGCATCGAGCGATACGACGTAGCGGCCACGCGCCGAGAGCATCACCGTCCCCGGCTGCAACGAATCGCGCACCGGCGCGGCGGTGGTCGGCGAGGTCGCGATCCGGATCGAGTCTCCACCGGTCACCCTGTGCACGACGGCAACCGTCGCGGCGGCCGCGACGATGGCGGCCGCGACGCTCAAGCCCGACCAGCGCCGCGTTGCCCGCATCCCCCGGCGGCGACGCAGCACCTGTAGTTCGAGATCGACCGGCGGAGGGAGCTCGTCGCCCACCGTCTCGCCGAGACTGCGCAAGCGTGTCGCGAGCCGTTGCTCGAGCGAATCACGCATCGCGGATCCCCTCGCGTAACTTCGCGAGCCCACGCGAGAGCAGCGACTTCACCGTTCCGAGCGGGATGTCGAGGACCTGGGCGATCTCTTCGTGCGACGCGTCGTTGTAGTAGCGGAGCACGATGGTGGCGCGCTGACGCATCGGGAGGCGGCGCAGCGCCACGAGGAGCGCGTCGCTCGCGACGACGTCGACAGGGTGAACGACCAGCGCGCTGATGTCGATCGTCCGCTCGTGCCGCGCCACGACCTGCTGATGACGGAAATGCGACTTGGCAAGATTTGCAACCGCCCGCGTGAGATACGCACCGAACGCGTCCGGCTCGCGCAATGTGTCGAGCTTGGCCGCCACCCGAAGGAACGCCTCCTGCACGAGATCCTCGGACAGCTCCCGTTCACCGGTCAGCATCAGGGCGAACCGCAGAGCCGTGGGCGCGTGGGCGCGGTACAACCGGTCGAGCAGCACCTCATTGCGCACCGCCAACGGGGCGACCGTCTGCACGAGTTCCAGACGCTCGAGCCGCCGCGCGAGTTTCACATTTCTATGGTGCGCGGCGAATGCCGCGACTCGCCAGTCTGGTCCGGCGAAACGACCCGAACCCGAGCGCTAGACGGCGAGCAGGTCGCGGGCGCCGGTGTCGGCGCTCGGGTGCCGCAGCTTCGACATCGCCCGGGCTTCGATCTGGCGGATGCGCTCACGGGTGAGGTTGAAGTACTCGCCCACCTCTTCGAGCGTCCGGGGCTCGCCGCGGTCGAGACCGAATCGCAGCGCGAGGATCTGACGCTCGCGCTCGTCGAGCGGAGCCAGCAGCTTCTCGATCTCGGCGGGAAGCAGCGCGGTGGCCGCGACCTCGAACGGCGACTCGACCGAGCGATCCTCGACAATGTCGCCCAGCTCGGCGTCGCCGTCCTCACGCAACGGCTCGGAGAGCGAAAGCGGCTCGGCCGCGAAGCGCAACGCTTCGGTGACCTTGTCCTCGGGCATCTCGACCTCGAACGCGAGCTCCGAGAGCGTCGCGGGACGGCCGAGCTTGAGCTCCAAACGCGAACGCGCCTTCTGCAGCCGGGCGAGGGTGTCGCCCGCGTGCACGGGGAGCCGGATCGTGCGGCCCGTGTTCGCGATGCCACGGGTGATCGCCTGACGGATCCACCACGTGGCGTAGGTCGAGAACTTGAAGCCCTTGCGCCAGTCGAACTTCTCGACGGCGTGCATGAGGCCGAGGTTGCCCTCTTGGATGAGGTCGAGCAGAGGAAGCCCGGACGCCTGGTACTTCTTCGCGATGGAGACGACCAGGCGCAGGTTCGACTGGACGAACGTCTGCTGGGCGTCCTCACCATGGCGGGAGCCGCGGCGCAGCTCTCGCTTCTTGGCGGGCGTCAGGCCCTTGCCGCCGTTCAGCTGCTCGCGAGCGGCGTTGCCCTTCTCGATCTGCTGGGCCAGACGGACTTCGTCGTCCTTGGTGAGCAGCGGATATTGCCCGATATCGGTGAGATAGAGCCGAACCAGATCCTCTTCGTCCCGCTCGATTCGCTCCTTCGCCACCGATCAATCCTTCGTTCGGACAGCCGTCACCAGAAGTTCTTCGGATCGACACCTCGTAGCCCGCCAGCTCGGTGCCCTCACCCCGTGCTCTGTACGATAACCACCTCGTCAAGCTGCCCCAATGAGCGACGGGAGAGGCAACGGTGCCAGATCCGGCCGACCCCGGTGTCGAGGCCGACGTCGAGATCGCAGTGCTGACGGCCTGCTTCGACGCCCGCTCGGGGGCGGAGGAGGCCCTGCTCGGCACGCTCTCGAGCTACGTCGTGATGACCCGTCACGAGCCGATGTGCAGAAACGTCGACCTCGTGGCATCGGTCACACATCCGGGCCGTTTCGTGGTAATCGAGAAATGGGAGTCGGCGGCCGCGGTGCAGACGCATCTCGATTCGACGCTCATGGCCGACATGGCCCAGGCCGCGATCGCCTCCGTCGCGGCGAAGCCCGAGATCGACCTCTACGACACCATCTCGGCCCACGACCTCGCGTAACGCGACTATTTATTTCTGGCGGAGGAGGTCGACCGGGACCTTGGAGGGACCACGGTCGGCCGCTCCGGTCTCCTTGCAGATCTCGCGGATGCCTTCCCAGGTGACGTGCTCGGCCTCCCAGCACCGCTCGAACGCCGCGTCGGCCACGTCGGTGAAGCCGTGCTGGAGCCGGAAGTCGTACAGCTGACGCGGCCGCCGCATGTCGAGCCCGAGCCGCCCGGCGCGCCCGACGGCGTACGTGTCCCAGGCTGCGCGCTCGCCGCGCGAGAGCTGGGCATCGGGAGGTGCGGCGGCGAAATCGTCGGAGAGTCGGTCCTTGGCGCGCAACATCATGACGCTCAGATCGACGCGGGCCTGATCGGCCGAGAAGTGGCAGGGCCGCTTGTTGTCCTCGAAGTTGCCACCCGAGATCCACAGCACGACCCGCCCGTCGACGACGTCGGACATGTGTCCGGTGAGCGGCGCGAACAGCTCCTCGTCGACCGTCAGCGAGATGTCGACGCCCGACGAGATGCCCGCGAGCGCGGCCGCCTCTTCGAGGAGCGCGGTGATCTCTTCGACGTCGTAGGGGACGAGCGTGAACGGATTCGGGGTAACGGTGATCGTGGTCACGAACCCTGGGCCGACGCGTGGAGCGCGGCCGATGCCGCCTCGGCCATCTCGCGCGCCTGCACAGTCGACTCGCGCGCGAGCGCCGCGAGCGAGTCGTTCTCGTCGTCGGTGAATCCCGCGAGCCGGCGGAAATTACGCGCGAGCTGAATCGGGTTCTCGTCGTCCTCGCCGCGAAAGCCTCCGAGATTGAAGATCGCGTCGACCGTGCGCTGGAACTCGAGTGCGCGTTCCCGGCGTTCCGGGTCGGTTGCAGTCAAGCGCCGCAGCCAGTCGGAACCCATCTTCACGTGGGTGACCTCGTCGGCGAGCATCCAGTCTTCGCAGAACTCGAGGACCGGATCGCCCGACTCGTTGCCGAAGTCCTTCATCGAGTTGAACACGTCGATCGCGAGGCCCTCGAGCGCGCGGTTGACTCCGCACAAACGCAGCACGGGGTCGGGGTTGCACGCGGCCGCGAACAGGAACGTCGACTCGGTGTACTCACCGATCTCGGCGCCCATGTGGTCGCCGAGCTTCACCGAGATCTCGCAGTGGCGCGACTCGTCCCAGCATTGGCGTGCCATGTCGAGCTTCAGCTGGAACGGCGCGGTCTCGTCGTCGAAGTCGTAACACGTGCGACCCGCGCCTTCGAGCGCCTGGATCTCACCGACGAAGATGCCGTGCATCAACGAGCGCGACCGTTCGCCGGCGGCGGGCCGGTCGACACCCATACGGGCGGGCCCGGTGTTGCGCTGGGCGACCTTCGGACCGCGCGGATCGAAGAGGCGATCCTCGATGTTCGTGCGCACGAAGCGCTCGTCGCGGGCCAGTTCGGACTCCGGAAGCATCTTCTTCATGAGACACGTACCTCCTCAACCGGTTCTCCCAGGCTACCGGGACCTGCGATGCCACCCGACACGAGGTAGAGCCGCTCCAGATCCATCTGACGACGGCCGGCGCGTTCCACTTTCTCGGGTGTATCGATGAGCGACTGGAGCAACATCTCACCGTCCCGCCAATCGTCGAACTCGTCCTGCAGGGCGAACTTGAGCGAACGGATCGTCGGGGCGTCGGTGATCGTGCTCGTGCCGTTCAGGTGATACGTGTACACGGCGATGAACCGCGGGATGAGCACGCGGTAGACGCCGACCAGCTTCTCGATCGTGAGCTCGGGCGCCTCCGGCTCTCGGATCGCGTCCATGAACGTCACGAACGCGTCGTTCGGCGGCACCGTCAACCGGTCCGGGTTCATCTCGCGCAGCTCCGGCAGCCGCTTGTGCCACAGCTCCGCGTGCCAGGCGTGGTGGTAGGTGTGACGGCCGAGCATCAACTTCACGTCGAGCTCGGGAATCGTCGCGACCCAACCGCCGAGCACCTCGAAGAGCCGCATCTCGGCCCACTTGTAGTTACCGACGCGCCGGGCCGACTCCTCGACCGCGAACAGGCCGGGTAGCTCCCGGCGGTCCCAGGGGGCGAACGGCGCGCGCGGCTTCGTCGTTTCCGTCATCGCGACGATTCTCACCGCGCCTTGACCGCTCGGTCAAGTAGACCGGGGAGCCCGCCACGAGCGCGATTCTGCGATGACGATGCCAACAAGGATGATCGCGACACCGACGTAACCGCTCGCTCCCAGTCGCTCACCGACCCAGAGCCCGATGATCCCGGCCACGACCGGCTCGAACTGGAGAATCACCGCGGCGCGCGCCGGCTCGACGAAGCGCTGGCCCCAGAGCTGCGCCGTGAACGCAAACGCGCTGCAGCACACCCCGGTGATGGCTGCGGCGACGATGACGCGGGTGGTGACGTGTCCGAGCCCACCGATCGCGACGACGGGGACGGCAAGCACCGCGAACACGAGGAGCTGACCCGCAGTGAGCGCGACCGGGTCGAAGTGCTGGGTCAGGAACCCGCCCATGAGGATCCAGATCGCGAAGAGAACCGCGCACACGAGCGTGAGTGCGTCGCCCGAATGCAGTCGCAACGTCGCGCCCTCCAGCAAGAAGAGCCCGAGCGCCGCGCACACGACCGCCACCATGACGTTGCGCGAAGGAGGACGGCGTGTGACGGCCGTCTCGATGAGGGGCGTGAACACGACGAGCAATCCGGTGATGAACGCGGAGTTCAGGGTCGTCGTGCGTTTCAGGCCTTCGTTCTGGAACCAGTACGCGGCGAACCCGACCGCACCGAAGGCGAGCAATGCGAGCACGAAGTCCTTCCGGCGATACGACCTGTCGGTCGTCGACGGACCCCGCCAACCGTTGCGAACCGCCAGCGGCAGGAGCACGGCGGCGCCAATCGAGAATCGCAACAGGATGAACCCCACCGGCGTGACGTCCTTCAGCGCGGTCTGCACCAGCTTGAAGGTCGCGCCGTACGCGATCGTCGACGCGATCAGCGCGAGCTCGGGCACGAGCGGCCGCGCGGTTTCCCACGTGAGCGGGACGGACCCGCTCACGCCCTCGGGCTCCGCGTTCAACCGGGCCAGCGATTGGTGATCGGGAGCCGGCGATCCTTGCCGAACGCCTTCGGAGACACACGGACACCCGGCGCGGCCTGGCGCCGCTTGTACTCGTTGCGATCGATCATGCGCGCGACGCGGCGCGTGAGCTCGCCGTCGTGACCGCGCGCGATCAGCTCGACGACCGACAGGTCGTCCTCTACGTACCCCTCGATGATCGGGTCGAGCACGTCGTACGGCGGCAACGAGTCGGAGTCGAGTTGACCGGGCGCCAGCTCGGCCGACGGAGGCTTCTCGATCACAGTGCGCGGGATCAGGTCGTGACCCGTCCGTTCGTTCAAATCGCCGCAGAGCGCGTACACGAGCGTCTTCGGGACGTCCTTGATGACTGCGAAACCACCGGCCATGTCGCCGTAGAGCGTCGCGTAACCCGTGGCCATCTCGCTCTTGTTCCCTGTCGTCAGCACCATCCAACCGAACTTGTTCGAGATGGTCATGAGCACGTTGCCGCGGACGCGCGCTTGGACGTTCTCCTCGGCCAGGCCCGGCGCCGAACCTTCGAACATCGGCGCGAGCATCGTCTCGAAGGCCGCATGCGCGGGTTCGATCGGCACGGTGAACGATGTGATCCCGAGATTCGTCGCGAGCGCGGTCGCATCGGAGACGCTGTGCTCACTCGAATACCGCGACGGCATCAGCACACCTGATACGTGCTCCGCTCCGAGCGCGTCGACCGCGATGGCGGCGACGAGGGCCGAGTCGATACCCCCCGAGAGACCGATTACGACGTCGGTGAATCCGTTCTTGCGCACGTAGTCGCGCGTGCCGAGCACGAGCGCCTCGTACACCTCGTGTACCGGGGAGAGGACGGACTCGATGCGCGCGGCGACGCGCGCGTCGGGCGGACGGCGCTCGGAAACCTGGATCTCCGGAAGCGGCGACGCCTCGACCCGGCCGCGCGGGTCGAGCTGGCGCTTGTGGAACGCGGGACGGACGTCGACGTCGACGACCAGCAGATCGGTCACGAACTGCTTCGCGCGCGCGATGAGCATTCCGTGTTCGTCGAACACGAGCGACGCGCCGTCGAACACGAGCTCGTCCTGACCGCCGACGAGGTTCGCGTACACGATCGGTACCGACGCGTCGGCGGCGCGCGTCGCGAGCATCGTCTCCCGTTCAACGAGTCGCTGGGCGTAGTACGGCGACGCGTTGAGGTTGACGATCAACTCGGCGCCGCCCGCGGCCTCGGCCAGGATCGGCCCGGTCGGACTCCACGCGTCCTCACAGATGGAGATGCCCACCTTCACGCCGGCGACGTTGAAGAGCGGCAGCGGCGACGCTTCCGGCGCGACGAAGTAGCGCTGCTCGTCGAAGACCCCGTAGTTGGGTAGCAATTGCTTGCGATACACGCCGTAGACGCGCCCGTTCGCGCAGACGGCTGCCGCGTTGTGGAGATCGCGGCCGGGCTCGGGAAAACCGATGACCGCAGCCGCGCGCGCGGTTCGGGCCGCGATCTTCTCGAGCACCTCGACGGCCTGGGTGACGAACGCCGGACGCAGCAGGAGATCCTCGGGCGGGTAGCCGGTGACGGTCAGCTCCGGGAACACAACGAGGTCACAACCCGCGGCCTCGGCCCGGTCGTACGCCTCGACAATGCGGGCGGCGTTGCCTTCGAGATCGCCCACGACGACGTTCAACTGGGCGGCGGCCACCCGAAAGCGCGGCATCGTCCCAGGATACGAGGGCCTGCTCGAATGCGCGACACTCGGCTTCGTGACTCAGTGGGAGGGCGACGAGTACCAGCGCCGTTTCGACGAGCTGGCATCGAGCGGCGTCGACGTCCACGGAGAGGCATCGTTCGTGATGCTGGGCTCGCCCGGATCGGTGCTCGACGCCGGCTGCGGAACCGGCCGCGTGGCGATCGAGCTCGCGCGTCGCGGTGTCGACGTCGTCGGCGTCGACGTCGACGCGTCGATGCTCGCGACCGCCCGCGCCAAGGCGCCCGGCATCGAGTGGCACGAGCACGACCTCGCCACCGTCAATCTCGACCGCGTGTTCGACGTCGTGCTCCTCGCGGGCAACGTCCCGCTCTTCACCGCGCCCGGAACGCACCGCGCGCTCGTCGCCGGCTGCGCGCGACACGTTGCCGCGGACGGCGTCCTGATCACAGGCTTCCAACTCGGGCGCGGTTACGAGCTCGATTCGTACGACGCCGATTGTCGGACTGCGGGTTTGGTGCTCACCGAGCGGTTCTCGACGTGGGCGGCCGATCCCTACCGGCCCGCCGACGACTACGCGGTCTCGGTCCATCGGCTTCGCGATTCGATCGGACCCGACTACCGTGCGGAATTCGAAGCCGTCGATCCGTCGGGAGGCTGTCGTGGGTGACGAGCCCTACGCCGCGTTGCTGCCGTGGACAGTCTTTGCGGTGGTCGACCACGCCCACGGCGGTGGACCGCTCTGGGCCGGCCTCGGCGCGCTCATCACCGCGATCGCGCTGCTCGTGACGAGCTCGCGTGCAGAAACGGGATCGCGCAACGTGATGATCGTCGGCGCCATTGGTTTGTTCGGCGCCCTCACCGTCGCCGGCGCGCTGCACCGATCAGGCTCAGGCTTCCTCGCCGACGACGGTCGTGCGCTCTCGGCGGCCGGATTCGCTTGCATCGCCTTCGGCTCCCTCGCATTCACCCCGGCGATCGAGCACTACACGCGGCCGCACGTTCGGTCGAGCCGTTGGGACGACCACGACTTCCGTCGCGTCAACGTGCTGATCACCCTGATCTGGGGTGTGACATTCGCAGGCATCGCGGTCGCCCACCTCGTTGCCGCGTCGATGGATAACGCCGGGGCGTCCACAGTGTTCGACTGGGTAGTGCCGATCGCCCTCGCCGCGGTCGCCGCACACAGGTCGCGCGTGTGCTGGGACGACTTCAACGACGACGAGTTGTTCCAGGCGGATCCGATGCGGGATCTCGCGCTGGACTGGGACGAATCGGGCTCGGACTGATCAGCTGTCAGTTGAGCGCGCCGCAGACGGTGTTGACGATCAGCCGGGTCACTACGTAGGGATCCATGTTGGCGTTCGGCCGACGGTCCTCGATGTAACCCTTCTGGTCGACCTCGACCTGCCACGGGATGCGCACCGAAGCGCCACGGTCGGAGACGCCGTAGTTGAACTCGTTCCAGGGCGCCGTCTCATGTGAACCCGTGAGCCGCAGCTCGATGTCGGCGCCGTAGCTCGCGACGTGCTCCGCGGCGTTCTTCCCGAGCGCCTCGCACGCGGCGATGATGGGGTCGTAGCCCTCGCGCATCGCCTTCGTCGAGAAGTTGGTGTGCGCGCCCGCGCCGTTCCAGTCGCCGCTGACCGGCTTCGGGTCGAGCGTCGCCGCGATACCGAAGTCCTCGGCGATGCGGTAGAGCAGCCAGCGCGCGATCCAGAGTTGGTCGGAGACGTCGAGCGGGGCGAGCGGCCCGACCTGGAATTCCCACTGACCGGGCATGACCTCGGCGTTGATGCCGGAGAGCCCGATACCCGCGACAAGGCACGCGTCCATGTGCGCTTCGACGACGTCACGACCGAACACCTCGTCGGCGCCGACCCCGCAGTAGTAGAAGCCCTGCGGCGCCGGGAACCCCTGCTGCGGGAAACCGTGCGGACGACCTTCCTTGAAGAACGTGTACTCCTGCTCGATACCGAACAGCGATTCCTGCGACGCGTACTTCTCCGCGACCGGAGCGAGCAACGCGCGCGTGTTCGTGGGGTGCGGCGTGAGGTCGGTGAGCAACACCTCGCTCATCACGAGCAGGTTGTCGCCGCCCCGGATCGGATCGGGGCACGAGAACACCGGCTTCAGCACACAGTCCGAGGCCGCGCCCGGCGCCTGGTTGGTGCTCGAGCCGTCGAAGCCCCAGATGGGCAGGTTCTTGCCGTCGCTCAGGATCTTCGTCTTCGAACGAAGTCGCGCGGTCGGCTCGGTGCCGTCGATCCAGATGTACTCCGCCTTGATGGCCACTGCTCGCTCCGATCTCGAGGGCGCACTCGCCCGCTTTGACATGGCAGCTTGCGGCTGCGCGATTTCCCTGCCGTTGCCCCATTGTGAACGCTCTGTTACCGCCCGGACCCGGCCTCGGAGACCCTAGGCGAGCACCCGTAAACTCTCCACATGGAACGCCAGAACGAGTACGTGTTGCGCACCGTCGAGGAGCGCGGAGTGCGCTTCGTCCGGCTCTGGTTCACCGACGTGTTGGGATTCCTGAAGTCGGTCGAGATCACGCCCGCCGAGCTCCAGGCGGCCCTCGAGGAGGGCATGACCTTCGACGGATCCACGATCGAGGGCTACAGCCGGATCCAGGAATCCGACATGCTGGCCCGGCCCGACGCCAACACGTTCGAGCTGCTGCCGACCGACGACTCGGACACGGCCGTCGCGAGGATGTTCTGCGATATCTCGACCTTCTCGGGCGAGCCGTTCGACGGCGACCCCCGCAACGTTTTGAAGCGCAATCTCGAGCGGGCGCGCGAGAAGGGGTTCACGTTCTTCGTGGGCCCGGAGATGGAGTTCTTCTACTTCCGGTCGGGCGCCAACGTGGAGCCGCTCGACACTGCGGGCTACTTCGACCTGACCGCGCACGATCTCGGGTCGCGGCTCCGCAAACAGACCGTCCTCCGGCTCGAGGCGATGGGCATCCCCGTCGAGTACTCGTTCCACGAGAACGGCCCGAGCCAGCACGAGATCGACCTGCGCTACACCGACGCGCTCGAGATGGCCGACAACGTGATGACCTTCCGGCTCATCACCAAGGAGGTCGCGGCCGACCACGGCGTCTACGCCACCTTCATGCCCAAGCCGATCACGGGCGCGTTCGGGTCGGGGATGCACACCCACGTCTCCCTATTCGAAGGCGATGTGAACGCGTTCCACGACCCGGGCGACGAGTACGGCATGTCGAAGATCGCGAAGCACTTCATCGCGGGACTGCTCGTGCACGCGAGCGAGATCTGCGCGGTCACCAATCAGTGGGTCAACTCCTACAAGCGGTTGATCCCCGGTTACGAGGCACCCGTCTACAAGTGCTGGGCGCGCAACAACCGATCGGCACTCGTACGCGTGCCGCTCTCGAAGACGGGGAAGAACGAGTCGTCGCGGATCGAGTTCCGCGCACCCGATCCCGCGTGCAATCCCTATCTCGCCTTCTCGCTGATCCTCGCGGCCGGCCTGAAGGGCATCGAAGAGGGCTACCAGCTTCCTGCGGAGGCCACCGACAACATCTACGCACTCACCGACGAGGAACGCGTCGCCGAGGGCATCGGGTCGCTTCCCGGTTCCTTGCGCGACGCACTCGACGCGATGGAACATTCCGCGCTCGTGGCCGAGGCGCTCGGCGGACACGTGTTCGAGAACTTCCTGGTCAACAAGCGGCGAGAGTGGGCCGACTACAAGGCCGACGTCACACCGTTCGAGATCGCGCGCTATCTCGGAACGCTGTAGGCGGCGGAGGACGGGCGAGAGTGGGAACGTTGAACGAGTTATTGCTGGTCTTTCCGGATCCGGCGCCGCCCCTGCTCGCGCAGACCCTCGACTTGTCGGGTGTTCGGTGGAAATCGGTCGGCAACGCCGCGATCGCGATGCAGTACGAGCCTGTCGACGGCTGGACCGGCGCGGTCGTGTGCGCCGACGACGATCCCGAGGGCGCGTTCACGCTGTGCCGCACCTTGCGCAAGGGCGACTCTCGCGTCGAGTCGATCCTGCTGTTGATCACCGGCGCGCAGCTCCACGACCTCGAGCACCGCGAAGATCTCTTCGACGACTTCTGCCTCACGCCGTTCCATCCGAAGGAGCTCGAAGCGCGGTTGCGTCATCTGATGTTCCGCGCCGGGCGGGCGGGATCGCCGGAGGTCGCGTCGTACGGCGACCTGGTGCTGAACTTCGAGACCTACCAGGCCGCGGTGAGCGGCAAGCCGCTCGACCTCACCTACATGGAGTACGAGCTCCTCAAGTTCTTCGTGACACACCCGGGCAAGGTGTTCACCCGCGAGCAGCTGCTGTCACGCGTATGGGGCTACGAGTACTACGGCGGCGCGCGCACGGTCGACGTGCACGTGCGGCGTCTGCGGGCGAAGCTCGGCGAGGAGAACGCGAACCTCATTCAGACGGTGCGTTCGGTCGGCTACCGCTTCGGCCAGTCGCGCTGGCCGGGAACCACCCAGCCTCGCGACCTGGGTTAGCTCGGTTTCTTCGCGGCGCGGGCGTCGGCATCCTCGGAGAGGAGCCAGCCGGTGAGCGCCGACCACACGCCGCCGACGACGAACAACCCGATCGGCCCGGCGATGAAGATCACGAACAGGACGAGCACGACGCCGATCACGGTTTGGACTGTACATGTACGGGGCGATGGGCCCAGGCTTCGATCTCGACCTCGGCGCCTCCCGGGAGCGCCGCGACCTCGACGGTGGAACGCGCGGGGCGGTGTGCGCCGAACGCCTCGGCGTATACCGCGTTGACCGTCGCGAACTGCGCCATGTCGGTCACGAACACCGTCGTCTTGGCGACGTCGGCGAGATTCGCGCCGCAATCGCGCAAGACCGCGGTGATGTTCGCCAGGACCTGACGCGCCTGCGCCTCGACGCCACCCGGAACGATGGCGCCTGTTGACGGATCGAGGCCGACCTGGCCGGCCAGCACCAACCAGTCGCCGGCACGCACAGCCGGGGAGTACGGCCCGGCAACCGGCGGTGCACTTGGTGTGGGAACGCTCTCGACCGGCATGGTCACCTCCTGCACGCGGGAAACGTAACGGGTCGGCCGAGCGAGTTCCACGTCGCGGCCGCGACCGCGGCGAAGACCGCGTCGGTCGACCGAGCGCGCGCCGGCGCGGGATCGTCGACGATGGTCAGCGTGACCTGCGGCGTCTCGGCCGCGCGCAACACGCCGAACGAACGGATCGTGAGATCGTGTATCTCCCCGGTTCCGGTGTCGACCGCGAGCCCTTCGCTCGTGACCCATCCCACCGCCATGTGCGCCGCACCGATCGCGTAGGAACGCAACACGACCTCGTCGAGCGGATCGCCGGCCGCCAACCGCACGTCGACGCGAGTGACCTTGCCCCGCTCGACCGCGACGTGCGCGCCGGCGCGTGCGCCGCTCGGGGTCGACACCTCGACATCGCGATCGAGAGCTCCCGCGACGAGCAGTGCCTGCTCCGCGAGTCCGACCGCCCGTAGATCGCCGCTGACGGGCGGACCGGGCACGTCGACCTCGGTCCAGCGCGCCCGCACCTCGACGTCGGCCGGCGCCGGCCACACGCGGGGAGCGCCCGCGCCCCGCACGACCACACCGTCGATTTCGACCACCCCGTCGCGCACCACCGCGACCGCCGCGATCGGCGGTCGCTTCGGACCCAGACGCACGACGTCCTCGCGCGAGTAGACGACGCGCACCGCGCGTCCGAAGCGGTCGGCGAGCTCACGGGCTGCGATCGGCGCAGCCGAGCGCACCTTGCCGCCGAACGCGCCCGCATTCGCGAGCGGCGATGCCGGCTCGCCCCCGGGTTCGCACCACGACGCGTCGGGCTCGAGATACGCGGGCTCGACCCACTGCGTCGCGAGTCGTACGCCCCCGGGCGGGCACGGGGGCATCCGGTCGAGCAGCGGCGCGCGGGCCTCGACGGTCGTGCGCCGGCCCTGCACCTTCCCGGCCCGGGCGCGCGCATCCAGCAGCGAGTCGGCGATCACCCACTGCAGTCCCGCCGCCTCGACCGCCTCGGCCGTCGATCCCGGCGGGAGCGGCACCGCCACGAGCGCGTCGCGCGGCGCGGTGTCGTCGGCGAAGGGCGCGCCACCCAGCGGCACGTCGAGATCGACGCGTTGCGCGCCGCCCGCCTCGAGCGCGGCCCGGCGCGCGGCTGCTTGGAGATCGCGCGGGCTCCCGGGATGGCCGCCGGCGATCGCGTCGCGCACGGTCAGCCAGCCGGTGCACCGGCACAGATGCGCAGCGAGGGAACGGTCGACATCGCGTACGCGCTCGCCGGCGAACCGCATCACGATTCCCGGAGTGCAGAACCCGCACTGGGAGCCGCCACTCGCGACGAACGCGGTCGCCGCGTTGACGCGGGCCGATTCGTCGAGCCCCTCGATCGTCGTCACCGCGCGTCCTTCGATCCGCGCGACCGGGGTCACGCACGCGACGCGCGGCTCACCGTCGACGAGCACGGTGCAGCAACCACACTGGCCCTGCGGCGCACAGCCGTCTTTCGCCGACACGACACCGAGCCGTTCCCGCAACACGTTCAACAGCGATTCGCCGCGTTCGACATCGGCGTCGACGACGACGGAAACACCGTTGAGCACGAACGCGAGGGGCATCACGGCGACCGTAGTCGCCGCCCCGAGGGAGCCCGGACGCGAAACGACCCCGCCGAAGCGGGGCCGTCACGTCATGTGAGAAGAGGGGTCAGCGGTCAGGAGAACGACTGGCCACAACCGCAGGTGCGCTGCGCGTTGGGGTTGTTGATCGCGAAACCCGCGCCCTGGAGCCCGTCCTTGTAGTCGAGCGACGCACCTTCGAGGTGCTGCGCGCTCGCGGGGTCGACGACGACCTGCACGTCACCGTAGGACTCGACGATGTCGTCGGCGGCCTTTTCGGTGTCGAAGAACATCTCGTACGAGAGTCCGGAGCAGCCGCCGGGCCGCACCGCGACCCGCAGGTACAACTCGGGCTGGCCCTCGGCCGCAATCAGCTCCTTGACCTTGGTGGTTGCTGTATCGGTCAGGGCAATCATCTGGGCCTCCGTGAACACTTCGACTTCTGGCGAACGGGATTCAGGATACTTCCACTGCAACGGTGACCCGGCACGGGTCGCGGTCGTACAACGTCGAGAAGTCCTCGACTCTTCCCCCGCCGACTGAAGAGACGACGCCCTCGCAGATCCCGCGGTGCAGGTTGCAGACGAGCTCGGGGTACGCCTCGGCCAGCTCGCGGAAGGGACAGTGCAGGAACGCGATGTCGGCCCCGCCTCCGGGCCGGGCCTTGCGCTCGGGGTCGAAGCCCAGGCGACTCATCTCGCCGAACAGCGCCTTCACGCACGACTTCGAATGGGTCCGGCGACCGGCCTCGACACCCCACGAGCGGCCCGCGGCGGTGGCCTCGACGCCTTCCGCGCCCACGCGCTCGGCGAGCATGGCGAGCATGCCGGCGAGCAGCGTGTAGCTCGGCGGGTCGAACCCGAGACCGGGAGCACCCGAAGCCAACGAATAGACGTGCTGCGGCCGACCGACGGTTCCGCGGTGCACGGGCTCGACGTCGACGAGACCGGCTTCCCGCAGCCGTTCCAGATGGAGCCGGACGGTGTTCGCGTGCAGGCCCAGGCGTTCGGCCAGCTCGGTCGCGGTCAGGGCCGCGGTGGAACTCGCGAGCTCTTGATACATAGAGAAGCGCGTCTCGTCGCCGAGCGCCTTCAAGACCGCCAATAGGTCCATTTCCTTGACGGTACTTCGCGATCGGGCATATTTTCAAGGTCTTCACTGGTTTTATTCCACACGATGAGCGCCCCGATCCCCCCTGCCGACCCGATCTCCTCGGGAATCCCCACCCCGGACGACGTCCGCGGTGTCCTGGCCGGGGTCCTCGACCCCGAGCTCCGGGCGTCGATCATCGATCTCGGGATGGTGCACGACGTCCGGGTCGAGCCGAACGGCGATGTCGTCGTGAAGGTCGCCCTCACCACCGCCGCGTGCCCGCTCCGCGGCCAGATCGGTACCGACGTGCGCTCCAAGGTCGCGGGCCTGCCCGGTGTCAGCGAGGTCCGGGTCGAGTACGACGAGATGACCCAGGAAGAGCGCTCGGAACTGATGCAAAAGGCGCGCCTGCGCGCGTCCCAGTCGGCACCCGCCACCGAGGTTCCGGCGACGACCCGGGTCATCGCGGTCGGTAGCGGCAAGGGCGGCGTCGGCAAGTCGTCGATCACCGCGAACCTCGCGGCCGCGCTCGCGGCGCGCGGCCTCACCGTCGGCGTCCTCGATGCCGACATCTGGGGCTTTTCGATCCCGCGGATGCTGGGCGTGAGGGGGCGGCTCGCGGGTTCGAAGGCGGCGGACGGCAAGGGCAAGATCGCACCCAACGAAGTGCCGGTCGGCGACGGCCTGCTGCGGATCGTCTCGATGGGACTGCTCGTCGACGACGAGGACACCGCGCTCATGTGGCGTGGCCTCATCCTCGCCAAGGCGCTCGAGCAGTTCCTCGTCGACGTCAGCTGGGGCGCCCTCGACTACCTGTTGATCGACATGCCGCCGGGAACCGGCGACATCCAGATGGCGCTGTCGCGCCTGCTGCCGCAAACCGAGATGCTCGTCGTGACAACTCCCGCGCTCGGTGCCCAGAAGGTGGCCGCGCGCGTCGCCGACATGGCTCGCCGCTCCTACCTGAAGGTGCTCGGCGTGGTCGAGAACATGACCGAGTTCGTCGCGCCCGACGGTTCGCATCACGCGATCTTCGGGGCGGGCGGCGGCAAGCGTCTCGCCGCGCTCACGGGCGCCCCGCTGGTCGGCGCCGTGCCGATCGAGCCCGCGGTGTCGCAGGACGGCGACGCGGGGACGCCGATCGTCCTCGCCCACCCCGACGCGCCCGCGGCCCGCGAGCTCAACACGATCGCGGAGCGGATCGTGACCGAGCTCCTACCGCCCGTCGAGATGGCAGGCTGCACCGCGCGCATGTTCGATCTCGTCCAGAAACTCGCGTGAGCGGCAAGGATCCGTTCGATCGCCTCGTCGACACGGTCCTGGGTGGCAGCAGCCATCGCCTGGTCTGGGGGCAGCATCAGCGAAGCGCCGGGCGCGTCTTCGACGAACGCCGATTTCGCAAGGCGTTGCGCGCCTACTGGGGTACCGAAGCCGATGCGATGCGCGTCTCGCTCGCGGTCCAGGATGCGAGCTTCGTCGCCGGCGTCGTCCAGACCGTGGGTGAGCACCTCGCGTTGAACGCCGACGACCGGCGCCGGGTCGCGGTCGGAGTGGTGCGCCAGCGTCTGCTCGGCGAGCCCGACCCGACACTCGACGAGGTGGACGCCGCGTGGCGCGCGTGGTGGCCGCCACCCCCGGGCGACGAGGGACGCGTGCTCCTCGCGCAATTCCTCGGCGCGTGGCGAGCCTGGCTGTCAGGCTCGTCGCCATGAGTGAGCCGGAACGCGAGCAACGTCTGGTGTTCGGCGAGATCGCCGAGCAGTACGACGCGTACCGCCCGTCGTATCCCGACGCGCTGTTCGACGCGGTAGTCGATTTCGGCGACCTGCACGCGGGTGACCGCGCGCTCGAGATCGGTGCCGGGACGGGCAAGGCGACGGGGGGCTTCGTCGCGCGCGGCCTCGACGTGCACGCCCTCGAACCGAGCCCGGGGATGGCGGCGCTCCTGCGCGCCAAAGGAGTCGAGACCGAGGAAGTTCTGTTCGAATCTTGGAGCCCACCCGCCGGCGGATACCGGCTGGTGTACGCCGCGCAAGCGTGGCACTGGGTCGGCGGCGGCGACCGCTACGAGAAGGTCGCTGCCGCGCTCGCACCCGGCGGCACGGTCGCGTTGTTCTGGAACAAAGGTCGCGAGTGGACGGGCCCGCTCGGCGTCGACAACGACGCCGTCTACGCGCAGCAAGCGCCCGAGATGACGGGCGCCAATCAGTGGCAGCTCGAGTGGGTGCGCGACGGACTTGCGGCGTGCGACGCGTTCGAACCCCCGGTCAAGCGCACCGTCACTTGGAACTGCAGCTACACCCGTGACGAGTGGACGCAGCTGCTCGGAACCCATTCCGATCACCGGATACTTCCGGCCGAGCAGCGCTCACGACTGCATTCCGCGGTCGGCGACGTGATCGACCGCCACGGCGGTCGCGTCGACGTCGTCTACGACGTCGAGCTGTACCTCAGCCGGCGCGTCTGACCGCGACGCCGGGCCCGAGGGCCTATCGCATCCGAACGCGCCGCCTATCGCATCCGCGCACGGAGCAGGGCCTCCGGCAATTCCTGTGGACCCCGCGCGCGAAGCGCGGACACCGACTCGGGCACGTCGCAGGCTTGCTGTTCCTGCCGCTCGATCGGGGCGCCGTTCGGATCGCGCAGGATGAACCGGCACCCGTACTCGGTCTCGATCGACATCGACTCGGCCATCGAGCCCTCCTCGACGTCGACCGTCACGCCTTCTTTTCCCGGGTACAGGGCGCGCAGGTATTCGGGCGCGTACACGGCGACGCCCGCGACCTCGCCGACCGTCTCGCTGTCGGGCCCGGGCCAGAAGTCCTCGTAGAGGAACGGCGCGGTCGACTCGCAACAGCCGGTACCGATCGTGAACACCAGCGCGCCGCGGCGATCGCGCTTCGCCCGTTGGACGACGCGCGCCGCCGCGGCGGTGCCGGTCACTTTCAAATGTTCCCCGAAAGGGCGGCGAAGTGCAGGTAGCCGCTGCGATCGGTGGCCGTGTTCTGCCACACGTGCTTGATCTGGCGGTACTCGTTGTAGCCGTAGTCGCCGAGCTCGCGCCCGATGCCCGACTGCTTGTAGCCACCGAACGGCTGCGTCGGCGTGATCATGTGGTAGTCGTTCACCCACACGGTGCCGGTGCGCATGCTCGCCGCCATCGAGTGTGCCCGGTCGAGGTTCCTCGACCACACGCCACCGCCGAGACCGTAGATCGAGTCGTTCGCGATCTTGATCGCCTCGTCGTCGGAGTCGAACGGGATGACGCACAACACCGGTCCGAAGATCTCCTCCTGCGCGATCTTCATCGAGTTGTCGGCCTCGAAGATCGTCGGGAGGTAGTAGGCGCTCTGGTCGAGTCCGGCCGGCAGGTTCGTGGGCTTGGACCCTCCGCACAGCAGCTTCGCGCCCTCGTCGAGCCCGAGCTTCACGTACCGCTCGGTGGTGTCGACCTGGCTCGGCGCGACGAGCGGACCGAGGTCGGTGTTCATGTCCATGTTGTCGCCGATGACGATCTTGCCGGCGCGCTCCACGAGCATGCCGACGAACTCGTCGTAGATCTTGCGCGACACCAGCGCGCGCGTGCCCGACTCGCACACCTGACCGTTGTGGAAGAACGTGCCCCACAACACACCGGCCGCCGCGAGATCGAGATCGGCGTCGTCGAGCACGATGTTCGCCGACTTGCCGCCGAGCTCGAGCGTCACCTTCTTCACGGTCCCGGACGCGAGCTGCATGATGCGCCGTCCGACCTCGGTCGAACCCGTGAATGCGACCTTGTCGACGAGCGGATGCTGCGCGAGCTCCTCACCCGCGCTGCCGCCCGGGCCGGTGATCAAGTTGACGACGCCCGCCGGGATGTCGGCTTCCTCGACGGCCTTCACCATCTCGATCGCGCTGAGCGACGTGAAGCTCGCGGGCTTGAGTACGACGGTGTTGCCGGCCGCGACCGCGGGGCCGATCTTCCAACCGGCCATGAGGAACGGGAAGTTCCACGGCACAATGCCGCTGCACACGCCGTAGGGCTCGCGGCGCACGATGCTCTTCGCGGGCGGGAACGGGCTCTCGCCCCGCTCGATCACGTCGGGCTCGTTCTCGGCGCAGTTGGCGAACGCCTCGAAGGTCGACGCCGCGCCCGGAACGTCGGCGAACATCGCCTTCTTGATCGTCCCGCCACCGTCGCGAGCCTCGATCTCCGCGATCTCGGCGCTCCGGCCGTTGATGATGGCGGCGACTGCGCGCAGCTTCTCCGCGCGCTCCTTGCCCGACATCTTGGGCCACGGACCGTCGTCGAACGCCTTGCGCGCGGCTTGCACGGCGCGCTGGGCGTCTTCGCGCCCGGCCTTGGCGACGTCGGCGATCTTCTCGCCCGTCGAGGGTGCGTAGGTGGGGAAGGTCTCGCCGGATTGCGCGTCGGCCCAGACACCATCGATGAACAGTTGCGCGTCGCCCATCGCGACTCCTCTCACAGGGATGCGTTTGCCGGCTCAGGCTACGTGCCGGCTTGCCTGTCCGGCCAGCCCGTGCCAGCCGTTTTGCCGGCCTTCCGTCGGGCCGGCCTCGGGCTACGAGAGGTTCCAGCTCGTCTTGGCGCCGTTGCCCGAGACTTTGCCTTCGGCCTTCAACTTCAGGAGGTGCGCGTGCACTTGACGCTGCGCCATCTCGACCAGGCCCTCGGGGGTGTCGGTGTAGAGCGTGCGGACGATCTTGGGGATCGTCGCCGGCTTGGTCTTCAAGAGCTTGAGGATCTGGCGCTCGCGCATCTTTCGGTGTGCGACGTACTCCTCGAGCACCTTGGCCGGGTCCTCGATCACGTCGCCGTGCCCGGGACAGATACGCGCGACCCGCTTGATCTTGCGGAGCCGGTCGAGCGACGCGAGGTACTCGATCATGTCGCCCCCGCGCTGCGGGTTCACCACGGTCGTGGTTCCGTTGAGAACGTGGTCGCCCGTGAACAGCGAGCGTTCCTCGTCGAGCCAGAAGCACAGGTGATTGGGCGCGTGTCCGGGCGTGTGCAGCGCCTCGAGCCGGAACTCGGTTCCGTCGATCGTGTCGCCGTCGGCGAGCACGACATCGAGCTCGAGCGTGACCTCGTCGGCCTTCGGGAACGGGGAGAAGCCCGCGATCTTCGCACCGGTCTTCTTGCGGATCTTGGCGGCCGCGGGCCAGTGATCGGGGTGCGTGTGGGTGAGCAGGACCCAACGGACGCGCTCGAGCATCGACGCTCCGATGATCGCATCGACGTGCCGCGTGAGATCGGGGCCCGGATCGATCACCGCCACCTCGTCGATTCCCACGAGATAGGTGTTGGTGCCGGGACCGGTCATCAGGCCGGGATTGTTCGCGACGACTCTGCGCACGAGCGGCGAGAGCGCGCTCGGAGATTCGGGGGTCAAGTTGGGCACGGGGCCTCACGCAACTCGGCGAGCAGGGCGTCGACGCGATCGAAGCGGGCGAGGACCTCGAGACTCCGCTGGGTGGGCAGGATCAGGTCGATCTCGCCATCGGCGAACGCGCGCAGCACGTCGCCCGGTCGCATCCAGGCGGATTCGACGAGCTCGCTTCCGTCGTGCTCCCCCTCGTGCCCTTCGGGCGCGCGCACGACGAAGAACCGCGTGTCGTAGCGACGGGGCGCGCCGACCGGCGTGATCCAGCGTGCGAACTCGACGAGCTCGCGCGCGTCGACCGGTATCCCGCACTCCTCGAGACACTCGCGCGCGGCGGCGGCCCGGAACTCGTCCACACCGAGCGCGGCCGCGACCGGGGCGTCGGCGGGATCGACCGCACCGCCCGGAAATACCGTCGCGCCCGGAGCAAAATCGAGTGCCGGATTGCGCCGCACCACGAAGACATGCAGCTCGGGACGGTCGCGCACGAGGATCACCGTTGCGGCATCGCGGACCCTCTCCATGGAGGAAGTCTACGTGGCCCCGTAACCTGCCCGGTGTGGACGCCGAGGGAGATGCGGACCCGCGTCGCGGGATTCCGAGCGTCGAGAGCGTGCTCACCGAGCTCGATCCGGCGCTTCCGCATGCCGTGCGCGCCGAGCTCGCGCGTGAGGCGGTCGACGCCGCGCGCCGAGGCGCGATCGCGCCGGACGAGGTGTCGCGTGACGCGCGGGAACGGGCGCGCGTGCTCTCGTTGGCGCTACTCGGTCCGGTCGTGAACGCGACCGGGGTGCTCTTGCACACCAACCTGGGGCGGGCGCCGCTCGGCGCGGCGGCGCTCGACTCGATGACGCGCGCGAGCGGGTACACGAACGTCGAGTATCGGCTCGCGGAGGGTGTGCGCGGGTCGCGGCACGAACACGCGGGCTCTTTGCTCGCAAGGGCGTGCGGCGCGGAGGCGGGCATCGTCGTCAACAACAACGCGGCCGCGGTGCTCCTGGTGCTGGCAACGTTGGCGCGCGGCCGCTCCGTTTTGGTCTCGCGCGGCGAGCTCGTCGAGATCGGCGGAGGCTTTCGGATACCGGAGATCCTCGCCGAGACCGGCGCCCGTTTGATCGAGGTCGGAACGACGAACCGAACCCGGCTGAGCGACTACGAGCGCGCGCGCTCCGCAGAGGTCGCTCTGGTGTTGAAGGTGCACACGTCGAACTACCGCATGATCGGCTTCGTCGCGTCGACCTCGGTTGCCGAGCTCGCCCGGTTCGACGAACTGGTGGTCGTCGACGCGGGCTCGGGTCTGCTCGACGAGACGACGCCGTGGCTGCGCGAGCGACCGCCTTGGTTGCGAGACGAGCTCGGAGTGCGTCAGTGCATCGAAGCGGGAGCGGCGCTCGTCACCTTCTCCGGCGACAAGCTGCTCGGTGGGCCCCAGGCGGGGATCATCGTCGGCCGGCGCGCGCTGGTCGATCGACTGAAGGCGCACCCGCTGGCGCGCGCGCTGCGCGCCGACAAGCTGACGCTCGCAGGACTCCAGGCGATCGCTCACGCGTACCTGTCCAGCGATGCCGCGTCGATCCCGTTCTGGCGCATGGCGTGCGAGCCCGTCGACGCGCTGCGCGTGCGCGCGGAAGTCATCGCCGCCGGGGTGCCGGGCGTCAAGGTCGTCGACACCGAAGCGGTCGCCGGCGGCGGGACCCTCCCCGGACTCACCATCCCGTCGTGCGGCGTCGCGGTCGAACCGCCGTCGGTCAACGCGCTCACGGCTCGACTTCGAGCGGCGCGCATCGTTCCCCGGGTGGACGACGACCGGGTTGTATGCGACCTGCGCACCGTCGACCCCGCCGATGACGCGCGCCTTGCCGCCGCGTTGCGCGCTCCTGACGGTCGTCCACGGTGAGAGTGGTCGCGACCGCCGGCCACGTCGACCACGGGAAGTCGTCGCTCGTGCTGGCACTCACCGGTACCGATCCCGATCGTTTCCCCGAGGAGAAGGAGCGCGGGCTGACGATTGATCTCGGCTTCGCGTTCTGCACACTTCCATCGGGACAGGTCGTGGGCCTGGTCGACGTTCCGGGCCACGTGCGCTTCGTGAAGAACATGCTCGCGGGCGTAGGGGCGGTCGACGTCGCCTTGCTGGTTGTCGCGGCGAACGAGGGCTGGATGCCTCAGACCGAGGAGCACATGCAGATCCTCGACCTGCTCGACGTCCGCCACGGCATAGTCGCGCTGACGAAGGCCGCGCTCGTCGACCAGGACACCCTCGACATCGTGCAACTCGAGGTTGCGGAGCGCGTCGACTGGCCGGTCGTTGTCGTCGACTCAGTGCGCGGGCGCGGCCTCGACGACGTGCGCGCCACGCTCGACGCCGTGCTGCGGAACGCGCCGGCGCCGCGCGATGTCGGAAGGCCGCGCTTGTGGGTCGATCGCGTGTTCGCGGCCAGTGGTGCGGGAACGGTCGTGACCGGCACGCTCACGGGCGGATCGCTCGCGCGCGACGAGGAGGTGACGATCGAACCGGGCGACCGCAGGGCCCGAGTCCGCCGGATCGAATCCCATCACGAACAGCTCGATCGGGTGTCGCCGGGCAGCCGGGTCGCCCTCAACCTGGCCGGCGTCGATCACACCGATGTGGAGCGCGGGGTCGCGATCGTCTCCCCGGGCCAATGGGCCGTCGTCGACACGGTCGACGTCGCGCTACGCGCCCTCCCCGGCCGAGCGCTTCCGAAACGCGGGACCGTGCACGCGCACGCGGGCTCGGGTGAACAGCTCGCACGCCTACTACTGCTCGGCGACGACGGTCGGTTCGGACGACTGCGACTGTCGACACCGCTGCCCCTCGCTCCCGGTGACCGGCTCGTGCTGCGCTCGTCGGGAGCGCAGACGACGGTCGCGGGCGCCGAGGTACTCGACGTCGCCCCGGCACGCCGAGTCGCTGATGCAGTCGAGCGGCTTGTCCTCTCGCTCGGCGAGCGCGTCCTTGCCGCTCGTCCGTGGTGCACGCGCACCGAGATGGCGCGCCTCGCGGGCGACGAGCACGCGGCCGACGAGTGCTCGGTCTCGGTCGGGAGCTGGTTGGTCGCGCCCGAAACCCTCGCCCGGGTACGCGCCCGTGCGGCCGAGATGGTCGAGGAGACTTCGGCGACGTTGTCGACGGTGGCCGCGGCATGCGGGACAGACGTAACGCGGCTACGGGCCGCCCTCGCCGACGATCCTGCACTGGTCATCGAGCACGACCTCGTGCGCAGCACCCGTCACGCCGGAGTTCTCGACGATCCCGAGGCCCGCAAGCTCCTCGACGCCCTCGCGGCCTCCCCTCTCGCACCGCCCGCGCCCGCCGACGTCGGAGCACCACTTTCGCTGGTGCGCGCGCTTGCTCGCGCCGGGGCAGTGGCCGACCTCGACGGCATCGTGTTCGCCACCAGCGCGCTCGACGACGCGCGCGAGCGGATTGCGCGCCTGGTGGTGGAGCGAGAGACGATCACGATTGCCGACGTGCGCGACCTGTTGGGAACGTCGCGCAAGTACATCCTGCCGATCGTCAAGCGCATGGACGCCGAAGGCGTCACGCGGCGCCGCGGCGACCTTCGAATTCCCGGGCCGCGCGCTCGGCGTTCCTGATCCGCTGCCACTCGACGAAATATCCGGGCTCCTCCGCGTCGAATCGCTTGACGAGCGCGACCATCTCATCGGGACCCAGTTCATTACCCATCGTCCCGATGAAGTCGTTGCGAGCGCCGGAGTGTTGCGCCCGCGCTATCCGCTCGAGCGGATAGCCGAGCGCGTCGCGCTCGAGCGCATTGACATCGGGCGACTCGGGCTCCTCGTGCGGGCCCGACAGTCGAAAACGCGCAGGATCGCCCGCCGCAGCTGCGAGCACCTGAACGGCAAAGGCGTTCAGGGAACATCCCGCGGCCGTCGCCGCCTCGCGTAATCCGTCCCGGAGTTGAGGCGACATACGGAGCAGGACGACTGCCGGTCGCGCTTCTTGAACCATGCGCGAAACGTAACGCCGTGGTGAGACACCCATAGGAAAAGCGCGTGTTATCACCGGTGAGTTCGTCCGTGATATCGCCGGTGATATCACTCCAAAAACGCGATGTATATGCGTACGGACCGCAGGCGGGGTGCGCGCGGGTTCAGGCGTCGGGGAAGAGGCGGCGACGCTCGGCTTCGGTCAAGCCGCCCCAGATGCCGTGCGGCTCGTGCACGCGCAACGCGAACTCGAGGCACTCGGGTTGCACGATGCATTGCGCGCAGATCATCTTGGCTCGCGCCTCGCGCGCTTCTCGCACGTCCCGCCGCTCGGCGACCGACGGCGGAAAGAACAATGACGACTCTGGACCCCGGCACGACGCCTTCAAATGCCAGGTTTCATGAACGATGCTGAGCGCCAACGCCCTACTCCATACCCCGCAGCACCTGTGACGCTCGGAACGTATCCCTGGCCCGCAGTGGAGACAAACGGGCTGGTCAGGAGCCGCGGCGACGCTCGCGGTGATCCCGCGCTCCGCCCGATTCCGGCTCGACCTCCAACACCACGCCCTCGATGGAGACCACCCGTACCAGGTCTCCGGCCTGGATCGGCGTGGCCCGGTTGGTACGGGCGCGCCAGAGCGCGTCGCGAATTCTCACGACGCCGTCGGGATCGACGTCGGCCTCGGCAAGTCCCATCTCGCCGACGAGGTCCTCGCGTCCGATCGTGGGCGTCGAAAAGCGCGACCGCACCATCGCGGTCATGCCCGAGAGCATGAACACCACCGTGCCCGCGATGACGAACGCGAGCACCCACCACGTCGGATCGAGGCGGGACGAGCCGCCGAAGAGCCAGAGCGATCCCGCGACGAGCGAACCCGCGCCGATGAAGGTCCACGGACCGAGGGTGCCGGCTTGCACGTCGACGGCCATGCCGAACACGCCGAGCAGTAACAACGCGACGGCCCACGGCGTCACCGGCAGATGCGAGAACCCGAAACACGCACCCACGAGCGCCACCGCGCCGACGAACCCCGCCACGCCCACGCCTACCGAGAAGAACTCGAAGACAATCAGCGCCAGTCCCGCGAGGAAGAGGAAGTACGCAACCCAGGGTGCGTCGAGTGTGTGCGCGAGCTGCGCGACCAGACCCAGCTTGCGGAAGTGGACCTCACCCTTCGGCTCGCGCACCTGGCGTCCGTTCAGCTCGACGACCTTGATCGTCGACGGCTTCACCGGGCCGGCGGCGGTTTGGAGGGTCCGGCCGTCGAGCAGCCCGATGAACTCGAGCAACGTGGATGCCTTCGCGGTCACGTCATTCAACGGAGCGGTCACCTGGAACGACGTGTCGTCGTACCGGATGGGATCGACAGGTCCGACCCGCGCGCCCGGAGCGACGGCGGCGAAGGCGGCTGAACGCGCCAGCAGCGCCGCCGCGCCACGCGCGCGGCCACCCGACGGCCCGACCCACACCGTGACCGGCACGGTCGAGTGGGTGAAGTCGTGGAGCAACGCGGTGACATCGACGTCGACGGCGGCCGAGGCGTCGATCTGGAAGACGACGACCGTGGAATGCACGCGCTCCGCGTCGCGCAGCGACGTACGAATGAGCGCCGCGTTGGACGGATCGATCAGCCCGTTGACCTGTACGACGTCGATGCGGCCGTCGCTCACGTTCTGCGCGCCGGCGACCGCGCAGAACGAAGCTGCGAGCATCGAGCAGCCGCCGATTCCTACGAGTAGCCGACGCCAACGCACCGGTCAGTCGTAGCACGCGCCTCGTACGATGGAGCAATGGAGGTAGCCGAATTCTCCTCTACCTCCCGCGTCGTGATCGTCGCCGGAAAGGGAGGCGTCGGCAAGACCACGGTCACCGCCGCCCTGGCGGTCACGGCCGCCCGCGCCGGTCGGTCGGTGCTCATCATCGAGGTCGAGGGGAAGTCCGGCCTCCCCGCGATGTTCGATGCCCCCGCGCTCGGATACGAAGAGATCGATCTGGAAATGCGCGTGCGGGCCCGGTTCCTGACGCCCGACGCCGCGCTCGTCGACTATCTCGTGACGCACGGCATGAAACGCATCTCGAAGCGACTCGCGACGTCGGGTGCGCTCGACGTCGTCGCCACCGCCGTTCCCGGCATGAAGGACATCCTCGTACTCGGGAAGGTGAAGTCGATCGAGGAGTCGCGCTCGGCCGACCTGGTGATCGTCGACGCCCCGGCGGCCGGTCACGCGGTGACGTTCCTGCTGTCGGCCCGCGGTCTGCTCGACGCGGTCCGGGTCGGCCCGATCCGCAAGCAGGCGCAGGACGTCGTCAACCTGATCTCCGATCCCAAGCGCTGTCAGGTGATGCTCGTGACGCTGGCCGAGGAGACGCCGGTGAGCGAGGTCGTCGACACTGCCTTCGCGATCGAAGATCGCGCCGGGGTCGCACTCGGACCGGTCGTGATCAACGGCTGCTTCGCCCCGCTTCCGGTCGCAGTCTCTGCGAACGCGGAAGCGATTCTCGACGACGCACGCGCGTGTGATCGCTTCGTCTCCCGACGAGAAGCCGATGATCTCGCGCACGCGGCGGCGTTCCTCGAGGAACGCCGCGCCCTACAAGGCGAACAGATCCAACGGCTCCGTGAGCTCCTCCCCTTGCCGCAGATCGAGCTGCCGTTCGTGTTCAACCCCGACATCACGCGCACCCAGCTCGACACACTCGCCGACGCGTTCGGGCGTGGAATCGAGCGGCTGTGACGATCCGGATCGAGGAGCTCGTCGACGACCGTCGGGTCGTCATCTGTTGCGGCACGGGCGGTGTCGGCAAGACGACCACGGCAGCTGTGCTCGCGCTCGAGAGCGCGCGGCGGGGCCGGAACGCATGTGTCGTGACGATCGATCCGGCGCGCCGACTCGCCGACGCGCTGGGCATCGAGCACCTGACCAATGATCCGACCGAGATCGACCAGAAGCTCTGGGCCGACATCGGCGGGGAAGGCGACGCCGTGGTTCCCGGCGGCCGCCTGTCCGCGATGATGCTCGACACCAAGTCGACGTTCGACCTGCTCGTCGCGCGCAATGCGGCGTCACCCGAACAGGCGAAACGGATCCTCGACAACACCTTCTATCGCAACGTGTCCGGTGCGCTCGGCGGCACCCAGGAGTACATGGCGATGGAGAAGTTGCACCAGCTGCACGACGAGGGCGACTTCGATCTCATCGTCGTCGACACGCCGCCCACGCGCCACGCCCTCGACTTCCTCGACGCGCCAAAGCGGCTCACGCGTCTGCTCGACAACCGGGTGTTCCGGCTCTTGATGATGCCGACACGCGCGTACCTACGGGTGGCCAGCGTCGCGGTACAAACGTTCCTCCGTACCGTCGCCCGCGTTGTCGGCTCCGAGGTGATCGAGGACGTCGTCGCGTTCTTTCGAGCGTTCGAGGGGATGGAAGAAGGATTCCGGACGCGCGCACAGGTCGTCGGCGACCTCCTCGCCGACCCGGACACCGCGTTCGTGCTCGTCTGCTCGCCCCGGCGCGACGCGATGCAGGAGGCGACCTTCTTCGCGCAGCGACTGGCCGAGGCCGGCCAGTCGGTTCAGGCCTTGATCGTCAACCGCGTGCATCCGTCGTTCGGCGACGAAGCGCCGGCCGGGCTACGCGCCGCGGCCGAAGCGCTGCGGCAGTCTCCGGGCGAACCGGCAGCTCGTCTCGCCGCCCTCTACGACAACCTCGCCGACTTCCGCGAGATCGCCGGGCTCGAACGCGGGCACATCGAAGCATTGCGCGACCGCATCGGCGGCGGCACGGCGTTGGCGTACGTTCCGTACCTGGCCCACGACGTCCACGACTTCACCACGCTGCACGAGGTCGGCGAGCTCCTGTTCGATACAGTCACCGCCCGATGATCACGATCCTCGTCGCCGCCGACGCCAAGTGGGTGCGCGACCAAGTCCGGGCCGCGTTCATGGGGCGCGGACAGAACGTGGTCGAGGTGACGCGGGGCCAGGACGTGCGCGACAAGTTTGCCGAGGTCGACCCCGACCTCGTCGTCCTCGACATGCAGATCGGCAACATGGGCGGCGTCGCGGTCGCCATCGACCTGCGGCTCGAAGAGTCGGGCGGTCGCCTCGACCGCGCCAACATCTTGTTGCTGCTCGACCGTGAAGCCGACGAGTTCATCGGCCGGCGCGCCGACGTCGACCTCATGCTCGTCAAGCCCGTCGACGCGGGCGTCCTGCGCCGAGCCGCGAAGCAGCTGCTCCCCGCTGCGAGTTGACCGCCTCGATGGACGATCACGAGCTGGCCGCGCACATCGCGCGCGAGGCCGGCCGGTTGCTCGTCCGAAGGCGCGCCGAAGGCGCGAGCAAGGACGACGGCGATCGCGAGAGCAACGAGCTGATCCTCGCCCGCCTCGCCGACGCCCGACCCGACGACGCGGTGCTGTCGGAGGAATCGAAGGACGATCCGATTCGCCTGGAGCGCGAACGCGTGTGGATCGTCGACCCGCTCGACGGCACCCGCGAGTTCGGCGAGGTCGGCCGCAGCGATTGGGCCGTCCACGTTGCGTTGGTGCTGAACGGGAACCCGCACGCGTGCGCGGTCGCGCTGCCCGCCCAGGACGACGTGGTCATGGCGACGGTGCCGGCGCCGGTGCTCGCGCCCGAGCACGAAGGCAAGATGCGACTGCTCGTATCGCGCACCCGTCCGCCGAAGCTCGCGGAGTATCTCGCCGGAGTGCTCGACGCCGAGCTCGTCCCTCTCGGATCCGCCGGCGCGAAGACGATGGCGGTCATCCAGGGTCACGCCGACGTGTACGCGCATTCGGGAGGTCAGTACGAGTGGGACTCCGCCGCGCCGGTCGGCGTCGCGGCCGCGGCCGGTTGCCATTGCTCGCGACTCGACGGATCACCTCTCGTGTACAACCGTCCCGACCCTTACTTGCCCGACCTGCTCGTGTGCCGTCCGGAGCTGGCGGCAACGGTTTTGGCTGCGATCCGTCAAGCCCCCGACGGCTAGGCTCCCCTCCTTCATACGGGGTGTAGCGCAGCTTGGTTAGCGCGCAGCGTTCGGGACGCTGAGGTCCCGGGTTCGAATCCCGGCACCCCGACTTCACACTCCGCACACAGTCTGCGCGGTCAGGATCCGCCGATGGCACCGACCCCGAGACCGCGAAGGTGGACGCGCTGGGTCGTCGGCGGAGTCGTGGTGGTCGCCCTGATCGTGGTTGGCGGACCATTCGTGTACTTCCACTTCATCCAAGCAGATCCTCCGCCCCCGCTGTCGCTCGCCACGACGCCTGTCCCCTCGTCGGTGGCGACGGGCTCTCGCGCACCGCTCGCGGGAACGTGGAAAATCGGGAGCGGATCACTCGTGCGCTACCGCGTGACGGAGACGCTGCTCGGCCAGAGCGGGACCGCGGTCGGCAAGACGAGCAGCGTGACCGGATCGTTGACGATCACGGCGACCAAGGTGACGGCCGCGACGTTCACCGTCGACATGGCCTCGATCTCGAGCGGCCAGAGCCGGCGAGACGGTCAGTTCCGGGGGCGAATCATGGACACGGCCTCCTTTCCCACCGCGACGTTCACCCTGACGAGCCCGATCGATCTCGCACCCGTGCCCAAAGACGGCGCGCAGACCTCCTACTCGGCGAACGGCACGCTGTTGATGCACGGCACGACGAAGAACGTCACGTTCACGCTGGCCGCGCGTCGCATCGGCAACGTGATCGCCGTCCAGGGCGACGAGCCCATCACCTTCTCCGACTACCAGATCAACAACCCGAGCGGCGGCCCCGCCAACGTGGGGAACTCCGGCCAACTCGAGTTCGTACTCCAGTTCCAGCCGAGCTGACCGGATCTCACCCGTTCGAATTCCGGCGCGGAGACCTGGACGATGAGTCCGGAAAGTGGTGTAGCGTCACGCAAGAGCGTTGCTCCGGACCCCGGTAGCGCATTCGAAAATGCATCGAATGCAGGGGAGTCCGTACATGGCAACGACCGTTTCCCGCAGGTACAGCGTGGCTGATCGGCCTCGAGTTGTCGTCGTTTCGAAGCGGCGCGACGCGATCGACACTTCGAAGACCGTGGTCGCACTCAAGGGCGAGCTCGACGCGGCCGCGCTCAATACGCTCGTCGAGACGTTCGACAAGGCGATCGCGGAGGACGATTCCGACGTCGTCGTCGACCTCGCCGGCGTCGAGTTCATCGGCGCGGCGTGGATCGGCACGCTCGTGCGCAGTCGAGCGTCTCTAAAATCGCAGGACCGTGTGTTGACGTTGCGTTCGCCTACACACGGGGTGAACCGGCTCCTCGAGCTCTGCGGTCTCTCGTACCTGATCGAGCCGATCTAACCGTCAGCCGGACTCGGCGCTCTGCGAGAGTCGGCGCGCGAGGTAACGGCGTTCGGCATCGGTCGACGCGAGCCCGAGCGCGACGCGATACGCGGCCGCGGCTTCGGCGCGCCGGCCCAGTCGACGGAGCAGATCCGCGCGCGTGGCCGACAAAAGGTGGTAACCGGCCAACGCGCCCGACTCCTCCAACCCGTCCACGAGCCGGAGCCCCGCTTCCGCTCCGTCCGCCATGCCGACCGCGACCGCGCGATTGAGCTCGACGACCGGCGAAGGCACCATCCGAACGAGCTCGCGGTACAGCGCGGCGATCTCGACCCAGTCCGTCGCGCCCGCTTCGCCCGCCGCCGCGTGACAGGCGGCGATCGCCGCCTGCACCTGATACGGCCCCGGCTCCCGGCGTCGGAGCGCGGCGTCGAGAAGGTCGAGCCCTTCGGCGATCGAGTCGGCGTCCCAGCGGGTGCGATCCTGTTCCTCGAGCGGCACCAGATCACCCGCGTCGTCGACTCGAGCCGCACGCCGCGCGTCGGTCAGCAGCAACAGTGCAAGCAGGCCGATCGCCTCGGGCTCGTCCGGCATCAGCCCGGCGAGCGTGCGCGCGAGGCGTATTGCCTCGGCGCACAGCCCGACGCGCACCAGCTCGGCGCCCGTCGTGGCCGAGTAGCCCTCGTTGAAGAGCAGGTAAAGCACGGCCAGGACCGCCCCCGTTCGTTCCGGGAGGAGATACGCGGGCGGCACGCGGTACGGGATTCCGGCATTGCGGATCTTGTGCTTCGCCCGTACCAGGCGTTGCGCCATCGTCGATTCCGGGACGAGGAACGCTCGCGCGATCTCGGGCGTCGTCAGTCCCGCGAGCGTGCGCAACGTCAGCGCGACCTGCGCGTCGCGCGAAAGCGCAGGGTGACAGCAGGTGAAGATCAGGCGCAGGCGGTCGTCTTCGACGCCGCTGTCGTCGAAGCCGCGGTCGTCGCCTTCACCGGATGCGTCGGGCCCGGAGATCACAGCCACCTCCTCGAGCTTGGCGGCCCCGGTCGCGGCGCGCCGGAGACGATCGAGCGCACGGTTACGCGCGGTCGTGGTGAGCCACGCGGCGGGGTTGCGCGGGACCCCGTCGCGCGGCCAGCGCTCCAGCGCCCGCGCGAACGCGTCCTGCGCGCACTCCTCTGCGAGGTCCCAGTCGCCCGTTACCCGGATCAGGGTCGCGACGACGCGACCCCAATCCGAGTGGAATGCCGCGACGACCGCGGCCTCGACTTCGCCCGCCGAATCGGTTGGCGAACCGGCCGGGCCGGTCACATCTCCCAGATCGGCCTCACTTCGATCGTCCCGAAGCGCGCGCCCGGGATCTTCGCCGCGATCTCGATCGCCTCGTCGAGATCCTTGGCGTCGACCAGGTAGAAGCCGCCGATCTGCTCCTTGGTCTCGGCGAACGGTCCGTCCGAGGTCAGCACCTCGCGGTCGCGGACCTGCACCGTCGTCGCGTCGCTCGTCGGGTGCAGGCGTTCGCCGCCCTTCAGTACCCCGCGCTTGGTCATCTCCTCGCCGAACTTCATGTACTCGCCCATCATCGCCTCGCCCTCGGCCGGGCTCGACGCTTGGGCGGCCTTTTCGTCCTCGCAGATCAACAGGATGTATCGCATGGTGCCTCCTCGTAGATATCGGATCACAACGACGACGAACGAAAAGCGCGCGGATCGACAGGACGACGGCAATATTCTCAACGCGCGGCAGTGTCGCGCGTTGCTACAGGAGCAGTTCCGCCATCTGCACACCGTTCAACGCCGCGCCCTTGCGCAGGTTGTCGCCGGTGACCCAAAGATCGATCGATCCGGGCTCGGACGGATCCTCGCGCACGCGCCCGACGAGCACCGGGTCGATGCCGGCGGCCTCCTGCGGGGTCGGGTAGCCGTCGCCGTCGTCGACGAGCAGCACCCCCGGAGCGTCGCGCAACAACTCGACGGCTTCGGCCTTGGTCATCGGACGGTGGAAGCGCACGTTGGCAGTCACCGCGTGACCGACGTAGACCGGCACGCGCACACACGTGACGGTGCAACGGATCTCGTCGTCGTGCAGGATCTTGCGCGACTCGCGCACCATCTTCCATTCCTCCGACGTGTAACCCTGCTCCTGCACCGAACCCGCCAGCGGGATCACGTTGCCCGCGATCGGCTTCGCCCAGACCTCGCCCTGCACGAGGAAACCCGATTCGCTACCCGCGCGCCGCAACTCCTCCGAACGGCCGTCGAGCTTCGCCCACTGCGCGTCGAGCTCGTGCACCCCGACCTGTCCGGCGCCCGACACCGACTGGTAGGTCGAAATGACCATGCGCTCGATCCGCGCCGCTCGATGCAGCGGCGCGAGCGCGGTGACCGGGATCATCGTGGTGCAGTTCGGGCACGACGCGATGCCCTTCGGCATGTCGTGCATGTCCTCGGGGTTCACCTCGGCCACGACGAGCGGGACGTCGGGATCCATGCGGAACGCCGACGACTTGTCGATGACCTTCGCCCCCGCGGCGGCGGCCTGCGGCGACCATTCGATCGAGAGGGGCTCGTCGACGTCGACGATCACGAGATCGAGACCGTCGAAACACCCCGGCCGCAGCACCTCGCACGTCACGTCGCCACCGTTGAACGCGAGCTTGCGACCGGCGGAGCGCGGCGAGGCGTAGACGCGGAGCTCGCTCACGGGAAACGCGCGCTCTTGGAGGGTCCGCAGCATCTCAGTGCCCACCATGCCGGTGGCACCCATCAAGCCGACTCGCACGACTACTCCTTGTCCAGCCCGAACGTGGCGTGCAACGAACGCACCGCGCGCTCCACATCTTCTTCGGCGACCACGCACGAGATCCGAATCGTCGACGTGCTGATCATCTCGATGTTGACGCCCTCGTTCGCAAGGGTCTCGAACATCTTGGCCGCGATGCCGGGGTGCGTCTTCATACCGGCGCCGATGAGCGACACGCGACCGATATTCTCGTCGGTGCCGAACCCGCTCGCCTCGGTGTCGACGACGATCTTCTCCATGCACCGGGCGGCCCGCTCGACGTCGGCGCGCGGCACGGTGAAAGAGATGTCGGTGTGGCCCGCGCTCGACACGTTCTGCACGATCATGTCGACGTTGATGCCGGCCTCCGCGAGATCGCGGAAGATCGTGGCCGCGATCCCCGGACGGTCGGGCACCTGCTCGATCGTCACCTTGGCCTCGGTCGTGTCGTGGGTGACACCAGAGATGATCGCTTGCTCCATTGCTTCGATCGCGTCCATCGCCGCGTCCTCCTCGGTGATCCAGGTTCCCGGTGCCCATGTGAAGCTCGACCGCACGTGCACCCGCACGCGGTGATTGCGCGCGAACTCGACCGACCGCAACGCGAGCACGCGCCCGCCGGTTGCCGCCATCTCGAGCATCTCGTCGAAGGACACACGCGCGAGCTTGCGCGCGGTCGGGACGATGCGCGGATCGGCGGTGTACACACCTTCGACGTCGGTGTAGATCTCGCAGACGTCGGCACCCAGCGCCGCGGCCAGCGCGACCGCCGTGGTATCGGAGCCGCCGCGGCCCAAAGTGGTGATGTCGCGCGTGGTCGACACGCCCTGGAAGCCCGCGACGATCGCGACCTTGCCCTCCGCCAACGCCTCGCGGATGCGCTCGCCCCGCACCTCGATGATCTTCGCCTTGCCGTGCTCGGTGTCGGTGACGATCCCGGCCTGGCTGCCGGTGAAGCTCACCGCAGGCTGGCCGAGGTCTTCGACGGCCATCGAGAGCAGCGCCATCGAGATGCGCTCCCCCGCGGTGAGCAACATGTCCATCTCGCGGCCGCCGGGTTGGCGCGTGACGTCGCCCGCCAGCCGGACGAGGTCGTCGGTCGTCTTGCCCATCGCCGAGACCACGGCCACGACGTCGTTGCCCGCACGGCGCGTTCGAACGAGGTGATCGGCTACGGCCCGGATGCGATCCGGGTCGGCGACCGAGGACCCGCCGAACTTCTGAACCAGGAGACCCACGGCCGTCAAGGCTACCGGCGGCCTCCGCGAACCTCGGAAGCCTTTCGCCGCCCTGTACATTCAGCGGCCGTGCCGCCCGCAGACAAACGCCAGCGCAAGAAGGAGAACGCCCGGCTCGCCCGGGAGGCGCGCGAGGCCCAGCTCAAGAAGCGGCGGCGCAATCGCACGATCCGCAACGGGGCGATCGCGGTCGGAGTGTTCGTGATCGCGATCCTGCTCATCTCTTGGCTGAGTGGCGGCAAGAAGAAGAGCGTGGCCGTGAGCCCGACGTCGACGACGTCGGCGACGACGACCACGACGACCACGCCCGTCCCCACGACGGGAGTCACCGCGACCATCAAGACGAACCAAGGAACCATCGTCCTCGCGCTCGACACCAAGAACGATCCGATCGGCGCCGGTCATTTCGTCACTCTCGCGAAGGCGGGCGTGTACAACGGATCGCGCTGGCACCGAGTGGTGAAGGACTTCGTTATCCAGGGTGGCGCTCCGGGCGGAGACCCCACCAAGTCGTACGGGCATTCGGTCGTCGCGGAACTGCCGAAGGATCACTATCCCGTCGGGTCGGTCGCCGCCGCGAAGACTTCTTCCGATCCACCCGGAACGTTCGACTCGCAGTTCTTCATCGTGACCGGCGCGCAACAAGGAGCGAGTCTCCCGAACGACTACGCGCGATTCGGCTCGGTGAAGTCGGGAATGGACGTCGTGAAGAAGATCGAGGCCCTGCCCGTCGACGCCAGCAGCAATCCGACCAGCAAGGCGACGATCGACACGGTGACGATCACCGAGAAGTAGGAACCGCGCCGAGCTCTACGGTCGCGCCGTTCTTCACAGTCTTGGGCTTCGCACCCTTGCGGTAGACGGTCGCACCGCCGGCGCCCGTGACCTCCCATGGGCCGTCACCCGTGCGCACGAGCGCCGTCTTCTCGTCGATACCCACGAGCACCGCATCGCGCGCGAGCAGATCGACCGACCGCTCGCGCAAATGATCGGCCGCGCGGCCGTGGTACGGGAAGATCGCGAGGCCCGGAACGAGACCGAGGCCGACGGTGTACGCGCCCCCGCGCGGGTCGACCATCGGATCGCCCAGCACGGTCGCCCCGGCGCCGGACGCCGCGATCACCGCGCCGCGCCCGTAGGCGTAGACCATCGCCTCGTAGAACGCGCTGCCCTTCAGGACCGAACGAAGGTGCAGGGGCGAGCCGTCGGCGATGTAGACGAAGCGCGCCACCCGGACGGCGGAGACGTTCGCGTCGGTTTCGGCGTCCCGCCGGTTCACCACCGGCAGGCCGGTGACCCGCGCTCCCAGACCCTCGAAGTAGGTGGCCGCCCGCTCGACGGCACGTTCGGGATGCTCGAACGCGGCCGCGGCGGGCAGCACCAGCACCTCGCTTGTTCCGGCGAGCTCGAGGAGCCGAGTGTCGAACACCGTGCAGGGCTCGGTCCACTCGTCGCCGCCGACGAGTGCGACTGTGCCGGTTGCCTTGGTCACGTCGTCGATCCCCCGCTCACGCCGTGGATCCTACGAGCGGCGACACACGCCCGAGCGCACTCGCCGGGTCGCTCTACCCGCCGGTAGCCTTTCGGCCTTCACACCGGAGCCTTACACCAGGAGCGTTGAAGATGGCGGTCAAGCGCGTGGGGATCGTGGGTTCGGGGATCATGGGCTCGGGCATCGCCGAGGTCGCGGCCAAGGCCGGATTCGAAGTGGTGTTGCGCAGCCGCGCCCAGGGAACCGCCGACGCGATGGTCGCGGGCCTGGAGAAGTCGCTCGCCAAGCAGGTCGACCGCGGCAAGCTCGAAGCGGCCGAGCGCGACGCGGTGCTCGGCCGAGTGCGCGCCGTCGCCGACCTCGGCGAGCTGCGCGATTGCGATCTCGTCATCGAGTCGATCGTCGAGGACCTCGCGGCCAAGAAGCATCTGTTCACCGAGCTCGACCGCATCTGCCCCGACCACACCGTGCTCGCGACCAACACGTCGACGCTGCCCGTCGTCGAGATGGCGATGAACACCGGCCGTCCCGACAAGGTGTGCGGCATCCACTTCTTCAACCCGGCGCCGATGATGGCCTTGGTGGAGGTCGTGCGGGCAATCACGTCGAGCGACGAGACCATCGAGAGCGCGACGACGTTCGCCACCACGTGCGGCAAGAACGCCGTGCAGGTCAAGGACCAGGCCGGCTTCATCGTCAACGCACTGCTGTTCCCCTACCTCAACAACGCCGCCAAGCTCTTCGACGCCGGCGTCGCCACCCGCGACGACATCGACGCCGCGATGAAAGGCGGCTGCAACTTCCCGATGGGCCCGCTCGAGCTGCTCGATCTGGTCGGCCTCGACACGAGCCTGGCCATCCTCGAGGCGCTCTACACGGAGTTCAAGGACCCCAACTACGCGGCCGCGCCGGTGCTGCGGCGCATGGTCAGCGCCGAGCGCCTGGGTCGCAAGACGGGCTTCGGCTTCTACGAATACAAGCGCTGAGCGCGAGAGACACGCCGACCGGCTTTGGCGGTCGACTTCCTCCGAGGTCGGCTGATCCGGGAGAATAGTGTCGATGGCCGAGCGCGACCGCCCGTGGTTGATCCGGACCTACTCCGGTCACTCCTCCGCACGCGCTTCCAACGAGCTCTACCGGACGAACCTGGCGAAGGGTCAGACCGGGCTCTCGGTGGCCTTCGACCTGCCCACCCAGACGGGCTACGACCCCGACAGCCCTTTGGCGCGCGGCGAGGTCGGCAAGGTTGGGGTGCCGGTTCCGCATCTCGGCGAGATGCGGACGCTGTTCGACGGCATCCCGCTCGCGGAGATGAACACGTCGATGACGATCAATGCCACGGCGATGTGGCTGCTGGGCATGTACCTCGCGCTCGCCGACGAACAGGGCGTCGCGCACGCGAGCCTCGCGGGTACCACGCAGAACGACATCTTGAAGGAGTACCTGTCGCGCGGGACGTACATCTTCCCGCCCGAGGCGTCGAAGCGGCTGACGGTGGACGTCGTCACGTACACAGTGAGGAACGCGCCGCTGTGGAATCCGATCAACGTTTGCCCGTACCACCTGCAGGAGGCCGGGGCCACGCCGGTACAGGAGCTCGCGTACGGGCTGGCGAACGCGATCGCCGTGCTCGACGCGGTACGGGCCTCGGGTCAGGTTCCCGACGACGAGTTTCCCCAGGTCGTCGGGCGGATCTCGTTCTTCATCGACGCGGGCGTACGGTTCGTCGAGGAGATGTGCAAGATGCGCGCGTTCACGCGCATGTGGGAGCGCATCTGCAAGGAGCGTTACGGCGTCGAAGACGAGAAGCTCAGTCGGTTCCGCTACGGCATGCAGGTCAACTCGCTCGGGCTCACGGAGGAACAACCCGAGAACAACGTCCAGCGGATCGTGCTCGAGATGCTCGGGGTGACGCTGTCGAAGGACGCGCGTGCCCGCGCGATTCAGCTGCCCTGCTGGAACGAGGCCTTGGGTCTGCCGACGCCGTGGGACCAGCAATGGTCGCTGCGGATTCAGCAGGTGCTCGCGTACGAGTCGGACCTGCTCGAGTACGGCGACCTGTTCGAGGGCTCGGTAGTCGTCGAGCGGAAGGTCGCGGAGCTATGCGAAGCGGCCGAGCTCGAGCTGCAGTGGGTGCTTGACGGCGGCGGCTCGTTCGCCATGATCGACGAGATGAAGGGTCGACTCGTGCAGGCCGGTGCCGAACGCGTTCGGCACATCGAGACCGGTGAATTGAAGGTGGTGGGCGTCAACGCGTTCACCGAGACCGAGCCGTCGCCGCTCGCGGAGATCGCGAAGCAGGGCGGCATCGTCACGATCGACCCCGAGGTGGAGCAGGAGCACGTGCAAGCGATCGAGGCTTGGCGCGCCGCGCGCGACCAGCCGGCGGTCGACGCCGCGCTCGCGCACCTGCGGGCGGTCGCCGAGACGTCGGAAAACCTCGTTCCCGCGACGATCGCGCTCGCGAAAACAGGCGGGACGGTCGGCGAGTGGGCGGGCGCGTTGCGCGAGGTCTTCGGTGAGTACCGCGCGCCGACGGGTGTCGGCAAGGTCGCGGCGCAACTCGGCGCCGAGATGGACGAGGTGCGGGCGCTCGTGCGGGCAATTACGGAGGAGACCGGGCGGCCTCTCCGCCTGCTCGTGGGAAAACCCGGCCTCGACGGCCACTCGAACGGAGCCGAACAGATAGCCGTGGCCGCGCGCGATGCCGGGTTCGAAGTGATCTACCAGGGCATCCGGCTCACGCCCGCGGAGATCGCGGCCGCAGCCCGCGACGAGGACGTCGACGTGGTGGGGCTTTCGATCCTGTCCGGCTCGCACCTCGGCTTGGTGCCTGAGACGTTGCGGCTCCTGGCTGAGGCCGGTGTCGATGCACCGGTCGTGGTCGGCGGCATCATCCCGGACGCCGACCGGGCCCGGCTCGAGGCGATGGGCGTCGCGCGGGTCTATACGCCCAAGGATTACCGGCTCTCCGTCATGGTGCGCGACCTGGCCGAGCTGGCTCGGATCCACCGATCGGGTCCTCAGGCCGGGGGGGCGGTCAGCCGATGAGGAAGCAGATGCACGATCCGAGAGTCATCGTGGCCGCCACGGGCGGCGTCGCCGCGCTCGCGGCCGGGGCGATCGGCGTCGCGATCAATTCGCCCACGTTCGCGGTCGTCGCCGGCTCCGCCGGAGTCGTCGCCGCGATCGCCGGGGTCGCGCTGGGCGCGCGTGCGCGCCAGAGCGAGGACCGGTTGGAACAGGCCGAGGACGAGATCCGCGCGGTGCGCCGCGAGCTCGCCTCGATCAACGCCGTGCTCCAGGAGGAAGCCAGCCGTCGAGCCGCGGAAGAGGAGCTCGGGCAGAGTCTGGAAGAGCGCGCGCGTGCCGAGCAGGCGTTCGACGCCGCCACGGGTCTGTACGACGAGAAGTACTTCGCGGTACTCGCGCAACAGCAGGTAGCGGCGGCACGCCGATCGCTCCGGCCGATCTCGGTCATCATCTTCGAGATCGACACGCTCGGCGACGCCGACCACGAGACGCGTGTGCAAGCGCTCGGCGTCGTCGGCGACGTCGTACGCCGCACGCTGCGAGAGAGCGATGCCGCGTGCCGGCTCGGCGACCTGATGGTCGGCGCGATCCTCGAGGACACGCCCGAAGCCGGAGCGGTCTGGGCGGCCGAGCGCGTGCGCGGCACGCTGCTCGCCTCGCCGGTGGGTGACGCGCTCACACTGTCGGCCGGCGTCGCTTGCTACCCGACGCACGCGCTGGGCGCGGCTGAGCTCGTGCACCAGGCAAGCCGGGCGCTCGACGAGGCCCGCGCCCGGGGCCGCGACCGCGTCGAGCTCGCGCCCGAACCTTCCAGCTGAGTCCGACGCCGCGGGCGTCACGCCGATGCGTGCGATTCGGCGGCGCTCGCCGGGATTGAGCTGGTCGAGGGCGTAGACGCCCCGCTCGACGCGTTTGGCGCGGCCTTTGCGGACCTCGTAGCCGAGCGAGTCGGCGAGCCGTTTGACAGGTTGGCGTGATGCGATCGCGTATCCGTTGAGGTGCAGCTCGCGGTGGATCTCGACGAGCGTCATGCGTCGGCCATTGCGGGCGAGGACCGCGAGCGCGGTTGAGCGCAGGTGTTTGCCGCACAAGGGTTGGGCGTTGGGCGCGACCGGCGGCAAGGGCGGTGGTCCGCCGCGGTGCGTGACGCGAAAGCCGTGCACGATGTCCTTGGGGTCGACGCGGGGCCACATGACGACGCGGAGTTCGGCGAGTTGCGTCCGGACGTGCGCCAGCTCGCAGGCGAGGGCGCGTTGCGCATTGTCGAGCTGTGTGGCTTGCTCGAGCAGGACGGCGCACTCCGCATGGAACGCGGCGAATTCGCGCGGGCCATGCGGGAGACGTCGGTAGCGCGTCGGATAGCGAATAGCGGGCATGTGTTACTTCCCACACGAAAGAGAACCGGCCTCGGGGGAAGCAATTCTGCGGTTGCACCGGCGTCAAAGTGCGGCAGCCGCGACGACACGATGAACCTACCGAACCCGTGCGCTACCTACCCCCCCGCACTCCGTGCTGAAGATTCTTCGGAAGAATCTTCGACACGGGTCGTGCGAGGGGTAGGTGCCCGGGTGGGGGTCAGGGTTGGATCGGGTTTGGGTCAGGCGTCGTCGAGCGCGCCGAGGACTTCTTCGGTGTCGGCGCCGAGGGGACGGCCGGCCCAGCGCATCTCGGCCGGCGTGCGCGACAACCGCGCGACCGGTCCTTGCATGACCACGCCGTCGACCTCGACGAACACGTTGCGGGCCCGCACATGCGGATCGGCCAGCACCTCGCGCATCGTGTACACCGGCGCAATCGCCGCCTCGGCGGCTTCGAACGCCGCCAACACCTCGACCGAGGGACGGGCGCCGACCCATGCGCTCACCGCGGCGTCGAGCTCCTCGCGGTGACCGGCGCGGCTCTCGAACGTCGCAAAGCGTGCATCGTCGCCGAGCCCGAGGAGCGTCAGGACGCGGTGCGCGACCGATTCCGCGGAAGTAGAGATCGCGACCCACCGGCCGTCGGCGCACCGGTAGGTGCCGCGCGGCACCGAGTAAGGGATGCCCGAACCGAGGCGCGGCTGCTCGTAACCGAGATGAGCCGCCGCCGACGGCAGCGCCGACATCATCTGCAGCATCGACTCCAGGAGATTGACGTCGATCACCTGACCGAGACCGGTGCGCTCGCGGTCGTGCAGCGCGACCATCACCGCGAACGCGCCCGCGATCGCGGCGACCTCGTCGGTGAGCGCGATCGGCGGGAGCAACGGCGGTCCGTCGGGTTCGCCGTTAATCGCCGCGAACCCGCTCATCGCCTCCGCCATCGTCGCGAAGCCGGGACGCGACGCGTACGGACCGTCCTGCCCGAACCCGGTCACCCGCAGCACCACGAGGCGAGGGTTCCGCGCACAGAGCACGTCCGGCCCGAGACCGAGACGCTCGAGGGTGCCCGGGCGGAAGTTCTCGATCAGCACGTCGGCCGCGCCGGCGAGTGCGAGGAGCGCATCGCGCCCCGCGTCCGTCTTGAGGTCGGCCACGACCGCCCGCTTGTTCCGGCCGAGCAACTTCCACGTGTACGAGTCACCACCCTCGGGCGGGAACCAACCCATGCGCCGGACACCATCGCCCGCGGGCGCCTCGATCTTGATCACGTCGGCACCGAAGTCGGCGAGATGGCGCGCCGCTCCCGGACCCGCGAACACCGTTGCCATGTCGATGACGCGCAAACCCTCGAGCGCCGGCATGTCGCGTCAAAAGGGTTGCACGAAGCAACGGTCGGAGAGCTTGCCCAGCGCGTAATCGCGATAGAGGCCGGCGAACATCGCACGCGTCTTCTCCGTCCACGCGAGCGCCGCGGGTGCATCGATACGCCGCGTGAGCTGCACGTATCCGCCCTCGTACACGCGGTACTCCGCCCACGCACCCGGGTAGTCCTTGACGCACGCGATTTCGACGATCGGGACGTTTCGCGCGGACGGGAACCGACGGGTACGCGTTCGGTGCGTGTGCCCGGCGAAGTATCCCGCGATCGCATCGCGCCGTGCGAAGACCGCGCACAATCCTTCGCTGTCGTCGGGATTCACTCCGAAGTACGTGTCGTTGCGCTCGCTCGATCCGGGGTCCCACGGGTGATGGTGACCGAACACGAGCACGGGGCGGGTCGCGCCGCCCGCCAGCTCGTCGAGCCAGTCGAGTTGCTCGTGCGAGATCCGCCCACGGTCGGTCCGCGGACGAACAGTGTCGAGCACCGCGAGACTCACGCCCGAGAGCTCGATCGTGAAGGGCCCGTTCGCCGCGATCGACTCGGTCACCATCGCGTCGTGGTTGCCGCGGAAGTGATACATGCGTTCGCCGAGGCGCGTGTAGGCATGCAGGAAGGTCGCGTATTCCTCCTCCGTCCCGCGGTCGGTGAGGTCGCCTTTCACCAGCACCGCGTCGGGATCGAGCCGCTCGATCGCGTCGATGGCACCGCGGTTCATCACCTCGGGATACGGCTCGGCCCCGGGCTCGGAAGTGAAAACCGGGCCGAGCTCCTCGGGCGTTCCGAGCACACCGCACTCGATCTCGCCGAAATGCACGTCGTTCACTGTCGCAAAGGTGGCCAGCAACCGACCTGCCGGCTGATCGAGGGTCGTGACCTCGGCCGGGAGCAGCGGCGAGGGGTCCGCGCCCGCGACCGACAACGCGTACGTGGTGGCGGGCTCGAGGCCGAGGACGCGGGCCGCGTGATACAGACCACGCGTGACGACGCTTCGGTCGCCCACGCTCGTCTCGACCTCGCGCGCGTCACTCGTTCGGAACGTCACGACGACCTCGTCGGGCCCGACCGTGAACAACTCCGCGTCGTGGATCACGTTCGGGAACGACGGCCGATGCGTCCCGACAGCCTCCACGGCCCTCGCTGCAACAACGCGCGCTGCGCCGAGCGGCGCGACGCGTCGACCCAAGCGCTGATTTGCACGACCGACGGCGCCGCGTCGGCCGCCGCGGCGGCCTCCTGCCGCTGCTGCAACGCGATCGCGACCGCGGTGACGGCGGCCACTTCCTCGGGGGTCAAAGCGGTGTGTTCCCGTGCTTGCGTGAGGGCAACTGCTCGCGCTTCGTGCGCAGCATGTCGAGCGCGCGCGCCAACATGCGCCGCGTGTCGCGCGGATCGATCACGTCGTCGACGTAGCCGCGCTCGGCCGCCTGGTACGGGTTGAGGAAACGGTCCTCGTATTCGAGCATGAGCTCGGCGCGCCGCGATTCGGGATCGGGGGCCGACTCGATGTCCTTGCGGAAGATGATGTTGACCGCGCCGTCGGCGCCCATCACCGCGATCTCGGCCGACGGCCACGCGAACGCGATATCGGCGCCGATCGACTTCGAGTTCATGACGACGTACGCACCGCCGTAGCCCTTGCGGGTGATGATCTGCACGCGCGGCGTGGTGGCCTCGCAGTATGCGTAGAGCAGCTTCGCGCCGTGACGGATGATCCCGCCGTACTCCTGATCGGTGCCCGGCAAGAATCCCGGCACGTCGACGAACGTCACGAGAGGAACGTTGAACGCGTCGCACGTACGCACGAACCGCGCGGCCTTCTCGGACGCGTCGATGTCGAGACATCCGGCGAGCACCTGCGGCTGATTGCCGACGATCCCAATGACGTGGCCGTCGATGCGCGCGAAGCCGCACACGATGTTCATCGCCCACAGCGGGAAGACTTCGAAGAACTCGCCGTCGTCGACGATATCGGCGATGACCTTCTTCATGTCGTAGGCGCGGTTCGACGTTTCGGGGATGAGGTCGAGCAGCGCGTCGCAGGAACGCTCGGGATCGTCGGTCGTCTCGAAGTGCGGGGGATCCTCGAGGTTGTTCGACGGCAGGAACGACAGCAGGTAGCGCACCTGCGCGATGCAGTGCTGCTCGTCGTCGGCGACGAACGTCGCGACACCCGACTTCGTGGCGTGCGTGAGCGCGCCGCCGAGCTCCTCGTGCGTCACCTCTTCACCGGTGACGGTCTTCACCACGTCGGGACCGGTGATGTACATGTTCGAGACGCCCTTCACCATGAAGATGAAGTCGGTCATCGCGGGCGAGTACACCGCGCCGCCCGCGCACGGCCCGAGCACGACCGAGATCTGGGGGATCACGCCCGAAGCCTTCACGTTGCGGTGGAAGATGCCGCCGTAGCTCGCGAGCGAGACGACACCTTCTTGGATGCGCGCGCCCCCGCCGTCGTTGAGGCCGACGAGCGGCGCCCCTGTGGACTCCGCGAGATCCATCACCTTGTGGATCTTCTCGGCGTACACCTCACCCAGCGCGCCGCCGAAGATCGTGAAGTCCTGGCTGAACACGAAGATCTTGCGGCCGTCGACCAAGCCCCAGCCCGTGACGACGCCGTCGGTGAGCGGGCGGTTGTTCTCGATCCCGAAGCCATGCGCCCGGTGGCGGGCGAGCATGTCGAGCTCCACGAACGAGCCCGGGTCGAGCAGCAGCTCGATGCGCTCGCGGGCGGTGAGCTTCCCGCGCTCGTGCTGACGCCGGACCGACGCCTCGTTGCCGGGCGTCCGCGCCTCCTCCTTCAGCTTGGCGAGTTGCTCGAGCCGCTCGTTGATCGGGTGGGGGTTGTCGGACATGCCGCTCAGGCTAGTTCGCGTTCGCCTGTGTCCCTACTCCTGGACGAGCTCGATCAACGTCCCGAATGCGGTCTTCGGGTGGACGAACGCGACCGTCGTTCCCCGGCTGCCGGGCCGGGGCTTTTCGTCGATGACCCGGTGACCGTGCGCCTTCACCGATTCCAACGCCTGCGCGCAGTCGTCGACGCGGTAACCGACGTGGTGGATCCCCTCGCCCTTGGTCGCGAGGTACTTCGCGACCGTCGAGTCGTCTCGTGTCGGAGTCAGCAGCTGAACGTAGGAGTCGGCGACCTTCAACAGTGCTTCTTCGACCCCGTCCTGCTCCACGATCTCGCGGTGCTCGACCTCGCAACCGAAGGTCTCGCGGTAGTAGTCGATCGCGGCCTCGAGGTCGTTGACGGCGATCGCGACATGGTCGATCTCGGTGAGCAGCATGTTCGGGATTGTACGACCCCGTCGCTTCGATTCAGCCGGCGTGGCGGCGGAACAGCGTGATCTGATCGAGATGACGTTCACGCGTCGCCTCGTCGGTCACGCCGAGTCCTTCTTCGGGCGCGAGACACAGCACCGACACCTTGCCCTCGACGAGATTGTGGTGCACCTGCAGCGCGGCCTCGCCCGTCTGATCGAGGGGAAACACCTTCGACAACGTGGGATGGATGCGAGCCTCGGACACGAGACGATTCGCTTCCCATGCCTCGCGGTAGTTCGCGAAGTGGCAGCCCTTCAGAGTCTTCAGGTTCATCCAGAGATAGCGGTTGTCGTATTCGATCTTGTAGCCCGATGTCGCCGCGCACGTGATGATCATCCCGCCGCGCTTGGCGACGAACACCGACGCGCCCATCGTCGACCGGCCGGGATGCTCGAACACGATGTCGACGTCGCGCCCGATCAAGCCGCGGATCTTCTTGCCGAAGCGCAACCACTCGGCCGGGTCCTGCTCGGTGTCGTCCGCATTCCAGAACTTGTAGTCGTCGGCGCGACGGTCGATGACGGCCTCACACCCCATCGCACGGAGTAGCTCGGCGCGCCTCTCCGACGACACGACACCCACCGGCGTCCCACCGCCGTTGATGACGTACTGTGTCGCGTACGCGCCGATCCCGCCGGTGGCGCCCCACACGAGCACGGCCTGGCCCTGCGACATCTGGGAACCGTTCCGGCTGACGATCATGCGGTAGCTCGTGGAATTGCACAGCGCGTTGCACGACGCCTCCTCCCACGTGAGGTGCGCCGGCTTCGGCATGAGCTGGTTCGCCTTCACGACCGCGATCTCGGCCAAGCCGCCGAAGTTCGTCTCGAATCCCCAGATGCGCTGGTTCGTCGCCATCATGGAGTCGTCGTGCGCCGACGGATCCTGGTCGTCGACGTGCAGGCAATGCACCGTGACCACGTCACCCGGCTTCCAGTTGCGCACCGCGGAGCCGACCCGTAACACGACACCACTCGCGTCGGAGCCGATCACATGGAACGGCTGATCGTGACGCTTGCCCCACATGCTCTCGCGACCGAGACGCTTCAGGAATCCGAACGTCGGCAGCGGCTCGAAGATCGACGTCCACACCGTGTTGAAGTTGATCGCCGACGCCATCACTCCGACGAACGCCTCGTCCGGAGCGAGCTCCGGCAGCGGGAACTCCTCGACGTGGATCGACTTGCGGGGGTCTTTGTCGGCGGAGTCGAGGTCGGCGAACATCTCTTGCTCGTCGGCCTTCACGAGCGCGCCGCGCACGGTTTTCGGGATCGGCAGCGCACCGAGCTCCTCGCCGGGCGCACCGCGGAGGATGGCCTCGCGAATGGCAGCGATCTCTGTCGTCATGGAGGTGAACCTACCGGCCAGTAGCGGGACCGAACCACCCGTCCCTACACTGAGCCACTTCACCAGCTACTGGCTCGTTCGGGCGAACACGGCCCGTCCAGCCGAGAGATCGTCAAGGAGGCCCCGTGACCGGTTCGGTGATCGTCGGGTCGGCCCGCACGCCCATCGGCAAGCTCTCCGGCGCGTTCGCCGGATTGAGCGCGATGGACCTCGGCGGCGTCGCCATCAAGCGCGCGCTCGAGCGCGCGGGCATCGACGCAGAGCAGGTCGACTACGTGCTCATGGGACAGGTGTTGCAAGCGGGCTCAGGTCAGATCACCGCACGCCAGGCCGCGGTGAAGGGCGGCCTTCCGATGACGGTCCCGGCCATGACCCTCAACAAGGTGTGCCTGTCGGGCATCAACGCGATCTACCTCGCCGACCAGATGATCCAAAACGGCGACGCCGAGGTGGTCGTCGCGGGCGGTATGGAATCGATGACCAACGCTCCCTACGTGCTCCCGGGTGCCCGGGCGGGTTACCGGATGGGCAACAACGAAGTCGTCGACTCGATGATCAACGACGGTCTGTGGTGCGCGTTCGACGCAGTGCACATGGGCGCCGGCACCGAGAGCTACGTCGGCCAGGTCGGTGGCATCACGCGCGAAGCGCAGGACGAGCTCGCGGCCAAGTCGCACGAACGCGCGGCCGCGGCCCAGAAGGAAGGTCGCTTCACCGACGAGATCGCGCCGGTGTCGATCGCCCAGCGCAAGGGCGACCCGGTGGTCGTCGACACCGACGAAGGCATCCGGCCGGGCACGACGACCGAATCTCTCGCCGGTCTGCGTCCCGCGTTCTCCAAGGACGGCACGATCACCGCGGGCAACGCGTCGCAAATCTCCGACGGCGGCGCGGCGGTCATCGTGACGAGCCGCGCGAAGGCGGAGGAACTCGGCGTCACGCCGCTCGCCGAACTGATCGGTTACGGAATGGTCGCCGGCCCCGACGCGTCGCTGCTCACGCAGCCGTCGCGTGCGATCAAGCGCGCGCTCGAGGCGAACGACATGACCGCGAGCGACGTCGACCTGTTCGAGCTCAACGAGGCGTTCGCCGCGGTCGGGATCGCGTCGATGCGCGACCTCGGCATCAAAGACGACATCGTCAACGTGAACGGCGGCGCGATCGCGCTCGGCCACCCGGTCGGCATGTCGGGCGCGCGCGTGTTGCTGACGATCATCAACGAGCTCCGCCGGCGCGGCGGCGGCGTCGGCGCGGCGGCACTCTGCGGTGGCGGCGGCCAAGGCGACGCCGCGATCATCCGCACTCTGTAGCCGTCTGCTGCCGTAGCCAACCTGCACAGCTCTGCCGCATGAGACGCGGCGGGGCGACCCATGTTGCCTAGCGTGGGCGCATGGTTCCGGAGCTGCGACCGCGTGGGATCGGGGAAATTCTCGATTCTGCCGTCGCGTTGTATCGGGCGCGATTCACGAAACTCACGCTCGTCGCCGCGGCTGTGGTCGTCCCCGTCCAAGTGCTCAGCGCGTTGGTATTGCTCTCGGCCCAGCCCGACCGCTTCACGCTGAATGTCACCGGCACGGTAAGCCCGCAGTACGACACCAGCTCGCTCGCGGTCCAGCTCGCCGCGGTCATCGTCGTCGCCCTCGTCGGCGTGCTGTCGACGGCTCTGGTCGTCGCGGTCTGCACGCGTGTCGTCGCGGACGCCTACATCGGCCGGAGCTCGGAAACCCGCGAGGCGGTCCGAGCCGTCCGGCCCCGCGTCTTCGCGATCGTCGGCACGAGCTTGGTCGTCCTGTTGAGTGAGGCGATCGGCTTCGTCTTCTGCTTCGTCGGCGCGCTGTTCCCGCTGACCTTGTTCGCGATCGCGATCCCCGCGCTCATCCTCGAGGGAGTCGGCGTCTCCGCGGCGCTCAGTCGATCGATCACGCTCACGAAAGCGCACGCGATGCATGTCCTGGGGCTGGTGGTCACCGCGCAGCTCCTCGCCGCGGTTCTCAACGGCGCGTTGGCCGAGGGCGTGAGCCTCTTGTTGCGCACCGGCGGGAGCACTGTCGCGATCGTGATCGGACAGAGCATCGCGAGCACGATCGCGGGGATACTCACGACACCGTTCGTGGCAACCGCCATCGTCGTCCTGTACTTCGACCTTCGCACTCGCGACGAAGCGTTCGACGTGCAGCTCCTCATGCAACGCAACGACGCGCGAATCGCCACGTGAGCGCCCTGCGCGCGGCCACGGCGGTCGATCCCGACGCCGCTCGTCGCGCCGCGCAGCACATCCTTGCCGACCGCCGATTCCGACCGAGTCCGACTCCGCGCCCGTTGCGCGGTCCGTTGCGTTGGTTGGCCGACCGGATCGAGAATGTGTTCGGACCCATCGGCCGGCTCATCTCGACGGTGTTCGGCCCGCTGATCTCGATGGTTCCGGGTCGGGTCTGGCTCGTCGCGCTGGCAGTCGTCGTCACCGCCATCATCTGGATTGTCATGCGGCGCCGCCGGCAGCGGTTGACCACGGCGCCGGCCGGCAAGGCGGCGCGCGTCGCGCCCACCGACACCGACACCGAAGATCCCGACGCGCTGGAACACGCGGCCGACGCGGCCGAACGCGACGGCGACCTCGCCCGCGCGGTGCGGCTGAGGTTCCGCGCGGGACTGCTGCGTCTCGGTGACCGGGGCGCGATCCGATACCGGCCGTCGGTGACAACCGGCGAGGTGCGAACGACGCTCCGCTCGCAACGATTCGACGATCTGGCGGGCACCTTCGAAGCGGTGACCTACGGCGGGCGGGCGGCCGGCCGGCCCGACGTCGACGCCTCTCGCCGGGAATGGCCGCACGTGCTCGAAGAGGCGGGACGCCCGTGAACGGTCGTGCCGGCCGCCGGGTCTGGATCGTGATTGCGGTCGTGGTCGGCGGCCTGGTCGCTATCAATCTGCTGGCCCAGGGCCTCGACCGGGCGATCGGGGGCGACCAGCCGGGCGGGGCGACGGGCTCTTCGTATGCGACGGCGCCGGCCGGGCTTGCCGCGTTCGGCTCGCTCCTCGCGCACTACCACCACGATGTCACGCGGCAACGCGGATCGATAACTGATCAGCCGCCGCCCGTCGACGCGACGGCGTTCGTGCTCGAACCGAGCGAGCTGACCGCCGACGAGGCTGCTGTGCTCCTGCAGTTCGCGACCGCGGGCGGGAGATTGGTCGTCGGCGGCAGGTCACCGTTCTATCTGCGAAGCCTGCGCGACAAGCCACCAAACTGGCGAGCGGCCGGAGCGACGTCGTGGGCAGAGGTGGATCCGTCGCTGGGCAATGTGCGCGACATCGAAGGCGCGGGCGTCGGCTCGTGGTCGTCTCCGGGCAGTGGCCGCGCGCTCGTCGGCGGCGACGGCTTCGCACTGCTCACTCGCGATCAGGTCGGCCGGGGCGAGATCTACTTCCTCGCCGACGTCTCCCCCCTCGAGAACGCCAACCTCGCGACCGCAGACAACGCCGCGTTCGGACTCGCGCTGGCGGGCGACGCGACCCGTCCGATCGTCTTCCCCGAAGGCGTGCACGGCTACGGCGCGAGGCGCGGCCTGGCCGCGATTCCCGATCGTTGGAAGGTGTCGCTGATCCTGGTCGCCCTGGCGGCGCTCGCGTTCGTGTGGTCGCGCGCTCGTCGATTCGGGCCGCCCGATCAGACCGCCCGCGACCTCCCGCCCGCCCGCGCGGAATACGTGCAGGCGTTGTCGATCAGCCTCGAGCGGACCCGCGACCACGCCGGCGCGCTCGCTCCGGCGCAGCGATGGACGCGCGCACGCGTCGTGTCCCGGTCCGGGTTGGGCGCGCAAGCGAGCGACGACGAGGTTGCGCGAGCGGCTCGGTCGTTCGGTTTCTCCGACGAGGAGGTCGCGGCGCTGCTCGCGCCGGTGTCGGGCGACGCGAGCATCATGGCATTGGGCCGAGCAGTCACCCGCGTGAGCGGGGACGGGAGGATGCAGTGAACGAGCTACGCGATCGCATCGTGCGCGAGGTTCGCAAGGTGGTCGTCGGCCAGGACCACGTGGTCGACGTGCTGCTCGCGGGCACAGCGGTCGGTGGGCACGTGCTGCTCGAAGGCGTACCCGGAGTCGCCAAGACGTTGCTCGCCAACGCATTCGCGCGCGCCATCGGCGTCGGGTTCCGGCGCGTGCAGTTCACCCCCGACATGTTGCCGTCCGACCTGACGGGCACGATGACCTTGCGTGCGGGCGAGCTCGTGTTCCGGCCCGGTCCGGTGTTCACGAACCTCTTGCTCGCGGACGAGATCAACCGCACGCCGCCGAAGACCCAAGCCGCACTGCTCGAAGCGATGCAGGAACGGCAAGTGAGCGTCGACGGGATCGCGCGACCGCTGCCCGAGCCCTTCCTCGTGGTCGCGACCCAGAACCCGATCGAGTACGAGGGCACGTACCCGTTGCCGGAGGCACAGCTCGACCGCTTCATGGCCCGGCTCGACGTGGGGTATCCGGCCGCGACCGACGAGGCCGCCATGCTCCGGCTCGCGCATCGCGGTGTCGCCCCCGCGACGCTCGACGACGTGCAGACCGTCACGACTCCGGCCGAGTTGCTCGCCCTGCGCGATCTCGTCGACGCCACGACGGTCGCCGATCCGATCGTCGGCTATGTGGTGGCGCTCGTTCGTCGCACGCGCGAGCTCCCGAGTGTCGCACTCGGCGCGAGTCCGCGAGCGGCAGTGCACCTGCTCGCGGCCGCGAAGGCCGCGGCCCGCCTCGCGGGTCGCGAGTTCGTGATCCCCGACGACGTCGCCGCGGTCGCGCCCGCCGTACTGCGCCACCGGATCACGCTACGACCCGAGGCCGAGCTCGAGAACTACCGTGCCGATGACGCGGTCGCAGCCGCGATCGCGTCGGTTCCCGTTCCGCGATGACGCCGACGCCGCGCGCCGCGTACGCACTCCTCGCGATCGCACTCGTCGCGCTGGTCGTTCCTGCGGCCGTATCACTCGCGCTGGTTGCCGTCGTCGTGATCGCAACCGTGGTCGACGTCGCGATCGCCCACCATCGGATTCGGGTGCGCCGGACCGTTCCGCGCACGCTCTCGCGCGGCGTCGCGGCGCGCCTACTCGTCGAGACCGACTCCGAGACTCCACGACGCATCGAGGTTCGTCAGGCCCAGCCCGCCGACGTCGAGATCGAACCGCCGGCCGCGTGGCGCGCGCTCGACGCCCGGTTGATCGCGCACCGGCGCGGAGAGGCGGTACTGCCGCCCGTGACCGCCCGCGGCCACGGTCCCCTCGGGCTGGGCCGTTGCACGTTCACCGGCGAAGGCGACGCCCGCCTGCTGGTGTACCCCGACGTCGTCGCCGCGCAGCGGCTCGTCATCATGCTGCGCCGCGGACAGTTCCGCGATCCGGGGCTGCGCGCTTTGGGGCCGCTCGGTCTCGGTACCGACTTCGAGTCGATCCGCGACTACCTCCCCGACGACGACGTGCGCCAGATCAACTGGACGGCGAGCGAACGGGTCGGCCGGCCGATGAGCAACGTGTATCGCATCGAGCAGGATCGCGACGTGGTGTGCCTGCTCGACGGCGGCCGCCTCATGGCGGCACCGCTCGACGGGCGCACGACCCGCCTCGATGCCGCGGTCGACGCGGTGACGATGGTCGCGTTGGTCGCCGATGAGCTCGGCGATCGGTGCGGCGTGACCGTGTTCGACGCGCGGCTGCGATCGCACCTGCGACCGCGCCGGAACGGGGGGCGTGCGGTCGTGCGCACCATCCTCGACGCGGAGCCGGTGGGAGTCGACAGTGACTACGACCTCGCGTTCCGGAGCGCGAGCGGCGGGAAGCGGTCCCTGATCCTCGTCTTCACGGATCTCGTCGACGCGTCGGCGGCCCGCTCACTCGTCGCATCGGTACCGGTGTTGACGCGCCGCCACGCGGTGATCGTGGCCTCGGTGCGCGATCCCGATCTCGACACTGCACTCCGACGCGAACCTTCCACCCCTCACGACGTCTACGCCTCTGCGGTTGCGATCGACGTGCTCGACGAACGCCGGCGCGTCGCGACCCTGCTGGAACACGCGGGCGCGACGGTGGTCGACGCACCGGCCGCCGGGCTCGGCGAGGCCTGCGTGCGCGCCTACCTTCGGCTCAAGGCCCGGGCGCGGCTGTAGCCGTTGCCCGATCCGGCGCGCCGAGCCAGAGGACGAGACCCCAGTAGAGCGCGCCGAGACCGAGACCCACGATCAACACGACGGTGAGACCCTTGCCCGCGGGGGTCAGAAAGCCTTCGACGAGGCCGGCCACGACGAGCCAGACCGCGGTGCCGAGCACGATCTCCACCGCGGCTCGCGCCTCGGTGCGCAGCGCGTCGATACGCGTACGCGTGCCCGGGTCGACAATCGCCGACGCGAGCCGCAATCCGGCGGCGCCGGCAACCGCGATGCAGCTGAGCTCGAGCACACCGTGTGCGACGACGAGCTCGAAGAACGGACGACCGTTGCCCGCTCCGATCGCAAGACCCGCGACCGAGCCGAGCAGGATGCCGTTCGCGACAAGCATGTACAACGTGCCGAGGCCGAACAGGATGCCGCCGGCGAACGCCAGAAACGTCACCCGGATGTTGTTCGTGAAGATCGTCGCGGCGAGGTCGGACTGGTCGTCGACGGATACGCCGAGGTCCTGACCGTCGGGTCGCGGTTCGGTAACCGACTGGTATGCGCTCGGCGCGAGGCCGCTCGCCGCGCCGGGATCGCGCCACGCCCAGTAGCCCGAGAGCAACGTCGGCAGCGCGAGACACGCGATGGCGATGACGAGCAACGCGGGTCGCTCGCGGACGCGACGCCAATAGCCGCGCGTCACGAACTCGCGCATTGTGTTGTGCGAGCGCGTCGTGTTGTAGACGGCGTGACGTCCGCGCTGCGTGAGCCGCTCCAGCTGCCCGACGATCGGGTCGGACGGGAAGCGGCGGCGCGCGAACGCGAGGTCGGCCGCCACCGCGCGGTAACACGCGCCGAGCCGCAAAACGCCGGCCGGCCCGAGCCGCGCGGGCGAGTTGCCACCGCCTTCCACGAGCTGTTCGAGCTCGGTCCACATCGGTGCTCGCTCGCGCACGAACTCGTCTAGGTTGGTCACGTGCTCCTCGACGACCGCGTGACAATCGCGACGCCGGAGGGCGTCTCGCTCGAGCTCGTGCTCGCCGGCGTCGGATCTCGCTTCGTGGCCCGCCTCCTCGACACGCTGATCCAGGGCGCGATCATCATCGCACTCGCGCTCGGCATCTCCTTCACATCGGCGCCCGGCATCGTGCGCGCAGTGGCACGGGTGATGATCTTCCTGGTGCTCTTCGGCTACGACGTGCCGTTCGAAGTGTTGAACCGCGGCCGGACCGTCGGCAAGGTCGCGGCCGGTATCCGCGTCGTCGGCGGTCTCGGGGAGCCGGTCGGCTTCCTCGCCAGCGCGATCCGCAACATCTTGCGCATCGTCGACTTCCTGCCCTTGCTGTACGTGGGTGGCGTCATCTGCATGGTCGCGACCCCGCGCGACCAACGGCTCGGTGATCTCGCGGCCGGAACCCTCGTGGTGCGCGACCGGTTCCCAGGCCTGGCCGGTGGTCTGAGCGCGCCCGTAACGGTTCCGGTCGAGGCCGTCGCGACGTGGGACGTCTCCGCGCTCGATCAGGCCGAGCTCGCGACCATCCACCAGTTCCTCGATCGGCGGCTGTCGATGCCGATTCCCGTCCGTGCCTACTTCGCGGCCGAGCTCGCATCGCGCGTCGCGCCGAAGGTCGCCGGCGCGCCCTACGGCGCCCATCCGGAGTACCTGCTCGAAGGCGTCGTCGTCGCCAAGCAGGCGAGGGCGTGATGCAGTCGTATATGACACGTCGGCACGGGCGCGAGCTGCGCGTCGCGAGCGCGGGCATGGTGGCGATCGCGGCCGCGTGGCCGATCCTGCCGGTCCACCCGGCAGTCGCGTGCCCGCTCCGGTCGGCCACGGGTGTCCCGTGCCCGCTCTGTGGCATCACCCGCGCGGTCGTCGCGGCGGCGCACGGTCACGTGGTCGCGTCGCTCGCGTTCAATCCGGCCGGCATCGTCGTGTTGCTGGTCGCGGTGGTCGCGATCTTGCGTCCCGCGTGGCTGGCACGTCTACAACTGCCGGCGTGGTCGTTCCTTGCGATCGTCGGCGCGCTGTGGGTGTGGAACATCGGCTTCAACCCGACGTTCCATCAGCTCCTCGTGCGCTGAACCGGGCGCGAGCGCTCAGCTGACTTCCCGGCGACCTTCGAGCGCACGGCCGAGCGTGACCTCGTCGGCGTATTCGAGATCGCCGCCGACGGGAAGCCCGCTCGCGATGCGCGTCACCTTGAGCCCGGCGGGCTTCAGCAACCGCGCGAGATACATCGCCGTCGCTTCACCTTCGATGTTCGGGTTCGTCGCCAGGATGACCTCGCTGATCTCCTCTTCGGGAATGCGCGCAAGCAGTTCCTTCACCCGCAGCTGTTCGGGTCCGACGCCTTCGATCGGGGAGATCGCGCCCTGCAACACGTGATAGCGCCCGCGGAACTCACCGGTGCGCTCGACGGCGACGATGTCGCGCGGCTCTTCGACAACACAGACGACGTGATCGTCACGCCGTTCGTCGAGGCAGAAGGCACAGAGCTCGCCTTCGGAGATGTTGAAGCAACGCCGGCACCACGTGACGCGGTCCTTCGCTTCCTCGATCGCGTGGGCCAACCGTTTCGCGTCGAGCGCGTCGACCTTCAGGAGATAGAACGCGATGCGTTGCGCCGACTTCGGACCGATACCCGGTAAGCGGCCGAGCTCGTCGATCAGCGTCTGCATGACGCCTTCGTAGACGTTCACGGGTTGAGCGATCCTCCGAGGCCGCCGAGCATCGAGCCGAGGTCGATCCCGCCCGTCACCGCGCCGAGCTTCTGCGCCTGCAACTCCTTCGCCTGGCGCGTCGCCTCGATGACGGCCGCCACCACCAGATCTTCGAGCGTCTCGATGTCGTCGGGGTCGACGACGCTGGGATCGATCTTGATCTCTTTGAGCTCCCCTTCGCCCGTGACCGTCGCCCGCACGACCCCGCCACCGACGGTCGCGTCGATCGTGGTGCTCGCGAGCGCCTGCTGGGCAGCCTGCATGTAGGCCTGCATCTGCTGCACCTGCTTGAGCATGTCCATCGGGTCCTGGTTCGGGTTCGTCATCGTCCCTCCGTCAGCCTCGTCGGCGTTCGTCGACGACTTCCGCGCCGAGGTCGGCGACGAGGCGCGTGACGGAATCGAGCTGCGGCGCGTCGGACGCGTCGGAGAGCTCGGTCAGGTCGACGGCCTCGTCGTCGGGCTCGGATTCGTGTTCGTTCTTCGGCGCCTCGGTGCCGGACTCGCCCGAAGCCGTCGCGGGCCGTAACGCGTCGGCCTTGGAGAAGTCGTGGGCGCGCAACATGAAGCGCGGCGCCGCACCGAGGCGCGAGGCGAACGCGTCCTTGATCGCGGTCGCCTCCTTTCGGAACCGTTCGTTGATCGCGTCGAAACGGCGCTTCGGCACTCCGAAGATGATGATCCCGTTCTCGAGCGCGATCGGCTGCGCGTCCTGGATCCCGGCGCGCAGCGGTGCTTTCAGGACGCCAAGCGTCGCGGGCCACGCCTCGATGACGTCGTCGAGCGCGAACGTCACCGAGTCGGCAGAACCAGACGAGTCGGCGGCGACGGCCGGATCGGTGGCGGGCGGCTCCGCGACCTCGGGTGGTGCGGGCGTTGGGGTTTCGGTCGGCTTCGCCGCGCGCTCGCGACGAGCGAGCACCGGACCACCGGGCACCGGCGCGGCGCGCGTCGGCGCGGCCGCCGCGGGTGCGCTCACCGGAGCACCGTCGCCCAGACGTTGTTCGAGCCGCTCGACCCGATCGAGCAGGGTCTCTTCCCGCGTTCTCGCCTCGCGGCGCGCGATGCGAACGACCGCGACTTCGAGCACCAGACGAGGGTCGGCGACGGCCTGGCCTCGGATGTCGACGATCGCCTCGCCCATGATCTCGATCGCGCGCACGACCGCGGGGTTGCCCATCTCCTTCGCGAGGGCAATGAGGCGGACACAATCCTCGGGCGCACCGTCGTAGGGAACGCGACCGGACGCGTTCGACTGGAGGAACGCGTCGCGAAGCGTTCGGAGCAAGTCGTCGGCGACGCGGCGGACGTCGTGACCGGACGCCACGAGATCGTGGACACCGACCAGCGCGCCCGCGACGTCTTCGGCCGCGGCGGCTTCCAGCACCGCGAGCCGCTGTTCGAACGGCGCCCCGCCCAATGCCGACTGCACCTGCAGTCCGTCGAGCCGCCCGGCGCCGACCGCTAGCGCCTGGTCGAGCAGCGACAGCGCGTCGCGCGCCGACCCGGCGGCGCGGCGCGCAATGAGGTCGAGGGCATCGGAGTCGGTCTCGATGCCTTCCCGACCAAGGATGTCGGCAAGGTGGCCGACCAATTGCCCGTGCGACAGCAGCGTGAACTCGAAATGCTGCGTGCGAGAGCGCAGCGTCGGAAGCACCTTCTGCGGATCGGTTGTGGCCAGCACGAAGACGACGTGCTCCGGCGGCTCCTCCAGCGTCTTCAGCAACGTGTTCGACGCCGCCGCCGAGAGCATGTGCACCTCGTCGATGATGTACACCTTGCGCCGGCTCGACGCGCCGACACCGAGGTGCACGCTCTGGATGAGCTCGCGCATCGCGTCGACGCCGTTGTTCGACGCGGCGTCGAGCTCGACGAGATCGAAGAAGGTGCCCGCCGCCACCGCCGCGCAGTTCTCACAGATGCCGCACGGCTCACCGTCGGCGCCGAGGTTCAGACAGTTGAGCGCGCGGGCCAGGAGGCGCGCGGTGGTGGTCTTGCCGGTGCCGCGCGGCCCGGAGAAGAGGTATGCATGCCCGACCCGGTCTTCTCGAACCGCGTTGCGAAGCGCGACCGTGACGTGCTCTTGACCGACCAGCTCTGCGAACCGCTGCGGACGGTATTTGCGGTACAGGCTGTGTGACGCCACGGAGCAACCTTACCGATGCCCACTAGGCTGCAACCGGCCCGCTCGCGCCGTATCGGGTCCGGCGCGACGAGCGCCCGTGAACCGAGTCAGGTCCGGAAGGAAGCAGCTCTCAGCGGAAGCGCTCGAGTGCCGCCGGGTCGCCTGATACGTGCAGCGAGCGGGCCACTTCGGTGATCGGCGCGGACATCACGCCGGCCGGCGAACTGGCGTCGCCTAGCATCCCCCTCTTCCGGGAGGGATGCGAGAGCGGCCGAATCGGCACGCTTGGAAAGCGTGTGAGGGGCAACCCTCCGTGGGTTCGAATCCCACTCCCTCCGCGCCGACGTGAAATAGACCGCGTTGTCGAGATCGATGAGCTGGAGCGAGCTCCCGGTGTCGGGCGTCGTCAGATCCAGCCCGGACTAAAGGGCGATTCTTCCCCTTGAGTCCGTACCGCCCGGCGCGGAAACGTGGAGACCGGTGGCGACTGCGCTTATCGGACCTTCGATGAGGTCGGCGGCTGCCTCGATTGGTGCCGGGCGGGAGAAGAGGTATCCCTGCACGTAGGGACAATGCAGCCGCCGGAGCACGGCGAGTTGTTCTGGGTTCTCGACGCCTTCGGCGACGACGCTGAGGCCGAGGTTTTTCGCGAGTGCGATGACCGCGCCGACGATCGCACTGTCTTCGCGTTCGGTGCCGATCGCGCGCACGAACGATTGGTCGATCTTGAGGATGTTGATCGGGAAGGCGCGCAGGTAGGTGAGCGACGAGTAGCCGGTTCCGAAGTCATCGAGAGCGAGGTTGATTCCGAGGTCTCGTAGCGCGCGAAGGAGCGCTTGTGCACTGACGGCGTCGTCGATGAGGGTGCTCTCGGTGAGTTCGAGGGTGAGCATGGTCGGGTCGAGGCCGGTGCGTTCGAGTGCGCCGGTGACGACGTCGACGATTTCACCGCTGAGGAGCTGACGGCTCGAGAGGTTCACTGAGATGCCGAGGCGCTTGTCCGGCCAGCGCCGCGCCCACCCGGCGGCGTGGCGGCACGCCTCTTCGAGCACCCAGGCACCTATTTCGACGATCAATCCGGTCTCTTCGGCGATGGGAATGAACGCGTCGGGGGTGACGAGACCGAAGCCTGGACGTTGCCAGCGCACCAGCGCCTCGAAGCCTCGAATCGTGCCGGTGTCAGCCGAGACGAAGGGCTGGCAGAAGAGCCGCAACTCCTTGCGCGCGAGCGCCTGGCGCAGCGCAGCTTCGAGTGCAACCTGGGTTGTGATCCATTGCTGCATCGTCTCGTCGAACAGTTCGTAACGGCTTCGCCCGTTGTCCTTCGCCCGGTACATCGCGATGTCGGCGTTGGACAGGATCGCGTCCGCGGTCTCGGTGCCCCCGGCGGAAAGCGCGATGCCGATGCTTGCGCTTACGTTGGTGTCATCGTCAGCGAGGTGGTACGGGGCCTGGAGGGCGGCGATGATCCGCTCTGCAAAGTCGGTCGCATGGTGTACGCCCTCAATGTCCTCGCATAACACCACGAACTCGTCTCCACCCAGACGCGTGACCGTGTCGGTCTCGCGTACGGCGTGTTGAATCCGAACGGCTGCTTGGATGAGCAGCTGATCGCCGACCTTGTGGCCGAGCGTGTCGTTGACGGCTTTGAACCGGTCGAGGTCGACGAACAGCACGCCGAACATGCGATGGTGACGTCGGACGCGGGCGAGTGCCTGCTCGAGCCGGTCGATGAGCATCACGCGGTTCGGCAGGCCGGTGAGCGGGTCATGGAGGCCCTGGTGGGCCAGTTGCGCCTCGAAGCGCTTCTGGTCCGAGAGATCACGAACGATGCCCGAAACGGTCGGCGACGAGCCATCGACAGTGATCGCGCTCGTGCTGACCATCATCGGAAAATGGACTCCGTCGCGCCGCACGCCCGTGATCTCGACCTCATTGCGCTGCGCTGCAGCAGGCCCCATCGACCGGTAGGTCGCGAAGAAATCCTCGAGCGCGGCGTGGAGATCGGCAGGCACGAGCATAGCGACCGGTTGCCCCACGATCTCGGTCGCGGTCCAGCCGAACATCGCTTCTGCCGCCGCGTTGAACGAACCGATCGTGCCGTCGACGCCAACGGTGAGGATCCCTTCCGCCGCGTTCTCGATAACCGCACGATGACGCGCCTCGCTGCGCTGCGCGTGCATCGTTTGTTCTGCGAGCAAGCCGTCGGATCGTTCCTGGTATTCCCCGATCGCCCCCGCCATACGGATCGCGATCGCGAACACGAACGCCCCCAAGAACCCGATGGTCTGCGCCTGGGACGTGCTCAAGAACGACGGCGCCCATCCTTCGAGCACCAGCGCTTGACCCACCGAGCAGCCAACCAAAGACCAGCCGAGCGCGGCCCGCCATGCCCGAGCGCCGGACTGTTGGAGATCGGCCAGCGCCGAGAACGCGAAGGCCATCCCCAACGCCGGGCCCCAACCGCTCATATAGATCACCGACGTCACCGCGGTCACGTGTGCCACGACCCGGACGTGGAGGCGAAGCGACCCCGGTGGGGCGTCCGGCCACCGCTCGACCAGCCGACTCGAAACCAACGAACCGACGATCACTCCCGCGTACGCCCAGGCGGGCACTTTGGCAACCAGCCCGAAATGACGAAGCACCAACAACAGCACGAGCGCGACCGGGCCGACCACGTACGGCAAGAAACCCGGCGAAATGCCACCCCGCGCGACCCCCGGTGCCGCGCCAACGCTGGACGGCCCGACACCGCCCGCCCCGCGCCGCCCGACCGCTCCTCGGTTCACCCCAGCAGGATCGACAACTCCGCGAACCCGCTGTAGGGCACTGTTCGGATATCCAGCGGTCACCTGCCGATACGGCGCGCGAACACTTCGGCGCGGTCCACGTGTTGTGCAACAACGCGGGCGTCGGGAGTCTCGCCGACCCGTGGTTCGGTCCGATCTCGGCGTGGCAGTGGGTGTTGGGCGTCAACCTCTGGGGCGTCGTGCACGGCGTGCGGGCGTTCTTGCCGGCCATGCTCGCCCAGGGCGAGGGCCATATCGTCAACACCGCGTCCATGGCCGGACTGCATCCGGGCGCAGGTCCGAGCTACGACGCATCGAAGCACGCCGTCGTCGCGTCAATCCCGAACTGGACGTCGACACGCCGGGCATGCCTCCCGCCGCCCAGATCGCCGACGAAATCGTCGCCGCGCTTTCACCGCCGACCTAACCGCGGTGGTGGTCACGAGACCAAATTCTTCGCGCATGCGCGCCGATCGCTTGCTTCGCCTGCACTGATGCTGCAAGCCCGGGGCCGCATGACAGCACAGGCTGCGAGCCCGCCAAATGGCTCGGCGTCGATGCAGCGAGCAAGCTGGCGTCGTGGAGGAGTCCCTGTTCGACGACGTCGGCGACATGCTGCACGGCATGTCTCCGCTCGAGCTCGGCGCGTGCCGTTACCGCGCGCATCGCTACGGGATCAAGGTGTGGTTCGGTCCGGCGAAGCCGATCCGAGAGCACTACGAAGCGCAGGTGATCGGCGCCGACGAGGTCGCAGCGGCGTCGTTACTCGCGCTCGAAGTCGGCTTCCACACCGAACACCCGCAGGCGGCCGAGAACGACTCGGTCATCGCGCACCTCATGGCACACGAGCGCGGATGGCGACGCGTCCTCGGCAAGGAAGCTGAGGTCGGCGCGTTCCTCGGCCGGCAGGATGCCTGGCGGAGAGTGTCGGAGACCTGGCCCGATCCCGACCTCGGCGCCGCCGACCTCGGACTCGAGGTCGCGCTGCGACTCATCGACTACCTGACCGCGCTCGAACCGGTCCGACGGAGTCGAATCGGGTAATGCGCAGGTAAAAATCGCTGCGCCCGACCTGGTTTCCCAGTTTGATCGTTGCACTATGTCCAGGTCAGGTGCGCTCCCGACGCGCCGTCCAGGAGCAGACTTGTCCATCTCTTCTCGCTCGACCCGATCCTCGGCCGACGTGCCGATCACGCAGAACGCAGACGGCAACGCGCGCATCACGGGTTCGATCGGCGCGGCGATCTTCGTGCTGTTGTTCTTCGAAGGTCTCACGGTGCTGCGCGTCAAGGAGCTCATCTCCTGGCACGTGTTTTTCGGGATACTCCTGATCCCGTTCGTCGCGGTGAAGATCGCGAGCACCACCTACCGCTTCGCCCGCTACTACTCCGGCCGGCGCGAGTACGTCGAAAAGGGTCCTCCGCCGATCGTGCTACGAATGCTCGGTCCGGTCGTGACGGTGACGACTGTCGCCGTGTTGGGGACCGGCATCGGCGCCGTCCTCGAAAACGGTCGCTCGAGCTGGCTCGTCGAGGCGCACAAGGTGAGCTTCTTCCTTTGGTTCGCGGCAATGACGTTGCACGTGCTCGGCCACGCGTTGGAGACGCCTGCTCTTGCGTTCGCCGACTGGCGGCGTTCAGCGCGCAGCGAGACTCCCGGCGCGCGGGCGCGATTCGCCGTGCTCGCGGTCGCGGTCGCGGTCGGCGTGCCGCTCGCGGTAGCGTCGTTGGGTTGGGCCCATCACTGGCACCAGGCGCGCGGGCATTGACGACCCGTTGCCTGCGAGGCGCGCGTCAGAGCGTGCCGGCGGCAGCGCGATTCAACGAACGGCCGACCACGATCGCCGCGATCGCGTCGGTCGACGTCAGTCCGAAGTACGCCTGGAGATCGGTGAAGACGCTGTTCATCGTCTGGCCGGCCAGCAGGAGCTCTTGTGCTCGGCGAACCGAGGCGAGTTCACGTCCCATGGATCCTCATCGTCCGGTCTACCGCGGCCTCCAGGGATTCGACCGAATTCGCGGCAATCGACCCATAGGAACAGCCCGTGCCTGATCCGCAGCGTCCCTCGGTGCGACGCCAACCTTCGACGCGTCCACCCCGTCGTCGCGGCGTTTCGCGGGTGACCCGGAGACGACGGACGCTCACGGTGGTCGCACTGGTAACGGTCGCGGCGTTGACGCTCACTCTGCGCTCCGGCTCGTCGAACCATCGGAACGTCTCCGTATCGCCGAAGGCATCCACGGCGCACGGTTCGGCCGCCGGCGGCCGGAAGGTCGTGCACCTCGAAGCCGCACCCGCAGGCTGGCACCTCGATTCGCCGCTCTCGCGCGCGGTGGGCTTCTCCGACGGCGCCGGCCTTCTCCTCGTCGGCGGTCTCGACGGTGGACAGAACACAGTGTCGACGGTGCTCCGTATCGATGCGAACACCGGGGCGACGACGTCGGCCGGATCGCTGACGGTGCCGACCCACGACGCCGCCGGTGGGGTGCTGGGCTCGCAACGGTTCGTCTTCGGAGGAGGCGCGCAGCACGTCAGCGACGTGGTGCAGGCGCTTCAGCCGAACGGCCCGTCGACCGTCGTCGGGCATCTCCCGCAGCCGCGCGCCGACCTCGCGGCAGTAACCATCGGCACAACCGTCTACCTCGTCGGCGGATACGACGGCACCAACGCCACGCGCGACGTCCTCGCGACATCGGACGGCGTGCAGTTCCATACGATCGCGCAGCTCCCGGTCGGGGTCCGGTACCCGGCAGTGGCAGCTGTCGGCGACAACGTGTTCGTGTTCGGCGGCGCCCTCTCGGGGAGCGAGTCCAGTGCCGTACAACAGATAGACGTGCGGACCGGGAGCGCGCGCGTGATCGGCGAGCTCCCGAGCCCGCGTACCGAAGCGGCCGCGGTGACACTGGGCGGATCGATCTTCGTGGTCGGAGGACGCGCGGGCGGTGCGGCGTCGAGCGACGTCCTGCGCTTCGATCCGTCGGGCAATCAATTCGCGTTGGACAGCGCGCTCCCGACGCCCTTGGCCGACAGCCCGGCCGTGACTGTGGGCGGTCGCACGTATCTCGTCGGCGGTGAAGCCACGTCGATCTCGTCGAGTGTCGCGGCGCTGCGCGAGTCGACCACGACTCCGCCCGCATCCGTCGCCGCGGCGAGTGTCCGACCATTCGCGGGTCGGTTGCTGATCGCAGACCGGGGCAACAACCGCCTGATCGTCGTCGACTCGAACAAGCGGAGGTCGTGGGTGTACCCGTCGGCTTCGATGCCGCCGCCCGCGGGCGGGTTCTACTTTCCCGACGACGGCTTCTTCGCCGATCACGGCCGATCGATCGTCACGAACCAGGAGGAGAACCACACGATCGTGAGGATCGCCTTTCCTTCCGGAGCGCTCCAATGGACCTACGGACAACCGAAGGTCGCAGGCTCGGGCCCGGGACTCTTGAACCAGCCCGACGACGCGTTCCTCCTGAAGGACGGCACTTACACCGTCGCCGACGCGAAGAACTGCCGAATCCTGCACCTCAGCGCGAGTGGACGGCCGCTCTCGCAGATCGGGACCACGGGGAACTGTGTGCACGATCCACCCCGTAGCGTCGGCTACCCCAACGGCGACACGCCCCTGTCGAACGGCGATCTCCTCGTTTCGGAGATCAACGGCTCGTGGGTCACCGAGTACACACCCGCGGGCGCGCTCGTGTGGACGGTGCACCTTCCGATCGCGTATCCGTCGGACCCGCAGCAACTCGGGCCCGATCTGTATCTGGTCTCCGATTACTCCAAACCCGGAGGCATCCTCGAGTTCACCCGCGAGGGGAGCATCGTGTGGACCTACCGACCCGCGAGCGGCGCGGGGATGCTCGACCACCCGAGCCTGGCCGAGCGGCTCCCGAACGGGCTCATCGCGGTGAACGACGACTACCGCCACCGCGTTGCTTTCATCGATCCGGTCAGCAGCACGATCGTCTGGCAGTACGGGCAGACCGACGTGCCGGGCACTGCTCCCGGTCAGCTCAACACTCCCGACGGATTCGATCTGTTACTCCCCGACGGATCGACGCCTACGCATACGCCCACAGGCTGAGGCCGATCGCCGCGGGGGCACCTAGATTGCGACGCGGATGGGATCGGGCCCGAACGACCACCACGACGAGCGCGAATGGATGGACAATGCGCTACGCGAGGCGGCTCTGGCCCTCGTGCACGACGACGTGCCCGTCGGCGCGGTCGTCGTGCAGCTCTCGACCGGCAAGATCGTCGCCCGGGCCCACAACACCCGCGAACGCGATCACGATCCCACGGCCCATGCCGAGGTACTCGCCTTGCAAGCTGCCGCGCGCGCGGCGGGGAGTTGGCGCCTGACCGACCACGCTCTAGTGGTCACGCTCGAACCGTGCCCGATGTGCGCGGGCGCGGCGTGGTCGGCGCGCATCGGGCGTCTGGTGTTCGGCGCCGCGGATCCGAAGGCCGGGTCTGCCGGCAGCCTCTACAACTTCGCGGCCGATCCCCGCCTCAACCACGAGATCGACGTCGTCGCCGGAGTTCGGGCGCAAGAGTGCGCCGAACTGCTCACCGCGTTCTTCCGATCGAGGCGCTCATCCTGATCCCGTACTATCTCGCCCCGGAGGGATGCGAGAGCGGCCGAATCGGATGGTCTCGAAAACCATTGTGGCGCAAGTCACCGTGGGTTCAAATCCCACTCCCTCCGCTCGCGTGACAGGCCCGACCGAAACGGTCGGGCCTGTTCGCGCTCGCGCTTCGCTCTACGCGTCGAAGCCCAGATTCGAATAGATCTCGCGCGTCGCCGACGAACGATTCAGCGTGTAGAAGTGGAACGAGTCGACGCCGCCGGCCATGAGCTCGCTGCACAACTCGGTGGCAGCTTCGATGCCGACAGCTCGCATCGCGTCTTCGTCGTTCTCGACCGCGCGCAGTCGCTGCTCGAGCGCGCGGGGGAAGTCGGCTCCCGACATCTCGGCCATGCGCTTCACCGACTTCACGTTGAGCACCGGCATGATCCCCGGGATCACACGGGTCGTGACTCCGAGCTCACGCAGGTCGCCCAGGAACTCGAACCACACGCTCGCCTCGAAGAAGAACTGTGAGATGCCGAAGTCGGCACGCGCCAGCTTCTCGGCCTGGCGCCGGCGGTCGGTCGCGCGATCGGTCGAGGCGGGATGTCCCTCCGGGTGCACCGCGACGCCGACGGAGAAGTCGCCCGTGTCTCGCACGAGATCGACGAGGTCGGTGGCGTGCGCGAGATCACCCGGCGGCAGGTTCAAGTCCTTCGGGGGGTCGCCGCGCAGCGCCAGGATGTTGCGGATACCCGCGTCCTCATACCGCGTCACGATCTCGGTCAGCTCCGCGCGGGTGTGCGCCGCGCAGGTCAGGTGCGCCATCGCCGTGAGTGAGGTCTCGCGGTTGATACGAGTGACGATGTCGTGCGTCATCTCGCGCGTCGTGCCGCCGGCGCCGTAAGTCACGGACACGAAGGTGGGGTGCAACGGTTCCAGCTCGCGCAACGTCTCTTCGAGCTGGCGCTCGGCAACGGGCGTCTTCGGTGGGAAGAATTCGAACGAGTGGCTCGGTCCCGCCGCGAGAATGTCGACGATCTTGGGCATCGGCGGGTCAGGCTACCGAGGCCCGTGGCGCGCCGTCGCCGGCCCGGAGACGTCGTCGCACCCTCCCCTAGACTCCGCGCGATGGTCGAGACCGAGCCGCAGACCGAGAAGAAGGAACGCTGGACCTTCTCGTGGAAGCACCTCTACTCCGAGGTCGTCACCTCGGGACTGTGCACGGGCTGCGCCGGCTGCGTGATCGCATGTCCTCACGACGTGCTCTCCTACGACGACACCAACGGCGTCTACAAACCGATCCAGATCGAGGACTTCGGCGGGCCCGGCGATTGCAGCCACGGCGACAAGGCATGCACGTCGTGCACCCGCGCCTGCCCCCGTTTTCGGGCATGGGAGCCCGAGATCGACACCTTCATGTTCGGCCGGGCCCGTGAGCCCGAGGAGCTGAGCGGCGTCTTCAAGGACATCTGCCTGGCGCGCGCCGCCGACCCGGAACTGCACGAGGTCGGACAGGACGGCGGGCTCGTCTCGGCGATGCTCGTGTACGCGCTCGAGCACGACATCATCGACGCGGCGCTGGTCTCGTATCTCGAGGGCGACGGCTCCTCGTGGAAGGCAATCCCGGGGGTTGCGCGGACGCGTGCCGACGTCGTCGCGTCGGCCGGGAGCCGCTACACGTATTCGGCGAACACGCTCGCGTACAACGATCTCGAGAAGGACGACGAGCGGATCGCGCTCGTCGGCATGTCGTGTCAGTCGTCGATCCCGCCGGTCATGAAGCAGCGCAAGGCCGGCAAGGTCGCGCGGCGCCTCGCGTTGAGCATCGGCCTGCTGTGCTCCAAGACGTTCGACGACGCGATCTTCGAGGAGCTCTTCGAGGCCAAGTACGGCTTGAAGAAGGCCGACATCAAGAAGATGAACATCAAAGGCGTGTTCCAGATCTGGATGCACAACGGCGACTACCACGAGGTGCCGCTCAAGGAGTGCCACCAGTGGACGCGTGAGGGTTGCAAGCTCTGCCCGGATTTCGCCGCGGAGCACGCCGACATCTCCACCGGCGGGATCGGCAAGTACAACGACTGGACGCTCACGATCGTGCGCACGGATGCCGGGCGTGAGCTGATGGAGCGGATGCTCGCCGACGGCGCGATCCAGACCCGACCCGGCGACGACGACCCCGACGCCATCGCCTTGATGCACAAGCTCTCGAAAAAGTCCCGCAAGCGCTGGCCCGAATTCGCACTGCCCGAACCGCGGCTCGGCGTCTAGAGGTGATCGTCGCCGCGACGACGACCGACCTCATGGACCGGTCGCGCATCGGCTCGTCGATCCCCGGCGTTCGATTCGATCTCGACGCGTCCGCCGAGGTCGTCATCGTCGACCTCGCGCGCGGCGCCGCGCAGGTCGCGGAGATCCGGACCGCAATGCCGAGCGCGCGTATCGTCTGTTACGGACCACACGTCGACGAGGAGGCGGCCAACGCCGCGCGCGCCGCCGGCGCCGACGTCGTGATGCCCCGCTCTCGCTTCTTCCGAGACCCCGCCGCGGCGATCGCGCCCGCGGAACGCTAGATCGACGGCGCGAGAATCCACCATGCGCGCCCTGCTGACCGCCATCGCCTGCGAGCCGCGTGACCTCGCCGCGAACCTCGCGGTGCACGTCGACCTGCTCGGGAGCGCGGCCGACAGCGGCTGCGATCTCGTGGTCTTCCCCGAGTTCTCGCTGACCGGCTCGATCGATCCACAGCGGCATCCCGACGACGCGATCGAGATCGATGGTCAGGCCGTCGCCACATTGGCCGAGGCCACCGGCGATACCGGAGTCGCGGCGGTGTTCGGTCTGAGCGAACGATGCGGGGAGCAGTTCTTCATCACGCAGGCGGTCGCCGCGCGCGGTCGACTGATCGGTTCACAACGCAAGCGGCACCTCGGCGAGGACGAGCTCGCCTACTCGACCGGATCCGACACGTTCGTGTTCGAGTTGCAATCGCGTCGCCTCGGCATCGTGATCTGCGCGGAAGCGCACGTCGACTGGACCTGGGACGCGACGATTCGGGCCGGAGCCGGGACGGTGTTGTGCTGCTCCGCGCCCGGGCTCTACGGCCGACGAGTCGACGAGGCGTCGTGGCGGGACGGATTCGAGTGGTGGGAGAGCCGCGGCCTGGGCGATGCAATTTTCCAGGCCAAACGACTCGGAGTCGCCGTGGCGATGGCGACTCAGGCGGGGATCACCGTCGACGAAGACTTCCCCGGTATCGCCGCGCTCGTATCCGCTGACGGCACCGTCACAGACCGACTTCCCGACTGGCGCGCCGGAACACTGGTGGTCGACCTCTAGATCATGGGCCAGGGGAACGAGTGATAGTCCTCGTCGGCCTGCGGTAGGACGCCCGTCGCGAGAAGGTGCTCGGTGCGCGCGCGCAGCGCGTCGAGCTCGAACCGGTCGAGCATGCTCCCGATGCACTCGCCTACCGCGCCCGAGCGGAGCTGTTCGGCGAAGCGGCGGAGATCGCGACACACGTCGGCCGGAATCGGCTCGCCCGCGAAATCCCAGATCACGGTGCGGAGCTTCCACTGCGCGTGAAACGAGATGCCGTGGTCGATCCCGAAGATCCGTCCGTCGTCGAGCGCCCGCAGGCAGTGACCGCCTTTGCGGTCGGTGTTGTTGATCACCACGTCGAACGCAGCCATTCGCACGAACGCGTCGACGTGCTCCTCGAGCAACGTGAAGTACTGCTCTTCGGGATCGTGCTCGACGAAGCGCTGCATCATGCCGATGCCGGCCGGACCGTCGCGCAGCACAGTGTCGGGCACGATGTCCCAGGCGAGGGCCTCCGACACCTCGAACGCCGCGACCTCACGGTGACACAGCGTGCCGCGCGGGAAGTCCCAGAGCGGTCGTTCACCGCGCTGCGGTTTGTAGATCGCGAGCAGCTCGTCGTCGCCTTCCGAGAGGTTCACGAGAAAGGTGGCGTTCGACGACCAGGGCATGCGACCGAGCACGTCGACGTCGCCGACGCGTAGCAGCTCGCGCGCCCGGTCCTCGGCAACCGCCATCGCGACGCTCGTCAGTTCCAGCGCGGACAGATGTGCCCGTCGGGGTTCATCGGGAAGTCGCAAAGGGGGCAGTGCGGCCGGCCACCCTCGACTGCGGCGACACCGTTGCGCATCATCACCCTGATCTGCGCGCGCGTCGCGTAGAGACGCGCGATCCGGCCCTCGGCTTCGTCGGGAGGCGGCGGCGGATCTTCGTCGTCTTCGTCGGCGGCGTCTTCGCGGAGCTCGATGAGCACCAGACCACGCTCGGAGTCGTAACCGATGCCGATGAGCCGCGCCCGGAAGAGCGGCTCGTCTTCACGGACGACGGCGCCTCCCACGTCCATCGCGCTCGGCGGTTCCTCGGGCTCCTCTTCCGCGATGCGGTCGAGGAACTGGCTCGCCTCGACGGCCAGCAGACGGACCTGCTCCTTCTCGACGAGCACCGACAACACCGCTGCGCCCTTGCGCGCCTGGATCACGAAGGTGCGCTCGCCCGGACGACCGTACGCGCCCGCGGCAATGTCGTCGACGGGATCGAATTCGATGAGATCGGTCACGAGGATGCCTTTCCCGATGTCTGCGGCCCGGACGACTGCGCCTCCGCCGCGTCGGGTTCCGGCAGGAGGTCGTCGAGCCCGCCCGTGTCGTTGCACTTCACCATCATCACGCCGTACGAGTGGAACTCGAACACCGTGACCGACGCCGGTGATACATGTACCCGCTGGAACAAGTCGAGATGCATGCCGCTGTAGTGGGCGATCGCCGACTTGATCGGGTCGGCATGACTCACCACGACGATCGTCTCGTTCGGGTGCCGCGCGACCAAGTCGTCGAGAGCCGCGACGGTGCGCGACTGCATCTCGGTGATCGACTCCCCGTTCGGAAAGCGGGCCCGCGACGGCGCGACCTGCACGACCTTCCACTCGTCGGTCTTCGCGAGATCGGCGATCTTCCCGCCGGTCCAGTCGCCATAGTCGGCCTCGACGACACCAGGCAGCGCGCGCACCTCGAGCGCGTGGTGCGCGGCGATGTGTTGCGCGGTCTGCGTCGTTCGCTCTATCGGGCTCGCGTACACGGCCGAGACCGGGAGCTTCGCCAGGCGCTGTGCAGTCGCTTCCGCTTGCCCGACACCTTTTTCGGACAAGTCGATGCCGGGCATCCGCCCCGAGAGCAACGGGCCCGTGTGCGCCGTGACCGCGTGCCGGACGAGCACGAGACGGGTCGGCGGTTTGGGCTTCTCGGGCGGCGCCTCCTTCTCGGCCGGCGTCTCGGTCTCGGGCATGGACGCCAAGTTACCGGGCGCCGATCCCGTACGATCCCTCGCGATGACCGACGTGCACATGTCCCCGAGCGGACCACCCGAGACGATTCTCGACCCCGAGCCCGACGACGCGCTCGAAGCCTTGCGGGCCGCACTCGCGCAGGTCGACGGCCGCCGGGACGCGGTCGCCGACGTATGCGCGCGCTGGCCGCGCTTCCTCGACGCATGGGCGCAGTTGGGCCGGCTCGGGCGTGACGACGTCGAGGCATACGCGTATTTCCGCGTCGGCTATCACCGCGGGCTCGACCGCCTGCGTCAGTCGGGCTGGCGGGGATCGGGTTACGTCCGTTGGCGGTACGAGACGAACCGCGGCTTCCTGCGCGCACTCGACGGTTTGCGCGGCGCGGCCGACGCGATCGGTGAACCCGACGAATCACAGCGGTGCGCGGAGTTCCTTCATCAGCTCGACCCCGAATACAGCCCGGGCCGCGAGTAGCGTCATCGGCGTGAAAACGCACAAGAGGTGCACCGCTGGTGGCACCGCGGCGAGGGAGTTCTGCTTGTGAAGCGCGCGCTCATCACCGGAATCACGGGCCAGGACGGACGCCACCTCTCACAGTTCCTCGCCAACAAGGGCTACCAGGTCTTCGGGCTCGTGCACGGGCAGGCCAACCCGAAGATCGACCTGGTGCAGAGCGAGAACCCTGCGCTCGAGCTGCTCGAAGGCGACCTGCGCGACCTGTCGTCGCTGATCGCCGTCGTCGAGCAGGTCCAACCCGACGAGGTCTACAACCTCGGCGCGATCAGCTTCGTCCAGCTCTCGTTCAAGCAGGCCGAGCTGACCGCGGAGATCACGGGTCTCGGCGTGTTGCGCATGCTCGAGGCTGTACGCATCGTCGGCGGCACCGACACCAACCCGATTCGCTTCTATCAGGCATCGTCGTCGGAGATGTTCGGCAAGGTGCATCAGACGCCGCAGACCGAGGCCACATCGTTCCATCCTCGTTCGCCGTATGGCGTGGCGAAGGTGTTCGGTCACTACACGACGCTCAACTACCGAGAGGCCTACGGCATCCACGCGAGCAGCGGCATCCTGTTCAATCACGAAGGGCCGAAGCGCGGTCTCGAATTCGTGACCCGCAAGGTGACGAACTCGGTCGCACGCATCCAGCTCGGTCTGCAAGAAGTCATCACGATGGGCAACATCGAATCTTCGCGCGACTGGGGTTACGCGGGCGACTACGTCGAGGCGATGTGGATGATGCTCCAGCAGGAGGAACCCGACGACTACGTGATCGCGACGGGCGAGACCCACACCATCCGTGACCTCCTCGACGTGTCGTTCAAGCACGCGGGCATCGACGACTGGACGCCGTACGTCAAGCAGGACCAGCGCTTCTACCGTCCGGCCGAGGTCGACCTGCTGATCGGCGACGCGTCGAAGGCGCACAGCCGTCTCGGGTGGAAGCCGCGTGTGAGCTTCAACGAGCTCGTGCGGATGATGTACGAGCACGACCTCGCCGAAGAGAGCGCCAAAGCCGGTCTCTGATCTCGGGCTCAGCGCACGACGGTGCTCGCCGCGCGCGCGAGCGCGTGCTCGGCCTCGTCGACGATCCGGCGCACGATCTCACCGGCAGGTATGAGCTCGTCGATCGCGCCCACACCTTGGCCGGACGGGTAGCACTCCTTGTCGGGGTCGACGGGGGTGTTCTCGTCGCCACCGAGGTGGAGTGCGTTCGCCGCCACCGCCTTGCCCATCTGCTCGGGGAATTTGCTCAGCTCCTCGGGATGCTCCTCGATGTACCGCGTCCATTGATTACGTATCGCGCGGAGGGTCTTTCCCGTGAACCCGCGGCTGATGACCGTGTCGTCCTCGTGCGCGCGCAGCAGCGCGTCCTTGTATCCGGTGACGGCGCGCGCTTCGGGCGTCGCGATGAAGCGCGTGCCGAGCCAGACCCCGTCGGCGCCCAACGCGATCGCGGCGGCGAGGCCGCGGCCGTCGAAGATGCCACCCGCGGCGACGACGGGAACGCGCTCGCCGACCGCGTCGACGATCTGCGGGACCAGCGGCATCGTGGCGACGGTCCCGGTGTGGCCTCCCGCCTCGGTGCCCTGCGCGATCACGAAGTCGCAGCCGGCTTCGACCGCCGCGAGCGCGTGTCGCACCTTGCCGCACATGCTCGCGACGAGCACGTTGCCGTCGTGGAGAACCTTGATGACGTCGCGTGGAACTCCGAGCCCCGCGACGAACAGCGACGCGCCGCCCTCGACGACCTTGTGCGCGTCGCCGACCATCCGTTCCGGCAACGCGGCAAGCAGGTCGACACCGAACGGCTTGTCGGTGAGCTCGCGCACGCCGCGCATCTCGGCGTCGAGCTGTTCCGACGACATCGTCGCCGCGCCGAGCGTTCCGAAGCCACCGGCGTCGGACACCGCGGCGACGACGCGCTGGTAGGAGACCCCACCCATACCGGCGAGCATGACTGGATGTTCGATGCCGAGCATCTGCGTGAGTCGGGTGCGCATCGGGCAAGTGTCCATTAGGGTCGTCGCCGTGAGCAACCCGCGCGTTGGGGTGATCATGGGCAGCGACTCCGATCTGCCGACGATGCAGGGCGCGATCGACGTGCTCGTCGAGTTCGGCGTGGCGTACGAAGCCCGCGTGATCTCCGCCCACCGAACACCCGAGGCGATGCTCGAGTACGCCCGCAGCGCCGCGGCGCGGGGTCTCGACGTCATCATCGCGGGCGCCGGCGGAGCCGCGCATCTACCCGGCATGACGGCTTCGATGACGCCGCTACCGGTGATCGGCGTCCCCGTCGCACTGAAACAACTCGACGGACTCGACTCGTTGCTTTCGATCGTGCAGATGCCCGCCGGAGTGCCGGTCGCCACGGTCGCGATCGGCAATGCCCGCAACGCCGGGCTGCTTGCCGTGCGCATCCTGGCGAACGGCGACGAGAAGCTGCGAGCCGCGATGATCCGCTTCCAGGCCGACCTCGCTCAACAGGTCGGCGAGAGGGACGCGAAGCTGCGCGACCAGTCCTGAGCCGCGTCTCCTAGTCCTGGTCGATCGCGCGCAGCACGTCGAGCTTGGCCGCTCGTCGCGCCGGCAGGCTCGCCCAGAGCAGCGTCGCGAGCGCCGTGACGACGACGATGATGACCAGCCGTATGGGAGCGGCCGAGAACTTAGTGAACCCCTGATCGTGGAGCGCGCGCACGACGGCCCACGCGAAGAACAACGCCATCAACAGCCCGAGGACCGTGCCGAACAGGGCGATGATCGTCGCTTCCCAGCGCACCATCGATCGCACCTGCCGCCGGCTGGCGCCGACCGCGCGCAGGAGTCCGATCTCACGCGTTCGCTCGTAGATCGACAGCGTCATGGTGTTGACGATGCCGATGAACGCGATGATCACCGCGAGGAACAGCAGCACGTACACGAGGATCAGGACCTGGTTCACCTGACTCTTCTGATCGGCCTTGTATTGCGCGTTGTCCTTCAGCTGCGCGTTCGGATAGCGCGCCACGACGGGTTCGATCGCCTTGCGCCCTTGGGCGGCACTCACTCCCGGCTTGAGCTTGGCGAAGATCTGGAAATCGAGCTGCTGGGCGAAGTTCCGCTCGTAGTTCGCGAGCGAGATCATGTAGTCGCCGACCAGCCCGTTGTTCTTGTAGATGAACTGGACGCGCAGCGGGACGACGCCCGTCTTCACGTACTTCACCGGCACGAGATCGCCCAGCTTCAAGTGTTTGCTGCTCGCCTTGCGCGTCGACACCGCGATCCCGTTGGGCGTCAGGTCGGTTATGGAACCCGTGACCGCGCCGAAGTCGTACATCTGCGCGATCTCCTTCGGGTCGGCCGCGAGCACGAACGTGTGACTCCCGGCCACAGCGACCTCCCCGAACCGGATCGGAGTAGAGGACTGCACCTCGGGTAACGCGGCGATACGCTTCGCCAGCTCCGGACTGATCCCGCTGAGGCCGGGATTGCCGCCGCTGCCCTTGACCGTCACGATGTAGTCGGTCTTGAGTTGCTGATCGATCGCGGAGCCGATCGACGCGTTCGCCGACGCCGCGAAGATGGTGATGAAGCCGACCAGTGAGACGGCGATCATCACCGCGGCGCCGGTCGTGGCCGTGCGGCGCGGGTTCCGGGCCGCGTTCTCGCGCGACAGGCTGCCCACGATCCCCCGGAACCTCGTGAGCGGCCCGCCGATCACGCGCGCCAGCGCGCGCGCGAACAGCGGCGAGAGCACGAAGACCCCGACGAGCGCGAGCAGCGCGCCGACGCCGACGAAGAGAAGGCCGCGGCCGCCGAACAGCCCCGACAAGAGCAGGGCGATCCCGAGGGCGACGATCGCACCGCCGATACCCACGCGGCGGACACGGTTGATCGGGCGTTCGAGCGCAACCGCGCGCATCGCCGCGATCGGCGGGACGCGCGCGGCCTGGCGGGCCGGGATCGTCGCCGACACGATCGTGACGATCGAGCCGACGAGCAACCCGACGATCACCGCAATCGGTCTCAGCACGACGCCGTTGCCGGGGATCCCGAAGCCCAGCGCGTTCATGAGACCCTTGAGCCCGATCGAGAGCCCCACGCCGGCGGCGACGCCGATTGCGCTCGCGAGCAGGCCGACGACGACCGACTCGCCGATCACCGACCCGAGCACTTGGCGCTGGGTCGCGCCGATCGCGCGCAGCAGCGCCATCTCGCGCATCCGCTGAGCCACGACGATCGAGAACGTGTTGTAGATGATGAACATCCCGACGATGAGCGCGACGAACGCGAACACCAGGAGCGCCGTGGTGATGAAGCCGAGCGCCTTGTGGACGGTGTTCTGGGTCTCCTTGGTTAGCGCCTTGCCCGTAATCACCTCGTACTGACTCTTGCCGTGCGCGGCCAACGTACGCGCGATGTCACTCGCGACCTGGGTCTGCGACACGCCGGGCTTGGCCACGACCGAGATCTGCGAAAACTGGTTCTTGACGTTCGCGACGCGCTGCATCTCGCGCGGCGTGAACAGCGTGATCGACGCGCCCGCGAGGCTGTCGACGGTGCCGAACCGGGCGATCCCGACGAGCTTGTACTTACGCGGTGCCCGGCTCGTGAGGACCGTCACCTCGTCGCCGACGTGGAAATTGCCCGTGTCGGCCGTGTGCTTGTCGAGGACGATCTGGTCGTCGGCTCGCGGCGGATCGCCGACCACGAGGTGGAACGGGTTGAGTTTCGGGTTCGGATCCCAACCGAGGCCGAACGTCGGCGGACCATTCCCCCCGATGGGCTTCCCGTGCTTGTCGACCACCTGCGCGAACGCCTGGATGTTGCCGACCTCGGCCTCGACGGTCGGGGTCTGACGCACGATGGCAAGCAGGGACGCGGGGATGTTCGGTCGCTGGGCGCCGCCGAAGTCGGAGAACACCTCGTGGGCGCGCACCGCGGCGTCGGTTCCGCGGTTGATGTCAGCGAACAGGTCGTCGAACGTCTTTTGGATCGTGGCCGTGAGCACGAGCGTGCCCGAGATGAACGAGACACCGAGGATCACCGCGAGCCCGGTCAGCAAGAAACGCAGCTTGTGCCCGGCAAGGCCTTTGAACGTGACCTTCCACACGGGGTTACTCGCCGCCGAGTTTGCGCATCTTGCCGAGTACCGCGTCGGCGCTGGGGTCGCGCAGCTCGTCGACGATGCGTCCGTCGGCGAGGAAGACCACACGGTTCGCGTACGACGCCGAGATCGGGTCGTGCGTCACCATGACGATCGTCTGGCCGAACTCCTGCACGGCGCGCTGCATGAACCCGAGAATCTCCGCGCTAGCGCGCGAGTCGAGGTTGCCGGTCGGCTCGTCGGCGAAGATGATCTCGGGCCGCGTCACGAGGGCGCGCGCCACGGCGACCCGCTGTTGCTGTCCGCCCGACAGCTCCGACGGACGATGCGAGAGCCGATCGCGTAGACGCACCGTGTCGACGATGCGGTCGAGCCAGGCCTGGTCGGGCTTGCTGCCCGCGAGCGCGATCGGCAGCGTGATGTTCTCGATCGCGGTGAGCGTGGGAATCAGGTTGAACGTCTGGAACACGAAGCCGACCCGGTCGCGCCGCACGCGGGTGAGGTCCTTGTCGGAGAGAGTGCTGAGGTCGATGTCACCGAGATAGACGTGACCACTGGTCAACGAATCGAGGCCGGCGACACAGTGGAGCAAGGTCGACTTGCCCGAGCCCGATGGTCCCATGATCGCGGTGTACTCCGCGCTCGGGAACTCGACGTCGATCGCGTCGAGTGCGTGGACGGCGGTGTCGCCCGTGCCGTAGATCTTCGACGCCTGCACGGCGCGCGCGGCGATCGTCTTCGTTGGGGGAATCGTGGCTGTCACGCCGACACCTTACGGGGCGGGCGTGTCGATTCGTATAGGGGATTTCCCCGAGTCGGTCTCGGCCCGCGGTCGACGACCGAGCCAGACGAACCAGATGGTGCCGAATACGCACAACACGATCGACAAGAGGAGGTTGAAGCGCACACCGAAGATGTGCGTCGCGTCGTCGATCCGCAGCGCCTCGAACCAGATGCGGCCGAAGGTGTACATCGCGACGTACAGGGCGAATGTCTGACCTCGCTTCAAGGCGAAGCGTCGTTCGACGAACAAGAGGGTGCCGAACACCAAGAGGCACCACAACGACTCGTAGAGGAATGTGGGATGGAACGTCGTCTGCGTGAGGTAGCCGGGCGGTCGGTGCGCGCGATCGATCTCGAGCGCCCACGGCAGCTTGGTAGGTCTCCCGAACAACTCCTGGTTGAAGTAGTTGCCCCAGCGTCCGATCGCCTGCGCGAGCACGACTCCGGGCGCGATCACGTCCATCAGCACCAAGGTGTCGAGCTTGCGCCGGCGCCCGAGCACGATCAACGCGATGAGGCCGCCTCCGACCGCGCCCCAGATCGAAAGACCGCCCTTCCAGATCTGGAACGTGCCGACGAGGCCGCCTTCGCTCCAGTTGTATCCGGTGAACAAGTGGTAGATCCGGGCGCCGATGACACCCGATATCACGACGGGAACCACGATCGCGGCGAACTCCTGGGGATCGCGCCCCCGGCGTTTCCAGCGCGTCTCCGCGACCTTGGCCGCGACGAGCACGCCGATCGCCAGCATCAGCCCGTACGCATGCAGCGGGAGCGGACCGATGTCGATGACGCCGTGTTTCGGGCTCGGGATGTACGCCACCGTCACGGCGCAATCGTATGACGGTTCAAGTCGAATACTGCGGTAGGTCGATGCAGTGTTCGTGAAGGGACGCATCTTTGCCGTGGTCGCCGGCCTTTCGATCGCGGCCCTGGGCGCTTGCGGCACGCCTCCCCTCGTACCCCCGGGCGGGTCCGCCGTTGTCACCGCCGCTCCGAGCCTCGGAGGCTGCTCGATGTTCCCGGCGAACAACGCGTGGAATCAGAAGGTGACGACACTCAGGGTGCGCACGGATTCGAACACGCTGATCAACAACATCAGCTCCCCGGGCCGGACGAACCTCCACGCCGACTTCGGCGGCGCGGGCGCGTACGGGATCCCGTTCAAGGTCGTGCCCGCTTCCCAGCCGAAGGTCGCGATCCATTACACGGCGTACGGCGCCGAGAGTGATCCCGGACCGTTCCCGATCCCGGGCAACGCTCCCGTCGAAGGCGGCGCTGCCAGCAACGGCGACCGCCATGTACTCGTGTTGCAACAAGGAACGTGTCACCTGTACGAGCTCGGGCGCGCGTTCTGGCAGGGCGACCACTGGAACGCCGACGTGGGCGTCAACTGGAACCTGGCATCCAACGCGTTGCGGCCGTTGGGATGGACTTCGGCCGACGCGGCGGGGTTGCCGATCCTGCCGGGACTCGTCCGCTACGACGAGGTCGCCGCCGGTCACATCGATCACGCGGTGCGGTTCACGGTTCCCCGGACTCAACGTGGCTACATCTTTCCCGCGACCCACTTCGCATCGTCGTCGACCAACGCCACGCTTCCACCGATGGGACTGCGCTTGCGCTTGAAGTCGAGCTTCTCGCTCGCGCGTTACCACGGCCAGGCGCTCGTGATCCTGCAAGCACTCAAGACGTACGGGATGATCGTCGCCGACAACGGTTCGTCGTGGTACGTCACCGGCGCGGTCGACAAGCGCTGGAACGACGACGACTTGAACCAGCTGAAGTCGGTCGCGGGCACGGCATTCGAAGCAGTCGACACCGGCGCCATCCACCACTAACGCGGAGGCGACCAGGTAGTCGCCTGCTCGAGCGACACAGCTGACTCGGGAAGCGACCGGGCCGCGAGCCACCGGGCCTCACGCAGCCAGCGCAATACGCGGTAGAGGCTCAGCACGGTGCGTGTGCGATCGGCGCCGACTGCGACCTCGCCGTAGCCGTCGAGCAGCGCGTCGATGTGGGACGTGTGGTCCAGCGACAGGATCGCCAGATCCCAGGCCGAATCGCCTTTCCCATGATCAGCCCAATCGATGATCGCGACGACCGAGTCGTCGTGGGGATCGACGAGGACGTGGTCCGGCTGGCAGTCGCCGTGACACCACACCAGGACGGGCTGATCGAGCAGCGGACGAGCGTCGTCGAACGCGCGGCGAACACGTTTGGCTTGCGAGGGATCGAAGCCGAGCTCGCGGCCGCATCCTTCGAGCTCGCGCTCCAAGAGTGCCTCGACGAACTCGGGCCACGTCGTGCCGGCCAACCCGAATCCGTCGCCGATCAGATCGCCGGGCGTGAGGTCGTGGACCTGCCGCAGCGCGCTTCCGGCGGCGCGCCATGCAGCCTCGGTCGCGGACTCGTGCAGCGGCGTGCCGTCGACGAATCGCATCGCGATGCAATGGTCGTCGGCCATGATGAGCTCCGGCACCGGCACGCCGGCCGCGGCGGCACGCTGGTGGCCGGCGACTTCGCGGGCGACAAGTTCGGGGTCGTCGTCGAGCTTGACCACGAACGAGTCGCCGCCGGCATCGACCCGGTAAGCCCCGTGATCGCGCCATCGGACGAGGGTGGATATGTGATCGGGCGCACGGCCGAGCAGGCGCTCGGCCGCTTCGCGCGGGGTCGGCAAGGTCACCACCCCATGCTCGCGAACTTCCCGTTAGCCCTCGTCCGTCTCGTCAGCCGGGTACTCGGACTCTTGTCGCGCCGCGTCCTCGATCTCATGCGGACCGTCGTGCGGCGGGCTCGCTTCGTCGTGTTGCTCCGGCTCTTCGGGCGGACGGCGTTCGATCACCTCGCAAAGCTACGGCTCATCGAAGCGCCGTGACCCACCCGACATTCTCCGTTCCGAAGATTCTTCGGAAGATTCGTCGGCACGGCGAAACGGGCCGGTGACCAGGGGGAACGCCCTGGGAGTCGGGGATTTGTCACACAAATCGCGGGATAAACTTCCTGCGTATGGCCCGCAATGACGCCAATCCGCCGATGCCGGAGTTCTC